>JAKSKX010000009.1 GCA_024401535.1 Paludibacteraceae bacterium | reverse complement strand
ACAAACTTGTGTCCGTTCCTACATACAAAGGTTATTTAGGCGCAAATTGGCAAAGCAAAAACAACAAGTGGATGGTTTCACTTGGATTGCAACAACTTGCCGGACTTTACACCTCAGTAGGAGAAAACGAAAAGAAGGAGAATGCTACACTTCTAAACTCTACTGCAAAGTATAGCCTCAACAAGTACATTCAGTTTTGGGTAAAAGGAGAGAATCTTCTTGCACAAAAATATGAGCTGATAGACGGCTACCCAATGCCTAAGGCCACAGCAATGGGAGGAGTTAAGGTTAGCTTCTAACAGAGGAAATACACACACACAACAAAATAGCGAGTCGATTGACCCGCTATTTTTTATTTCGTTAGTTAGACAACTTGTCGTAAATTCTCTGCAACTTTTTCAATGGAATCTCTGCATAGGTGTTCATGTCCAACCCTTCATAGAACCTGACCATAGTCGCACTATTGGAACGCTTCAGGAAATAGCCCGCTGTATTGTTTGACGGATTGTCGAGTTTGAACAGCACTCTGTAATCACGGTTATTGTCAAGAATTGTTTTCAGCGTCACCAAGGCATCGCCTTTAGAACCCAGCACAACATTCATTGCCTTGGTTCTGCCCAAAGTAAACCGCAGCACATAGCTTTCAGTTTTCTCCTTCACAGCCTTTATCAAAGTCGCGTCACCGGACTGATAAACCTCGTACATCGAGTATTCGGCGACATCCGCGGTTTGCGGAAAGGCGAACAGCGGAAACACTGCAAGCCAAAACGAGAAACAGAAACGTCTCACCATGTTATTGTAATCAAATGGACTCACGCATCTTAGCGACAGCCTGCACAACATTCATCACATAGTCGCCTACCTTCTCACACTCATTGATAAAGTCGATGTAGTATGTTCCTAGGCGGTAGCTGTATTCCTTATTATTGATTGCCTCTACGTTCTTTTCTGTGCATCTTGTTCGTAGCTCGTTCAACTCGTCCTCGATACCGATGTTTTCCTTCAAATTGACTTTCTTCTCCTCTGGAAGAGAAAGAACCTTTACCATTGCCACCAAAGACTCGTCAACAATGCCAAGAGCCTTATTTATGTTAGTCATCTGCTCTTCAGTGAAAGTCTCTTCTCCGTATTCACGTAGTCGGGAAATTGTACGGCCAAGGTGGAATATACTGTCACCGATGCTTTCCAACTCGCCTATCTCGCGAAGCATACAGGAAATAGAGTTCTTGGATTCTCCACTCAATCGTCCTTCACCTACCAAGCCAAGGTACTTTCCGATTTCATCCTCCATATTGTCAGTAATCTGCTCGTAATGGCGCAGCTTACCGTAGGCCTTCTCGAATTCCTCATTATTCTTGCTTGTCAAAGTATCAGGCACAAATGACAACATTCTGCGGCAACGCTCTCCGAACACTACAATCTCCTTGTTAGCCTGCAGGATTGAAAGCTCTGCAGTTGAAAGCAAACCTCCGGAAATGAACACCAAACGATTCTCGTTGTTCTCTGGATTCTCCTGCATAGGCAACACTCTGCAAACCAGCATCTCTATGTGCTTAACAAAGCCAATCAAAAGCAATGTGTTGAAGATGTTGAATGCTGTATGGAAAGTAGAAAGAAGGTAGTTGTTATAGTTATCTGTTGGAGGGAACTTTGAAACAAACCAAGTAACAGCATCACAGAACGGATAGAAGATGAACAAAACAACAACCACACCGAACACATTAAAGAACATGTGTGCCAAAGCCGCACGCCTTGCCTGTGTGTTTGCTGTAAGTGAAGCCATAAATGCAGTGATTGTTGTTCCGATATTCTGTCCCATCGCCAAAGCAGCAGCCTGCTCGAAACCGAATCCTGGAATGTTCATGCTGAAAAGCATCATCGTAATTGCCATGGTTGCCGCTGAAGCCTGAACTAACATTGTAACCAAAGCACCCACCAACACGAAAAGGAGAATTGTAAGGAAGCCTCCGTCAGCCACTGTGGCAAGCATGTTGGCTACATAAGTTTTAATATCAAGATTTTCTGCAGAAACATTAAGGTAACCCAATCCCATGAAAAGGAAGGCGAAACCAAATATAAACTCTCCGACACTCTTTCTTTTACTCTTGCTGCTGAATATTAGCGGCATTCCGACACATAACAACGGTAATGTCAGCGCCGCGATATTTACCTTGAATCCAACTACTGAAATCAACCAGGCTGTAGCGGTAGTACCGACATTGGCACCCATAATTACACCTATCGCCTGAGTCAAGTTCATCAGTCCTGCGTTTACGAAACTCACAACCATCACTGTTGTGGCGCTCGACGACTGAATCAAGGTAGTGACTAGAAATCCGGTCAAAACTCCCATCACTCTATTCTTTGTCATCGCTGCAAGAATGGCGCGCAACCTATCTCCGGCAAACTTTTCCAAACCTTCACTCATTGTCTTCATTCCAAAAAGGAAAAGAGCAAGTGAACCCAACAGCGACAGCAAATTCAGAATAGTATCCATTATCAATATCTGTTATTATGATTAATTATCCTGTTCCTTGGTGAAGAGGTTATCCCTGTCACCAAAAAAAATATGTTTACAACGTAGCCACCACCTTTTGCCATCAAAAAAAATGATGACAAAATCAAGGGGAATGCGACTATTCCGATGTAAACAATACTCATTTTTCTCTCTAATGTTTCTTAGAAATTCATTGCAAAAGTATTAAAAAATTGTTACAAAAATGTTACACAGTCAAAAAAAAGCGACAAATAATCTCCTAAAACGAAAATATCATTGACACATTCACTATTTCTATCCACAAAATCGCTCAATTTGTTTTTTTGCTTCCCCGTTCATGTGCAATTAAAAGCAAAAAGGAACTTTCCTTTACTTCTTGCTTTCTTCCACCATTTTGTCACCCAACAGACATTGCAGTTAAGGTTATTTACACTACGATTAAAGTTATAGTACAAAAAACTCCAAATCTCATCTAAAATTTGTATATTTGCGACTGATTCATAGATTTTGACCTTTTAATTCAACTACATTTCATCTGGACATGAAAAAATATGCAATCATAGTAGCAGGAGGCAGCGGCACACGCATGGGCGGCGACATTCCTAAGCAGTTTATGGCTATCGGAGGCAGAACAATCCTTGTCCGTACAGTCGAGGCTTTCCTTTCTGCGTTCAACGGAGATATAGACATCGTGCTTGTACTCCCAGAATTGCATGTGGACATGTGGAGGGAATGCTGTCAGAAAGACAACTTTGACGCCAGTATCGTCAAGATTGCGCACGGTGGTAAAACAAGATTTCATTCCGTAAAAAACGGACTAACTCTTGTAAAATCGCTTGCCAGCGGAAATGACGACGCACTAATCGGAATACATGACGGCGTCAGACCTTTGGTGTCAAGCGAAACAATCGTCGAAGCATACAACACAGCCGAAGCTAAAGGTACAGCAATTCCTGTTATTGATTCGGTCGATTCCATACGTTCTATTCAGGGAAACGGGGGAAGCAAGGCTGAGGACCGTTCGAAGTTCAAGCTTGTACAGACTCCGCAAACATTCCGTCTTTCTGTAATCAGTTCCGCATACGATTTGGATTACAGAGACACTTTTACTGACGATGCAAGCGTAGTCGAGGCAAATGGCGTGAACATAACCTTGTCAAAGGGAAACAGAGAGAATGTGAAGATGACCACACCTTTCGACCTGGTCGTGGCGGAGGCATTACTAAGAAAATAGACATCCGTGGCACAAAACTTCTATAAAGACACTCCAGTTCAGGATTTGCCTGGCGTAAAGGCTTGGTGCGTTCCCATCCTTGAAGATGAGGGCATAGAGACTGCGCACGACCTTCTGCACCAGTTTCCTTCGAAGTACATAGACAGAAGCAGGATGTACAAGATTAAGGAAATAAACGGAGCTAGCCAGTACATTCAGGTGAGCGGCAAAATCACGCACATGGCAATCACGGGAACCGGTCGAGGACAAAGGCTTACCGCAAAATTCTTTGACGGGGAAAGCTATATGGACCTTGTATGGTTTCAGGCAATAGACTACATTGTGCGCACTTATCACGAGAACGTAACATATATCGTTTTCGGAAAACCAACAATCTTCGGCAACAAGGTGCAGCTGGCTCACCCGGAAATCGACACCCCTACATCCATCATGAAAAAGAAGGTGATGGGCGTGCAGCAGAGCCACTACTCCATCCCGGAAAAGATGAAGCGCAAGAAGTTCACAAGTGCGACTATGCGCAGCATAATAGTGGAGGAACTGGAGGGAACTGTCAAGAGAAACCCTATTCCGGAAAATCTGCCTCAATACCTTGTTGACGGACTAAAGCTGATGAGCAACCACGACGCTCTGGTGAACATTCACTTGCCAGGGAACGACCGACTGCTCGCAGAGGCAAAATACAGACTTAAATTCGAGGAACTTTTCTACCTTCAACTGAAGGCCCAGCGCGCATACAAGCGAAACAAGGGCTTTGTGGGAAATGTTTTCAACACAATAGGCGACATCTTCAACACCTTCTACAGCAAACATCTGCCTTTCCCTCTTACTGGCGCGCAAAAGAGAGTAATTAAGGAGATTTACAACGACTGCAGAAGCGGGAAGCAGATGAACCGTCTGCTTCAGGGCGATGTTGGAAGCGGAAAGACTCTCGTCGCAACGATGTGCATGCTTATAGCTCTTGACAACGGCTACCAGGCATGTCTGATGGTGCCGACTGAAATCCTTGCCAACCAGCATTTTGAAACCATATATCAGCAGCTGTCACCTCTCGGAATAAATGTGGCTCTGCTTACGGGAAGCACAAAGCAGGCGACAAGGAAGAAACTTCTTCCAATGCTTGCAAGCGGAGAGATAAACATTGTTATAGGAACGCACGCACTATTGGAGGACAGCGTAAAGTTCAAGCGCCTTGGTCTTGCCATCATTGACGAACAGCACAGATTCGGTGTTGCCCAAAGGGCAAAACTTCAAGCGAAGAATGCACTGCCGCCTCATGTCCTTGTAATGACAGCGACTCCAATTCCAAGAACTTTGGCAATGACTATGTACGGAGACCTTGAGGTTTCAACCATTGACGAAATGCCTCCGGGACGAAAGCCAGTCATGACATACCATCAGTTCGACACAAACAGATACCAGGTATATGACTTCCTAAAGAGGGAAATAGCCAAAGGAAGGCAAGTGTATATAGTATATCCATTGATTGACGAGAACGAGAAGCTCGACTATCAGAGTCTGATGAGCGGCTACGAACAGCTGCTTCATGTATTTCCGAAGCCACAATATAATATAAGTATGGTTCACGGAAGGATGAAGGCAGCAGAAAAAGACTCGCAGATGCAGGATTTTGCGTCCGGCCGTTCCCAAATCCTTGTAGCGACAACTGTCATTGAAGTGGGTGTAAACGTGCCGAATGCAAGCGTCATGCTTATTGAAAGTGCAGAAAGATTCGGACTTAGCCAGCTGCATCAGCTTCGCGGACGTGTTGGACGTGGTGCAGACCAAAGCTATTGCGTGCTAATGACTGACACAGAAATCAGCAAGACTATTCAAACACGCATGGACATTATGGTTGGCTCTACGAACGGATTCGACATAGCGGAGTGGGACTTGAGACTTAGAGGCGAAGGCGACATCGAAGGTACTCAGCAGAGCGGAACTGCACTAAAGATGAAGATTGCTGACCTAAGTACTGACACCCAAATCCTGCACAGAGCTCATGATGCCGCAGTAAAGATTATTGAAGCAGATCCAGAACTTAACGCTCCGGCAAATGCCATCCTCTTTGAAGAATTGGAGGAAAGAGCAAAAGCAGAAGAGAACTGGGGAAACATATCTTAAAGTATAAAACTATGGACATGAACAAGAAATCACTATACTGGTCTCTCACAAAGGTTATCTGGATTATATATGCCGTCGCATGGGTATTACTATGCCTAACAACAGAGTTAACACATCCTTCTAGAAAAGATGTTATTGGTTTTAGATATTTTTTAGAGATTATGTATATCGGTGTAGGTATTGGATGCATTGCACTGCAATACCTCTGCGGCTATCTGCACTTTATAGCCGTAAGCAAATCGTTAGAAGGCTTTGCCCATACAGACAAACAGCTGAAAAACATCACTATATTCACTTGTTCAGCAATGTTGATAGGATGCTATGTTCCATTAGTGTACTTTGTAAATATTTTATATGATAATATGTTGCAAGTCTATACTTCATTATCATTCATTTTATTTGCAATAGAGTGCTATGTTGCAAGAAAGAACATAGGTCTTAGGCTGATTACATACATGCTATACGTTCTGGCCTTTGCAGTTCCCACACCATTCTTATATCTGGGATATACATGGCTAAAAGACGGATTAGGACATTTTCACGGATAATAGAATAACAACAGCAATGAAATCAAATTTTCTTATACTTTTCACACTACTGCTTCTTAATTCTTGCGCTCATAAGATTACGAAAGTTGAGGCTATACCCGAGCATGAATATGTAGATCTTGGATTGTCAGTCAAGTGGGCGAAATATAATGTTGGAGCGAACAAACCGGAGGAAAGAGGTCAATACTTCCAATGGGGATTGGAGGGCACTAACGTCATGCAGGAAAAGCTAGACTTGTATAACGACATGATAGTGACCTACAAATACGAACTTAATGCAAAGAACGACATAGCTTCCCTTCTTTGGGACAATGACTGGAGAATACCCACTGCCGCAGAATTCAAGGAACTGCAGGAAAAGTGCGCTTGGGAATGGGCAGAGGTGAACGGCGTTGCTGGGCAAGAGATTACAGGTCCTAACGGAAACAAGCTATTTCTTCCCTTCGCCGGAATCGGTGATGTTCAATGGGGAGCAATATACACAGACCAGGGCTTCTATTGGAGTTCTTCGGTTGCAGAAAATGGAGAAGCTCAATGTCTGCAGTTCGACCTTTCCGCAAACAAATTGAACGAGAAGGCAAGAACCGAAAAACTCTCCATAAGAGCAGTAAAGCCATAAAATGTAGCTTCAAAATACAAAGGAAGCCTAATAATTTATAATAAAATGCAAGATATAGACAAACAACATTGTCAAATTGCAACTTATTCTTTAAATTTGCAATACGAAAAAATATAACATATAAATATATGTCACAGGAAATTCCATACAAAATTTATCTTTCGGAGGACGAGATACCTACAGCATGGTACAACCTTCGTGCAGACATGAAGAAGAAGCCAGCGCCACTTCTAAATCCAGCTACACTAAAACCTCTTACAGCAGAGGAGTTGAGCGTTGTTTTCTGTAGAGATTTGGTTGAGCAGGAGCTTGACGACACAACTCGTTTCATTGCTATACCGGATGAAATCAGAAACTTCTACAAGATGTACCGTCCTTCTCCGGTAGTCCGTGCTTACTGCCTTGAGAAGATGCTTGGCACTCCAGCAGAAATCTACTACAAGTTCGAGGGAAACAACACATCAGGAAGCCACAAGCTTAACTCTGCCATCGCTCAGGCGTACTATGCAAAGAAGCAGGGCTTGAAGGGTGTAACAACAGAGACTGGTGCAGGTCAATGGGGAACAGCACTTTCAATGGCAAGCGCATATTTCGGCCTTGACTGTAGAGTCTATATGGTTAAGTGTTCATACGAGCAGAAGCCTTTCCGCCGCGAGGTTATGCGCACTTACGGTGCATCTATCACTCCTTCTCCATCAAACACAACAGAAATCGGCCGCAAGATTCTTGCAGAGTTCCCTGGCACAACAGGAAGCCTTGGATGTGCAATCTCTGAGGCTGTAGAGGTTGCCACTCACACAGAGGGCTACCGCTACGTATTGGGTAGTGTTTTGAACCAGGTACTTCTTCACCAGAGTGTTATCGGTCTTGAGGCTAAGGCTGCTCTTGACAAGTATGGTGTTAAGCCAGACATCATTATCGGTTGTGCTGGTGGAGGTTCTAACCTTGGTGGACTTATCGCTCCATTTATGGGAGAGAAGCTAAGAGGAGAGAACGACTACAGATTCATAGCTGTTGAGCCTGCTTCCTGCCCTAGCTTTACAAGAGGTAAGTATGCATACGACTTCTGCGATACCGGAAAGATTTGTCCGCTTGCAAAGATGTACACTCTAGGTAACGGATTCATTCCTTCAGCAAGCCACGCCGGAGGTCTTCGCTTCCACGGAATGACAACAACTCTTTCTGAACTTTACGCTCAGGGAATGATGGAGGCTGTAGCTGTTGAGCAGACAAGCGTGTTCGAGGCTGCCACTCAGTTCGCTCGTGTCGAGGGTATTCTTCCTGCTCCAGAAAGTTCTCACGCTATCCGCGTTGCTATTGACGAGGCTTTGAAGTGCAAGGAAACAGGAGAGAAGAAGAAGATTCTATTCGGTCTTACTGGTACTGGTTACTTCGACCTTGTTGCTTACGAGAAGTTCAACAATGGTGAAATGGGCGACTACATTCCTACTGACGAAGATATCAAGAAGGGATGGGCAACAATGCCAAATGTAGATCTATAAATACATTACTTCATACAAAAAACAAGACCGAGCCACAAACTCGGTCTTGTTTTTTATATCCCTGCCTCTGCACAAAGACAAAAAATAAGGGAGTTCCGAAGAACTCCCTTATTCTATATTCGTTTGCCTTTGAATTACTTAGCCTCGAATAGAGCGCGGAACTGCTCCATAGAAACCTTCTTGTTCTCAAGCTTAACCTCAGCCTTAGCAACCTCAACGAACTTCTCCTCGCGAACATTCTCAACGATCTGGCGAACCTGGTTCTGGTCCTTAAGCATTTCGTTAGAGTAGTTGTTCAAAACCTCGTCTGGAAGAGAAACCATACCGTACTGAGCAAACTGAGCCTTAGTAACCTTCTTAGCGAAGTTTACAAGGTCCTCCTGCTTGATCTCAACCTTCTTGTCAGCCAAGATAGCGTCCTTAACAAGCATCCACTTGAACTCCTCAAGTTCTGCAGCCCAATTCTCCTCGAACTTAGCCTCGTCAAGCTTCTCCTGGCTAGCCTTGATAGCGCGCTTGAAGAATGCCTCAGGGAACTTGATACCCTTAACAACGTCAGCAGCAGCAGCCTTAAGGTCGATCTGGAAACGGTAGTCGCTGTCAGCAACCAAAGTCTCTGTAAGCTCAGACTTGATCTTGTCCTTGAACTCAGCCTCGCTCTTAACAACGCCCTCACCTAGAGCCTTGTCGAACAACTCCTGATTTAGCTCAGCCTCAGTGTAGTGAGTGATTGAAGTTACCTCGAATGTGAACTCATCAGCGATAGAAGCAACCTCCTCCTTCTTGATCTTCAAGAAAGAAGCGATCTCTGCCTCGTTCTCCATTGCAACCTTAGGAGAGAATGTTACGACAGTACCCTTCTTAGCACCAACGAACATCTTCTTAGCATCCTCGTTCTTCAAGAATCTTGGAGAAAGAACAGCGTTCTCTACAGAGATACCGTTCTCCTTGTTCTCCTTGACATTACCCTTAACAACGTCCTCTGCTACAGCAACCTCAGCCTCGTTGTAGTTACCGTAACGAGCAGTATAGTTCTTAACTGCGTCGTTAACCATATTGTCATCAACCTCGATCTCATACTTTGCAACCTTAAGATCCTTCAAATTGATCTTGCAGTCTGGACGCAAAGCGATATCGAAAGAAAGTGTGAAATTATCATTGTTCTCGAAATCGATATTTCCCTGACCCTCTGAAAGCATAGGCTCGCAGATCTGGCTAATCTTGTTCTCCTTCATGTAGTTGTCAAGAGACTCCTGGATGAACTTGTTGATCTCGTCAGCAGTAACATTACCACGATACATCTTGTCAACCATTGACTGAGGAGCCTTACCCTGACGGAATCCAGGAATGTTGGCACGCTGGCGAATAGACTTAAGAGCCTTCTCTACTCTCTCTGAGTAATCAGCCTTGTTGATGTTAAGTGTCAAAACTGCACTAACCTCATCAACATTTTTTCTTTCAATATTCATTTTTATTTATCTTTATTACTTTTTCTTTCTATTCTCTCGCAACCATACTTTAAGCAGAGTCCACGAAAGGTTCGGCAAAAGTACAAACATTTTTTTATATTTTTCGCATTATTTTGCCAAATTGTTTGTTTTCTCACTTATTTTACTTTATTCTGTCATTTTCCGACATCATATATTGTTAAAAAACACTTATTCAGTGTCAAAGTCGCGTCTGTACGAGCCGTCTATCTTTACTATATGGCAGTCTAAATCCAGAGAATCCCTCAAGTTTTCCCACATACTGCATGCTCTTTTCGTGTTTGTCGCGTCAACAACCAGATGCCTATAGTCGAAGAATCTTGATATCTTTTCCAAGTCCTGTTCTCCGTTCCTTTGAAGCACTAAAGTGTTCACAGAAAGCTTAGGGGTCGAGTCCTTCACTTCCGGCAAAGGCTTTGACAACACATACACAAGGCTGTCAGCGACATAGAACGAAGATGCGTCGGCACCAACGACTTGCGGTGCATCTATTCTTTCCCTAATCCAATATCTGCCCACTCTATTTGCCACACGGTCATAGTCGTTCGTAAGCATCGAGCTGTTTCCTTCATCAACAATGTGTATGGCTGTAGTCCCATGAATATTATAGACTGCGAGAAAAGAACCTCGGCTCCTGACATTCACGTCGTATAGCACGAAACCCGTATAGACAAGCAAAACAGACACAACTCCATAGAACGCCATCATGCTCCTCGTTCTTATGAAGATATAGAACAGCAGAATCATTCCAAGCACAACGAACAAGTCCACCATGTTGAAAGGAATTTCAGTAACCCTGAGCCATTCCCACTTTGAAATCAACGACATGGCGTCTATCATCCACCTTGACAACTGCGAGACTATATGCGCAAGCGCATCTGTCAGCCAGCAGTCAGAAAACAAGGCCTCCGAACCAAAGAACAGGAATGTCGCAGGAATAAGCAGCGTGGCGAGAGGAATCACCACCAATGACGAGACAAACGTGCCTATAGCAAAGTTCTGGAAATAATATATCAGCAGAGGGAACATCAATATCTGTGCGGCTACAGAAATTCTTTCAACCTCGACAACGTAGCGCCACAATCCCTTTACCGCCATCCTTACCCACATTGCCGGTGACAGTTTTTCCTCCCTTGCTTTGTCCAGAAATTCCTGTTCCCTACGCAGTTGCCTGTGAATATAGCCCTCGCAGAACTCAAACCTTTTGGACAGTGCATTCAGAACGGACATTTTCCATTTACGGAAGCTGATGTACGGCATGAACATCATTATGGAAGCAACCGCCACAAACGAGAACTGGAAGCTGATATCGAACAGGTAGTGCGGATTATAGACCAGCATCGCAAAGCAAGTCGCCGCAACAACATTCCTAGGCTGGACAAATCTGCTGACAAAGGTTTTCAGCACATAATATATGGTGAACATCAACGCCGCCCTGACTATGGAAGGAGACAAACCCGTCATAAAGGCGTACATCCCAAGGGCGGAAAGCAGAAGCACAAACTTCACCCACTTCATCCAGTCCGGATTGCGCAGACACCAGCCTATGAAATTGAAAAAGCATGTGAGCATAAGTATTACTATGCCCACATGCAGACCGCTCACCGCCAGAACATGGCTCGCTCCACCGTTGCGGAAAGACTCGCTTATCTCTGTATTTTTGACCGCATCCTTGTCGCCAAGCACCAATACAGACACAAGTTTTCTTTCGTCATCGGCTATAATTTCGTTTTTTTTAAAGTGTTCTTCAAATATTCACCCGACAGGCAGGCTCTGTCAACCACATCGCTTTTTGCCAGGTGAGAAATGTACCTGAACGTATCGACATCGCATACAGCCTGAACGCCCTGAAGGTTAAGGAATCTGTCGTACACAAACTGCGCAAAGTCATTCTTTCCTGCCGTTGACACAGCATTCTTGGGTATCATTATTATGTCTCCGGCAGAAAGACTCTCTGCACAGCACTGTAGGTTCAATCTGCACTGGACAGCCTCGTCATTCGACACCGACTGCAGAGAGTCGTCAAAGCAGTACACATCCGCAAAACAAGTCGCACCATAGGGCGAAGTCCTGAACTCCGAAGAAATATGAGCAACAAGCACTGCGTTTTTTGAGGAATTGTCGCACAGGTTCTGCAGCTTGTCCACCCTCATTGAGCTGAGGCAGAAGGCTCCCAGACTGAACATAAGTCCGGACACACCGAGCATCAGATACGGGCTGAACTTGTGGTTTGTCGAATCGTTGATCTTAATCAGGAATGCTATGAGTATGCACAGCAGTGCGGACACGACAAGCATTACCGTGTTCAACACTCCGGGCCAGAGCATTTCAACAACAATTCCTATAATCAATGGAACAAGCAGCGACAACACCATATGATGGCGCATTTTATTTGATACCGACAAACTCATTCTATAATTCGATTTAGATAATTAAATCCCCCGCCCTGCTCCTTTGGTCTGTATGAAGCAAGGCTTGTGAAACAGATATTCTATGCAAGAATATTACAGAGCCTTCAAGCCGGCTATGGTCTCGATAGGGTTCTCTGCGCCAAAGACAAAGCTGCCGGCCACAAGTACGTCGGCCCCAGCCTCAACAAGTCTCTTGCCTGTCTCGAAATTCACGCCTCCGTCAATCTCTATCACAGCCTTCGAGCCTTTTCTAACAATCATCTCTTTCAATCTCTTCACCTTATCTACAGTGTTCTCTATGAACTTCTGACCACCGAAACCAGGATTTACGCTCATCAGCATTACAAGGTCCACATCACAGACAATCTCCTCCAATACGGAAACCGGAGTGTGCGGATTCAAAGTAACTCCTGCCTTCATACCCAACGACTTGATGTGCTGGATTGTGCGGTGAAGGTGTGTGCAAGCCTCGTAGTGAACATTAAGCACGTATGCGCCAAGCTTGTGGAACTCCTCGACATATCGGTCGGGGTCAACAATCATCAAATGTACGTCAAGCGGCTTTTTCGAAGCCTTCTGCGCGCACTTGACAACGGGCATACCGAAAGATATATTTGGCACGAACACGCCATCCATGATATCAAGATGCACCCAATCCGCCTCGCTTTGGTTAAGCATGTCAAAATCCTTCTGTAGGTTAAGGAAGTCTGCCGAAAGCAGCGATGGAGCAACTAAATGTTTCATAATATATCTTTAATTTATGCTAAAAAGTTTATTGACTATACACAAGTACTGCCGCCACATTTCATGATGACGACATTGGCAAAATTAAAAAACTTTTTTGTAAGGATAGATTGTTACGCGCCAAAATTTGCCGCTCAGCTCACATTTTAAGCCTAACGCCGCTTTTTATAGCATGAACGGACAAATACGCAAAGCCTATTTTATGCTGAAAAACAAAGTTCCGTTCTTTTGTAATCATAGAAGCCTCAACGCCGCGTGTACAAACATCTTTTCAAACGGTCTTCGGCTGGCTGGCGAACAAATATTTTGTTACTTCTGCCCGACAACAATCTCGGCAGACAAACTAAATGTTATTTTCACACATAGCCTCGGACAAAGGCAAAAACAAACTGCCTTACTTAAATCCAGAAGGACAGGAAGACAAAAAACACGTTACAATTCGACCGGAAACTCAGCAAACTCAAAATCTGAAGATTATCTTCCCCTGTTTGTCTGTCTATGATTGAATTTGAAGGAAATAGCGGAAAAGCAGCGGAAAAGCCATACTTTTATAGTTTTTCACACATAGATTTGGAGTTAAGGCCGAAATCCGTTACTTTTGCACCGTTATATTAAGAATCAAATCGACACAAGAAAACTGATATACATTCAAAGTATAGAATAACATATTAAATAAAGCATTAGCTATTATTCACGTCCAAATCAAAAGCCTCGCAAACTGATGATTTCGGTTATCGGATAAAAGCAATGCCACGGGTATGTCTTGACTGCTCGTTTCCACCTAAAAAGTTAATGCTCGCACCGGTTGGTGTGGGCTAATCTAAAAGGTGGAACGGGGTTCATGCGAGGCTCCCCGTGGACGTGATAGAGAGGTCTGCACCTTTCTTTTGCCCGATAGTGAATGGTAGTATTTGCGAAAATATTATCAACGGGGATGAAATCAAAGGGGCAAAACAAGCAGGCTATAAAGGAATTCATCGAAAGGTGGACAGGCAAAGGTTATGAAAAGGGAGAAAGTCAGTCGTTTTGGATTGACCTTCTGCAAAATGTCCTGAACGTGGAACAGCCCACACAATCAATATCTTTTGAAAACAGAGTCAAGCTGTCTCACACCTCGTTCATAGATGCTTACATCGACAAGACAAAAGTTCTGATTGAACAGAAATCCATTGACAAGGATTTGCGTTCGTCCATAAAGCAGAGTGACGGAACTGCACTGACACCTTTCCAACAGGCGAAAAGGTATATCGCCGAACTGCCGGTTTCAAAGCACCCTCGTTGGGTGATTACCTGCAATTTCAAATCCTTCCTTATATATGACATGGAGAATCCACAGGGCGAACCTTTCGAGATTCTTCTTGAAAACCTTGAAAAGGACTGGCACAACCTTTCATTCATTGTCGAGGACTCTAACGACAAACTGAAGCATGAAATGGAGGTCAGCGTCGATGCCGGCAACTTGGTCGGAATACTTTATGACGCTTTCCTTTCCCAATATGGCGGAGATGTGTCCGAAGCAGACCTACACTCATTGAATGTTCTGTGCGTGAGGCTTGTGTTCTGCCTTTGGGCAGAGGATTCCGGAACTTTTGAAAAAGACCAGTTTTCAAAATACATGCAGTCGTTCAAGACTGAGAACATGAAGTCTGCACTCGAGAAGCTTTTCAAAATCCTTGACACACCGGTCGAAAAGCGAGACAGATTCCTCGAGGACAAGCTAAAGGCTTTCCCGTATGTAAACGGTTCGCTTTTCAAACAGCAGGAAGGAGAGGAAATACCTCCGTTTACGGAAGACATTGCGGACAAACTCATCAATCAGGCCGGATTCGGCTTCAACTGGAGAGACATCAGCCCAACCATTTTCGGCGCTGTGTTTGAATCGACTTTGAACCAGGAGACTCGACGCTCGGGCGGAATGCACTATACAAGCATAGAGAACATACACAAGGTTATCGACCCTCTGTTCATGGACGAACTCAAGGATGAGTTCAAGGAAATCAAGAACATGGCAAAAGGCAAGACAAAATACAAGGCTCTTGTCGAGTTCCAGAACAAACTCGCCTCTTTGAAATTCCTTGACCCGGCTTGTGGTTCGGGCAACTTCCTTACCGAGACATTCGTCTCTTTGAGGAGGCTGGAAAACTTGTGCATCAAAGAGTTGATGGGCGGTCAGTCAATACTTGGCTCGGACGACTCGTTCAACCCTGTCATGGTGAACATACACCAGTTCCACGGCATAGAGATAAATGACTTTGCGGCTTCGGTTGCAACTACAGCACTATGGATTGCAGAGTCGCAGATGTTGAGCGAAACCGAAAAGATAATAGACTTCGACAGCGACTTCCTTCCCTTGAAGTCTTACGCAAACATCAAGGTTGGCAATGCCCTTCGCATTGACTGGAAGGAAGTTGTCGAGCCAAAAGATTTGTCGTACATAATAGGCAATCCGCCGTTTGTGGGGTACTCTTTACAGAATGAAGCACAAAAGAATGATATACTTTCCATTTATGTAGATGAAAAAGGTAAACCATACAAGACTGCAGGAAAGATAGATTATGTTGCCGGGTGGTATTGGAAAGCTGCTCAACTAATGAGGGAAGCTGCTAATTCAGGAAATTCTGTGCGTACCGCCCTTGTTTCTACAAATAGCATTAGTCAAGGAGAGCAAGTTGCAAGTGTTTGGAAACCTTTGTATGACCGATTTGGAATTCATATAGATTACGCATGGCGAACTTTCCGTTGGGACAGTGAATCCACTTTGAAAGCCCATGTCCATTGTGTAATTATAGGATTCTCTGTCGCAGAAAACATAAAGAAAAGAGTTTTGTTCGATAGTCCAGAATCTCAAATCTTTTGCGACAACATCAATCCATATTTGATAGTTAGCCCTAATATATTTGTGGAAAGCAGAACAAAGTCGATTTGCAATATTCCGCAAATGGTATATGGAAACAAACCTGTTGATGGTGGATTCTTTTTCTTTACCGAAGATGAATTAAAAGAATTTCTAAAACAAGAACCAGAAGCCAGAAGATACATTCATCGCATTATGGGTTCTGAAGAGTACATAAACAATAAAACAAGATATTGTTTATGGCTACACAAGGTATCACCAAATGAAATAAGAAAACTCCCCAAGGTTTTGGATAGAGTTAAATCTGTTAGAGACTATCGTTTGTCGAGTACAAAAGTTGCTACTCAAAAGTCAGCCGAATGGTCAACCTTATTTCAAGAAATCAGACAACCCGACAAAGAATATATAATAGTTCCAAGCACATCATCGGAGAGACGCAATTATATTCCACTTGGATTTATGAATCCTGATGTAATAGTAAACAACGCAGTACTCATCATTCCCGACGCCACCCTCTTTCATTTCGGCATACTTACCTCAAGCATTCACATGGCATGGATGCGTGCAGTTTGCGGAAGACTCGAAATGCGTTATCGCTATTCAAAAGACATTGTCTATAACAATTTCCCTTGGCCAACGCTAACAGACAAGCAGAAAGAGAAGATTGAGCAGACAGCACAGGCAATACTTGACGCTCGCGCAAAATATCCGGACTCCTCGCTCGCAGACCTTTATGACGAGGTTACTATGCCGGCAGACTTGCGCAAGACTCACCAAAACAACGACAAGGCTGTTATGGAAGCCTACGGATTTGGCACAAGTATGCCCGAAAGCGACATTGTTGCAGAGCTGTTCAAACTATACAGTGCGCTGACAAAATAACCGACAAAGCCTGCCACCTGCTTACAGTTTGTTACAAATTAGTAATTTAACAAAAAATTCATATCTCAGTTTGTTTGTTGAATTGTAAAAAAAACTAACTTTGTAGCGTACTAAAGAAGATGTATTTATGGAAATGGATTTCACAATAAAAACATTAGGAGAGTGCAAGATAAAAACACCTCTCCATTTGTCGAAAGTCAAAGGCGACGGTATCTATGATTTCGTAGAGGATGGTGAGCGCGTGCTTTACTCTTCGTCTTTGCAGGATGTTATGGCTTCCATTAAGAATGGAGAGAACTTGGTGTCATTCGAAAAGCCAGGTCCAAAGGAACTTTTGTATTTTGAGCCAGCCAAGACTAAGGTTGCTATTGTGACTTGCGGTGGTCTTTGCCCAGGTTTGAACAACGTGATACGCGGTTTGGTGACTCACCTTTGGAACCGCTACGGAGTGACAAACATCGTCGGAATCCAGTACGGTTACGCCGGATTGAATCCAGACAATCAGATTCCGTTCATCAACCTGACTCCGGAAATGGTGGACGACATTCATAAGGACGGCGGTAGTATGCTGGCTTCTTCGCGTGGAGACCAGCCTTACGAGGTAATCGTCGATACATTGGAGAGAAACAACATCAACATCCTGTTCTGCGTAGGAGGAGACGGAACATTGAAGGGTGCCCACGGAATCCATCAGGAGATAGAGAAGCGCGGATTGAAGATCGTTGTGGCAGGTGTGCCTAAGACTATTGACAACGACATCAACCTTATCGAGAAGTCTTTCGGATTTGAGTCAGCCTTCACAGCTGCCCAGCCAATCATCCTGAACGCACACTACGAGGCAAAGGGTGCAATCAACGGTGTGGCTCTGATCAAGCTTATGGGACGCGACTCAGGCTTCATCGCCGCTAACGTGGCATTGGCTGTGCCTGACGTAAACTTCTGTCTGATTCCAGAGATGGACTTCGACTTGGACAACCCAGAGACAAAGAACGGATTCTTGAACCTGTTGGAGAAGCGTCTGGAGCGCAAGAAGCACGCTGTGGTAGTCGTTGCAGAGGGCGCAGGACAGCAGTTCTTCAAGGGCGAGCGCAAGAAGGACGCTTCGGGAAATGTGCTTCACGAGGACATCGGTGTATTCATGAAGAACCAGATCTCTGACTACTTCAAGAAGAAGAACATTCCGATCAGCGTCAAGTATATCGACCCAAGCTACATCATCCGCAGTATTCCGGCAAACGCCAACGACAGCAAGTTCTGCGAGCAGCTTACTCACAACGCAGTACACGCCGCAATGGCAGGACGCACAGACTTCGTTGTCGGCTATTGGAACGGCTCGTTCACACTGCTACCTATCGAGGCTGCCACAGCACAGCGCAAGAAGGTCAACTTGGAGGGTGAGTTCTGGTGGAGCGTAGTTGAGGCTACAGGTCAGCCATTGGAAATGAAATAAGAAACCAATCTTGTTGAAATAACAAAAGAGACGCCGCTTGCGACGTCTCTTTTGTTGTCTTCACATACGGGAACCGTGGAACAGTTCTTGTTGTTTGAATTTGTTATTGCAACACCTGGTCCCAGTCCTTCCAAACCGGTTCTCTGCCCATCTTCTTCAAAGCTGTCATGACCTCTACAGCAGTACGCTCGTCAGACACATGGAACTGCTCGAGTGCCTGAGGGTAAGTGCAGTAGCCACCAGGCTCGGTCTTGCTCTCTGCAGACATTGTTGTAACGCCAAGAGTTGCCATATTGTCACGAATGACAGCAGGCTCGCGAGTCGAATAGCTGATGTCTATGTCATGGTCAAAGATACGGAAGGCAAAAGTGAGCTGGGCAAGTTCCTTGTCGCTCATGATTACGTTAGGCTGGAAATCCCCATTCTCAGCCTTACGCATACGTGGGAAGTTCACGCTGTACTTTGTCTTCCAATAGTTTCTCTCCAGATAACGAACATGGTGGGCCATCATGGTCATGTCTGTTCTCCAGTCCTCAAGACCGACAAGCACACCCATACCAATGGAATGGACTCCGGCCTGAGCCATACGGTCGAAACCGTTTAGCCTCCACTCGAAATTGGACTTCATTCCTCTAGGATGATAGACCTTATAGCGAGCCTTATTGTAAGTTTCCTGGAAGCAAATCACACCGCTCAAACCATGATCGCAAAGCTGCGCATAATCCTCGGTTGCCAAAGGCATGACCTCGATTTTAATGTTAGCAAAATACTTCTTTGCTATGTCAATGGCATTGGCCAGATATGGGACACCAGCCTTAGCGGGATTTTCTCCGGTTACGAGAAGGATATTCTCGAACGGAGCAAGTTTCTTGATGGCCTTGTACTCATTCTCAATCTCCTCCATAGTAAGGATTGTACGCGCCATAGGGTTCTGTATATGGAAACCGCAATAGACACATGAGTTTGTACACGAATTAGTAAGGTACAAAGGAATAAACATGGATATAGTCTTGCCAAAGCGCTCAAGCGTAATCTTGCGGCTAAGCGCGGCCATCTGCTCCAAATAAGGCTCTGCGGCTGGCGAGATGAGAGCCATGAAATCGTCCACCGTAAGGCGGTCTTTAGCCAAGGCGCGGCGCACATCTGTGTCCGTCTTCGCATAGATAGACTTTGTGGTGTCTTCCCACGAAATCTTCTCTAATTCATCTGAAAACATACCTTGATTTATTTTGTTTGTTTATTGTTTGCAATTATTAAACCTGAGAATATCAGCAATGTTCCTATAACAATCCAGAGAGTAATCTCACTTGAATAGAATATGGAAGAAAAAACCGCTGACACTATCGGAAGAAGATAAAGGAAATTGTTTGTTCTGGCAGCACCAATCTTGGTGAAGGACACATTCCAAAGCCACAGGCTTGCTCCACTTGCTACAAGTCCCAAGTAAACAATACCGGCAACGTGAGTCCATTCCAGATTATCCCATACCTCTGAGACCGGCAACGTATTGTCGTCCAGAAACAGAATAGGCAATATGGTTATCGTGCCATAGAAGAACATTCTTCGTGTGGTCTGCAGTTCCGTGACATGCTTGGGCATAACACTTAGCAAGACCGAATACACCGACCACGAGACTACAGAAAGGAACGCCACGAAATCCCCCCATGGATTAAGCTTGAAGACAAACACTCCATTAAACACAACGCACATAACACCCAAGAACGCAACAGCACTGCCTAAGGCGAATTTCCTGGTTGACTTCATCAACCCTAGCAAGATTGATATCAGCGCAGACACTATCGGCACTGTGGCACAGATAAGCCCGACATTGGTTGACGTAGAAAGCTTCAATGCGCTATATTCGAGAAAGTAGTAGAGACTTCCTCCCGTAACTGCAATAAGAAACATCTTCAATTCGGTCTTGGACATCTCCACTCTGTACGGCTTCGGACACATCACGCACAAAGCAATGTATGCCAGTACAAACCTGCAGAATATGAGCTGAAATCTAGTGACTCCCGCATCCAATATCGACTTGGATATCACGAATGTCGAACCCCAAATAACAGCAACAATGAATGCCGGGAGACTGCGAAAAATGTTCCTTGCGTCTATCATATTCCCTTTACTTTATTTTCAATGCGTCTCTTCCCAACTTCATTGCACAGAAGTTTGGTCCACACATAGTGCAGTACTCTCCGTCTGTATGATGCGCCTCCTCAAAGATTTCGCGAGCCTTCTCTGGATCAAGAGACAAATGGAACTGGTCATTCCAACGGAACTCGAAACGAGCCTTGGAAAGGGCGTTGTCCCTGATTGTAGCTCCCGGATGTCCCTTAGCCAAGTCTGCGGCATGTGCGGCAATCTTGTAGGTAATAACACCCACTCTAACATCATCCTTGTTAGGCAAAGCAAGATGCTCCTTTGGTGTTACATAGCAAAGCATCGCTGTTCCCAACCAACCAATCTGAGCAGCTCCGATAGCAGAAGTGATATGGTCGTAAGCTGGAGCAATGTCAGTAACAAGAGGACCGAGTGTATAGAATGGAGCATTGTGACAGTGAGTAATCTGTCTCTCCATATTCTCCTTAATCTTGTGCATTGGCACATGGCCTGGACCCTCGATGAATGCCTGAACATTCTTCTCCCATGCACGAAGGACTAGCTCGCCCATAGTGTCAAGCTCTGCAAACTGAGCCTCGTCATTAGCGTCAGCTGTGCATCCTGGACGAAGGCCGTCTCCGAGCGAAACAGCTACGTCATACTGTGCAAGGATATCACAGATGTCATCGAAATGCTCGTATAGGAAGCTCTCCTGATTGTGGACAAGACACCACTTGCTCATGATAGAGCCTCCACGAGATACGATTCCACACAATCTCTTGTCAGCCAAATGGACATTATGGCGTCGGATACCGGCATGAATAGTGAAATAGTCAACTCCCTGCTCACACTGTTCAATCAAAGTGTCACGATAGATTTCCCAAGTCAAATCCTCAACCTTACCGTTAACCTTCTCTAGCGCCTGATAGATAGGCACTGTACCCACTGGCACAGGGCAGTTACGGATAATCCACTCTCTTGTTTCGTGAATGTTTGCTCCAGTCGAAAGGTCCATTAGCGTATCACCACCCCATTTGCAGCTCCATACGGACTTCTCGACCTCCTCATCAATAGTGGAAGTGGTAGCCGAGTTACCGATGTTTGTATTTATCTTGACAAGGAAGTTGCGGCCGATAATCATTGGCTCGCTCTCTGGATGGTTGATATTAGCCGGAAGTACAGCACGTCCCTCTGCAATTTCCTTACGGACGAACTCAGGAGTGATGTAAGTGTCTATACCAAGCTCCTTGCAGTTCATATTCTCTCGAATGGCAACATATTCCATTTCAGGAGTGATGATTCCTGCCTTTGCGTATGCCATCTGTGTAATCTTGGCACCCTTCTTGGCACGATAAGGCAAGGCAATATGCTCGAAACGAAGATGGTCAAGACTCTTGTCAGCAAGGCGCATCTTTCCGTATTCAGAAGTTATCTCTGGCAACTGCTCTACATCTCCACGGGAAACAATCCACTTCTCTCGGAATCTCTCGATACCCTTCTTTAGGTCAACAGTAATGTTTGGATCAGAGAAAGGTCCCGAAGTGTCATAAATATACACCGGAGCATTCTCTGTTACAGTTCGCTTGCCATTTTCGTCCACAGACACAGAAGGAGTAAGGTTTACCTTCAACATACCAACCTTCACATCTGGGAACATTTCGCCTTGCATGTAATGTTTCTCACGCTTGGCATAATGTGTTACTTTTTTATCTGACATAGATGAAATTTCAATAATTTGTAAATACTAACCCAAGAAAGAAGTCAACGGAGAACTTGCCACGGCCTCTCCTGCAGTAACTGCACCAAGACCAGCTTCGTATGCCTCGCGACCGCATTTTACAGCATCACGGAAAGCTACAGCCATGCGAACAGGATCTCCGGCAACTGCGATAGCTGTATTGACAAGACAGGCGTCAGCTCCCAACTCCATAGCCGCAGCAGCATGGCTCGGAGCACCGATACCGGCATCAACCACAACCGGCACATTGGCCTGCTCGATGATAATCTTCAAGAAATCCTCTGTACGCAACCCCTTGTTTGAACCGATAGGAGCGGCAAGTGGCATAACCGTAGCTGCACCAGCCTCCTCCAGTCTCTTGCAAAGTACCGGATCTGCCTGGCAGTAAGGCAATACGACAAAACCTAGCTTCACCAACTCTTCTGTTGCCTTCAAAGTCTCGATAGAGTCTGGCAAAAGATAACGAGGGTCCGGATGAATCTCAAGTTTCAACCAGTTTGTGCCGAATGCCTCACGGCTCATCTTAGCGGCAAACACAGCCTCTTTTGCGTCACGCACACCACTTGTGTTGGGCAAAAGCTGGATGTTGTCCTTCACTATATGCTTCAACATATCGTCATTTGCATCGCTTAACGATATGCGCTTCATGGCAACAGTAACCATTTCCGTTTCCGATGCCGAAATTGAGGCCTTCATCAAATCGTTGCTGCTGAATTTTCCTGTTCCTAGGAAAAGACGAGAGTTGAACTCTCTGCCTGCTATTATAAGTTTCTCACTCATTATCTTGTATTGTTAAAAACACTTTTCTATTACTTTCAATATATCTTCGGTTTCCGCCTTCGGGTCTGCCGCAGACAATATACCTCCAGAGATAGCAACACCATTAGGCCCGCTATCCAGCACCTTGCGTATGTCAGCCTTAGTTATACCTCCGATTGCTACGATAGGAATGTTGATTCCCTGCTCCCTGCATCTCCAGACTATCTCCTGATAGCCCTCAAGACCAAGAACCGGAGCAAGCTTCTTCTTTGTAGTTGTGAATCTGAACGGACCACAGCCAATGTAGTCAACGCTGTCCTTAATGGCAAGAATGTCCTCGAAGCTGTTGCATGTTCCACCAATAATGAAACCATCGCCAAGAATCTCTCTCGCTTCTTTAGGATTCATATCCATCTTTCCAAGATGAACACCGTCTGCACCAACCTCCTTGGCTAGCTCCACATGGTCGTCGATAATCATGACTGCATTGTGCTCCTTGCATATAGGAAGAAGCTCAAGGGCTACCTTCTTGACCTCCTCGACCGGAGTGTCCTTCATGCGAAGCTGCACCCACTTGCATCCTCCTTCAAGGGCAAGCTTTGCACCTTCAATCTCATTTCTCCCGTTTACAGGATGAGTTATAAGTTGTAACGGGAAAGCCCGTCTCTGCAATAAGTTCATATTATAACAAATCTTTTATTTTCTCTATTTGAGCTACTCCGTCCTTCCAGGCACTGCCGAGGACTGCCACACCGCCGAACCCGTATTCCTTGACTTGTTCAAGCTTGTCAGCGCTAATTCCTCCGAGAGCTATCACATTCTCGTTAATGATTCCTTTCTGCTTTGCTTCAAGCAGTACTTCACGGGAGAAGTTCGAAGAATAGCCGTTTTTACTTATGCTGTCAAAAATTGGGCTAAGAAAGCAATACCTCATGCGCTTAGAAGCCTCTATCTCTGCAAAGCTATGGCAGGAACGAGATGTGCAGATGTCTGCTAATTCCGGATGTCTGCCATTCAAATGGGCTCCTCCCAGGCCATATTCATCTACAAGATTGTAGCAGTCGTGAAGGACTATTCTCTTTCTCTCCTCAACAGACAAAGCTTCTATTATCTTCCTTAACTCCTTCTCCGAAGCTTTGGGATGGCGCAGATGAAGTCTAAACACTCCACACTCTAAAACTTTCTTGATTTGCTCAACCTCGCCAGCAAAAGTTTCCTCCGGAGTTATTACTATTACCCTCCACATGCCGCACGAATCATCATTACCTCGACGCCATCAGTGAGTTTTGTTTCCTCCCAATCGTCACGCACAACAACCTCGCTGTCAATTGCAAAAGCTATTCCTTTGTTGTCGATACCCAATTTTGTGCATATATCTGCGACAGTTGCACCGTCCTGCAACTCCAAAACTTCGCCATTCAACTTTATCTTCATATCTAAATTTTTATACAAAATGATTTAGAGGACCATACCCCTCAGTTATGTCAAGACTTACAGCACCTTTTATCGCTCTGTTCACATAGTCATGCGCCTGACTGACAGCCTCAACCAAATCCAATCCGCTTGCTAGTCCGCTTGCAATAGCAGAAGACATTGTGCAACCCGTTCCATGCGTGTTCGTTGTCTTTATCTTCTGCGAGGTAAACCTATATTCCTTGCCTTCGACATTGAGCACATCCACACAAAGATTCGAGTCTGCATCTCCGCCCTTGTTCAGCACAGCTTTGGAAGAAATTTCCTTCAGTATCTCTGTTTCCTTTACATTGGGCGTCACAAGAACTGCATGGCTGCACAACTTTCGATACAAATCGATTGTCTCCTCGTCAAACTTTCTGTCGCCTAGCGTAGCGCTAACAATCGGATCTATCACAAGATTCTTTGGGTTTCTGCTGTCAAAGAAATCTATCAATATCTTTAATTGTGACTTGGTTGCAATCATTCCGCACTTCATCGCATCCACTCTGTAATGGTCGAATATGTCGGCTAGCTGCTTGTGGAACATCTCGTCACCCACAGCCTCAATTCCGTTGAACGACTTTGGATTCTGCGAAGTTGTGGCGGTAAGCACAGCCATACCATAGACACCGAACCTGCCTGCAACACGAACATCTGCAAGCACTCCGGCACCTCCAGTTGGGTCTAATGCCCCTATAGTCACCATCGTCTTCATAAAGAAAAAATATGCGATACCGAAGTAATCTGCCTTCGTCATCGCATCTATCTATTTTCTATTTATGCTAAGCAAAAATAGTATGTTAGAAGAATGTTCCTACATCGGCATTACCCGCATCAGGTTATCATCTGTCTTAGGGTATAATCTCAGCCTTGACTGTGTCTCAGCACCCCTCTTCTTCTCTTTTTTGCAAAGATACAAGTTTTTTGATTAAGATGAAAAATTTGACAAAAAAAGTTGCGCTACAAAACTAATTCGTAGCGCAACAAAATACCTTTATTTCTATGGATGGGGAATACCGAACTTGGTTTTATAGCTGTCCACTCTCAACCAAGTTGATGATTCGCTCCACAATTTTGTCGTCCTCGCTCTTGTCAGCGTCAAATTCAACCTTCAAGTCTGCGCCTAACACCTTGGCAAAACCCTGCCAGAAGAATGCACGGAAACCACCACGGAGTTCCTTGACAATATCATAGCTTGTTCTGTCGCACTCTCTATCGACCAAACGAATCAGCATCTTGCCTTGCTTTAGGGAAAGTTTCTTCAAAATTGGTGTGTATGCAGAGACTAGTTCGTCCTCCTTTGTTTTCATAAAGGCTTTGCGCTCCCTCTCGCTCATACCCTCCATTTGCTTGTTAACGTCTCTCAACAAACCACCTATCAACTTGGCATAGGGAAGAGTCTTTTTTACCCTCGAAACAGTAGCCCAATAGAACTTTTCCTGCTTTTCGTTCTTGAACTCCATAGGAGGATAGACATATAGCATAGGCAACTGCAAATCCAATATAGTGTCATTGCCCTCTACATGCGCTCTGGCTATCTGTCCTTCATAAGTACCTAGTGACTGCACGCCAAAAGCTGGAAAGACAAAACCCAATAAAAATGATATTATGAATAAAACTTGCTTCATATTCAATAAATCAATAGGATAACAAGTGCAAAAATAAGACAAAAGGAAGCACATACAAAGCTTTTGGCGTTAAAAATACTTAAATCGAAAAAAATAGTTTGAACAAGGCTGACCAAAAAAGCCAAACAAAGGCACTCAAACATCAATCCAGGCCCGGCTTCGAAACACAAACAACTAATAAGGAACAAGACCTAATGCCAACAGCCTTTGACTTGAAAACACGGTTGCAAATTCACTAGCCGACAAGATTTAATTAGAATTCTCTAGAATCTCAGTAATGCTATGATTAAAAGGAGAGTCCGGAACAAATGTTTTGTCCCGGACTCTCCTTTATCTTAGCTAATAGTTCCCCTAGAATATCATTTTTCGTTGTATGCCAAAGGTTTGTCCTTTCCGACATAAGTCACAGACTTGCAGCCAGTAAACGCATCTTTGCCAACCTTAACGTCACCCTCATTGTTCATGACAACTACATTAAGGTTATTGCATCTATAGAAAGCTCTGGCACCGATTTTTGTTACAGAACTTGGGATTATAATAGTTTTAAGGTTGTAACAATTAAAAAAAGCCTCCTTACCTATGCCATTAACTCGTTTCGGAACATTCACACTCTTCAGGCTGACACAGTTCTTGAATGTCTCCTTATAAATATAAAGGAGCGAACCTGGAAGGCATACGTTCTCAATGTACTGAAAATCCATAAATGCACCCTTTGCAAAAGACAGAGCTCCTCCCTGACTACGCAAATCCAAATTCTTGTTAGTCGGATTATTAATGCTAGAATCCACTTTTAGGGAACGGAAACGGCTTAGCTCGGCATCTTCACTGAAAGTAAGGACACCGGCACCATACGTATCTGTTAAAAACTGTACCGGCTCGGCAGGCTTATGCACTCTGGCATTCGAACCATGACAAGAGCAGTAGTGGTAGTTTCCCTTTTTGTGGGACTTAGCAGAGCAGCCAAGGCTAATCGCCAGCGCTGCCATTGTTAGTAGTAAGAAATGTTTCATACTGTATTAAATTATTAAGTTGTGTACGGCAAATGTATAAAACAATTCTTAACAATGCGTCAAAAAAATTACAGTTTTAACGCTAAACAAGAAAAGAATGTCGTTCAGCTATGTTTTTCAAACGCAGACAAATAGAAAAGTGGGAAACTAAAACAAGCATAAAACAAAAAAGGTGACTTAGCAAAGCCACCTTTCAATTCTCGAAATATGTCAAACAGAATTTTCGTATTGACTGTGTAACGAGTCAATTATCTTCCCTTGTACATGTTATCGTAATACTTCTGATAATCACCTGAAGTTACATTCTCAAGCCACTCCTCGTTGTCAAGATACCATCTAACAGTCTTTTCAATACCCTCTTCGAACTGAAGCGAAGGCTCCCAGCCAAGTTCAGCCTGTAGCTTTCTTGAATCAATAGCATAACGAGCGTCGTGACCAAGACGGTCTGTAACATAAGTGATAAGATCAAGATCCTCACCCTCCTTACGACCAAGAAGACGATCAACAGTATTGATAACAACCTTTATGATGTCAATGTTCTTCCACTCGTTGAAACCACCGATATTGTAAGTTTCGGCAACCTTTCCATTGTGGAAGATAGTGTCAATAGCTCTTGCATGGTCAACAACGTACAACCAATCTCGAACATTCTCTCCCTTGCCATATACAGGCAATGGCTTGCGGTGGCGTATATTGTTGATGAACAAAGGAATCAACTTCTCTGGGAACTGATATGGACCATAGTTGTTAGAGCAGTTAGTAACAATTGTAGGCATGCCATAAGTGTCATGGAATGCTCTGACAAAATGGTCAGAACTTGCCTTTGATGCAGAATATGGTGAATGAGGATTGTACTTAGTAGTCTCAACGAAGAACTCCTCGCCGTATGCACAATGATTCTTTCCTGTAGATGCCACTGTTGTGAAAGGAGCCTCAACACCCTCTGGATGAGTCATCTCAAGCGCACCATATACCTCGTCTGTAGAGATGTGATAGAAACGCTTGCCCTCATATTTTTCTGGCAATGACTCCCAATACAACTTGGCTGCCTGAAGCAAAGAAAGAGTACCCATCACGTTTGTCTGAGCAAAAGTGAATGGATCTTTGATTGAACGGTCCACATGGCTCTCTGCAGCAAGGTGGATAATACCGTCAACATTATACTTTCTGAAAAGCTCAAGCATCTTGTCAAAATCGCAAATGTCTGCCTTCTCGAACACATAGTTAGGAGCAGACTCTATATCTTTTAGATTAGCAAGATTGCCGGCATATGTCAACTTGTCAAGGTTGATAATCTGGTAGTCTGGATACTTGTTAACGAACAAACGAACCACATGGCTACCAATGAAACCAGCACCTCCTGTTATGATAATTCTACGTCTAAAATCCATAATTTATTTATAGAATGGGTTAATTTGAGTGCAAAGTTATTAATTAATTGACATTTATAAGCAAATTATTGACTTTTTTTCAACATCTGCTCCATGAGTAACAGAATCGGAGAACTAAAACATATTATTTTCACGCTCATGCTCCAACCTGTTTATGTATTTTATGCACAACATGAGGGGCATTATTCCGAAAACTCCGAAAGAACAGTCTATCAATGTCCAAATGAAAGGTATCTCTCTGATAGGACCGCAAATAAAAGCTAGGGGAAGAATAGTTACACACGCTATCATCCCCCAATAAACAACCCATTTATTCCGAATCGGGTCAATGAATGGGCCAATAAACAACATAGCTATAACAATGTGGGCATAAGCAAGCCAATCATATCCGTATGCAATATAAGGATATTCTGCATTAGTTTCTATCAATCCGTCTCTTACACCGAACAGCCAGCCTATAATTGCATAATCATCTGCCAAGGTTTCAGACAAGCCGCTAATCCATTCGCACAATATTTTTAACTCAGTCTCCGCAGGGAATGCTGTAACTCCAGCTAAAACAAGAGCTACCATATAGAACGCAATCAATATTCTAATCTTTTTGAGTGCCTTCATTTAAAATAACTTAAAAACAAACTATTCTTCAAGAGCTTCCAGGTCAAACTTCCTTTTACGTTTTTCCCATTGCTCTTTGGCAAGCTGCTGCATGTCTATTTGAGTGTCGTATTCGTCAGTAATCTCAAGACCGAGAATTGTTTCGATTACATCCTCCATAGTTACAATACCTTCAAGACCTCCATACTCATCAATTACCATAGCCATGTGCTCCTTCTTTGTAATCATAGTGTCATAGAATCGGAGAATAGATGTATTCTCGTAACAGCAAATGATTTGACGCTTAATCTCTTTTAGTCTCATATTCTGGTGGTCTGCCGCAAGGTGATAAAGCACATCACTCTTTAGCACAAAACCAGTGATGGAATCTATTGAGTCGGAGTAAATAGGAATACGGGAATATCTTTTGAAGTCCTTTGTCTTAAAAAACTCCTCCAGCGTAACATCCTCCTGAACTGCAAGCACCACAGTTCTCGGAGTCATGACACTGCGAACCTTAATGGACTTCATTTTCATCATATTATTGATGATTTTGCTTTCATTACTCTCAAAAACGCCCTCCTTCTCTCCTATAGTTGTCAAGACCGCTATCTCCTCTCTACTTACAGTCTGAGCATTCTTGTTGGAAATCAAGTTCGTCAAGAACTCCGTAACTATTACCAAAGGATATGAGATATAAACCAAGCTCTGCACAAAATAAGCAACGGGAATACAAAGCGTACGCCAATAATTTGAACCTATTGATTTGGGAATGATTTCAGAAAAAACAAGAATCATTACCGTGAGCACCGTAGATGCGATTCCAAAATAAGCATCTCCAAGCACAGCTGTTACTTGCATTCCCACAGCCGAAGCGCCAAAAGTGTTAGCAATAGTGTTAACAGAAAGAATAGCTGAAATAGGGCGTCCCATATTCTTTTTCAGTGTACAAAGCAATCTACCTCCACGTCCTTTATCGACCAAGGTTTCTGCGTACGATGCAGATGTAGAGAACATAACACTCTCTGAAATCGAACATAGGAATGATATGAAAACTGTCAAAAAAAAGTATAGCGCAAGTAAAAGCATATCCTGAAGTTATTATGAGTTGTATAAATGATAAAAAACAAGAAACACTCACCGCAAGGCAAGTGTTTCGAATTCCCCATTATCTAAATCAACCTAATTGCGTTTTTGGTACTAGAAATAAACCTTATGGTTGGATGATTGTATAACTAAAATTTGTTTTTCGGGTGCAAATTTCTTACCTTTTGGCTATATTTCAAAACAAAATTATATGTTATTCAGCACATTTAGGCAAAAAATATCACTTTTTTATGCTATTTGTAAGCTGAATGAACACATCTTCCATGCTTCTTTCCTTCAATTTTAATGTTAAAAGCGGATTGTTTGTGTCTTTTGCATATTCAAAAACAGACAATCTGACATCAGACTTTGATTCGATTGCAAAAGTCTTGGCACCAGTCTTTACAAGTTTGGAGTCTGCGAACTTCTGTTGTAGAGAATCTGTGTCAACATCGTTCAGGAATTCAACTTCAACAACATATCCGTCACTTGTCGAGCTTACAATCTCCGACTCTGCTTCGTTAGCAACTATCTTGCCGTTCTTTATGATTATCACTCTGTCGCAAATAGCGGAAACCTCCTGCATCAGGTGAGTGGAAAGCATGACAGTCTTTTCCTTGCCGACTTCCTTGATAAGGTCTCTTACCTCGATAATCTGGTTAGGGTCAAGACCTGTAGTAGGCTCGTCAAGTATCAACACTTTGGGATTAGGAATCAATGCAGCAGCAAGTCCGACTCTCTGGCGGTAGCCTTTGGAAAGCATTCCTATACGTTTGTGGGATTCTTTTGTAAGACCAGTCTTTGCTATCATTTCATCCACCCTCGCCTTCTTGTCCTCTACCTTATACAATCCGGCAATGAACATCAAGTATTCGCGGACATACATATCCGGATAAATAGGATTGTGTTCTGGCAGATAACCAATCAGGCTATGCACCTTCTCAAGATCTGTATCCACGTCATAGCCGCACACCTTGACCTCACCGCTATCTTTTGACAGATAACCGTTGATTATCTTCATTGTGGTACTCTTTCCTGCACCGTTCTCACCAAGGAAGGCAACTATTTCGCCATCCTTTATGGAAAAGTTTATGTCATCGAGTACAGTCTGAGAACCATAGCTCTTTTTTAGATGTTTAATTTCTATTGACATACTCTGTTATTATTTACGTCCGAAATCAGCAGGAATCTCGCCCCACTCTTTTGTGTCCCACTTCTGAATCTTAACTCTTATGCCATATTGCTTGAGCCAGGCTTCGGATGAGCGCACCATATCGAACACCTCTTTATTTTTTTCAGTCTCTTTCAGTTTGGTCTTGCACACACCGGCCATAACCCAGGATATAGCATTGCGGCTGTCCGAATAGAGAATGAAATCGGGATGCTTTGTCATCACCTCGTACAAACCTCTGCAAAGTGCAAGGAACTCCCCGATGTTGTTGGTTGCGTCCTCAAAAGGACCGAAATGGAAAGCCAATTCTCCGTTATGCAGCCACACGCCCTGAAACTCCATCTTGCCTGGATTGCCGCTACACGCAGCATCAACAGCAAGAGCATTCTTTTCATAAGCGTCCGACTTGGGAGTTACAGCCCTTATAGTCTTTGATTCGTAGTAATCTTGCGGTGCGCCTTTTTCAAAAGCTTCATTGGCCTCGGAAAGACTTGAAAACTTCTTGTACTGAGCCTTTGGGAAACCCTCTATCTGCTCTTGGCACTGGCTCCAGTTTGTATAGATGCCCGGCTCCCTGCCTACCCACACCACATAATACTTTACTTCCACCATTGTTGTTATAGTGTAACCTCCGAGATAAGTTTAATGTAAGTATTGATTGCATCTTCAATCTCACCCGTCATAATATACTCGTTAGCAGTATGTGAACGTGAAGAATTTCCAGGTCCCATCTTCAAACTTGGGAAGTGCATAAGCGCCTGATCCGACAAGGTAGGTGAGCCAAAAGGCTTCTTGCCCATGCCAAGAGCAAGCTTGACAATCGGATTGTCCATAGGGATAGAAGAAGAACTTAGACGGAAAGATCGAGGCTTTATTTCACTCTCTAGGTTCTTGCAAAGTATTTCGTAAATCTCCTCGTTCGAATAGCACTCGTTGGAACGCACATCCACAACGAACTTGCACACATCAGGCACAACATTATGCTGTGTTCCGGCCTCGATCATCGTAGTTGTCATCTTCACAGGGCCGAGCATGTCCGTCTGCTTGGGCAGAATGTTTGTCCTTATCCACTCAATATCTTTTACCGCCTTATAGATTGCATTCACTCCCTCGTTTCTTGCCGCATGACCGGCCTTTCCATGAGCATAGCAGTCAAGCACCATAAGTCCCTTCTCTGCAACGGCAACGTCCATTCCGGTAGGCTCGCCAACCAGTGCAAGGTCTATCTTCGGAAGGTTGGGAATCAATGCTTCCATACCGTTTTTGCCGCTGACCTCCTCCTCTGCACTCGCAGCATACACAAGGTTGTACGCACACTCCCTTTTGTCGAGTTCCGAGAAAGCATAAAGGAGAGAAACCAAGGACGCACCGTCGTCATTAGTTCCAAGTCCATATATCTTGTCGCCATCCTTAGTCGGAGTATATGGATCATAGGTCCAGCCACTTACAGGCTTTACTGTATCCAAATGGGCATTTAGAAGCAATGTAGGCTTGGACTCAGAGAATCTCGAGCCTTTTATCCATATATTGTTGTTCACTCTGTTTGCTTTGAACCCCATCTTTTCAACATGCTTCTGAAAATAATCAGAAACCTGAGTTTCCTCTCTGCTGTACGAAGGAATTTTTACTAGCTCACAAAGTAATTCTATTGCGTTTTCTGATAAAGAATTTGCCATTTTCCTAAGTTTTGTTAGCAAAAATACATTTTTTTTCTCGATTTTTATTCCTTTACTTGCTAATTACCGATTTTTTTTATTCCTTTGAAGTCGGAAATGAAAATTAGGATACGAAAATGAATAAAATACCACACATAGTTTGTTTGTTGATAACACTTTTTCTTACTGCTTGCGGCAATAGTTCCAACGAGGAAATCCCTTCGGTTTCTACAAGTTTCTTGAACAAGCATTTTGCTAACGCATCTGTCGTAGAAACACAGAAGACTCTGGATTTCGATTACGAGGTTACGCTTGACAATGGCGTTGACATCACATTCGAAAGAAGGGGAAACTGGGAGGAAATCAATGCAAGGAAGAACGACATCTCTGCCGTTTTCGAGCAGATTTTGCCTTACAACCTATTTACTTATGTCAAGACTAACTATCCTGACAAGAAGATTCGCAAGGTGGAAAGAAAGAAGTATGGGTACCTTGTGACTTTGAACAAGCCAGAGTCAATCAAGCTTGAGTTCAACAAGAGCGGTTCGTTTATCTCGAAGAGAGCAGACGACTAAACGCGTAGCATCTCACATATTCCAACTATGATTATAAAGGGATAAGCGGAAGCTTACCCCTTTTTGTTTAGCTGCCTGATCCCCCAACTTTTCACAGGCATCGGACAGCTAATAGAAATAAAAGCACTACCTTTGCAGACGAAATCATTTTACTTCATTAGAATGAGCATAAGACAAAAGATAGCTGGCACAGTGCTGAAAATGTGCGGATGGACTGTCTCTAAGAATGTTGACTTCCCCGAAAAGTGTGTGATCTGCATCGCTCCTCACACCAGCAACTGGGACTTCTTCTTCGGCTGTCTGGGGTATTCTGCGCTTGGAGGCACTGGCAAACAGTTCATGATAAAGAAAGAGTGGTTCTTCTTCCCATTGAACCTTTTCTTCAAGGCTATAGGCGGAATTCCGATTAACCGAGGAAAGAAAACAAGCACAACAGACCAAATGGTTGAGGCTTGCAACAGTTCTGACCACTTTCATTTGGGAATAACTCCCGAAGCCACAAGAAAAGCGAACAAAGACTGGAAGATGGGATTCTATTACATAGCTAAAAAAGCTGACATCCCTATTGCCGTAGTCAGTTTGGACTACAAGAAAAAGGAGGGGAAAATCTTGTCTCTGTACATTCCTACAGACAATCCGGAGCAGGACATCGCAAACATCAAGGCTATGTACCAAGGCGTGACTGCCTGCTATCCAGACCAATTCGTGATATAGCTGAAAAAAAAAGGAACGAACTTCCCTGATTTATATTTTCCAGAAACAAACAGCAGTCGAAAACATGAAAGACCTACAAATAATAACTGTACAGTACGACATCATTTCCAACCAGCCTCAACATAACCTGGAGACTATTTCCGCATTGATTGAAGAAGCAATGAAATCAGCGGCAAGAACTAATTCTGAAGGTGAGGAGCTTGCCACTTTGGTTGTGCTTCCTGAGATGATGACTTGCGGCTTCTCTATGGACTCGCATCTTTGCGCAGAAGATTCAAACAACTCTGAATCAATAGCTTTCCTAAAGAACATAGCAACGAGCAACAACATCTATATATGTGGCTCTCTGCCTATAAACGAGGCTGGGAAAGTCTTTAACCGATGTGTGTTCATAGCTCCGGACAACTCTATGACAACATACGACAAGAAGCACCTGTTCTCTATCGGATTCGAACGTGAAGCGTACGCAGACGGAACAGAAAGAGTGGTTGTCATCTGCGAGGGATGGAAGATTCTGCTTTCAATATGCTATGACGTACGTTTCCCAGTATGGCTAAGAAACAGGAAGCTCGACTATGACGTAATGATAAATGTAGCAAACTGGCCAACTGTACGCATTGACGGATGGAAGACTCTGCTCAAAGCCAGAGCCATCGAAAACCAGGCATACGTTGTCGGAGTAAACAGGACAGGAAGGGACACCTTCGACGCAGAATACCCCGGCGACAGCCACGTCATAGACTTTAAAGGAAAAATTATCGCAGAAAACAACAAAGGCAACAGTTTCTGCATCACAACCCTTCAGCAATCCCCTCTTTGCCAGTTCAGAAAAAAGTTCGCAGCATGGAAAGATGCGGATGACTTCCAGATTCTATAACACTACAGAATACAATTTAGCGGACATGGCTAACACTGCTTCGAACGGCGTCTGCCATGTTCGTTTTCTAGTGACATACAAGCCCAAACCAGAACCATAAACTACAACACAAACGCCATCTGAATTTATAATCAATCACTTAAGTCAGATTCCTCATCCATACGTCTATGATTACAAAATAAAGAACTCAAATAAAGTTTTCTGCTCATTTGTTTGCAGAAAAGAAAAAAAACACTAATTTTGCCGACGTTTTTGCGTAACCGCTTATGATGGCATGTTGCCTCGGTAATGTTGCGTTAAGTTTAATAGAGAAAAACAAAATTAAAATGGCAGTTGATTTAATCAAAGTTGCAGAGCAGGCATTCGCTACAAAGAAGGAGCTTCCTGCATTCAAGAGCGGTGATACTATCACAGTTGCTTACAAGATCGTTGAGGGTAACAAGGAGCGTATCCAGCAGTTCCGTGGTGTAGTTATCCGTATCAGCGGACATCAGGACAAGAAGAGATTCACAGTTAGAAAGGTGTCTAACGGTATTGGCGTTGAGCGTATCTTCCCAATCGAGTCTCCATTCATCGAGGAGATCGTTCTTAACAAGGTTGGTGTTGTTCGCCGTGCTAAGCTTTACTACCTACGTAACCTTACTGGTAAGAAGGCAAGAATCAAGGAGAAGAGAGCTTAATCTCAACTTTGAACGAAAGAATAAGAGAACATATCGAAAGATTTGTTCTCTTTTTTTATTACATTTGCACGTATTTCAAAAAAACTATCATGACAAGAATATTTCTTTGCAGACACGGGCAAACAGAGTGGAACGAAAAACACATTTTTCAGGGCCAGCACAACTCCCCCCTGACTAAATTGGGTATTGACCAAGCCAAAAAACTCGGAGAGGTACTTTCTCGCTACCAGTTTGACAAAGTGTACTGCAGTGTGCTTGACAGAGCCAGAGAAACTGCCAATGTAATACTTGAGGAGATGAACGCAAAGTCTCTGCCAATAGAATACGTTTCAGGCATTCAGGAAATCTACCTTGGCATTCTTGAAGGCAATGACTTCGAGGTCGGAATGGCAAAGTACCCCGAAATCATGGGCAGCTTCTGGGAGGACACTGCCGGCGAAAGAGACTGGGAAACACTCGGAGACGTTCGCCGCAGGGCTGCAAAGCAGATAGAAGAAATCAGAGATAACAATGAGGGCAAGACTATACTCGTGGTAACTCACGGAGTGGTACTGCGCTCCCTATATTCATACTTCCACAACTTTACACTTGAGGAATCAAGATGCCAACCCAAGCCCGAAAGCGCATGCCTTTGCGAGGTATGTTGGGAACATGGAATCTGGGACATCAAGATGTGGAACTCTACAGACCACTTGAAAGGTCTGGCATCTACAGCAAAACATTCATTCCTATAGAAAGACATGGCAGATAACGGAGTAATAGCGATACATGGCGCAAAAGTTCACAACTTGAAGGATGTGAGCGTAGATGTGCCAAGAGGAAAGTTTGTTGTCATTACAGGTTTGTCAGGTTCCGGCAAGTCATCACTTGCCTTCGACACTCTATATGCCGAAGGCCAGAGACGCTATGTCGAGAGCCTTTCATCTTACGCACGCCAGTTTCTTGGGCGAATGAGCAAGCCTGAAGTTGATTACATCAAAGGTCTGCCGCCAGCAATCGCTATAGAACAAAAGGTCAGTACAAGAAACCCTCGTTCCACTGTCGGAACATCTACTGAAATATATGAGTATCTAAAAATATTCATGGCAAGAGTTGGCCGAACCTATTCTCCGGTAAGCGGTATGGAAGTGAAGCATCACTCCGTAACGAACATTGTGGATTTCATCTGCAAGTACGAGAAGGGAACAAGAGGAATGATACTGACAAACATAGAGGCGAAAGATTCTTTACAAAAAAAATGCGAAGAATTGCTTGCCCAAGGTTACTCAAGAGTAAAGATTGACGGAAAAATCTACTCTTTGAGCGACAAGGAGAACATTCCACAAAAGGCAGCTTCCGAAGCAAAGATTGTGGTTGACCGATTCAGTGTAAATCCTGAGGACGTAGATACTATCAACCGATTGTCTGACTCTATACAGACTGCTGTATGGGAAGGAGATGGGAAAAGCTGCGAAGTTGTTATGATAGAGAATGGTGAAGAAAAATCATATATCTTCTCCACTGCATTCGAGGCTGACGGCATAAAGTTCGAAGAGCCATCAGAGATGATGTTCAGCTTCAACTCTCCATACGGAGCTTGCCCTGAGTGCGAAGGTTTCGGAAAGGTGGTAGGCATTGACGAAGACCTTGTCGTTCCAGACAAGAGTCTGTCCATCTATCAAGGTGCTGTGATGTGCTGGAGAGGCGAAAAGATGGGAGAATGGCTACAAGACTTCGTAAGAAATGCAGAGAAAATCAAGTTCCCTATACACAAACCATACTATCAGCTAGAGAAATCCGAAAAAGATAAGCTTTGGCACGGAACTCCCCACACGCACGGCATAGATGAGTTCTTTAATTTCGTCAAAGAGAACCAGTACAAGATTCAGTACCGAGTTATGTATGCCCGCTACAGAGGCAAGACAGACTGTCCTGTCTGCGGAGGTTCAAGACTAAAGAAAGAGGCAAGCTACGTCAAGGTCAACGGAAAGTCCATCACTGACCTTGTAAAGATGTCAATACACGAACTTCGCGACTTCTTCGACAACATAGAGCTGACAGAACAGGAAAAACTTGTATCAAAGCGAGTGCTGACAGAAATAAGGAATCGTACTAGATTCATGGTAGAGGTAGGTCTAGGCTACCTTACTCTTGACCGTCTTTCTAATACCCTATCTGGAGGAGAAAGTCAGAGAATCAATCTTGCGACTCAGCTTGGAAGCAGTCTTGTAGGTTCGCTATACATACTTGACGAGCCAAGTATCGGTCTGCACAGCCGTGACACTGCACAACTTATCTCTGTTCTTAGAGAACTGCAGAAACTTGGAAACACAGTCGTTGTTGTCGAGCATGACGAGGAAATTATGCGAGCTGCCGACTACATCATCGACATAGGTCCGGAAGCTGGAAGAGCCGGAGGCAACCTTGTCTTTGCTGGCGCTGTCAAGGACGGAAAACCAGTTGCCGAGACTGTAAACAATCTGCACAGCTACACTCTGGATTACCTATCTGGAAAAGAAAAGATTGAAAGAAATGTTCCACGAAGGAAGTGGACAAACTATATAGAAATCTCTGGGGTATGGCACAACAACCTTAAGGGTGTGACTGCCAAGTTCCCTCTTGGCGTCATGACCGTAGTTACCGGTGTCAGCGGAAGTGGAAAGTCTTCGCTTATCCGAGACGTGTTCTATCGCGCAATGAAGCAAGAATTCGACGAGGTTACCGAAAAGCCTGGTGTATTCAAGGAATTGTCGGGAGCGCTTAAGCTTGTCAACAACATTGATTTCGTTGACCAGAATCCTATCGGAAAATCTTCCCGCTCAAATCCCGTAACATACATCAAAGCCTATGACGAAATCAGAAAGCTGTATGCCGACCAGCAGTTGAGCAAGCAGATGGGATACAAGAGTGCTCATTTCTCTTTCAACGTAGAGGGTGGACGATGCGACGAATGTCAGGGAGAAGGAACTATAACAATAGAAATGCAGTTCATGGCAGACCTTACTTTAGAGTGCGAGAGCTGTCACGGAAAGCGTTTCAAGTCTGACATACTTGAGGTTCTATATCAAGGCAAGAACATATATGACGTGCTTGAAATGACAGTTAACCAGGCGGTAGAATTCTTCTCTCTGAAGGAAGGCTCTACTGAAAAAAAGATTGTCAAAAGACTTCAAGCATTGCAGGCTGTAGGCCTTGGATATGTCAAGCTTGGCCAAAGCAGTTCTACATTGTCAGGAGGAGAAAGCCAGCGCGTAAAACTTGCCGCAATACTTGTGGAAGAAAAGATGAAACCGGGCATATTCATCTTTGACGAACCAACAACAGGACTCCACTTCCACGACATAAAGACATTGCTCAAGGCTTTCGATGCACTTATTGCTAACGGCCATACTGTAATAATCATCGAGCATAATGTGGATGTAATCAAGTGTGCAGACCACATCATAGACATAGGTCCAGAGGGCGGCGCTAACGGTGGAACAGTAGTCTTTGAAGGCACACCCGAAGATATCGTTAAATGCGAAGCCTCGTGGACAGGAAAATTTTTGAAGAACAATTAAGAAACATAGATATGAAAAACTTTAAGGAGATAGATTTCAAGAGCATAAAGGAGGACATGGTCTCTAAAATTGCTGAGGAGTGGATGCTTATTTCAGCAGGAAACAGCAAAAGTTTCAACACAATGACTGCAAGTTGGGGAGGTGTTGGCTTTATGTTCAACAGACACGTTGCCATTGTTGCTGTCAGACCTCAACGCCATACATTCGGCTTCATTGAGAACAACGAAAGAATGACACTTACATTCTTTGGCAAGGGCAATCAAAGAGAAGCATTAGCATTGTGCGGCTCAAAGTCAGGAAGAGACTGTGACAAGGTTAAGGAAGCAGGGCTTAACGCTGTATTTACAGACGCAGGTAATCCGACTTTTGCCGAGGCTGAGCTAGTTATAGAGGGAAGAAAGATATTTGCACAAGACTGGAACGAGCAGAGCTTCTTTGATCAGGCAATTCTTGACAAATGGTTCTCTGCCAAAGACTTCCACAAGATGTATATAATCGAAATAGAGAAAGTCCTAGTAAAGGAGTAACCTTATTTACCATAAAAGAAGTATCTGGAACTGCAAGAACACTTTCCAGATACTTCTTTTCTATTGGTTATTTCAAAGCCTGTTTGTCGCCCTAAACTACCTAAGCAAGAACGAGAATATAAAATTCACTATCGCAGACTCCACGCTTACGGTTAGTGACGACAAAAGAATTTGTTCTAACGGAAAAACCGTATCTCTTACCTATTCTTTAAAGAGAGAAGAATGGAAGGATATTCCTGTGGAGACAGATTAGCACGAGAAAAAGCCTCACGCATACTTTATTTATGAATTAATATTTTTAAATTGCTTACTATGTGGGATAAAGTAGATATGGCTGGTTATAATCTTTCAGATAACGGCTTCTATGATGTTGTTGGCGATAGATTTGGGTTTATAAATGGAGCAACAGCATGGGTAGCAGCACCAATGACAATAGAGCAATGGAATTCTGTATGTCTTTACCTGTTTCGCAAACCTTATGAGCTATACTCGAGATATTCCAAGAAAAGAAACATCATTATTGTTAGATTCAGAGATGATGACGATATATATGTTGTACTTAAAGTTCATCCGCACTACATATATGTATTGTCTTTTTCTGAATTGGGCTGGCAATACCCTGACCTTTTATAAAATTCTTTTACTTATTTTTTTTAAATTTTCCATTAAATCTATTCACCCTTAATAGATTTTTCTTATTTTTGCAATAGTAATTGATCTTGTTAAAAACAAATACAGATATAATGACTGAAAAAAATATAGAAGACATCCCTAATAAAGCAGGAAAAGCACACGATTATTATAAAAAACTTATAGAAAAAAGAAGTGCAGACATAAACTTAATCGATTTACTTCACTGTAACGAAAATGCGCATTCACGTATTCTTAAGGCATTACTAGATTATAACAAGGAATCTTTTAGAAAATCTTTTGCCCAAAGAACTGGATTACCTAAAGATTTTGATTTAAAGGATGCAAATATATATTTAGAGTATCCAGCAAAAGAAGGCAGGATAGATATTTATATATACAAAGAAAACGAATACGCTATCATCATAGAGAATAAAATAAATGGAGCTCAAGAGCAGCATGAACAAATAGACCGATACGTAGAAACTGCTCTAGAAAAGTATGATAAAGACAAAATTTTTTGTTTATACTTAACTAGAGAAGGAGGTTACCCATCTGAAAATAGTTTAAAAGAAAAAGCAGCCACTTTAAACTTCAAAAGAGAAGAACCTTATAACACAGAGTCTCGTCTTATACAAATAAATTATAAGGTAGATATTTTAAATTGGTTGAAAGACGATGTACTTCCTAACATTCCGTACAAAGACAAATCTCTTATAGATGGAATAAACCATTATATAGATTTCCTTAACAATATGTTTAATTTAAATAATAGTAGTATAACAGAGATGTCCGATGTGCTTAAAAAATTAAATATTAGCCAAGATGAGAAATCCCTATTGGAATGGCTCGAGAAAGTTGAATCTTTAAAAAAAGCGTTATATGGCACCCTAACAAACAAGTTGAAGAATATCAGTCTTAATATTGTTGATTTTAGACTAGATAACGAAAATAACTTTGAATTGGGACTGAGAAAAGCATCCGATACTTCAAAAGATGGATATATTCTAATTTACAGACAAGACGATGGTAAGTATTCTTTAGGTTGGACGAATAATTACTTAAAACTTAAACCTACAAGTGAGAATCGAACAAATAAGTATAATTGTCCTCACAAGCTATACACTTCTTGGAATGATTTGTTCCACGATTTACAAGAAGAGAACAATAAATAATGAGTTCAAGTTCTTCTGCGAATCTAGGCAGCAAATAAAATAACTAATCAAAACTATATCAAACAACAAACTCCGGTCGATGTTTCGACCGGAGTTTGTTGTTTGATATTTTTGTAAATATTCTCTCTCCCTAATCTACTGAATCTGATTGATGTCGAACGGAGTTTGCTGATACACAAAATAGTTAATCCAATTTTGGAAGAACAAACTTGCTGCGCTTCTCCATCTGACCTCTGGGCCTTTTGCCGGATCATCGTCTTTATAGTAGTTCTTTGGAATGTCAATCGGCAATCCCTTTTCAAGGTCTCTTTTATACTCTGTGTCCAAAGTATAGGGATTGTACTCCAAATGGCCTGTAACGAAGATTTCTCGGCCACCTCTAGCCATCATCATATATGGCCCGGTCTCGTCACTTTCAGCCAATAGGGACAACTCGGGAACACGCAAAACATCATCTCTCAATATCTCGCAGTGGCGGCTATGAGGCACAAAGAACTTGTCATCAAAGCCACGGAAAATCGGGTTAAGCGGATTAAGCATCTTGTGCTCAAAGACACCGAACACCTTATGTTCTGTCATCTTCTTGTCTATGCCATAGAAGTGGTAAAGAGCAGCCAAAGCTCCCCAGCAAATGTACATGGTACTCCAGCAATGAGTTCTGCTCCAGTCAAGTATCTTAGAGATTTCCGGCCAAGACGACACCTCAGTATAATGGTAGTTTTCAAGTGGAGCTCCGGTGATAATCATACCATCGTACTTCTTGTCTTTAATCTCGTCAAACTCCTTGTAGAAAGCCTCCATGTGAGCTGCCGCAGTATGAGTCGAATTGTACGACGATAGTTTTAGCAAAGTCAATTCAACCTGTATAGGAGAGTTCGACAACACACGAATCAAGTCGGTCTCTGTGGTAATTTTTATCGGCATCAAGTTGAGAACAATAATCTTCAACTCTCTCATATCTTGCGCCTCAGCTCTGTCCTTAGTAATGACAAAGATATTTTCCTTTGCCAGAGTCTCAATAGCCGGCAAATTCTTCTCAACGATAATTGACATATTATGCTGGATTAAGTTTACGAAAAGGATTTTAATTAGTAAGTCTTAACCTCACCACCCATAATTGCGTTCGGTTCTGCTATAGTACCCTGAATGCTCTCTCTCTTGTCGAAAGTCTCGCTATGCTTCTTGTCCAAAGCCTTCTGGTTCTTTAGCACACCGTTGTTGTAAACAAGAGTCTGCACCACCTCTCCCTTTTCGTTATAATAAGTCCAAGTACCATCTTTCTTTCCATGAATGAAAGAACCTTCCTCAACCGGCTTCACCTTTCCTTCATAAAGTACGTACTTGCCATGACGTTCTCCTTCGGAATATGTTACAGAAGAGTATAGCTGGTCAGCAGACACATACTTCTTCCACACTCCGTCAATCTTGTCATTCTTGTATGGAATTTCCTCGATGATTACCTCATCAGCGGAGTAAGTGATGAATGTACCGTTCTTCTTTCCATTCCTGTAATTCTCTCTGCTTATGATTTTACCCTTGTTGAAGTATTCCCACACACCGTCCTTTGACTTTCCGATAAAAGCACCCTTTGACTGGACCGTAGAGCCGTCTGGCTCATAGAAAGTCACACTGGAGTTTCCTTTGTCATCATACACCTGCTCGCTCTTTAGCGCCCCAGACTCGTAATAATGTCTGAAAGTTCCCACTGGCTTGTCATCTACGAAGGAGCCTTCGTACTTGACCTGTCCATTGTCATAGGTCTTGCTCCATGCTCCCTGCTTTCTACCCTTGTTGTCAGTCTTGTTGGCAGCCTTAGGTGCTGCGAAACTTGCCAATGCCATGAACATGGCAAACACTGCTATTAAGTATCTATTCATTGTCATCGTCTTTAATTGTATCTTCTAATTTCTTCAAATTATCCTGAACCAACTGCTCTGTTGTATAGATCTTTTCTTTACAGAACTTCACAAGCTCCGTAGCTCTCTGCACACTTGCACAAATGTCATCCATTGACAGCGACCCGTCCTTCAACGAATCAAGTATGCTTTCAAGTTCCTGCATTGCAGCCTTATAGGTCATTGCTTTTGCCATCCTGCTTCTATTCTAATTATTTAGATGAACTACCAAATAAAAATATCATTTTTTGACTTAGGTCTCTCCTCGAACCTGTTGTTGAAACCTCTCAACTTGTCTTGTCCTTCCGGCAACTTACCTGGAGGGTACATGGTACCCTTTGATTCCGGAGTCATCTTTATATGCTCCATCTTGTTGTTCTTTAGGAAGATTGACAACTTGGGGCCCTCGCACTTGTTCACGCCTATCAGCCTGCTTCTTTCATCCTGAGCATAGTACAATGAGGACGCTCCGTTCATCATATCGACCTGCTTCAACTTTGTTCCTTCGAGATATGCCTGAGACTCCTTACCGGACAACTGGTCGAAACAATCCTTAGCCTGCTGCTGGATAATGAACGCAGACCCCTTGATATGCATCCAGTCCGGTTTAGTTCCCTTTGTGTAGATCTTGATTGTATCTCCGGACATTTGGCTGACATCAGACCATATTACCGGATTACCGTCAAGACGAATCAAAGAGTCTGCCTGAAGATAGGTCAACGAGTCACACTTTCCCTGAAGATCAAGACTGAACAGCTTTACTTTGTGGTAGGCGAAAAGATGTCTGTGTCCCGTTGTGTCTGAAAAGAACCTTATGGTATCTCCGTGCAAATACATCGTATCGTTAGGATTGGAATAGTCCATCATACAAGCCTTTCCAACAATAAAACCTTTGTCGGGATGACGCCTCAAATTTGCATAGTCGCCGCTGAATCCTGTATGAGTAGAATCATCCAATGCAATGGCGTCGTGAAACAACTCGACAGTACCCTCCTCTCTGGAGAAATGAATTGAATCTGCAGTCATATAAGAGCCATCTTTACCAGTCAACACCGAATGATTGTATAGGTGGCCGTACTGAGTCTTTGTATTTGTCCACGCATAGGTAGTCTTGACTGTATAGTCCGAGTACAAAATTTCACTTGGTCCGTACACACTTGCAACCTTAGTAGCGTCATTGGACTTCAACGAGTCCGTAGTGATGGAATACTCCGGATTGACCAGCTTCACATTACCCTTGAAGAACGACAGTTTTGCCTTTGGATGATAGTAGCCAACATTCGAGGTGATTGTAAAATTTGGATCTACCAGTTTCCCTCCGTCCGAATAGTAACCGTAATTTGCATCTCTGAAATAGTCTAGCCAGTCTGTAGTCAATGTCATCTGACCGTTCCTCAACACGACATTGCCCCTAACTTTCATTACTCGCGTATTTCCATCGTAATACAACGCTTCTGAATTAAGGGACATAGTGTCCTGAACTACTCGGACATTTCCGAATGCGTCAAAGGAGTTGTTAGTATCATAGAAATAGGCACTATCGCAATACATAACCGCACCCTCGTGGCTGAACCTTACATTGCCACGAAGTATCTGGTAGTCTCTTCCAGACTTTTTGCTAAAGCTCAGTGTTTCACTATGCTCCAAAATCACGTTTGTAGCGGCATTGGAACACAAAGATGCAATTAGCAAAACAACTATGAGAAGATGCGATTTCATCTGCTATAACCTTAAAAGTATTACTTCACCCAACCCTCGTACTCGAACTGGCAGTTTCTCCAATTTGGATCTATTCTTACATATACCTCCTTCTGCTTCTTCTTGATCCAGTCGGAAAGTATCTCCTGTCTCTTGTGCTCCTCGTACATACGCTTCAACAACACGAAATCATCCTTCATGTTTGCCTTGTGGGCAGGAATCTTGCTCTTAACCTTAGCTACTGTATAGACTTGTCTTCCAGAAGAATTTAGCATAAGGAAAGGACGAGAGATTTCGCCCTCGTTCAACACATACACAGCTCTACCAACTTCCTGAGGCAAGTCCTGTAGCTCGAACTTAGAGTTTCCTGTCTGCATATTAGTCAGAATACCAGAACAGTTTCTCGTGTTCTTGTCTGTAGAATACAGTTCTACGGCCTGCTCGAAAGTGATAAACTTCTTTTCGTTCACAGCCGTCATGATACTGTCAATACGTTCCTTAGCCGCCTTCATGCTCTCAGCTGTTGGTTTTGGCTTCAATAGGATATGGCGAGTGTTGATTCTCTCATCACGTCTTTCTATCAACTGGATGATGTGGAAACCGAACTCGCTTTCAACAATCTTTGACACTTTACCTGGCTCGTACATTGCGAAAGCCACATCAGCATACTCCTTTACAAGCTGACCTCTTCCCATGAATCCCAGCTCACCGCCTCTCTTTCCGCTCTCGACATCCTCAGAATAGAACAATGCCAAAGTAGAAAATGAGGTAGTTCCGCTAGCTATACGATCCTGATAGTCACGAAGCTGCGCCTTAACTTCCTCTATCGCAGACTGCTCGATATTAGGGGCGATAGAAAGAATCTGCACCTCTAGCTGAGCAGGAATATCAGGAAGGCTGTCCTCCGAAAGTTTGGACACATATCTGCGAATTTCGGCAGGAGTACTCTTGATATCTCCAACAATCTTATTCTGCACCTGCTGTACATATTGCTGAGTTTCTACCATTTCCCTCAGTTCCTCGCGAATTTCGTCCATAGGTTTCTTGAAATACTCCTCAAGCTTTTCCTTGGAACCGATCTGCGAGACCATGTAGTTGATGCGCATGTCCGCCTGACTGTTCACAGTCTTTTCGTCAACAGTTATACTGTCTATCTTGGCTTGATCAAGGAATAGCTTAGTCAAGGCAAGCTGTTCAGGAATAACACAATATGGATCTCCATTGATCTTCTCTCCCTCTATTTGTGAACGTATTCTCTGCTGTTCAACGTCGGAGCGTAATATTGTCTCGTCTCCTATCACCCACACAATCTCATCAACGATATTATCCTGCGCCATTCCTACAGAGAACAACGAAGAAAAAAGCAATGATAGAAGTACTGATTTAAACTGTCGCATTGGATATATTTATTAAACACGAAAGTCGGTCTCAGGCAAAATGACCAGACCGAGCTATCGCTACAATTTTTATTTCTTGTCTTGTGAAGCAAACTTTATCTTGCCGCTTTCCTTGGCATCCTTATAAAGCTTTTCAGAAAGATCTCTCAAATAGTCAGCCTTGCGCTGCTCATTCAACATGTTGGAAATTCTTTCCTTTACATAGTCGAATGGTTGAGGAGCTCCAGCCAGGATAAAATCCTGAACAATCAGCATATAAGTGTTCTCCTCGTCGCTCTCCTCCACATAATGGGTTCTTCCGAAATCATGGGACTTGGACAGATGGAACAAACCCTGACGCTTTACTGCCGCCAATGGAGTCCACTGCTCATCATAGTACTTTACCTTCAGAGAATACTTGTTGATGACTCTGTCTATCTCCATCATGTTAATGTCTGACTGACGAACTTGAGCGCGAAGCTCCCCTAAAGCCACGGACTTTGCCGGAATAACCAGAAACAATCCCTGGAACAAGGTTTCCTGTGCAGTGTAAAGTTCTTTGTTGTCTGTATAGAACTTCTGAACCTCTGACGTAGATATCGGACGATTCAAATTCTGTCCGATAAGCTGAAGCTGATACTCGTAAATCATCAGTGACTTGCGATATTTCTCTACAAGCAAATCAATCTCGTCAAGGTCAGTCACGTTATCCTTGGCCTTCTCGTACATCAGCTGCTCTACGCACCAGTTTTTGATGTATGCTTCGGCAAGTCTCGCACTATCTTCTGCAGAAACACCTGCGGCCAAGCCAAGTTTCACGTCATCTGGATAGAGCGACGCGTCTCCAACTTTTGCCAAAGGCTTGACATTGTAGTCGAAAAACGAGCATCCCGTCAAAGCCAAGGCTCCGCAAATACCTAACGCAGAAAATGCCTTTCTAAACATCAGTTTCATTATTTATTCTCTTTCTTAATCTGCTCCACCACTTCTGTGAATAGTGTTACAGGATATTTCTTCTCAAGATACTCGTTATAAGCCTTCTCGTAACCCTTCTGGTAGTCGGCAAGGACCTGACCTCTGACCTGAGCAGCCTTCATTGGGCGCTTAGAAATCTCTCCGCAAACAAACACATAAGGGTACTTCTCAACCTCGGAAGGATGAGCAGTTGTGTCGCTGTAAACATATCTGTCGCAAAGCTTTGACTTGCCCTTTGCCCAAGCTCCGTCACGATAAGTGCAGTGCTTGCTCTTGAAGTTGAACTTCGTCCACAACTCCTCCTTAGAGTTTACTGGTTCAATCTTGTTGCTCTCTACATAGCTCTTTGCCTTGACCATGTCCATACTATCGGCGAAGCAATAGATGTAACCTACGAATCTGTCCTCCTTGAACTGATAGTCAGACCTGTGTTTCTGGAAGAAAGCCTCCAAGGAATCAGGCTGGTTCACACCCTTGTCCCAAATAGTTTCCTTGGAAATACCATAAACCAAAAGTCCGTCGCTATACTCCTGAAGCTGATAAGCCACCTCGATGTTATTCTTCTTGACATCAGCGATTTCCAACTTTTCTGCATCACGCTCCACCATACGGTCGATTTCGTTCTTCAAGTTAACTGCAAAGGAAGCCGAAGTATCAACAACCATGCCCAAACGAGTCACCATCTGACCGGACAATTTCTTGTGGTATGCGTTTTGAATCTCCTTGAACTCAGACGCGAAAGCTGTTGGAGTCATGGCAACGCCGTCAAACTCGTAAACTGGAGTGTCGTACTTCATCAAAGAGTCCTCAACCTCATAGACTGGAGTCCAAAGAAGACCGCCAAGAGCCTCAACTACATCCTCATGCAAAACATAACCGTGCTTTAGCGCAAGTTCCTTTTTGTTCTTCTTCATCACAGCGTCATAACGGTCGCTTCTTGAAAGGTGCTTCTTGATATTCTCGTATGAGGCACTGTCCAATGGAGGTGTAGTCACTCCCTCAATCATCTTTACAATATGGAATCCCAACGGAGAAGGGAAAACTACAGTTTGGTTGTTGTGCTGAATCTTGAACACCTCGGACAGATACTCAGGCACAGCGTTCTCCGAAGAAATCCAACCTTGATCACCCTTGTTCACCTTTGCATCCTTCTTGCAGGAATACTTCTTTGCAAGCTTCTCGAACTTTGCACCCTTGTCAATCAATGCCTTTAGCGAGTCAGCCTTTACTCTGTTGTCCTCGTTCATCGGGCTCAAGAAAATCTCCTTGACATGGGCCTTAGTATAGTTTTTCTTGACATCGTGGACCAAAAGTATGTGCCAGCCGAACTGAGTTCTGAACGGCTTGCTGAAGTGTCCGACCTCTGTATTGTATGCGACATTCTCGAAATCGTAAACCATTTCAAAAGCAGTGAAATAGTCCAAGTAGCCACCACGCTCTGCAGAACCGCACTCAGAGTACTCCTTTGCCAATTCAGCGAACGAAGCACCGTTCAACAGCTTGTTATAGATAACATCAATCTTGCCCTTGGCCTGCTGCTCGTTTGAACGCATGCCAACCTTGATAAGAATGTGGCTGCAGGCACGACTCTCCTTCAATCTGTCGTATGCCTCCTTGACGAACTCCTCTTCAGTTGCTTTGTCCATCAAATAAGGAGAAACAACCTGCTTCATATAGTCGTTGAATTCCTTTGTGTACGCTGCGGAACGAACATTGTACATTTGGTTCACTGCGTCTATTGCCTTTCTCTTGTAGCCAATGAAAAGATTCATGTACTCATCGACAGAAACAGGACCGTTAAGAGCAGACGAATTGTTCTTATGGTACATATACTCGAACTCTCCCTTGGTAATAGTGTCTCCATCTATTACCATAAGGGCTGGATTTGATGCTGTAGCCTTAATGTCGGCTGCCGACACTGACAATACAGTGCTCATCAATACCGATGCAAGAATGCCTTTTTTAAGAAATCTCATATTTTTTGATATAATTCTTGTTAAGTTTGTCAAAACTCCCCTTTTAATTAGATACAATTAGAGTTTCCGATGCAAAGATAAGATTTTCTTTTTAGATAAATATAAGATGTCTGTCAAAAATAAATCCAATCGCCTTTTTTAAGGTTAGTTAAACGAGCTTGAAATTATTATTTTATTTTTCGTTCCTCAAGTCAATCATGACATTTTTTGAAGTTTACAGAACTAGTCTAAACATCTGTATTAAGAAAATAATGAACTGCATTTGTGAACTGGGCAGCTTCTGTAATGCATTAACAAAACGCAGCGGTCCACATTCTCCACTACAAAAAGAGAATACGCTTTACACAAGCTCCTTCATTCACATTTGATCAAAAAAAAACAAAAAAATTGACGTTTTTCCTTACCAAATACACGAAATTTTCCGACCTGGACTATAATTTCGCCACCATTATCCAACATGTTTAACTTTTAAACTTTAGAATTATGCTTAACAAGAAGAAATCACTAAGTATGGTCAGCAAGAGCAGACACAACTCATTCTCTGAATTTGACCGAGACATGTACTTGAAGCCTTCGAAAATCAAGAAGTACATGTGTCCCGACTGCGGAAGGACAAAGGCAAAGTTTGAAACAAAAGAGGAAGCCGAAAGGTTCCTTCTTTACAACGGGGCAGACATTGTTGACGAGGATGGTTTCAGACCTATAAGAGCCTATTATTGCGACAGCTGTAACGCATGGCACGTCACACACCACGTGTTTCCCAAGCGAATGTCTTCGTTTGAAAGATACCTTATGGGAAACCACCAAGACTTGAGCGCAAAGAACCAGTTGCTGTTCAAGAGGGAGGAGGAAGTCAGAATTAGCGAGATTTTTAGCGACATCGCTAAAATGAAGGAATTAATCTACAACCAAATCACCGACTATGCAATAGACTGTGTGGAACAGATAGACGACTTGCTGGAATACGCCAACAGAACAATCATAATCTTCAATCCTTCTCTTGTTCCCGTAAAACAGAAGTTACAGAGGGAATTGTCCGAACTAAAGCATTTGAACTGTGACTATTTGAGGTGCGTGAACTAAAAACATCATCGGTTTCTTTTGAAAACTTTTGATATACGTATCAACCCACATAATAAAGAACGGCTCGGTGCGTGACGCCTCGAGCCGTTTGCTTTTTATATGTAATATATTTCTTTACTTCTTGATGAACTTTACAACCTTGCCGTTTATGCTCAACACATACATGCCAGACTCCAAGTCTTCAACCTCTATGCTTTGCGCACTTGCAGACTTGACCACCTGTCCGTCCATGTTGACAATCCTTAAATCAGCATCGTTCTCCAAGCCTGTAACATAGATTATCTTCTCTACCGGATTCGGATAAACTGCTATGTTAGCATTTGACATGTCAGTGATTGTTCCTGTCTCCACAGCGTCAGAAAAAACAATAGTCTTGAATCCGTCTGCAGAACTGCCGTCCTTGCTGTTAACCTGCATAGAAACGCCTCCGTTATCAACCACCTTGATATTCATAACCGATGACAACACAAAGGAACTTTTGCTGTTGTCCGCCTTGATACCTATTATGCCGGACACTGCAAATGAACACATTGCAACAGTGAAAAACAGAGTAACCAAACAAAAAAATCTTTTCATTGCAACTAAAAAATTATGTTCTATATCTATCAAAAATCTAAAATCTGGAATCCCATGAAAAGCAAGACTCCGCTTGCAAAGGTAAATAATAATCATAAATCTCAAAACATTTTCAGTAATAATGTAGTTCCCTTTTCCCAAAAGGGTAAAAAAACAATACATCTTTCAACGATATGTCTTACCTTTGCAACATAATAATCAGAACATTTATGAAAGCATTTATATTAGCAGCGGGACTTGGCACAAGACTTAGACCGCTGACAGACAACAAACCCAAGGCACTTGTAGAAGTTAACGGAAAGACTCTGTTGGACCATGCTGTCGATGTGGTAAAAAAAGCCGGAGCAACATCAATCACGATAAACGTACATCACTTCTCGGACTTGATGAAGGAATATGTTGCAAACAGAAATTACGGCGTGCCTACCTATATCTCCGACGAATCCGACCTGCTTCTTGACACTGGCGGAGCGTTAAATCATGCAGCAGAATTCTTGAACGGTGACGAGCCTGTGCTTGTGCATAATGTTGACATCATGTCAACGATAAACCTTAATGAAGCATTGGAATCGCATATATGTAGCGGTGCCATCGCTACGCTAATATGCAACACAAGAAATAGTTCAAGACATCTTCTTGCTATAGACGGGACCCTCAACGCATGGGAAAACACTACAAACGGAGCAAGGAAACCAGACTTTACAGACCAAGAGAGAGCAAACATGCAGCCATTCTCATTCTCTGGAATACACATCCTCAACCCGAACATATTCCCATACCTTAAGGAGTATTCGGACAAATTTGGAGCAAAATTCTCTGTAATAGACTTCTACCTTGACCTTTGCAGAAAGGAAAAGGTTTCCATATACCAGACAGAAGGCGTTGTATTCGACTGCGGCAAAATAGAAACTATAGCTCAAGCGGAACAAGTGTTCAAATAAGTACACAGTCACACATCATGGCAAGAATGTCGAACTTTACTTTGCGTGTTCTTGAAACTCTGCAGGACATACCTATGGGCAAAGTGGCAACCTATGGAATCATAGCAAGAATGCTGGGAGACCAGAGACTGGCTCGAGCTGTTGGCAACGCTCTCCACAAAAACGAAGACTGGAAAACCTATCCATGTCATAGAGTCGTAAACGCCCAAGGCAAACTGGCAGAGAATTTTGGAATGGGCGGCCCTCTTGTCCAAAAGGAAAGGCTCGAGGCTGAAGGCGTTGTTGTCAGAAACATGAAAGTTGACCTGAAAAAGTACTTGATGGACTACTAAATTATAATTCTATAAATCAGTATTTTAAGAAAATTTTTCAAAAAAAGTCTCTCAAAAGTTTTGTCAGTATCTGGAAACACACTAATTTTGCATCGCAATCGAGAAATAAAGCACACAAGATTTGCAATGCGGATGTGGCGTAATTGGTAGCCGCGCTAGACTTAGGATCTAGTACTGAGAGGTGTGTGGGTTCGAGTCCCGTCATCCGCACAAAGGTTTGAAGGTTTCTTCAAACCTTTTTTGTTTTACTCTAATTCTCAAACTTACATGAAACATCTAAGACTATTATCCTGTTCTTTTGTTTCAGCAGTTGCATTTTGTTTCCCTCAAACTACTCTCGGAGAAATGTCAAGCTACTTCAAAACAAGACAACAGACTGTACAACCTATAAACGAAGTCCAGGCTTCACTAATCGAACAAATAGACAAAGACACAGTTTGCAAGCACTTGACAAAAACAATTCTACTACATTACGACAAGACCTTCAACAAAAAGGCCTTGAAGGAACAGACAAAGAAAGCCAATAACCACAAAATCAAACTCACACGAAAGAACACTTCAAAGAAGTACGCATTGCTATCCACCCACTACATGAGAGCAATATCTCCAGACAAACAAGGAGAATTCACAAATTTCCTTAATGTCGAAGTTACAATAAAGGCTGGCAATCAAAACAAATGCACACATTTCTATGGATACACCCTTGATAATGGGAGCTGGAAACTCAACAGCGGAAAGGAACTAGAACACGAGAAATAACTCTATCGAGAATCACAAACAAAGAAGTCACGACTATTAAGACTAGCCGTGACTTCTTTATTTTGTATCGAGACACACCCACAAGGGGCAATTCTGTTATTTCTCTCTCACCAAAGCAATGCGCATACCGCAATCTGCACTACCGAACGAAGGCAAACTTGCGTAACGGTTTGTTACTCGACACAAAGGAGCTTCGTAATACCAGCTTCCTCCTCGCATAGTACGAAGACTTCCCTTTTCAGGTCCCTTAGGATCAACTGCGTTTGCACATTCCTTGAAATAGAAAGCATTGTAGCGGTCATAACACCACTCATATACATTACCTGACATGTCATATATTCCGAGCTCGTTTGGCTTCTTAGTCTTCACTGGCTGGAGTCCCTCCTCCTCTTTTCTGAACCAACCAACGTCCGACAGCTCTCTACTTCCTGCATACAATGTCCACTTGCTCTTTTTTCCGCCTCTTGCAGCAAACTCCCACTGAGCTTCAGTAGGCAAAGCAAACATCAAATCCGAAGGCAGCTGATGACTTCTGTGAAGTTTGGCGTTCAAACTGTCCACAAACGTCTGCGCCTCGATGTAGCTGATATTGTAAACCGGATAGTTCGCGCCAACACCATACTCCTCAGTAAAGCGACTTGTACGCATTCCTACAGACGCCCACATAGCCTGAGTGACCTCTGTCTCTCCTATAGCATAGGAAGAAAGAGTGACCTTGTGGACAGGACGCTCGTCAATCTCTGACTCAACATCGTAATTAGGTGCTGTCTTGTCAACTTCCTGAGAACCCATCAGGAATGAACCACCTTCCACAGCAATCATCTTGAACGATGTTGTACCGATTGTATATGTTTTAGTTTCGATTACCGAACTCTTAGCTGTAGCCTTATTTGCACTATAAGACGACATCCCTACAAATAGAGACATTGCCAAAAATACCGATTTCTTCACCATGATGTTAAACGCTATTAAATTTCCTATTTTTTACCTTTATGTGCCACTTGCCTTGATTGGCCAAAATAACTATCCAATCAAAACCTAGTAGTTTACGATCCTAATAAAATGACAATTTACATGATAGTTGTGCAAAATTACTGTTATTTCAGCAAAACGCAAAAAACAGAGACTATTTTTTGAAGCATTTATAATTATTTTTACAATTATGGTATAAGTATTCGCAATTTATGCAGTTTTGATGACGTCTTAAACTAAAAGGGAGCGAAGTCAACTATCCGCTCCCTTAAAATTAAGAAAGTCCGATATCTATTCCACTATTACTGTCATGGAGCCTGAATTGTCCGCAGACTTCAACAAATAGATTCCATTCGGCAAGCCTTTTGTCCTTAGCAGAGAAGGTATATGTGAATCGGAATCAATACGCAAACGGCACAAAGTTTTTCCATTGATGCCATATACTGTATATATACCGCTCTGGACTGTTTTTGCCACTGTTTCCAGACCTGTTGATTTATCTACGAACTCAACCCAATCAATGTTTATCCAGTCTCCGACAATCTTTATTTTCAAGATATGTTCTCCCTCAGCCAACGTCTTGGTTGTTTCTGTCTCTGCAATTTCGTAGGCAGACCAGTCAGCATTGTTGTCTGCAGTCCTGATAGTGTCGGAAATCAGCTCGTCATCAAGGTAAAGCATGATACCTGAGCGCGGATTGCCCGTAGAAAGTCGGGCCTTGATGCCATAAACTTTGCTCTCCTCCACATTCACTGTATATGCAGTCCATTCGTCCTTCTGCGCATAGCCGACAGCAAATCCGTTCGGTTCGTCACTTTCATAGATATCGACTCCATCATTTCTGAATGCCTCGCCACGATTCTGGACATCCATGTCATAGAAGCCCTTTCTTGGGCCTCCCAAGTCATATTCTTCCGCCTGAATCTTGCCCGGAATTGCAGCAGGCACGCTGTTATATGGCGTCTGCGGTGTCGAATGAGCTGAATCAATGAAATACCAGTAATCGAACTCAAACATATCGCTGTTCTGGCCATAGAAAGTAAAGTAGATGTCATAAACACCTGTTACACCTTCCATATCTGCCTCAAGCTCTCGCCAAGAGTTTCCTGTCGGCTCCACACCGATAGACGCAACTTTGGTTCCGTCCTTCTTGTCAAGATGAACCTCTATAATTCCGCCCTTGCCGGAAGCCGCTCTGACACTTGCAACGAACTTGAACGCACCATCGGTTCCGAAATCGACAGAACGCACTTTGATGTAGTCTCCGTTATCTATCCCCTTTACATATACGTTGTTTCTGTCAGAGTAATCCATTCGGAGTCCATGAGAGAAAGCCTTAGTTTCAGCCTCTACCCTTTCGTATGGGTTGAGATTATGAACAGCATTCTTCACGCCTAGATCTGTAGCTGTGATTCTTGGAATAGAGCCGTCTGCACCATACGAGAACTCCTCGACACAACAAGAGCGAGTGAAACCGCCTGTGTAACCTTCCTCATTTTTCAAATTCTGATTATGATAGAAAAAGTATGAATGCCCCTTGAAGTCAATAACTCCGGAATGGATTGTGAAGGCGAAATTGTTGACTTCATTATCTCTACCTCCCTCCATAATAATTCCCTTGTAAGTCCACGGGCCTTCTGGACTGTTACTTGTAGCATAGGAAATCTTCTCCGGAACTCCATGCGAGGCATAAATCATGTAGTAAACACCATTGCGCTTTGAAATCCAAGGGCCTTCAGTGTAGTTGTGGCCGGACTTCTCCTTCATGTTGGACTCGTTAATCTTGCCGTCGATTGTAACCATATCCCTATTAAGTTTGCACCAATAAAGAGTCGGATTACCCCAATAAGCGTACGCCTGGCCGTTGTCGTCGATAAAGACTGTCGGGTCGATATAGTTCCAATGCGGACCGGCCAATGGCTTGCCTATAGCGTCCCTATATGGGCCGGCAGGGTTATCGGAAACAGCAACACCTATAGCACGCGGACCTTTGTTGGTTGAAGTGACATAGAAATAATACTTTCCGTCTCGCTCTATCATCTGTGAAGCCCAAGCTGCGTCCTTGTCCGCCCAAGCAAACCCAGTATTATGAATAGGCACTCCTCTATCTGTCCAATTCACCATATCGGTAGAAGAAAAGACTCGCCACTGGTTCATAGTGAAATAATCCACTCCATCTTCATCATGAGAAGTGAACACAAAAACCGTGTCTCCGACAACGACCGGCGCAGGATCTGCAGTAAAGTCAGTCTGAAAAATTGGATTGTCTGCATAAGAAGACATCGATGATGCCAACAACAACGATGCAGAGAGTCGTAACAGTTTACCCATAGTAAAAGAATAATTTGGTATTAGTTAAGATTATGCTATTATTTTCGCTTGTTTTTCAAGATTTCGCACTACAAGTATAAAACTAAATGTACTATATATTAGCAGTCAATTTTATTTTTGGATGCCAACCATTATATTTTGAGAAGAAAAAGAAGGTCAAAATCTGGCTATTGAGATTATTTTACAACTTTTGACTAAAAAATCCAACAAAATTCTTTGCACTTTTCAAAAAAGACTATACATTTGCATCCGTAATGTGAATTACGTCGTGTTAGATTTATTATTAGGATTAAGCAAACTGAGGTCTGGAATTTTTTAATTCCAGACCTCAGTTGGTTTATATACCAATGAAATCGGAAATTCATGTTATTCTAATCATAGATATTTAACTTGCGCACATACAAACAACAAAAAAGGCAAGAGAAACAATTGTCGCTCATAAAGAAATGCCAAACCTTACTATAGTATAATAGGAGCGGAAATTGCACACTTCATTTCCGTCATCATAGTTCTAACGACAGAAAAACATTTTGCATTTGCTATCCGTACAACACATATATATGGATTGTAAGTATCATTGTTCAGCATAAAGGAGCTTGCCTTCTAAATGAATTTTGCAAAAAGAACCCCAATCGTTACACAATCCGAATAACTTAAATGCTGCAAAAAATGGCAAAGTAAACAACTTAAATTACCGCTAAAAGTAAATTTTAACTCTTTCAAACCACGAGTTATCGAAAAACATTGTACCTTTGCACCTATAGATAACGGATTGTTTAATTTCTATTCAGAAGAAAGTGAAGAACAAATACATCGACCTAATCGAGCAGTCTTTCGAGTTTCCTAACGACGAATTTAGCATCGAGAACAACCAGTTGCAGTGGTTTGGTATTCCATTGATGGACATCATAAAGCAATACGGAACGCCACTAAGAATCTCGTACCTTCCTGCTATAGCTCAGCATATACAGCATGCTCGCAGAATGTTCAATGTAGCCATGGCAAAGGTTGACTACCAAGGCACTTACAACTATTGCTACTGCACCAAGAGTTCTCACTTCTCTTTCGTGATGGAAACTGTATTGAAGCAAGGTGTTAATCTTGAAACATCATCCGCATTCGACATCTTTCTTCTCGAAGCTCTTGCTGAACAAGGTCACCTACCAAAGGACAGATTCATTCTTTGCAACGGATTCAAGCGTCCTCAGTACGTAGAAAACATCCAGAGACTAATCAACGAGGGATTCACAAACGTAGTTCCTATCCTTGACAACAAGTTTGAACTTGACCTGCTTCTTGACGGTTTTGACAAGCCGCTTCAGGTTGGTATGCGTATGGCAAGCGAGGAAGAGCCTAAGTTTGATTTCTATACTTCCAGACTTGGAATCAGATACAGCGACCTTATTCCTTACTACAAGGAGAAGATACAGAGCAACCCACAGGTAAGCCTAAAGATGCTTCACTTCTTCATAAACACAGGAATACGAGACACCTCGTACTACTGGAACGAGTTGAACAAGGGCGTGAACATGTATATAGAGCTAAAGAAGATTTGTCCTGAGCTTGACAGCCTTAACATCGGCGGAGGTCTGCCAATCCAGTCGCACATGGACTTCTCTTACGAATACGAATACATGATTGAGGAGATTGTCACACAGGTGCAGAACGCATGTCGTCAGGCTGGAGTACCAGAGCCAAACATCTTCACAGAGTTCGGTTCTTACACTGTCGGAGAAAGCGGTGCAATCATATACTCTATCGTCAACCAGAAGCAGCAGAACGACCGAGAGAAGTGGAACATGATAGACAGTTCGTTCATCACAACAATGCCTGACACTTGGGCTATAAACCAGCGATTCCCGTTCCTTGCAATCAACAACTGGGACAAGGAATACGAGCGAGTGCATTTAGGCGGACTTACTTGCGATAGCGAGGACTTCTATAATGCCGAGGTACACTCTAATGCAATCTTCTTGCCTAAGATGAAGGAGGTTGACGAGCTGTTCGTGGGATTCTTCCACATGGGTGCTTACCAGGAGGCTTTAAGCGGTTATGGAGGCATCAAGCACTGTCTAATCCCAGCTCCTAAAATTGTGGTCATAGACCGCGATGAAAACGGAGAATACACGACAAAACTATTTGCCAAGGAGCAGAGCTACAAGTCAATGCTAAAGATATTAGGCTACTAATTCAAAATTAGGCACAATACAAAAAGGGCAGAGGTTTGAACCCTCTGCCCTTTTCTGTATGTTGTTGTTTTATTATACGTTAAGAGATTTATCTCCTTCTGTAAACTCCAAAGAATTAGCATCCTTGAAAGTTGCTCCTGTCTTAGGATTTGGTCCATACTTATTAGGTCCCTCTTCGCCATCAGTACATGCCCATACCAATAAAACAATTCCCATGACAAAGTTTACAACTGGAATAAGACCTGTCAAATACCACAAACCACTCTTACCAACGTCATGAAGTCTTCTAACGCCAACAGCAATACCTGGGCATAATAATGCCAAGCTTACAATGTAAGACAAATACGAAACCTCTTGAACACCTGTAACGGCAGTCAAAATTCCTAGCACTATACCCAATACTAAGCTAAGAACAATGTTTGCCAAGCAGAACATCCAATACTCCCTTCTTCTAGCTCTACCAGAGAAATTTGCGTAGTTCTCGAAAACTACCTTTTTAAATGTTTCAATCATGATAATTTATAAAAAAATGAAATATAGAGGGATGAACAACCATCCCTCTTTGTTAATAATTAATTACTTCAATGGATTATCTACTTCCTTGTAAGTTCCTTCAGAGTCTTTTACAAACCACTTGTCATCACCAAAGTAGTAAGTCTGACCGTTCATAGAAACCTCCTTCAAACCGGGAGCAGCAGCAACCTCCACCTTTTCAGGTGCCTGTACTGGAGCAGCCTCTTCCTTAGCAACTTCTTTTGCAGGAGCAGGCTCTGTAACAGCTACGCTCTGAGGCTCGTCTATAATCATATAGCCCTCAGCCAAAGGCATATACCACTTTTCACCTGCGAAATAGAACTTCTGTCCGTTTACTACAACCTCCTTGTTGTCTGCGGGAACTTCATCAACCTTAACGATGCTGTCTCCGCTTGGCTCGGCACAAACCATATATCCGTTAGCAGACTTGACGAACCAAGTTCCCTCTCCGTAGTAATAAGACTTTCCGCTGACACTTATCAAAGAGCAAGAGTATGGAAGTGAATCTAGCTCCAACGACTCGTCATTAGCAACCGGCTGCTGAACAATCTCGTACTCTCCGCCCTTGTCAGCGAACCATGTTCCCTGACCGTAATAATAGTTAACGCCACCTACATAAACAGGGAAGCATGTGTATGGAAGAACTGAGAAACGCAAACCATAAGGACAGCCAATGTACTCATAACCCCAATATGGATCCCAACGGTAATAATGTCCGCAGTAAACATAGTAGCTGTGGTGTCCATGATAGAAGCAATGGTAGTTAGGACCGATATGCGAATGGTACGCACGTCCATGATGATAAGTCACATGATGAGGTCTTGTGCTTCTGCGTGGCTGATGAGAAACTCTTGACGAACCAACACGACTCGAAGTTGATCTTGCCGCCGTAACGGAACGAGAAGAACGTGTGGCTGTTGTTGTAGTCGCTGTTGCGTTAGGGTTTCTTACAACCTTTGCCTCGCGAACAGTTATGTTGTTCTGAGAAGCAGCTCTCTGTCTTGTTCCTGTCGAAGTATTGCTTGACACCGAACGATTGGCAGAAGTTCCATTTGAAACTCTTGATGTGTTACTGCTTCCATTAGAGGAAACCCTTACTGTACGACTAGTAGGCGCAGATGAACGACTACGAGAATAGCTTGACGAAGAGCTTGAACTACCGCTGTACGAAGAAGTCGAACGTGATGGCGAATAGCTTGACGAACTGCTACTTCTGTAGCTAGATGACGAGCCACTGCTATAGCTTGACGAACCACTGCTTCTATAACTAGAAGATGAACTACTGCTCGAAGAACCGCTACTTCTGTAGCTAGATGAAGACGACGAGCCACTGCCCGAAGAACCTGTTCTTGCACGCTGAGCAAACACGCTATCTGTCGCAGCTAACATAGAAAATACTGTTAGCATTGTAAATATCTTTTTACACAATTTCATTTTCGTAAAACATTTAAGGGTTAAACAAAAATTCATTTCTTATTGTCGAAAGCAAAGATATACAAGAATATTTTAGCAATAGCAAAAAAAAATCTTAAAAAAGGTTAAAATCATTAAGAAAACATCAAAAATTTTCTATCTCGCTATCTCAACCCTAGTTTTCTCACCCTTGATCTTGCATCCATTTGCCTTCATAACTTTCTTTATAGCAGATGTACGAATGGCGACAAGTGAATAATGGTCGTACAAAGTAATCAACCCGACATCCTCTTTGGCAAGTTCTGCTGTCTTCATCAAGAAACCGGCAACGTCACCTCGGCTTATCTTTTCCTTTTTGCCTCTGCCTATATAAATCGGCATAAACTTTGCGTCTAGCGATATGTTGTCGTCAACCTCTGGCACTTTGTACTCCTCCAACTTTCTCGGAAGGAAATCAGGCAGTTTGTACTCTCTATATATTATCAAATACGCAGAACCTGTAGCCGACTGACGTGCTGTTCTTCCGTTTCTATGAGTGAAAGTCTCCAGGTTCTGAGGCATTTCAAAATGAACTACATGCTGAACCAAAGATATATCCAAACCTCTGGCAGCCAAGTCTGTTGTAGCAAGAACCGTAGCGCATCCAGAAGCGAATGTAAACAATGCGCGTTCTCTATCCTTCTGCTCCAAAGCGCCATGATAGGTCACCACATCGGCACCACACTCACGCAAGGCCTTTGCTGCTCGCTCTGCACTTTCCCTGAAATTGCAGAACACTATACAGCTTTCGCCCCTGAACGACTGGACAAGTTTCTGTAATGTTTCTATCTTTTCTTTGTCCGGAGACGTCACACGTAGAAGCTCCAGTCCTGTGTCTTCCTCTTTAGCCTTAAACTCGACTGTCTCTGTTTTGTCTATGTTTGTCCATTCAGACAAGTCCACAGCCTTAGTTGCGGACACAAACATTCTTTTTCTAATACTGGCAGAAAAGAAGTCTATAATCTTACGCATCTCCTCTGTGAATCCCATCTCTAGAGACTTGTCGAACTCATCAATCACCAAGGCCGACACTCCGAACATTTCAGACTTCAGGTTACCTCTGCGCAGGTGGTCAAGCACCCTACCTGGAGTTCCGATTATCAAATCAGGCTTTCTTGTAAGCTTCTTTGCCTCATCCTCAACCGAATGTCCTCCGCAAAGCAAAACTGCATTCAACTTGCTTTTCAAGGAACGGAACACCGTCTCTATCTGCTGCGACAATTCTCTCGAAGGCGAAAGAATAACGGACTGAAGACCTTTCTGCCCGTTCATAATAATCTCTGCCACCAATGGGAGAAGGAAACCCAAAGTCTTTCCCGAACCCGTAGGAGACAACAAAAGCAACGACTCTGCACCGGCAAACTTTTCGATAGTCTGCTTCTGCATATCGTTTAGATTCTTAATTCCTGCACTACTCTGCAGTTTATCTATAATTGATTGTTTTTCTGGAGAAATCATATCTCTAATATCTTAATAAATAATGACATATTGGACATCTCAAACATTCCTTTCTGTCACAAAATTCTTTTCGCAAATGTATCAGTGCCTGCGACATGTCGGCACCCTTCAGCTTTAAGGTCGGAGAAACGAGTTTTTTCCAGTCCTCAGTCAAGCTGTTAGCCTCAAACTTTATTGAACGGAGCAATTCTCTCGCCTTCTCTTTCTGCGATTCATTGTTGGTCTCCATTCCCTGTGCATAGATTACAGGGGCTATGGCATTTATTATCAGACTCGTTTTGAAGTCATTCCCCATCTTCTTTGACTCACTGCTGCACTCCTTGCCTCCTAAAGAAAAATGTGTCTTCCAATACTCTGAGACATCACATGAAAGCATGTTCGTAATTTCCTCTACGCTTCTGCCGGACAAAAGCTTTGCAGACAGATACTTCTTGTTGGACTCAAGGAAGCTCGCAAACTGAGCTATTCGTATTTCTGGACGTGCGATAGGACGGAACTTGCCCATCTTCCACACGCTCCTTTCCATTGCCAGCAACGAGAACTGTGCGTTATACTTTTCATACAAAGTCTTCAGCAACGTGACATAGCTGTCCGTCTGTTTTTCTGGGATAAAACCTGCCGCACCAAAGAGCATAGCCTCAATATCAGTAATTCTGAAGAAAGACGTATTCAAAATCTTCAATGTTACAGTACGGGCAAGCCTCTCGAAAGCCGCCTGATTTGTATTAGCTCCCAAACTCCTCAAAAGTCTGTAATAGAGAACCTCGTCTATACTTGACTGCCACAGTTTCTTGTATTCCAGTATCTCGTAGGCTCTTCGTATCAGCCTGTCTTCCGATAGTTCCGGAATGTAGTCTGCAAGGATTTTTGTCAGCTCCTCCCTCTTTTCCGACCAATACTTGTAACACTTTATGCTATTGGGATAGACTGCAAGTTCATGTGCAACCCTTATCGCACGCTCGGTCATACAAAGCGCAGACTGGTACGTTGCCTGCGGGACCTCTTTGTCATCAACCTCGACCACATGAAGAATCACGTTGCTGTACCGGTCGTCCATGTCATGACGATGGACAAACCAGTCGCTTGCCCGGGAATGAATCTCAACATTTCCCGTAAGGCATACATCATTAACCTTTATTGTTGCATTTGTAAAGTCAGGTCCTGCGTCCTTGTTGAGCAGTCCTGTATTCAGCACCTCTATCTTCTCGCCCTTGTTTGTTACCAAAGGTTCGCTGTAAAGTTTGTGCTGCCAAACCAGCTGAAGTATATTCTCTGTCATTTTACCTTCTTCCCCAACAACTTGCCCAGTAACCTGAAAGGAGTGCTGTAGTACTTATAAATGTGCAGATATGGAAATAGTTTTGCTCCGAACTCCCTGTGGGAGCTGCCGATACCTTGAGTCATGCTGCCTTCAAAATCGAAGCCCTTAGTCTTTCCCTGTAAAAAGATGAATGTGTCCCAAAGCATCAGACTTGGCGCCCCAAACGACTTCTTGTCCTGGTCAATGCCAGTTAGCAAATAATAGGCATACCTGCTGTCCCATGCAAGAAAGAATACAGACAACAGAGTGCCCTCCTTGTCCCTGACACCAACAAAACGAGTGTTGGGATGGTCTGCGACTTTGTGAAGAAACTCCTCCCAACCGAATCGGCATATCAAGTCGAACTCACCTCTCATTTTGTATGTGTATTTGTGGAACTCTATGAAATCATCCACATTCATGTCAAACGATGTGGTCAGGCCTTCTCTCTGCGCCTTCCTTATCTGCTTCTGCTTTGACTTACGCAGATTGTTGAACACTGAATCTAAATCCTCAATACTCTCTAACTTGTAAGTATAACGAGTGCTTTGTGAATATCCATGCCAAAAAAACGGCAAATGATTCCCGAAATCTGTCGAAAAGTTTTGAGAAAACAAAGACGGATTCATTTTCTCTATAGCATTCAAAATCTCAAATGTATATTTCTCCTCGAAAGTCTGGCGTTCATAATTGTCAGTTTTCATTTCGGGATTCGGATAAAAGAAATGAATTCCCAACAAAGGAGACTGAATGGGATACGAAATAGTAGTGAAACACATTCTTTTTCGCACAACATAAGGCATTGTTGCGGTCAAATTTCCATTCCCGTCTCGCACCACAATCACATCCCAATCACATTTGTCAGATATTGCGTCAAGCCACCAGTATTGTGCATAGACTGGAATCTCGGGATGCTCACTGCAAATTGCCTTATATTCCTCCTTATTGGTCATATACTATGGTCTTGAAATACCAAAAACCTCTTTGATAATGCTTCTGAAGTCGTTCTTACCAATAAGACCGACACTTGTTACCGGCTCTTTTTCTCCCATTGGGATAAAGATAAGGGCAGGAATAGACTTCACACTGCAAGCTGTCGCCAACTCCGGCTCGTCGTCAATGTTTACCTTATAAACCTTAATTAGCCCTTCGTACTCCTCGTTTATAGAGGAAAGGATAGGGGAAATCTGCTTGCAAGGCTGACACCAATCTGCGTAAAAATCTATGATGATTGGCTTATCTCCATTATAGGACCACCCCGTTGACTGCTCGAAATTGAAGATTTCCTTAATAAAATCGTTATATGTGAGGTGACGAATTTCCATTTTGTCTGTTATGTTTTCTTTAGGTTCCTCGGCAACAACTGTTGTCTCGCTCGACTTCTGGGAAGAGCAAGAAAGCATAAAAAATAAAGACGCTAGTGCAAATATAACTCTATTCATTTACTTTCAATATTTTGGTCCTAAGTTTCTTGCATCCATAAAAGGCATAGTCTCCAACCTCTTCAACACCTTTGGCATCAACTGAAATCAAAGACACACAACCGCTGAATGTACCTGGAGCCAAGCGCTTCAAACTAACTGGCAATGTTATAGATTTCAACTTCTTGCAATCAGAGAACGCCGTCTCACCCAGCTCTGTCAAACCGCCTGGCATGACTATACTGTCCAATGATTCACAACTGTCGAAGCAGTTCACACCTATCTTCATTACAGACCCAGGAAGTATGATCCCGTTCAACTTCTTGCAATTAGAGAAACATCCATATTCCAATGACATCACACCTTCAGGCAAAGTTACCCTCAACAGAGAGGAACAGTCAGCAAACATCATCTTTGGCAAAGATTCAATTGAGGAAAGAACTCTTGCCGACTGCAGTTGCTCGCACCCATGGAACAGGTACTCGCCCATATTCTTCACTCTTCGCGGCAGATACAAATCTTTGATTCCGGTTCTATCAAAGGCATGATCCTTTATTGTCAAGGTTTTTCCCTCATCTTCTATATCCAAAGTAGCTAACATTTTACACTCTCCGAAAGCCCATTCACCTATATGCTCAACATTTTTTGATATGACCACCGTTTCAAGGCTATGACAGGCAAGGAATGCGTCATGCTCGATACTTTTAAGCGAAAAAGGTAATTCTACCTCCTTAATTGCTGTCAAATAGAATGTATGATGCTCAATGGACTTTATTCCCTCTGGGATATTTACTGATTCTAGTTTTTCACACTCATAGAATGCGCCCTCGCCAATGGACTTTATTGTATTAGGCAAGGATATGGATGTAATCTTCTTACACCCCTTGAATGCAGTTTTACCTACTGCGGTTACATAATATAATTTACCGTTCGACTCAATTGACGACGGCAGTACAATTTCTCCCTTTGCTTCTTTTGACACAGCCGTCAAAACTGCCGACATTGATTCCGTGTCATATTTAAACTCAAAAATGTCTGCCCTTGCAGATACCATTACCAACAAGAACAAACAAATGCTAGTTATGTATTTCTCTATTTGTTTCATACTACAGGAAAAGGAAATAAATTATTATAGTCAGTTGCGATGTTGGAATTAACCAAAGCAAAATTACCTGAAAAAGAGTCTGTCAGATTAGGTCCGAAAACAGTATAGACGTCATGACCATAATCCAATGCCCTTTTGGCAACATCAATGCATCCGCTTTTCTCCCCACTCTCAACAACAATTATCTTCTCAGAAATTCCTGCTAATATAATATTTGCTAGAATATAATCGGACTTTGATGGCCTTTGAACGCAAAGATGAGAAGAAATGCAATTTGTAAATGGCAAAGCACTTCCATACATGTGCATGTGTTGAAAACCAGTACCAAGAACAGTGACAACTGGGACATTCAATGTTGCGGCATGTTCTCTAACCACGTTAGCAATGCCTGGTACAGAAGCAGTCACAATTACATAACCGGGATAACATTTAGCAATTTTTTCAACTATTTCCCTTGCATACTGCTTGCCTAACTCCGTACATGCTCGGGATCCTACGATAGTAATGAACTTCTGAATGGCAGGATCCAACATAAAATTTGAATATAGCAGCAGAGGTGCATCACTACATTCTTTTAGTAATTTGGGATATTGGATGTCATCAATCAAACAAGAACAAATTCCTTGTTTCTGAGTAATTTCAATCTCTTTTTCAAAAGAAAGATAAGAGTCCTCGCAAATCTCCTTGAACCGAGGATTGGAATCAAGAAAATCCTTAGGGTTTTGGCGATAACGAGTATAAGCCTCCAACGAGTCTTTATATGATAATCTACTGTTTATAAGTGCAAAAGCGAAACTATACATAGCCCCTATCCTTTTTAAGAAAAAACAAAAATCCCCTACACTTTATACATAGTGCAGGGGATTATAACTATTACTCAGCAGCTTTCTCCTCAGCAACTACCTCAGCCTCTGCAGCCTCTGCCTTCTTCTTAGAAGAACGACGAGTTCTTGTAGCCTTCTTAGGTGCGTCAGACTTAAGCATATTCTCGTTGTAGTCAACAAGCTCGATGAAGCACATTTCTGCAGCATCACCTAGACGGAAACCAGTCTTAATGATACGAGTGTATCCACCTGGACGGTTAGCAATCTTCTGAGCTACATCCTGGAACAACTCTTTAACAACTTCCTTATCCTGTAGGTAACTGAATACAACACGACGAGAAGAAGTAGAATCATCCTTAGACTTAGTCAATAGAGGCTCTACGTACTTTCGTAGTTCCTTTGCCTTAGCCAAAGTAGTGTTAATTCTCTTAGCCTTGATCAAAGAACAAGCCATGTTCGAAAGCAAAGCATCGCGATGAGCCTTAGTTCTTCCAAGATGGTTGAATTTCTTATTGTGTCTCATTTTATTTACTCTTTATCTAATTTGAATTTTGAAATGTCCATGCCGAAAGACAAGTTGAGATTATCAAGCAACTGATCCAACTCTGTTAGAGACTTCTTACCGAAGTTTCTGAACTTCAACAAATCAGCCTTGTTAAAGACAACCAACTCACCAAGAGTATCAACGTCAGCAGCCTTTAGACAATTAAGCGCACGTACAGACAAATCCATATCGACCAATCTAGTCTTAAGCAATTGTCTCATATGCAATACCTCCTCGTCAAACTCCTCATTATCACCATCGACGCTAGCATCTAATGTAATTCTCTCATCAGAGAACAACATAAAGTGATAAATCAAAATCTTAGCAGCCTCCTTTAGAGCGTCTTTTGGATGTATAGATCCGTCTGTATCGATCTCGATAACCAACTTCTCATAATCAGTCTTTTGCTCTACTCGGAAATTCTCTACAGAATACTTTACATTTCTGATTGGAGTATAAATAGAGTCGATAGCAATAACACCGATTTCAGAATCTGGAGTCTTATTCTCGTCAGCTGGCACATATCCCCTACCCTTTGCAATCTTCATCTCAATAGTGAAGGAAGCGCTTGGATCTACGTGACAAATAACGAAATCAGAATTCAAGACCTCGAATCCAGTTAAACATTTTGAGATATCCCCAGCCTTGAACACTTCTGTTCCCGAAACAGAAATAGTCACCTTCTCTTCCTCGAATTCGTCAACCTTCTTCTTGAAACGAACCTGCTTCAAGTTAAGAATGATATTAGTGACATCTTCGATTACACCAGGTATAACATCAAACTCGTGGTTAACGCCACTAATCTTAATAGAAGTAATCGCAAAACCCTCTAGAGAAGAGAGCAAAATGCGTCTTAGTGCATTACCAACAGTGTTGCCATAACCAGGCTCAAGAGGACGAAACTCGAACTTTCCATGAAAGTTGTCGGCCTCCAACATTATTACTTTATCGGGTCTTTGAAATGCAAGTATAGCCATGGACTAATTATTATTTAGAGTACAATTCTACGATTAGCTGCTCCTTGATGTTCTCAGGAATATCAGCACGCTCAGGGATATGAAGATACTTACCAGCCATCTCATTGTTATCCCACTCTAACCAAGCATACTTACTGTGATTAAATCCTGACAAAGATTCAGCGATTACCTCTAAAGACTTTGACTTCTCACGAACACCAATAACCTGACCTGGCTTAACTGAATATGAAGGGATGTTCACAACTTCACCATCAACAACGATGTGCTTGTGAGAAACCAACTGACGAGCAGCTGCTCTAGTAGGAGCTATACCCAATCTAAATACGATGTTATCTAGACGGCACTCCAACAACTGAAGCAAAATCTCACCAGTAATACCCTTAGCTCTAGCAGCCTTGTCAAAAAGGTTACGGAACTGACGCTCTAGCACTCCATAAGTGTACTTAGCTTTCTGCTTCTCGTTCAACTGAGTACCATACTCAGATGTCTTCTTTCTCTTGTTAACGCCATGCTGTCCAGGAGGGAAATTTCTATTCTTAAGAACCTTATCTGGACCAAAGATAGCTTCACCAAACTTTCTAGAAATTCTAGTTTTAGGGCCAATATATCTAGCCATTCTTTCTAAAATTTAGTGCCTAATCTCTTTAACTTTGTAGCCGCGATTGCAGAGAGGATTCAATTGCAATCATTCAAAACCGAAAAGATTAGAACAATTAATAAATTGAATTAAACTCTACGCTTCTTAGGTGGTCGACAACCATTATGAGGTAGTGGTGTAACATCTCTAATCTCAGTTACCTCGATACCTGCACCGTGTACTGTACGGATTGCAGACTCACGACCATTACCAGGACCCTTAACATAAGCGATCACCTTTCTCAAACCAAGATCGTAAGCGACCTTAGCACAATCCTGAGCTGCCATCTGAGCAGCGTATGGAGTGTTCTTCTTAGAACCACGGAAACCCATCTTTCCAGCTGAAGACCAAGAAATAACCTGACCCTCAGAATTAGTCAAAGAAACGATGATGTTGTTAAAAGAGCTGTGTACATGCAACTGACCATTAGCATCTACTTTTACTACTCTTTTCTTTGTTGCTACTACTTTTTTTGCCATTTTTTATCTACTTATGAGGCTTATTACTTAGTTGCCTTCTTCTTGTTAGCAACTGTCTTCTTCTTACCCTTTCTTGTACGTGCGTTGTTCTTAGTACTCTGACCACGTAGAGGCAAACCAAGACGGTGACGAATACCACGGTAACAACCGATATCCATCAATCTCTTGATGTTTAGCTGAACTTCAGAACGAAGGTCTCCCTCGACCTTGTAATTAGCGCCAATAATCTCACGAATCTTAGCTGCCTGATCATCTGTCCAATCCTTTACCTTGATGTTAACATCAACGCCAGCCTCGTTAAGGATCTTGGAAGCTGCACTACGGCCAATACCATAGATATAAGTCAATCCAATCTCACCTCTTTTGTTCTGTGGAAGATCCACACCGACAATTCTTACTGCCATAAAATCTTATTTTTTTTGCAAAAATAATAAAAATTTATCCTTGACGTAACTTATACTTAGGATTTTTTTTGTTAATAACGTACAAACGTCCCTTTCTACGTACAATTTTGCACTCAGGAGTACGTTTTTTGATAGAAGCCTTAACTTTCATCTTATTACTATTTGTATCTAAAAGCAATTCTTCCCTTAGACAAATCATAAGGGGAAATCTCGACCCTCACCTTGTCTCCAGGTAAAATCTTAATATAATGCATTCGCATTTTTCCCGAAATGTGTGCTGTTAACTGGTGGCCATTCTCTAATTCAACTTTAAACATTGCATTAGACAAGGCCTCCAATATAACACCATCTTGCTCAATAGCTGCCTGTTTAGCCATAACTACTAATTAGATTGATTCTTGAGCAATAATTCCATTTCTTCCTCTAATCTGACCACCTTCCATCAATCCGTCATAGTGATGCATCAAAAGATGACCTTCAACCTGCTGAAGTGTATCAAGCACAACTCCAACCATGATCAACAAAGAAGTACCACCGAAGAACTGAGCGAACTGGCTATTAACACTAATAAGACCAGTAACAATGGAAGGCATAACAGCCAAAATAGCCAAGAAAATTGCGCCTGGTAGAGTAATTTTTGACATCACATCATCAATGTACTCTGCTGTGTCTGCACCAGGTTTTACTTTTGGTATGGAACCTTCATTACGCTTCAAATCCTCTGCCATGTTCTGTGGCTGAATTGTGATAGCTGTATAGAAATAAGTGAAGAGTATAATCATGACCGCAAAAATCAAGTTATACTTCCAACTATTGATATCCATAAAGCTTTGAACGTACTGAACAGTTTCATCACTTGCAACAAAAGGCAAAATTGCCAAAGGAATAAACATTAGCGCTTGAGCAAAGATGATAGGCATAACTCCAGCGGCATTAACCTTCAAAGGTATATACCTACGAACACCTTCAACTCTTTTTGTTGCAGTAATCTGCTTTGCATACTGAACAGGGATTCGACGAATACCCTGAACAAGTGCAATAGCTGCCATAATCAAAACGAACAATAGAACCAACTCAAGGAAGAACGTAATCAAACCTCCGTCATTACCCTCAAGAGCAGAAACGAACTGTTTAACTATAGCACTTGGGAAACGAGCAAGAATACCGATCAAGATAATGAATGAAATACCATTACCAATACCCTTGTCAGTAATTCTCTCTCCTAACCACATAACAAACATACTACCTGCGCACATCAAGATAACAGAAGATATCATGAAGAACATGTTATTCTCTACACCATTAGGGAATGCGGCAGGAGACTGTATCTTTAAGTTGACAAGGTAAGCAAAACCCTGAACCAACAAAATGAATACAGTCAAGTATCTTGTGTACTGAGTAATCTTCTTATGTCCACTCTCACCCTCCTTTTGCTTCTTTTGAATTGCAGGAAATACAATAGTCAAAAGCTGTATAACAATAGAAGCCGAGATATATGGCATAATACCAAGAGCAAAAATTGAAGCATTAGAGAAAGCACCACCTGAAAACATGTTCAAAAGAGACATAAGTCCCTCTTCAGTCTGTTTTTCAAGTGCAAGTCCTTCCGGTATAATACCCGGAAGAACTATAAATGATCCAAAACGATATATAGTAACAAGAAGAATTGTAAAGAGAATTCTAGTTCTCAAATCTTCTATCTTCCAAATATTTTTTATCGTTTGAATTGCTTTCATTACTTCTTGATTTCTACACTTCCACCAGCAGCCTCGATAGCAGCAACTGCGCTCTTAGAGAAAGCAGCAGCTTCTACCTTAACCTTAGCAGATAGCGTTCCGTTACCCAAAACCTTGATATTGTCAGAAGCACTAGCCAAACCGCAGCTAACAAGAAGCTCCTTATTAACTACATTCTGACCCTTAGCATCACAAACAGCCTGGATATCAGACAAATTGATTGCCTTATAAACAGTTGGCTTGCAAACATGCATCTCACCATACTTAGGAAGACGTCTCTGCAAAGGCATCTGACCACCCTCAAAACCAATCTTTCTTGAATAACCAGAACGTGACTTAGCACCCTTATGACCTCTAGTAGATGTTCCTCCAAGTCCAGAACCAGGACCACGACCGATTCTCTTTCTAGTCTTAACAGAACCTAGAGCAGGTTTCAATGAACTTAAATCCATAACTCTTTCTAATTACTTAATTACAACCACTAGCTGCTTAACAGCGTTAACCATACCCAAAACAGAAGGTGTATCCTCAAGCTCAACTACAGCATTGATCTTCTTCAAACCCAAAGCTTCAAGTGTAGCCTTCTGCTTCTTTGGACAACCAATCTTACTTCTAACTTGCTTAATTTTGATAGTAGCCATAAGTAATTATCCTTTAAAAACTTTATCCATAGAAATACCTCTGTTCTGAGCAACTGTATAAGGATCACGAAGCTCAGTAAGAGCCTTGATAGTTGCCTTAACCAAGTTGTGAGGGTTGGAAGAACCCTTAGACTTAGCAAGCACATCTGTGATACCTACGCTCTCAAGAACAGCACGCATGGCACCTCCTGCCTTAACTCCTGTACCGTGAGACGCTGGCTTCAACAATACATCAGCACCACCGAACTTAGCAACAGTCTCGTGAGGGATTGAACCCTTAAGAACAGGGACCTTTACAACGTTCTTCTTTGCTGCCTCTACTGCCTTAGCAATTGCTGCTGTAACCTCACTTGCCTTTCCAAGTCCGTATCCAACAACACCAGCCTCATTACCAACAACAACGATAGCTGCGAAACTGAATGCACGACCTCCCTTTGTAACCTTAGTTACACGGTTGATGGCAACCAATCTATCCTTAAGCTCTACATCAGAGCTAGTAGCCTTGATATTCTTAGTATCTACTGCCATAACAATTAAAATTTAAGACCACCGTTACGAGCAGCATCAGCCAACTCCTTGATACGTCCATGATACAAATAACCATTTCTATCAAAGACTACCTCTGAGATACCAGCCTCGATAGCCTTTTTTGCAATAACCTCACCTACCTTAGCGGCCTGCTCCTTCTTTGTAACCTTATCAGCTAGCTTAAGAGATGAAGCAGAAACGATAGTAGCACCCTTCTGGTCATCAACAACCTGAACATAAATCTGCTTGTTGCTTCTGAACACAGTCATACGAGGTCTTGAAGCAGTACCAGAAACCTTACTTCTGATACTCTTCTTTATCTTGATTCTTCTAAGATTTTTATCTGTCATAACAAATAATAATTAATGTTACTTAGCACCAGCAGACTTACCAGCCTTTCTTCTGATCTGCTCACCGACAAACTTAATACCCTTACCCTTGTAAGGCTCTGGCTTACGGAATGAGCGAATCTTAGCGCAAACTTGACCAAGTAGCTGCTTATCGCAACTCTCAAGAATCACAATTGGATTCTGGTTCTTCTCACTCTTAGTCTCAATCTTAATCTCAGTAGGCAACTGCAAGAAAATTGCGTGAGTGTAACCCAAAGAGAACTCGATTGTCTGTCCCTGATTAGAAACACGGTATCCAACTCCGACCAACTCTAGAGTCTTGCGATATCCCTCAGTAACACCAACAACCATATTGTTGACTAGCGCACGATAAAGACCATGCTTTGAACGAAACTCAGCATCCTCAGAAGATCTATTAAAAGAAATCTGACCATCCTCTACCTTAACCTCAATTGAAGGATCGATCCACTGAGACAACTCTCCTTTTGAACCCTTTACTGCGATTACATTATCCTTGAAAGATACAGTAACACCAGAAGGAATGCTGATTGGCAACTTACCTATTCTTGACATTTCTTATACCTCCCATTAATAAACGTAACACAATACTTCACCACCAACTTTAAGGTCACGAGCTTCCTTGTCAGTCATGACTCCCTTTGATGTAGAAACGATAGCTATACCTAGGCCGTTCAAAACCTTTGGCATATCCTTGTAACCTACATACTTACGCAAACCTGGAGTAGAAACTCTAACCAAGTTCTTAATTGCATTAACCTTGTTGACTGCGTCATACTTCAAGGCAATCTTGATTGAACCCTGAGGACCTTCCTCAACAAACTTGTAATTCAAGATATAGCCCTTGTCAAGCAATATCTTTGTGATCTCCTTTTTTAGATTAGAAGCAGGAACATCGAGCACTCTGTGATTAGCTCTAATAGCATTCCTCATTCTAGTCAAAAAATCTGCTATTGGATCTGTCATAAAAAATTAATTAAATTGATCAGGTAACCCTGACAATATTTAAACTAAAAAAATTATTACCAACTTGCCTTCTTAACGCCAGGGATAAGACCAGCTGAAGCCATCTCACGGAACTGAATTCTTGAGATACCGAACAAACGCATGTAACCCTTAGGTCTTCCTGTAATCTTGCAACGATTGTGAAGTCTTACTGGTGAAGCGTTCTTAGGTAGATTCTGAAGTTCCTCATATCTACCCTCTGCCTTCAACTGAGCACGTTTCTCAGCGTATCTAGCACAAAGCTTAGCTCGCTTTACCTCGCGAGCTTTCATTGATTCTTTTGCCATTGTCTAAATTACTTTTTAAATGGTAATCCAAATTCCTTCAACAAAGCAAAACCTTCCTCATCAGTAGCAGCTGATGTAACGAAAGTAATGTTCATACCCAAAAGCTTTGAGATAGAATCGATGTTGATCTCAGGGAAGATAATCTGCTCAGTAACACCAAGTGTGTAATTACCTCTACCGTCAAGCTTAGACTGTATACCGTTGAAGTCACGGATACGAGGAAGGACAACGCGGATAAGTCTCTCAAGGAACTCGTACATTCTCTCTCTTCTCAAAGTAACACGGACACCGATAGGCATCTTCTTTCTCAACTTAAAGTTAGAGATATCCTTCTTAGAAAGAGTAGGTACAGCCTTCTGACCTGTGATAGCAGTAAGCTCATTGATTGCAATCTCAATAACCTTCTTATCTGCAACAGCCTCACCTAGACCCTGATTGATAACGATCTTCTCTAGAACTGGAACCTGCATTACTGACTTGTAACCAAACTCCTTCATAAGAGTAGGAACGATACGCTCCTTGTACTCCTGCTTTAAACTAGCTGTATTCATTATTTGATAACCTCCCCAGACTTTTTAGCGAAACGAACCTTCTTTCCGTCCACAAGTTTAACACCAACGCGTGTAGGCTTTCCAGACTTAGGATCTACCAAGTTAAGATTAGAGACATGAATAGCAGCCTCTTTCTTAACGATACCACCCTGAGGATTTTGAGCGCTTGGCTTAACATTCTTAGAAACAATGTTTACACCCTCCACGATAGCACGATTAGCGTCTACCAATACAGAAAGCACCTTTCCTGTCTTACCTTTGTCCTTACCTGCAAGAACGTAAACCAAGTCACCCTTCTTAATATGTAACTTACTCATTACCTTACTTTTTAACATTATAGAACTTCAGGAGCCAAAGAAACAATCTTCATATTAGTAGCACGAAGCTCACGAGCAACAGGACCGAAAATACGGCTAGCTCTCATCTCTCCTGCACCATTCAATAGAACGCAAGCGTTATCATCGAAACGGATGTAAGAGCCATCAGCACGGCGTACCTCTTTCTTAGTACGAACTACGACAGCCTTAGAAACCGCACCCTTTTTCATATCACTAGAAGGGATAACACTCTTAACAGTCACAACAATAATATCACCTACAGTGGCATATCTTTTCTTAGTACCACCTAGGACGCGGATACACAATGCCTCCTTACCGCCACTGTTATCTGCTATAGTCAATCTTGATTCTTGCTGTATCATAACTACTACTTAGCTCTTTCAACAATTGAAACTAATCTCCATCTCTTTGTTTTGCTCAAAGGACGAGTCTCCATAATTCTGACAACATCACCAATATTGCACTCGTTCTTCTCATCGTGAGCATGGTACTTCTTAGTCTTGTTGACAAACTTCTGATAAATTGGGTGCTTCTCCTTCCACTTAATAGCAACAGTGATAGTCTTATCCATCTTGTTGCTAGAAACAACACCCTGTCTCTCTTTTCTTAAATTTCTCATTTTCTCAAACTCTAAATTTACTTAGCATTTGACTCGTTCTGGCTCAAAATAGTCTTCATACGTGCGATATCGCGACGAAGAGTTCTGATCTGAGATGAATTCTGCAAGGGAGTAATCGCATGGTCAAGACGCATACGATTCAATCTAGCCTCTTCAGCAACCAACTTCTCTTGAAGCTCTTTGCTTGACAAATTCTTAATATCTGCTACCTTCATAATTATGCATTTTGATTTGAAGCATCATAGTCACGACGTACTACGAACTTAGTAGTTACAGGCAACTTCTGAGCTCCTAGGCGAAGAGCCTCTTTTGCAACCTCAAAAGGAACACCTTCTACCTCAATTAGAATTCTACCTGGAGTTACGCTAGCAACGAAACCTTCAGGATTACCCTTACCCTTACCCATACGTACGTCAGCAGGTTTCTTAGTGATTGGTTTGTCAGGGAAAACTCTGATCCAAATCTGACCTTGACGCTGCATGTATCTTGTGACAGCCACACGAGCCGCCTCAATCTGGCGACCTGTAATCCACTTAGTACCTAGAACCTTGATACCAAAAGAACCAAAAGCCAATTGATCACCGCGGTGTGCAATACCTTTTGCACGGCCCTTCTGCTGTCTTCTAAACTTAGTTTTCTTAGGTTGTAACATCTTACTTCTGAATTAAAGTCTTAAACAGATTGTTTCTTTCTACGCTTGAAACCACCCTTGTTTCCAGCAGGAGCATTATTAGCGCGGTAACCTTCCTTAGCAGAAGTGAAATTCTGAGAAAGATCCTTCTTGCCATAAACCTCACCACGGCAAATCCATACCTTAACACCGATAATACCCACCTTAGTCAAAGCTTCAGTCTGAGCATAGTCGATATCAGCACGGAAAGTGTGAAGAGGAGTACGACCCTCTTTGTACATCTCTGAACGCGCCATTTCAGCACCGTTTAGACGACCAGAAACCTGCACCTTGATACCCTCAGCACCAAGCTTCATAGTAGAAGTGATAGCCATCTTAGTAGCACGACGATAAGCTATCTTACCCTCAATCTGACGAGCGATGTTATTAGCTACGATAACAGCATCAAGCTCAGGACGCTTAACTTCGAAAATGTTGATCTGAACATCCTTATCAGTGATCTTCTTCAACTCCTCATTTAGCTTCTCTACCTCAGCACCATTCTTACCGATAATAATACCAGGCTTAGCTGTGCAAATAGTGATAGTAACAAGTTTAAGTGTACGCTCGATAACAATTCTCGAGACACTAGCCTTAGCAAGACGCTCACCAAGATACTGACGAATCTTAGAATCCTCAAGAATAAGATCGCCGTACTTTCTTCCGTACCAATTAGAATCCCAACCTCTTACAATACCTAGACGATTGGCTACTGGATTAACTTTCTGTCCCATCTTGCTTAGTCGTTTACTTTGTTAGCGATAGCGTCTACATAAATAGTTACATGATTCGAACGCTTACGAATTCTGTAACCTCTACCCTGTGGAGCTGGACGAAGTCTCTTAAGCTGACGAGCTGAATCAACAAAAATGTTTGAAACATAAAGCTCACCGCTCTCGGCCTTCTTCTCATTCTTCTGCTCCCAATTAGCGATAGCAGAGCGAAGAAGCTTCTCAAGCTTGATAGAACACTCCTTAGTAGAGTATCTAAGCACGCTCATAGCTCTGTACGCCTCCATACCACGCACAAGGTCAGCAACAAGACGCATCTTGCGTGGAGAAGTAGGAACATCATTCAACTTAGCGAAATAAAGAGACTTGTTGTTCTCTTTTCTTCCTTCAGCTGATATTCTTTTTCTTGAACCCATTTGTTTTTCTCGAACTTTTAATTAATTCTAATCACGATTACTTCTTCTTATTACCACCGTGACCTCTAAAGTTACGTGTTAGAGAGAACTCGCCAAGCTTATGACCTACCATGTTCTCAGTAACAAAAACCGGAATAAATTTATTTCCGTTGTGAACTGCAATAGTATGACCGACAAAGTCAGGAGATATCATTGAAGCTCTAGCCCATGTCTTGACAACAGCCTTCTTGCCTGACTCGTTCATAGCAAGAACCTTCTTCTCAAGCTTAAGATTGATATATGGACCTTTTTTTAATGATCTACTCATAAAAAATACTCTAAATCAATTATTTCTTTCTTCTCTCAATGATGTACTTATCAGAAGCCTTCTTAGGAGATCTAGTCTTGTAGCCCTTAGCCAATAGACCCTTACGAGATCTAGGATGACCTCCAGACTGACGACCTTCACCACCACCCATTGGGTGATCAACTGGGTTCATAACTACGGCACGAGTACGAGGACGGCGACCTAACCAGCGAGAGCGTCCAGCCTTACCAGAAGCCTCAAGAGCGTGGTCTGAGTTACCTACTGTACCGATAGTTGCCTTACAAGTACATAATATCATACGAGTCTCTCCTGAAGGAAGCTTTACGATAGCATACTTGCCTTCACGAGAAGTTAATTGAGCAAAAGTACCTGCGGAACGAACAAGGGCAGCACCCTGACCTGGACGAAGCTCCAAGTTATGGATAACAGTACCCAATGGGATGTTCTGCAAAGGAAGTGCATTACCAACCTCTGGCGCAGCTTCAGCACCTGAAAGAATAGTCTGACCTACCTGTAGTCCACTAGGTGCAAGAATGTAGCGCTTCTCTCCATCAGCATAGAATAGAAGAGCAATACGAGCTGAACGATTTGGATCGTACTCGATTGTCTTTACAACTGCTGGCACACCATCTTTCTCTCTCTTAAAATCAATTACTCTGTACTTTCTCTTGTGTCCTCCACCGATGTAACGCATTGTCATCTTACCGACATTGTTGCGACCACCAGTCTTTCTCATTCCCTTCACAAGAGATTTTTCTGGAGCGCTTGAGGTAATTGTCTCAAACGCGCCAATAACTTTGTGTCTCTGCCCCGGTGTTGTGGGCTTGAATTTACGAACAGCCATTTTTTATATTAAATATTGCTATAAAAGTCAATTGACTCACCTTCCTTCAAGGTTACCAAAGCCTTCTTGTATGACTCCATCTTGCCAGAGATCACACCAGCCTTTGTATAACGGCTCTTGTTCTTGCCGTCAACACGCATAGTGTTGACAGACAAAACCTTGACATTATAAGTATCCTCTACTGCAGCCTTGATCTGAGCCTTAGTAGCACTGCTTACAACACGAAAACCGTAACGATTGAACTTATCCTGAAGATCAGTTACCTTCTCCGTAACGATTGGCTTTAAAATGATTCCCATGTCTAAATTTAATCTTTAAGAGTTTCCTCAAGTTGTGCAAGTGCTCCCTCAGTCAAAAGCAAGCATTTTGCGTTCAAAATCTTATAAGTATTAAGCTCTGGAGTAACAATTACCTGAGCCTTCTGCAAGTTCTGCGCTGACAAAGTTACGTTTTTGTTAGGTTCAGACAAAACTAAAACGCTCTTCTTGTCAGAAACTTTCAAATTTTCAACGAAAGCTACATAATTTTTAGTTTTTGGAGCATCAAAATTGATGTTCTCTACAACTATGATAGCATTCTCCTTAGCCTTGTAAGACAAAGCTGACTTACGAGCAAGGCGCTTAACCTTCTTGTTCAACTTGAAAGAATAGTCACGTGGCTTTGGACCAAATACACGACCACCACCTACTAGAACTGGAGAGTTGATATCACCACGACGAGCTCCACCGCCACCTTTCTGACGACCAAGCTTCTTAGTACTACCAGAAACCTCACTTCTTTCCTTAGACTTGTGAGTACCCTGACGCTGGTTAGCTAGGTACTGCTTTACAGCCAAGTACAAAACGTGATCATTAGGCTCAATTCCAAAGATAGAATCGTTCAAAGTGACCTTGCGTCCTGTGTCCTGTCCCTTTACGTTATATACGCTTAATTCCATTACTTATTAACAATTACAATTGAACCCTTAGCTCCTGGTAGAGAACCCTTAACAACAAGAATGTTACTCTCAGGAATAACCTTTAAAACCTGAAGATTCTGTACAGTTACCTGTGAACCTCCCATACGTCCAGCCATACGCATTCCCTTGAATACGATAGCAGGATAAGAACAAGCACCAATAGAACCTGGAGCTCTTAGACGGTTGTGCTGACCATGTGTTGACTGCTGTACTCCGCCGAATCCATGACGCTTAACAACACCCTGGAATCCCTTACCCTTAGATGTACCGATTACATCTACGAAGTCAGACTCGTTGAACATGTCAACAGTGATAACATCACCCAAATTGTACTCCTTATCGAACTCTTTGAACTCGGCCAAGTGTCTCTTTGGTGTTGTAGCAGCCTTCTTGAAGTGACCTAGCTCAGCCTTAGTAGTGTTCTTCTCCTTCTTCTCGTCGAAGCCTAGCTGAAGAGCTTTGTAGCCATCTTTCTCAAGAGTCTTTACCTGTGTTACAACACAAGGACCCAATTCGATAACAGTGCATGGTACATTCTTACCCTCGGCACTGAAAACGGAAGTCATTCCGATTTTCTTTCCTAATAATCCTGGCATTTCTTTTCGATTATTAAATAATAAAATTAAACCTTAATCTCTACATCTACACCGCTTGGTAACTCAAGCTTCATAAGTGCATCCACAGTCTTTGAAGTTGAGCTATAGATATCAATCAATCTCTTGAATGAAGATAGCTGGAACTGCTCACGGCTCTTCTTGTTAACGAAAGTAGAGCGGTTAACTGTGAAAATACGCTTGTGAGTTGGAAGAGGAATTGGACCACTTACAACGGCACCTGTAGCCTTAACTGTCTTAACGATTCTCTCAGCAGACTTATCTACCAAGTTGTGGTCGAAAGACTTAAGTTTGATTCTGATTTTTTGACTCATCGCTTTGAATCTTAAAAAAACATTAATTAATATTATATAAGGTGTCTGCTTCACTCTTGAAGCAGACCACCTCATTGTTTTTATTACAATAGATCAGCTCTACCTTTAGCCTCTGTAACAACAGCCTTAGCGATTGAAGCAGAAACCTCAGCATAGTGAGAGAACTCCATAGAAGAAGTTGCACGACCTGAAGTGATAGTACGCAAAGAAGTTACATAACCGAACATCTCAGCCAATGGAACTTTAGCCTTTACGATTCTAGCACCAGAACGGCTAGTCTCCATACCCTCAACCTGACCACGACGCTTGTTAAGGTCACCGATAACATCTCCCATGTTCTCCTCAGGAGTAACAACCTCAAGCTTCATGATAGGCTCCATAAGAACTGGACGAGCCTTAGCACAAGCAGCCTTGAATGCAAGGTTAGCAGCGATTTCGAAAGAAAGCTGGTCTGAATCCACTGGGTGGTAAGAACCATCCACAACGACAACCTTCAACTGATCAACTGGGAAGCCTGCAAGAACACCGTTCTTCATAGCTGCCTGGAATCCCTTCTGGATAGATGGGATGAACTCCTTAGGAATGTTACCACCCTTAACGATATCCTCGAACTGAAGTGAACCCTGGAATCCCTCGTCAGCAGGACCAACCTTAACTACGATATCAGCGAACTTACCACGACCACCAGACTGCTTCTTGTAAACCTCCTTGTGATCAACTGTCTGAGTAATAGCCTCCTTGTAGTTAACCTGTGGACGACCCTGATTACACTCTACCTTGAACTCACGACGAAGACGGTCGATGATGATATCAAGGTGAAGCTCACCCATTCCTGAGATTACTGTCTGACCTGACTGCTCGTCTGTCTTAACAGTAAATGTTGGGTCCTCCTCAGCAAGCTTAGCAAGACCGATACCAAGCTTATCAATATCAGCCTGAGACTTAGGCTCAACTGCGATACCGATAACTGGATCTGGGAACTCCATAGACTCAAGAACCATGTGAGAGCTCTCCTCCTCGCCACAAAGTGTATCACCTGTACGAATATCCTTGAAACCAACTCCAGCACCTATATCACCAGCGGCTACACAGTCAACTGGATTCTGGTGGTTAGAGTGCATCTGGAACAAACGAGAGATACGCTCCTTCTTACCTGAACGAGTATTGAAGATATAAGAACCTGCGTCAAGCTTACCAGAGTAAACTCTGAAGAAGCAAAGACGACCAACGTAAGGGTCTGTAGCAATCTTAAATGCAAGAGCACATAGAGGCTCGTCCTCGTCTGGGTGACGAACAACCTTAGCGTCCTCGTTACCTACCTCAGAACCGATGATCTCAGGAGTATCAAGTGGGCTAGGAAGGTAAGCACAAACTGCATCAAGCATAGTCTGAACTCCCTTGTTCTTGAAAGAAGAACCACATACCATAGGGAATATCTTCATAGCAAGAGTACCCTTACGGATAGCTGTCTTGATTTCGTCCTCTGTGATTGACTCTAGATCGCCCTCAAGGAACTTCTCCATGATAGCGTCATCACAATCAGAAACAGCCTCAAGCATCTTCTCTCTCCACTCATTAGCCTCGTCAACAAGTTCAGCAGGGATGTCCTCTACATCGTAGTCAGCACCCATAGTCTCGTCATGCCATACGATAGCCTTCATCTTAACTAGGTCAACTACACCCTTGAAAGTCTCCTCAGCACCGATAGGAATCTGAATTGGACATGGGTTAGCACCAAGAACCTCCTTAACCTGAGCAACTACATCAAAGAAGTTTGCACCAGAACGGTCCATCTTGTTAACGTAGCAGATACGAGGAACATTGTACTTGTCAGCCTGACGCCATACAGTCTCTGACTGAGGCTCAACACCACCTACTGCACAGAAAGCAGCAACAGCACCATCAAGGATACGAAGCGAACGCTCAACCTCAACAGTAAAGTCAACGTGTCCCGGAGTATCAATCAAGTTGATCTTGTACTTCTTGTCAAGATACTTCCAGTATGTAGTAGTTGCAGCTGAAGTAATAGTGATACCACGCTCCTGCTCCTGAACCATCCAGTCCATTGTAGCAGCACCATCGTGAACCTCACCGATTTTGTGAGTAAGACCTGTATAGAACAAGATACGCTCTGAAGTTGTAGTCTTACCAGCATCGATGTGAGCCATGATACCGATATTTCTCGTAAAATGCAAATCTGCTTTTGCCATTGTTTTTTCTTAATTGAAAAGTTATAAACTTGAGAATTAGAATCTGAAGTGAGCGAAAGCACGGTTAGCCTCAGCCATCTTGTGCATATCAGCCTTCTTCTTGAAAGCACCACCCTGGTTATTGTAAGCGTCAGCGATTTCTGCTGCCAACTTCTCAGCCATTGAGTGACCAGCTCTCTTGCGAGCGAAGATGATTAGATTCTTCATAGAGATAGACTCCTTTCTCTCAGCACGGATCTCAGTAGGAACCTGGAAAGTAGCACCACCGACACGACGTGACTTAACCTCAACCTGAGGAGCAACGTTCTCTAGTGCCTGCTTCCAAATCTCTAGCGGCTGCTTCTCCTCGTTAGGAAACTTAGCCTTAACATTCTCAAGGGCAGAATAGAAGATACCGTAAGCAGTACTCTTCTTACCGTCGTACATCAAATGGTTTACAAAACGTGTAACCATCACTTCATTAAAAATTGGGTCTGGAAGGATAACCCTCTTTTTAGGTTTTGCTTTTCTCATTTTTAAATAAAAAAGTAGTTTTTGTTTTGGTTGCAAATCGCTTCAATGACTTCGCTTAGTCATTTACTCAACCTTAATCATCATTGCTACCAGTAAAACTCAAACTGATTGTGTTAATTAGGAAATTACTAGTTGAGAAATCAGTTTCTTATTACTTCTTTCCCTTTGCTGGAGCAGCCTGTCCTGGCTTAGGACGCTTAGCACCATACTTAGAACGACGCTGAAGACGACCGTTTACACCTGCTGTATCAAGAGTACCACGAACGATGTGGTAACGAACTCCTGGAAGGTCCTTAACACGACCACCACGAACCATTACGATTGAGTGCTCCTGTAGGTTGTGACCCTCACCTGGAATGTAGGCGTTAACCTCTTTCTTGTTTGTCAATCTCACACGAGCAACCTTACGCATTGCAGAGTTTGGCTTCTTAGGAGTTGTAGTGTAAACACGCATACAAACACCTCTTCTCTGTGGGCATGCATCAAGTGCTGGAGACTTACTCTTGTCCTCAAGACTAGCTCTTCCCTTTCTAACAAGTTGTTGAATAGTAGGCATTTCTTAAAATTTTTACCTTAATTAATAATTAACTTAGTTTACTAGTATACTCTACTTAGAGATAGCAAAATTACAACATTATTTTTATATACACAAGAAAAAGAGTAAAAAAGTGAGATTATTTATCAAAATTTCAAAGATTTAGGTAAAAGGGACGAATTTGAAAAAATATAACACTTATTATATTTCTCCTCGACTTTTCTGCTCCTCAAAACAGCAGTTCACTAATCAAACTAGGATTTTTGAAAATATAATTTTATCCACAGAATTTTATTGCTTCACTAAAATAATCATAAAGGCACAACAATACACTATTCGAAAAATCTCACGCTATTGTGTATGGCAAACTATTAACATACATAAAAAAAAAAATGATTTTTTTTCTTCACTTTTTTTATCAAGTGCGGGAAATTTGCCGACCTGACATATACCTTTGCACAATGTAAGGGATAAAGAAACATCTCTCTACAAAATCAAGTGCAACGGCATGAGATTTAGCACTTTCGCAAGTGCAGGTCCCCTCCGTTTTAATTTGAACTAAACTTTGATTATAAATATATACGGCATGACCTAAACCAAGTTCTTTGTTATTTGTTATTTTAGAGGAAAAGAGAGAAGACCAAAAATCTTCTCTCTTTTTCTATTTATTACTGATATTTCTTGTTAGGTCCCCACATAGCCTGCAAATATGCCTTCATCTGCAACTCCGTTTGATTATTACAAGCAGGCATATAAGGCTGCCAACCCACCAAATTATTAGGCAGATACTGCTGCAAGGCAAAATGAGCGGGATAGTCATGAGGATAGATATAGTCAGCTCCGTAGCCCAACTGCTCCATAGTCTTTGTCGGAGCATTACGCAAATGCAAAGGCACAGGCAAGTCCCCGGTCTGCTTGACACACTCAAGCGCAGTGTTTATTGCATTATATGCTGTGTTACTCTTAGGACTTGACGCAAGATAGACGACCGCCTCTGCAAGCACTATTCTTGCCTCAGGCCAACCTATCTTGTTCACGGCATCGAAAGCAGCATTGGCAATAAGGAGAGCATTGGGATTAGCAAGCCCAACATCTTCAGCCGCAGAAATGACTATCCTTCGGGCTATGAATTTGGGGTCTTCGCCTCCTTCAATCATTCTTGCCAGCCAATATATTGCTGCGTCAGGATCAGAGCCACGAATACTCTTTATAAAGGCAGAGATAATGTCATAGTGCATATCTCCCTTCTTGTCATACGTTACAGCTTTCTGTTGCAAAGTATTGATAACAAGGTTATTAGTAATGACTACCTTGTCACCCTCCTTGAATGTTCCTATACATAGATCAAGGTTGTTGAGGAACTTGCGTGCATCCCCTCCAGAGAAACGAAGCAGAGCGGCAGTCTCCTTCAACTCAATGTCCTTCTTCTTCAGATACTCGTCAGTAGCTATTGCCTTATTGCCAAGACCAAGCAAGTCCTCGTCACTCAAATGGTTCAAAGTATAGAGAGTGCAACGGGAAAGCAACGGTGTGATAATCTCAAACGAAGGGTTCTCTGTAGTCGCACCTATCAAAGTGACAATACCCTGCTCGACTGCCTGGAGCAAGCTGTCCTGCTGGCTCTTAGAGAATCTGTGAATCTCGTCTATGAACAATATCGGAGAAGGACGGTCAAGGAAACGGCTCTTGCTCGCCTTGTCAATAGTCTCTCTCACCTCCTTTACACCAGAGCTTACGGCACTTAACGTAAAAAACGGAATGTCCAAAGTCTTTGCAATGATACCGGCAAGCGTAGTCTTTCCCACCCCTGGAGGTCCCCAAAGAATAAACGAATTGATATGACCGCGCTCAATCATCTTTCTGAGTGCGGTGCCTTCGCCTATCAAATGCTTTTGTCCTATGTAGTTGTCGAGAGATGTTGGTCTCATTCTCTCTGCTAATGGCTGCATATAATTCTGATTAGTATAACAAAAGCAAAGTTACAAATAAATTTATCAAATAAAACAATTTACTGCACCATATGAGTAAATCTGGATGTATCATCGTCGATTACCCAACTACCATTTACTTTGCTAAGTTCATATCTAAAACTTATGTGATGGTATTCATATCTTAAAACACCTTTGACTTTAACAATGCCATCTTTATCTTGGAAATGAATATCCCAGCCTCTCTCTTTTTCTCTATTTCTTTCGATTTTAAACTTTTTAGTGCCAGTATAGGCTTCTAAATTCCTATCAATATCTGAATTTTTCTCAATCACATAATCCTTTGTAAAATTTACTAATGAAAGATTATTTTCAAAGTAAGATAAAAGAGCTTCACTATTGAAAACAGCTGTCAATATCTCTGACTTGTCTTTAACAGTTAATGAATCATCAAAAACTATAGACTCCTTAACATCTTTTTCAGGATATATGTTTGCAGATACAAATAATCCAAGAACCAGAATTAAAATCTTTCTCATAACATACATTTTAATCTTCTACATGAAAAAACCAAGAAGCATCTTCTTTAATTACCCACCTGCCATTTACTTTACGCAAAATATAATTAAAAGCAACACCTTCATAGTAACCATCTAATGATCCCAGCGCATTGACAGTTCCTCCATCATAACAAAAACTGATCTTCCAACCTTCATATACTTTGATACTACTTTCCTCACCTTGACTACCATTCTGAACATCTTGATTCATTTTCTCAATCTCAAACTTTTTACCCTTGCTATAGACTTTTAATTCTAAGTCGCTGACGTCATTAGCCTTTATTACATAACGCTTACTGTATCCATAAGAAAGACTATCATCAAAAAAACGCAAGAGTTCCTTATGATTAAAGACAGTTGTCAATATCTCAGATTTTGCTTTGGTACTCAAAGGTTTATACCCCTTATTGTTTTCAGAATAAGTGTTTACTGACAAAAACAATGTCAGAAAAATAAATAATAACTTTCTCATCAGACCTAAACAAAAATAAAGGTAGGCTAAAAAGCCTACCTTGTATTAAAACTTTAATCAATCCAATACTTTGATAACCTCGTACCAGATTTCTCCGTTATAAATGATAGCCTGATACTGAACACCATTAACAATATAGTAAGTGTTTCCAGCGATAACCAACTTCTCGTAACCATCAGGAATACTCTCTACGATAGCACCTACAGGAGGAACAACTACCTCATACTCACGAACATGGTCAAGCCAGCGGTAGAAAGTTCCATAGTAGTACCAGTAGTGAACATTGCCGATTACAATATGGCGTCCCTCTGGAATTACAGTAACACGCATACCTGGGTAAGCACGGTGAACAATGTACTCCTTACCATTGTGCTTGTAGAACACACCATTCTTGTAATAGAAGTTGATTCCATTGTGCTTGATGTACTGAGAATGCTTCTCTGCCTTACGAGGTGCAATATGCTGTCCCTGCTTAGGCATCTTCTTGTAGTTCTTCTCTGGAGCTACATGATGAGGAGCCAAGTTCTTGTTCTTTGTGTCAGTGTGCATACCGTTACGGTTGACACCGCTGTCATGAGCATGGCTGACTGTTGCAGGCTTCGAATGTGTGTTCTGCTCTGGTCGAGTTCCGCTCTGCTGAGGACGAGACTCTGCACGCTGAGTTGACTGAGTAGCGGGAGCAGCACTTACATTAGTAGCCGATGATGACGAAGTGCGCTGAGTAGTCTTTGTGCTTGGTGAAGTTGCACGTCCTCTGTCCTGTGCAGCAAGGTTCATTGAAACTGCCACACTCAATATCATTGCAAAAATTGTTGTTTTCATATTCGTAATCTCCTATACATTAAGTTAAACATAAATGAATAAGAACCCTTTGTTTCTTTCTTGTATTGCAAAGGTATGCGATAGTTTTTTCATGTACAATAGCTTTTTTTCGTTTTTTTGCTAGCATATTTGAAATTTTAACATTTATTTTGTAAAAAATCTTAAACGGGGTTAAAAACTATTAAAAAATATGGCAAGATTTAAGAGAGTTCTCCTAAAGTTGAGCGGAGAATCATTACAGGGAGCTAAGGGATATGGTATTGACGAAACAAGACTTATGCAGTATGCCGAGCAGATTAAGGAAATTTGCGGCATGGGTGTTCAAGTAGGTATTGTTATCGGAGGAGGAAATATATTCCGAGGAATGTCCGGAGCCAAAGTCGGATTCGATCGTGTAAAGGGTGACCAGATGGGTATGCTTGCTACAGTAATCAACGGTATGGCTCTTTGCTCAGCACTTAACGCTATCGGCCAGAAGGCAAAAGTTCTAACTGCAATCCGCATGGAACCTATCGGAGAGTTCTATTCTCGAGACAAGGCAGTAGAGACAATGCTTGACGGAGGTGTGGCAATCATGACTGCTGGTACAGGATGCCCTTACTTCACAACAGATACAGGTTCTGCTCTTCGCGCTATAGAGATTGGTGCGGACGCAATGCTAAAGGGCACACGTGTTGACGGTATCTATACAGCTGATCCAGAGAAGGACAAGACAGCCACTAAGTTCGATGACATTTCATACGACGAGATTCTTTCTCGTGGCTTGAAGGTTATGGACATCACTGCTACTGCTCTTTGCAAAGAGAACAAGATGCCTATCTACGTATTTAATATGGACGTAGTCGGAAACCTAAAGAAAGTATTTGTCGGAGACAACATCGGAACATTCGTTCACCCATAATCTGAATTTCAGAAAAACAAATACAAAGAGGCTCAAGAGCAATATTGCTTTTGAGCCTCTTTATTTATACAGAGCAAGATGAAGACCTACAAAAAAGGGAAGGATGTCTAACCGTTCTGCTTGACACCCTTCCTAATTCTTTCTATTTACCTATTACGATAAATTCAGTTCTTCGATTCATTGCTCGACCCTCTTCTGTCTTATTATCAGCAATCGGCTGATCTTTTCCATATCCGACATGTTCCAAACGGTCAGCCTTAATACCCTTGCTAACAAGATAGTCGTAGGCTGCCTTGGCTCGATTACTTGACAAGACCTTGTTGTATTCTGCGTTACCCTTGCTGTCAGTATGTCCACAAAGACGGATACGGACAGTCGGATTAGTCTTAAGGAACGATATAAGGTTGTTAAGTTCTATATAAGAAACCTGCTTAAGCGTAGCCTTGTCAAAATCAAAGAAAATGTTCTTCAAAGTTATCTTTTTGCCAACCTCGATCTTTTCAAGGGTTGTTCCCTTTTCAAACTTTGCATCCTTACCTTTATCAAAATGCTCAGAGATAAGCATATAGCCTCTCTTGTTAACATTCACTCCAACCTCTTCATCCTCCGGCATACATGAAACGAACTCTCCAGTACTCTTGTCCGACACAGAAGTAAAAACTTTCTGTCTGTTCTTGATACTATAAACCTCTATCTTGGTCTGGATAGGCTTGCCGGTCTCTTCCTCGACAATCTTGCCTCGAGTATATTTCATACTCTTCATCGGCTTCACATCAGTCTTGGTTAGGTTGATTTCGTATATTTCTCTTCCCTTTTTGTTATCTTCCTGACCGTCAGATGAATAATAGGCCTTATCACCCTTAGCATTCATAACGAAACCAATCTCGTCACGACAACTGTTCAATGGATAACCTAGGTTCTTGGGCTCGCTCCATTTACCCTCATCGTCTCTATATGACACGAAGATATCATACTTACCCAATCCTTTCATACCTTTTGACGAAAAAAACAATGTATGGTCATCGGCATGAATAAACGGACTGAGTTCATCCTCTGCAGTATTTATTGGCTTTCCAAGATTCTCTGGAGCTGAAAACTCAAGCAATCCGTTGTCCTTGATTGTAACCTTGCATCGCCATATATCACTCTTACCTAAACCGCCAGGTCTGTTGCTGGCGAAATAAAGATACTCTCCTGTAGGAGACAAGCTCGGATAAGTCTCCCAATGCCTTGAATTAAGAGGAGCACCTGGATTTATAGCCTTTCCCCACTTATTTCCTTCACGAATTGAATAGTATATATCGCAGGCACCAATACCATCAGATCGGCCGCAAGCGATAAAGAACATATATCTACCGTCAAGAGAAAAACACTGGGCACCCTCGTTGCTCATTGTATTCATAGCGGAACCGATATTCTGGATTTTTGAATAGCCGCCCTGTGGCAGCTGCTTGGAAATAAAAATATCTTCATGAACACCTTTTCCAAAATCACTTTCACCTTCCAGTCTTCCAACTTTTACTGTTGTTGAGAAATAGCTCTCGTCAGCAGTAATTGAGGGCCAATAATCGTCATACTCTGTATTTATATTAGGGCCCATGTTCTTAAACACGAAAGGAACAGGAGCACTTGCCAGCTCAATACCATCCTGACACTGCTTAATGGCCGCCTGCGCCATTTTATAGTAAGTCTGTTCCTTGGGAGGTACAAGGGAATATGTAGCTATAGCTTTTTCATACATACACTCCTCATGGTATGCCTTGCCAAGTCTGTTCAAGGTATTGTAATATCGTGGCATTTTAGGCTTTGCGATAGCTTCCAAAGTGGATAGTTTCTTGGCAGGATTACCCATTTTGCCATAGAGTTCGGCTAGAGACCATGAAGCATCTACAAACTCTTTATTTGACCTCACCAAAGCCTGAAACTTTGGTAAAGCCTCCTTATACTTACCTTCGTTCATCAAAAGGACCGCAGTGTCGTACTCCTTCAAATCTTTTTTACTGGCGTACTGAGACTGCGCAAAAGATGAAACTGCAAACAATAAAGTGCAGAATATATATATAATTCTTTTCATTTCTTATCGTTATTAGTGCTTGACTTAACCTTCCTAATTAAACCTAGTTTTTTCTTTTGCTCCCACTCAGCCTTACGCTTCTCATAGTCAGCGAACTTACTTTCTATATATCCGTCAGCCATAACATTCCACAAATTATACCTATTGAATTTTACAAAGATACATAAAAAAATGAAATATAACGAAAAAAGAGGGTATATCGCAACTGATATACCCTCTTTTCATATATAAAATCAAAAGATATCTAATATAAATAGTACTCTTTATCTAATCCAGTTACTACGTCAGTTTCAGATCAGATTTAGCCAAACCATTGGAATCTTCTTCAGGCAACGTATCCGCAAATTTGTTTTTACGAACTATAAACATACATATGCAAAAAATAATTACCAAGACCTTTCAATCGGTTCCATTCTTTCATGAAATCTTTTATTATCATTTTCATAGATTGGGACAAAATGGCCTTTATTCTCATCAATTATATAATGTCTAGATAATACATTATCTATATAATAATACTGAGCCGAAACTGTATCTTTAATAACATAAGAGCTCTTAGTCTCATAATAAATAGTGTCAAGACCATACAAATTATTCTCATAATCATCTAAATAATACATGTATTTCCCAATAGTATCTTTCTCAACCTCATTCTCAGGTTGCTGAAGAAAGCATCCTACATCCAATACTAGTTCATCTAACACATCAAATTTATCATTTCTATTATATAGTGCACATTCCAACTACAATCTCCACCAGATTGATACGCTATAATATGATAATTACCGATCTTTTTATATTTGTTAAAGTGAGCATAATCACTATAACTACCAAGATGTCTCATAGAAAATCCGCAATAGGTATCATAGCTTAGGTCTAAGATATAGGGGAAAAACTTCTCAAATTCCAACACACCAAAATAAATATAAGGATTATATCCACTACTCATTATTGGTTCTTGTTTCAAATCAAATTCTACACGCTTAAAGTATAAGTCTGGAGAAGATTTAAATAATTTTTCTCTGAATAGACCTTCTTTATATGCTACGAGGCAAGGATCTGCATCTTCCCAAAGCATATAAATATCTGTATCTGTTGTATCTAAAAAATAAATATATATATTTACTATGTCTAAAATCGGATTAAACTCTACAGAATCACTACTACTAGATAACTCAATAATAGAATCGTTATTAGGCACATCAATATCATTCTCGACAGGATTAGTTTGCTTGGTTGAAGAACATGCAGCAAAGAAAAGTATTAGGCACAAAAAGTTTATTATCTTTTTCATATTATATAATTATAACTACTATAAGGTAGTAAAAAAATATTGACTCCTATCTGACACAACACCCCACACACAAAAAAGGAGCCGACCCAGAGGATCGACTCCATTAAAGACGGCGGCTAC
>JAKSKX010000008.1 GCA_024401535.1 Paludibacteraceae bacterium | reverse complement strand
CAATGATACGCCAGCGAGTGATATTGCGTTGTTCACTTCCTATTCGAACTCCGCACTTCGTCACCTTACGACCGTCTGCCTCATAAGGTATAGCATATCCCTTATCCTCAATCTGTGCCAAGGCAGTCTCTACGGTTTCATCAACCTTCAGCTCAAGTACAAAGATGTCTGTCTTGGTCTTGATCACCACATCAGCACGACCCAGGATGCTCTTGACCTCGGTATCGACGGTGGAGTTGAGCATTGAGAATGCCATATAGAGTAGAAGCTGATAGAATGCTTCGCGACTTTCCTCGTCTTCCCACTGCTCTTTTGTAATGACATCATATGGAATTTTTGCAATATAAGAGCGCAGTGCAGTGAGTGCATCAGAGAGATTGCTTTTGAATAAGGCTCTTGCCATGGCAGCAACCAGGCTATTGTTGTCTGCAACTGTACGCTTCAGGATAATTGGCATCAAACAATCTATGAGTCCTTTCCTTACTTCATTGTTTGGGATCTTCAACTCATAACGCTGAACCCATGGGTCATAGGATGCTATAGTGAGATATCCACTTTGATACAGCAGGGGCATTGGAGTGGCTGCATTTTCACATGGAATACAGAACTCGTTTTCACTTACTTCTACACCATCATAATTCAAAGCCGTGGTGATTGGGAATTGTTTCAGATACTCCAATAGTGAATTTGAGGTTGCAGAATCAAACCAATAAGAATTAGTGGTTTTCTTGTCTAATGCCTTCAACAGACTGAAAGGTGCATACACATCCTTACTTTTTGGCGAAAAATGATAACCGTCATAATTCTTCTTCAATATTGCATATGCTTCATCGATATTTACGTTAAGGGCAACCGAATATTCCTCGATGCATGGACGGAGAGTAGTATCTAACTCTCCTTGAGTAATACCGCAGATTCCAGAGTATTCATCATCAAAAGATATTTGATTCAGATTGTTCAGTTCTGAGAAAATGCTGAGTTGCGAGAACTTCGTAACACCTGTAATGAAAACAAATCGAAGATATTCACCTTCGTCCTTAAGCACTTGATAGAACTCGCGAAGCAAGGAACGCATAGCGTCAAGTTGTTCAGGGTTGCCAAGCAATCTCATGATAGGTGAATCATATTCATCAAGAATAACAACAGCTTTTTGGCCAGTCTGTTCGTATGCACGATGTATCAAACCACAAAAGCGAGCACCAGGAGTCTTCTCGGCTTCATTTCTGCCAAAGTCTTTTTCATATTTAGAAATGAGCAACTTCAATTTACTCTTTGCATCTTCAATACTACAGTCCTTTAGACCGCTTAAGATAAAATGAAATACAGGAAAAGACTTCCATTCCTTCTCCAACTCCACTACTTTCAGTCCCTCAAATAATTCCTTCTGCCCTTTGAAATAAGCCTTGAAAGTATTGCAGAGCAAAGATTTTCCAAATCGGCGAGGACGAGCCAAGAATATATATTTGTGCCTATTGGCAAGATAGTACATCAGATCTGTCTTGTCAACATACAACATCCCTTGTTCCCTTATTTCTTGGAACTGGTCATTGTCGATTGGGTATCTATATTTACTTATGTTCATATGATTATTGTGTGGCTTTTGTTGTCTTTAGCCGACTTTGTCGGCAAAGTTACTAATTTTTATTCAATTATCTGTCGTTTAAGATAGTTTTATTATAAACTTTAACAAGATTTGTCATAAATCACCCACTTTTGTCAAAATTGCTACGTAAAAATGACAAATTCACAAACTACACTTGGGTCAACAAATCTTCAAAATTGCATTCTCCAATGGTCTTGAACTTGAATCTCCCTAAATCCTCAAAAATGTAATTTGCGCTTTATTTCCGTGTTAAGATTTGTTAAGCGGATTTTTTCATTTCGGAGTTTTTTTAATTTTTGTTTCTTGTTTGTTTCTTTGCATGTTTATGTAACTATATACACACTGATAATCAGCGTTATACAACAAGGCGACAGGATTTCAAGAAGAAGATCATGATAAAATTCTTATGAGATGTGCAAGTGGTCTATAGTAAAGTTACTATAACATTTGGCTTTACGAACTTTCTAACTTGAAGACTATATATATTTCGTAAATGATTTATATATTCCCAAAACTATATATATAATTTGACTTTGAAATATATAAATCAAAAAAATAAATATATATTGCTAAAACAATTTATATATTTTGTTTTGAATTTATATATTTTGTTTGTAACTTTGCAAAAGAATAAAGCAATACTAATTAAGATAGTGTATGGGAGTTATTGTATCTGTCTCGGGACAAAAGGGAGGTTGTGGCAAATCCTCCATAACAGTTATATTGGCAAGCTATCTTGCATATAACCGAAAGAAGAAGGTGTTGGTTCTTGATGCCGACACTTACCAGAAGTCCCTTATTACATGCAGGCAGGATGACATTGATATAATAAAGATGGGAAAGGAAGCCAAGGAGACAAGCAACTCCATAGGAGACCGAGCCCTGATTGATATATACGAAGCGTATGTTGAGAACAAGAAGAACGGTATAGAGCCATATCCCATAATTGCGCTTCCTTTGAAGGTTGATGAGATATTGTCAGCGTTTGAGAAGTATGTCGATGAGTACGATGTGATTCTTGTAGATATGCCAGGTAGTTTGGATAACAAGGACTACTTCAAGGTTGCCCGTAACTTTGATGTCATCTTTTTGCCGTTCTCGAGTGATTCTTTTGTGTTTAACTCGAACTATCCTTTCATACGCTATATGCACGACAAGTATCTTGGTAATGAGGAGAAGAGCCGAATAAAGCATATCTATTGGTTCTGGAACAGATATGACAAGTCAACCCGTCAGTCTGTGTATTCTGCAGTGAGCGATCTGATGAAGGAGAATCTTCCGAATGTGGAGTCGCTTGACAACGCTTTGGGAGATACCAAGGCGATGTCTAACCAAAAGATGAGAAATACAATGACTACACCTATAGGGCAGTTCGCTTCGTATGGTAATTGCGAGAACTGCATGCAGGAAATGTGTGACAAAATCTTAAATTTGTAATATGATACTAGGAAAGAAAATAAACAAGAACAATACGAAGTTTCATAAGGATGATGATGATTTCAATGACGACTTCTTGTCTGATTTGGATTCGTCAAAGGGAACAGTAGCCAATTCGGTGCAGGAAATAGAAAAGCCGTCCGACATTAAGGAAACGGCATCTGAAGAAACTCCAGTTGCCCAAGAGGTCAAAGTTACAGAAGCCGAAAAAGTAGAGGTTCCTTCGGAAAAGGCGGAGGCTCCGAAAAAAGAGCGCTCGGAGAAGAAAAGCGGAGACTTCAACCTTCTAGAAGTTCTATATGCGGCTGAGAATTCCAAGGATAAGCGCAGAAAATGCTTGTTTTCTTTGCCAGAGGCTCTAGATGACGAATTTTCAGAAGTGTTGAATTCACTTCCCAAAGGTTTCAAGTCTTCAAAGAGTGGAGTAGTGACCGCCTTGATTAAGGATTTTATAGAAAACCATAAAAAGGAGATTCTTGACTACGCATCAAAAATCGAAAAGTATCATGAGGGTGTGTCAAAACTAAAATATCAGTAACGTATGGTTATTTTGAATTCATGGGTGGACTTCCTGCTATTGGCGATTGGGCTCCTGTGTATCTATGAAGTAATCGTATGGTTTCTATTTAAATTGAAGGGTTCCGCATCTAAACGCGAAAAGGAAGAGATAAAGCTTGACGAAGGTGATCTTACAACAGAAGAAAGAATTGCAAAGTTGGAGAAGCTTGAGTCCAATTCCTATGAGAATATTGAGATAAGAACCATAGATGACAGTACAACAGATTATCTTGAGGAGGAATCCCCTGTACAGTTAAACGCAGAAGAAGTTATTACAGAGAAAGAGGGGGAGTCACAAGATTACGGAGTGCAGGTGGAGGATATGGCACCGGAGGAAGGCGGAGAAGAGGAAGTTCTGCCGGAGCATAATGAGACACTGCAGGAGTCTGAGGAAATAGATGAGCTTGAAGAAAACCATTCCCAGGCCATACAGCCTGTAGATTTGTGTTTGGGAACAGAAGATGGTTCCGTCAAGGCGTTCTGGGAGGGCAGCTCAGTATTGAATCCTGATGTTTTGGGTTCTGGGAATTCGGGTTCTAACCCAAATCTGCATCAGAAAGTAGTAAAATTTGAAGGTGAGGAGCCTGTAGTAAAAGCAAATGGTCGTATCTTTGCAACCACTTCTGAGGAAGAGAACGATATGGATGCTGAAATGACTCGTTATAGAGATGAGTCCCAAACGCTAGGTATCCAAAGAAAGAGTTTTGTTAAAAGCTTAGGCGATCTTGAAGAGGAGGATGAAACTCCTAACCAGGAAGAGCCGGATGAATAAAGTAACAGAAAGTAATTAATAATTAATTATATTGAAAATGATAAACGCTTTTAAAAAATTTGCATGCACAGGAGTTCTTGCTTGTGCCAATGCAGTGATGTGTTTTGCCCAGGCCTCAAAGGCTGGTAAGATCAAGGACGGTCTTGATTCGGCAACAAGTACAGTAACAGGTTTGTTTGATTCGGCAGTCAAGCTTTTGTATGCAGTTTGTGCGATAATGGCTTGTATAGGCGCTTTCCAGGTTTATTCGAAGTGGACTTCGGGAGATCCTGACGTAACAAAGACAGCCGCAGGATGGATTGGCGGTCTGGTTTTCGTAGTTGTAGCCATTGTAATCATCGAGAAGGTATTCATCTAGGAATAGAATGGGATACAGGTTAAACAAAGGAGTCGGGGCGCCTCTCGACTTCTTTGGATTAAAAAGCCAGTACATAGCATATTTTATAGTTGGTATGGTCCTGGCGTTCTTAGCTTATTTTGTCTTTCAGTTTGAAAGCAAAGTTCTAGCGGTAGCAGTAGCGGGTGTTATAGGATTAGTAACATATTTTGGTTGTCATTGGGCCAATACCAGATTTGGTCGGCATGGAGTTTCGATATTAATGGGAAAGAGAATGCTGCCAAACCGAATCTCAACGAAAAGAGCTAGGGATATCGTAAGAAAATAAGAAACGTTATTTCACATTCATATTTTTATATGAAATTTAATCTTAACACCACTCAGATAGAAAACGCATTTCCTGTATTAGAGTACGCTGAAGGGAAGTATCTTGTATCAAAAAATGGTGATGTGACAAGAATGTTTGAGGTTGAGCTTCCGCCCTTGTTTACGAAGAGCGGAAGAGAACTGTCGGACATGCATAGTGTATGGGCAAGGGCTATAGGATGTCTTCCTGCAAATACCCTTGTGCATAAGATGGACTTGTTTCTGGAAGGGGTTTATAATGAAGAGGCCTCGTCCGGTGATTTCATATTGAGACGCTGGCATGCCTCCCATTTCAACGGAAAGAAATACATCAGACACAGATGCATTCTGTCCATAGTGAAATGTGCGGACAAGAGCTTTCGCAACAACATTATGAGCAGTCTCATTACACGCAGGCAGTTTGTCGATTCCGCTACCTACAATAAGGATCTGATAAGAAGGTTCGACGAGTCTGTAGTTCAGTTTATCCATATTCTTGAATCTTCGGACTTCTCGGTCAGGGAGCTTAATGAATATGATTTGTTCGGAGACAAGAGGCACTGGGGTTTCATAGACCAGTACATGAACCTGAATTTTAGTGGTGAGAATGAGGTGCTGCAGGATTATCACATGCCGGCAGGTACCGACAAGGCCATGATTGGGGATAATCTTATATCTGTATATGCCAATACGGAGCTTAGGCAGTATTGTGACGAGGTGTATCCGGCTGTCCGCAACGACAGGCTCAGCACCGATGTTACGGAGGTGGCAAATGGTTTTGTCACAGACATTGCAATGGGGCTTCCTTTCAATCACATATATAACCAGTATTTTTTCATTGACGACACCAAGAGGATATGTTCCGATTTGGAGAAGGAGATAAAGAGCAAGACCTCGTTCTCGGCAATCAGCAGGGAGAATTCTGTGAATGCCGGATTTGACGAGGAGTTTCTGAACGACATTCATGCCAACGGGACACAGCCGGTCTTCTTTTCATATAACCTTGTCACTTGGGCCCACTATCGCGATGCAAAGCTGATGCAGGACAGGGATGGTGCCATAACTTCGGCTTTTGCGAATCTTGGAGCCTTCACAAAGAAGGTGGAAGGTTGCACACCGCAGCTGTTCTGGGCGGGCATTCCGGGAGGCTCGGCATACTATCCGTCGGAGTTCAAGGCTTTGATGACATTGCCACAGGCATGCTGTTTCATAAACATGGAGAGCAACTACAGGGACTTGTGCGATGAAGACAGGAACGGACTTATGCTTACGGACAGGCAGTTTGGAATACCTGTATGCGTGGATGTGAGCAACTATCCGATGGAGATAAATCTGATAGACAACAAGAACAAGTTTATTCTGGGTTCTTCCGGTTCCGGAAAGTCGTTCTTTACCAATGCCATGGTTTCCCAGAAGTATATGTGCGGAGACCATATAGTGATAGTTGATGTTGGAGACTCATATCAGACATTGTGCAGCCTTATAAGAGATGCGACAAAGGGTGAGGACGGAGTGTATTATACATATCGTGATGACGAGCCTGTAAGGTTCAATCCCTTTTATGTGGGAGAGGACTACATCTATACTGAGGAGAAGATACAGTCGCTTTGCACTCTTATCCAGACACTTTGGAAGAAGAGCCATGAGACATTCAACAACAACGAGACAACCCAGCTCAGAACAGCCATGCAGCTGTACATAGAAAAGATAAGGAATGACAGGAGCATAAGGCCATGCTTCAACACATTCTATGAGTTCTTCCGTGACGAGTACAGCAGGGTTGTGGAGAAGATGAAGGTTCGTATCGAGAATTTTGATATTGACAACATGCTGCAGGTTCTTGTGCCATACTACAAAGGGGGTACTTACGAGTATCTTCTGAATTCGGAGGAGAATCTTGACCTTCTCAAGAAAAGATTTGTAGTCTTTGAGCTTGACAATATCAAGGACAATGAAACGCTTTTCCCTATAGTTACCCTTATCATTATGGACACTTTCATATCAAAGATGCGTCTTGCACCTGCCAATGAGAGGAAGCTGATGCTTATTGAGGAGGCATGGAAGGCCATAAGCCGGGCAGGCATGGCAGATTTCATCAAGTATCTGTACAAGACAGTGAGAAAGCATAACGGAGAGGTGGCGGTTGTAACGCAGGAGCCCGATGACCTTATGGACAATCCGATAGTCAAGGATGCGATCATAAACTCTGCCGATGTCAAGATTCTGCTGGACTTGAGCAAGTTCACAAACAGATTCGACAAGGTCAAGAGCGCTCTGGCTTTGAGTGACAAGGATGCGGCGCTGGCTCTGTCGGTAAACAAGATGGTTGTTCCTCCCTACAAGGAGGTGTTCATAAGTTTCAACGGCAAGTTCAGCTCGGTGTACAGGGTGGAGACATCATGGGGAGAGGCATTGAGCTTCACCTCCAAGAAGGAGGAGAAGGCAGAGATATATGCACTTCAGAAAAAGTACGGAAGCATGAGCAGGGGTATTGTGGAATACATGAAACTTAAAAGAAAAAACAGTTAGGGATGAGAAACAGACTTTTATTTCTAGTGGGAACTCTTATATTGCCGTTTGCCGTTTCAAAGGCGCAGATGGTTGTCACAAATCCGGAGAGCGATGCCCTTACTATAGTTCAGGATGCGAACAGAACAGCGGAGCATGGGGAACGCCTCAAGGAGATAGTGAAGCAGACAAGGATTTCCCTTGAGGAGCTGGATATGAGATATAGCGAATATCAGAAGGATATGGCCCTGTATGAAAAGAGGCTTAACAAGGGGTTGGAGGCAACCAAGAAGGTTACATGTATCTTTGAGATGACAACATCGGTGCTAAACCGCTTCAACTGGTTTAAGAACCAGCTGGTAAGGAACGAGTATCTCAGCAATAGCGAGAAGGTTATTCTTCTTGCTGATGCCAGCGCTGTAGTCAGTATCCTTATAAAGAACAAGGAAACAATATTCAGCCAGGCTAAGAAGGAGGCCAACATTACCGAGAAGGAGGATGCGTATAAGAACATGGAGGCTCTGGACAAGATAGTTGAAGCCATAAGGAACGTGGATAATGAGCTTATGAGAACAATAAACAGAGCCAACAGACTTATATCGGCCAAGAGAAATCTTATAGAGAGCGTGCAGTCGGTGCATGGTGTATTTGCAATAAAGTATTAGAGGAAGTATTATGGCAGATTTTAGCACTCAGATGGACTTTGTTGGGGAAATGGCGGATTTTGTCCAGAAATCCCAATCGACAATACAGGGCGAACTTCTTGTTGCTGTTCAGTTTGCAACAGCCCTTTGCGGGTTCTTCGCTTTGTTCTACATAGCAAATATAGTTTGGAAGAGCTGGGCTAACGGAGGTCAGATAGATATATACAAATGTCTGAAACCTTTTGTTATAGGCATTCTGATACTTAATTTCTCGTTGGTGTCAGGTTTCATAGACATTATCGCAAGCGGTTTTTCAGCATGCAGCAGGAGTTTCCAGGAGACACAGATCAGCAAGAGCAACGGCAAACAGAACGAGTTTCTCACGCTTATGAAGACTTATGACGCCCAGTCTTTGGTCTCGGAGGACTTCAAGCCGATGGAGGATGGCGAGGAGCTTGGATCAAACAACGGCAATGGCAAGGTGAAGAAGGAGAGCGGATGGGGACTTTCGGAGATGGTGGAATCCCTTTCTCAGACTATAAGCGAGACTTTCAGCATGGACCATCTTATGGATTCCATAATGACTATGGGGCGAAGGTTTATATGTTGGCTGTCCATGCTGATTTCTAGTCTGGTGGGAGTATGTATGATAATGATAGCCTTTGTAAACAAGTGCATCCTCATATTCTTCGGACCGATGATGTTTGCCCTTAGCCTGCTGCCTAAGTCGGAGGGAATGATTATGGGTTGGTGCAAGAAATATTTCACATACAGTCTGTATCCGGCAATCATAAACATTATAAATGGAATCATGTGCGCCTGCATGAGTGCGGCACAGGACGGAATTATCGGCAGTACGGATCCGAACTCCATTCTTGGAGGAACAGGTTCTGAACTTGTCTATACCAACTATGCCCTTACGGGAATAAGCATTATAGCAATCTTCCTGTATCTTGCCGTACCAAGCGTAGCCGGACAGATTATGGAGGTTGGAAGCAATATGTTGGGCACTTCTGCCGCTGCGGCTCTGACTTTCGCGACTTCCAAGAGCATGAACAAGTTAGGTGGTACACAGTTGGGCCAAACGGTGTCAAGTGGAGCCAAGATGGCGGGAGTGACAGCCGCTACAGGAGGCTTGAATATGGCTGGTAAGGCAGTTTCTTACGGAATGGACTATCTGAGGGGAGGCAAGTCCGGAGGAAAGAAGGAGGCAGGAGACTCATATAAAGGTTAGGAGACAATGAAAAGTTTAGCAAATATAGAGTTCGGGGTAAGGACACTTAGCGTAGTGTTCATTACTGTCATTGTATGCAACCTTGCAGTGCTGGGTTTCGCTTTCTTCTACACCAAGTCGTTTGTAGAAAGGCAGAACCGGAAGATCTATTCCCTGTCAGGCAAAACTCCGGTGATGATTGCACTTGGGCAGAATGTAAAGGAGAACAGGGAGGCGGAGGCCAAGGCTGAGCTTATGGAGCTTCACAATCTGTTCTTTGCCATAAATCCTGACCATGACGAGATACGATACAAGATGAACAAGGCCTTGAGCATGTGCGATGTAAGTCTTATGAAGACATACGAGCAGCTCAACAAAAATGGCTATTACAAGCAGATTGTGGATGCCAACATCAGAATACAGTACAAATGCGACAGTATAAATGTTGATTTTAGCAGTTATCCCTATTCTGCGGTGATATACGGCAAGACCTGTATCAACCGACAGAGCGGCAAGACATTCCGCAGGCTGATTTCCTCATGCGAACTGAGAAATGTCACAAGAACCAACAAGATTCCTCACGGATTTCTCATTGAGCATTTTGAAATCGTTGACAACTCTGACATAAATCTGAATGGAGGTATATATGAGTGAAAACTATAACGACTATAAGAAGGGTTATAATCTGGCTAAGGTGATAGTTGTAGCCGTTTGTGTTTTATGTTCGGCCCTGTCCATCTATATCATAAAGACGGGTCTGGACGAGGCTGAGGAGGAGAGACAGTCTATCTTCGTTGCGGATGTCAACAACACTCTGCTTGTTGCATTGTCGAATGACATGGAGCTCAATCGCCCCAATGAGGCGAAGGCTACTTTGAAGAGGCTGCACTTCTACCTTTTCAACTTGACGCCTACAGCGGATAATATAAATGGCAATATCGCAAGTGCGGAGAGCTTGTCGGACGAGAGCATCCTTCAGTATGTGGAAAAGACAAAGGAGCGCGGATGGTACAATAAGATGATAGCGGAGGGAATAAGTACTGAATTCAAATGTGACAGTATCCAGATTCTAGGCAGTGACAGGGAGGAGTTTGAGTTCTCAGCCAAACTCTTTGGAAAGCAGAGTCAGATATATTCCGACAGGATAGAGTTCAAGGAGATTCAGACAAGCTGCTATCTGACAACTACCGACAGGACGATAGAGAATCCGAACGGCTTCCGCATACAGCTCTGGAAGGTTGACAAGGAGGAGATCATCAAGGTTGTAAGAAGGAAGAGAGCGGTTCATAATGTAGAGATAAACAAAGATACAATTCAGTAGATATGGAAGATAAGGATATAAAGAGAGAAGATTCTGCCGGGAATGTTGAGGGTGCAAACGGCATGGGAGCGCAGGAAAGCAGGAACGAGGAGAAGACATACATAGGCACAAAGTTGGATTCCTTGCAGGACAGGATGAACAGCATGGAGGTGGCTAAGAGGAAGAGGATTGTTGTCTGGACGGTAGTCGGAGTCTCTTTTTTTATAATAGCAAAGCTTGTGTTGGGTCTATTGTCCTTAAAGTGGAAGGAGAGGGAGGCTGCAGCGCCAGCTTCTGTAGTCACTGCAGTAACGGACAGCACGGACATTTTGATTGAAGAACTTCTGAATGACGAGCAGGTTCTGAACGATCCTGCCGTGGATTCTGCCCTTAACCAGTTCATAAAGGTCAATGAAAACCCACAAAAACTAACAGATTGATATGGCCGATACAAGTAATAAGAACCGTAATCTTCTCATGATTGGCGGATTTTGTGCATTTGTAATAAGTTGTATCCTTTTTGCCACTTTTTATGGGAAAGATGAGGAGGTGGCGGTAGAGAAGGCCAATGAATACAATGCCACACTTCCGACTGCTGTTGTGGAGGATGTCACGGACGACAAGTTTGCTGCTGTGGAAAGGGAGCAGAGGAGAATGGCAGAGGAGTATGACGGTAGCGAGGGAAGCAGTTTTGATCTGTTGTCGTATGAGGACGAGGAGGAGAAGGTGACTGCACCTACAGACCAGGCAGGGCAGGACCTTATGGCTTTCAATGAGGAGAATGCCAGGAGAATAGAGGAGGAGCAGCAAAGACTGGCTGAGACCAAGGCAGAATATGAGCGGGAGGTCAGGGCAAAGAAGTCCGGTAGTGCCGGAGGTTCCTCCAGTGCTGTAAAGACCGGGAAAAAAAGCCATTTGTCTGCCGAGGAGTTCGAGGCCGAGTTTGAAAGGACATATAGGAAGGATAAGGTTGAGGAGGTGAAGGAGGAGCCGGCACCTGTTCAGGAGGTAGCGCAGGAGCCGAAGACTGTGGAGAAGAGAGGGTTCATTAATCCTTTGCAGAAGAGCAGTACGTCTTCCCATGATATCCGTGCTGTAGTGCATGGGGAGCACAGGAACCTTACAACAAACAGCAAGGTGAAGCTTCGACTGATAGATCCTATGACTATAGAAGGAGTTACAATACCTGCGAATCGCTTTGTTTATGCCACGGTAAGTTTCTCGGAAGGAAGAATCCAGCTATATGTGGATAATGTCAACTACAATAACCAGGTGCTTCCGTTCAAGGGAATAATATATGACTACGATGGCAGTAGGGGACTGCATGTACCGGACAATGCGATCTCGGAAGCAGGCCAGGATGCAGCAGATGCCTCTATCAGTGAGAGTTCACGCATTCCAAGCACTGGTTCAGCTACCGGAAATGCCGGACTGACTGTTATCAGGAATACCACTACTGCAATTAAGACAGCGGTCAAGAAGCAGAACAGAATTATCAAGGTCAGTATAGATCCAAACTATAAGGTTTTAATTCGCGAAAAGAAATGATAGATATGGCTAATGCAAGAAGAATTGTTTGGACTTTGTTTGTCCTGTTGTTTTCCCTGCTAGGGGCAAATGCGCAACAGAGCAATATAAAGGCTGTGAAGCTGCAGTTGAATGAGATGAAATATCTCTTCATCAAGTTTCAGACGGAGATAAAGTATGCCGATTTGGGAAGTAGCGATATTGCTGCAGAGAAGATTATGTCCAACATCCTTAAAGTTAAGGCTAACATGCCTGATTTCACGAAGACAAATCTTAGTGTGGTGACTACGGACGGCAGGTATTACAGTTTCGATGTGGAGTATTCCGGCAATCCTTCATATATAGCTGTGGATATGTCCAAGGTTAACGCCTCTGTTGGGGAGTCAGACATAATTCCCGCAACAAGAATAGAAGTCAGCCACTTGAACACAACGCATCTGCTATTTCCGGGCAAGGTTGCTGACATAAGTCTGGGCAGTGATTTTGTTATTAGCGAGAAGGCTGAGCAGATTGACAATATAGTCAAGGTGAAGTCTGTCATAGAGAATGCTGATGACTTTATGCAGACATCCATAACCGTAGTTACGGAAAACGGGAAGATCTATCCAATACTAGTTGACTATAGTCAGAATCCCGCGAACATGAGCATCAGTTTTGACGAGCAGAGCAACAACGCCTTTTTTCAGGGTGTGAACGTGAACGACAATGAGATGGAGACTATGGCAAAATGGATAGTTGACCAAGGGCTGAAGATAGTTGACATAGGTATAAACGACTTCAAGATGACATTTCAGCTTTGTTCGATTTATACAGACCAGGATATTATAGCCTTTCATCTTCAGATGCTCAACAATAGTCGCATAGACTATGGCATAGATTTCGTGAAGGCATATATTCAGGATAGGAAGATAAGCAAGAAGACAGCTATCCAGGAGGAGGAGATAACGCCGATCTATGTCTATTATTCGGATAATGACAAGGTAGTGCATGGAAAGGGCAGCTATCACATGGTGCTGTTCTACAAGAAGTTTACCATACCTGAAAAGCGAATATTGTACTTTGAGATGTTTGAAAACAACGGCGGACGCCATACAAAGTTCTCGGCAAATCAGAAACATATTATAAACGCAAACGTAATTGAAAAATAATTATCATTTATGAAGAGAATCGCATTTCTAATATTATTTACTTTAGTAGCAAGTATAACATCCGCTCAGCTTGTTCACTCAAAAGGACAGATGGGCTTGGGAGTAAGAGGCGGAGGGGCCTATCATGGTTGGAACATCGGCGTTATGTACGACTATCATTTTAACAATGAGGTGGCTCTATTGGTGGAAGTTGACAGGGAGAAGGCTGATTTTGAGTATTCTCATTTTACAAATACAATACTCTTGGGTGTGGGAGCAAATTTCAAGGTGTGGAATCCAACAACGTGGCTGTATATGCATGGAAGTGTGGCAGGCAACGTAGGCTATGATATTTGGGACTGCAAGATCATAGACTGGAAGCATGAGAATGTTGTGTATGGCGCAAATGCAGGAATAGACTTTGAGTTCATTCCATGGAATCATGTCTCGTTCGTAGTCAAGGGAAGACAGTTCCTGCTATTCGGTGACGGTGACAGCTATGCCAAGCCAGACTATTCTCTGGGAGTCAAGTTCAACTGGTAGCCTATGGAACTGAATTTTTTGCGTGACAACAGGTTCAATAATCTCTCACACAAGAGCTTCTTTCTCGATTATATGTTTGTCACCAACAAAAACCAGTTGGAGAAACATGAAAGCCATGACTTCTTCGCATATATAAATAGAAAAGTGCATATATATCATGAAGAGACCGACATCGATAAGAGGAAACAGGCTGTTTCCATACTGAAGAGAAAGGAAATAGATTTAGAAAACGGCGTTCAAAAGTCGTTCATCATTTACCTTGAAAAAATTGATGTTGACAGAGAGGCACTGTTTAGAGTTTTGACTAATCTGTGTACTGATTATATTCAAAAAGAAGCAGACAAATCCGGCAATATAGATTTCGTATATGCAGTAAGCCATATTGACCAGAAAGAGCAGTGTCCGCACCTTCATGTTTTCTATCACTGTAAGGAGGATATAGACAATGAACTTCCTTTTGCAGTATGCAAGAAACTAATGGGTCATTGATTTGCGTAGGGGGAGAAGATAATTATAATAATTTAGGGAGTCCAAATAACTAAGGTTGTTTGGACTCCTTGCTTTTTTGAATCATTTTAACGAAAGATTTTTGCACAAAAATAAAAAACTTTTATTACCTTTGCACACAAAAGGCTAATAGTGTTTAATTGTGATGATGCAAAAGTAGCAAGCAAATTTTTTATATGCAAGAAAACTGCATAAAATTTGCAACTTAGTTTGATCTTTATTTTAAAAGATAAATTGTAATATATTCAAAACACTTATTTGTGAAAATGGGTGTTTTTTTAAATAGAATAAATTAAAATTATATATTTATTTTTTTAGGTTATAAAAGCATTCGATTGTGAAATCGGATGCTTTTGCTTTTAATTATTTGGATAATTCCAGTAAATTCTGTAATTTTGCATTATCTTCAAAAGTTTAGATAGAAGATAAGAATTACATAAATATTTTATATATTTATTTTTTTTAGGAAAAAATATATAACGGAGGTTCTGTGAAGAAACTCCGTTTTTTGTTTTGTTAACTACCCACTTTTGCAATTTTCTTTTACCATTTTTGGGAAAATGAAGTTTGTGTAAATAGCTAAGAATCATTCCTTTATTTAAAAATTTGTTGTTTTTGATTTATATATTATTACTTAAATTAAAAGTGATAACTCTCCTTATTTTTTACTCTGAATTATCATTTTTTCCTTTGAAAATAAAAAAAAATGTTTGTTTTTATAAAAAAAGATGTATTTTTGCACCGATGCCATTGGCAGATACCTAAAAAAATACTTATATAAAATGAAGCATTTAGACAGAAGGTCTGTGCTTAGTGATTATGCAAAATCGCTTAGATGTAAGCAGACTGTTGATGCTGTTGTTCCGACAGCAGAAATAAATTCGGAACATTTTGCGGACTCTCAAAAGGTTGAATCTTTGAAAGTTAGCATAGAAAACAATCTTTCAAAAAATGAGATAGATCAGGCAGGTATTGTTCGTTTGAACAAGAGTGTTATTAGAGATAGACTCAAATTTGTCAGACTTTATCAAAGTGCCGAAACTGTTAATGCTTTTTTGTGCATTAAAAATACTGCAAGTTTTAGACTTTTAGCTATGATTATTGATAACCTTACCTCAACTGAAGATAATCATATTGTATTTAACAAGGAAGAGTTTGTTTATTACAATTTATCTTTAAAATCTTATAATACAGCAGTTAAGGATTTGATGTTAAGTGGATTTCTTACTAAAAAGTTGGGGGAAAGATCTTACTCATACATAGTAAATCCCAACATTTTATGTTGTGGAAAACCGTCACTTACTGACTACCAGGATGAAACGAGAGTTAGAAGAAAGTTTAAGAAAGTGATCACTAACTCAGAAGTCATGGCGAAGTATGGTATCAGGAAAGATGCTTTTGAAGAAGTTGCCAAGCACTATTTTATTTCTACAGACAACGAGGATAATTTTGTTAAAGGCGTTTATACAAGTAAAATAGAAGAAGGTAGAGTCTTTTTTAAGATATTCAGAGAAAGTTTTTCTCAATCTTTGCTTAAACTAAAACATAGAAGTTCGGCAAAGGTAATTGCTTATGTGATAAATAGTTATCTTCCACAAGATAAAGATGGAACAAGGATTTCTAAAGAGAATGTATGTTTAGATATGTGTATTAGCAAATCTACATATTATCGCTGCATGAACGATATGATAAATTCTAATATCCTATATCGAGATTCTAACAATAAAAGATATTATTTTAATCCATTTGTCTGGTACAACGGTTCTGCATCTAAGATGTTCTCCTCTTGTAAAGAAACCGAAAGTCAGAGTGAATGTTTTTTGACAAAAAAAGAAGTCAGAAACCAGAGGTTTAAGAAAAAAATAAATGCAAGATTATACAAAGAATTAAAAGAACAAGCGTATAATTATACAAGATAAAAATCATAGAAATATAACCTTATATCTATAGTCAAAAGCTATAGATGAATGACTTATTTCCCCTAAAGTAACAAATAAGTAACAAAATCATGAAATTTTAGGGTTGGAATACTCTATATTGAATCGAGAAGATTTACTGTTTTTTGCTTTGTTTTGTCTATGATTTTTGCGTAAATCATAGTTGTTTCTACACTTGTATGTCCAAGAAGTTCTTTTATTGTCATGATATTTGCATCTTTAGAAAGAAGCAATGTTGCAAATGTATGTCTGGCGGAATGAGGAGTAAGATTTTTATTTATTCCGGCTTTTTTCGCAGCTTCTTTTATTGATGTTCTTAGCGAGTAATCAGTAATCGGAGGGAATACATTATTATCTTTATTATTGCTTTTTTTCAAAGGCAAAAGTTTTTGAGCAGCTGAGCATAACGGCAAAGCTATATTTTTTTTTGTTTTTTTTATAGTTTTCTCTATTCTAATGTAGTCTCCATCTATGATGATATTTTCCCATTTCAAGTTATAAACATCACTAATACGCAATCCGCAGTAACAACAGAATAAAAAAATGTTCTTAGCTGTGTTGTTTCTCCATTGAACTTCTTTAAGATGATTAAATTCTTCTTCAGTTAAATATGATCTTGTACTTTCAGGAACTTTTATCTTGTCTGATGATTCAAGAAGATCAAAAGGATTTTTTTCAAGATAGCCTAATTTAACTGCTTGGTTAATTGCTGTACTTAGTTTATCAGTATAAGTGGCTGAAGAACCAGGTTTTAATTTATTTCCATTTGTTTTCGTATATATATTTTGAAGATAGTATATCCATTTTTTACAAAATTCGGTATCTATTGCAGAGAGAAGTATTTTAGAGTTATATTTTGATAAAATTCTTATCAGGCTATTTGTACTTTTTTCTACAATTAGACCTTTCCTTTTTTGCTCCTCTCGAAACATTTTTACCCATTCTAAAAGGGTAATTTTTTTATTATTTTTCTGTAAGTTTGCTTTGTTTTCTATTATACTTATTATTTTTTCGGACTTAATTTTTAGTGCAGCTTGAAGGGTGATTTCATTTTGTATTTTGTCGTATTTATTTCTTTCTGGGTTTATATATAAGCCCAAGAAGTCATAGGTTCTTTGATTATTATAATAGCAGTCAAGGTAAATACTTTGACTGCCATTTTTTAGTTTCTTAAATCGTAGTTTTACTGGTTCTTTGCTTTTATTCATGATAAGTTCTTTGAATTACCTTTGCAAAGGTATGTTTTTCTTAAAAAGAATTAAATAGTTTTAGTCTTTTTGTTTAATTATCAATTTGTAATTTGCAGGTAAAGTAACTTTCGTTTCACGAATTTTATTTGAAGTTGCATTTTTAATTGCAGCTGTGGTATTCGTGATTACATTAGACAAAGCTCTTTGCGAAGGAGTAATTCCTATGGAAGTTCCGCTTACTGTGTTGCTCGATGTTTCCTTTCCTGCATCGCTTACAACATTATCTGGAACATAAAGTCCTTCAAAGCCATCAAGGTCATAGATTTGAGCGTTAAATGGGTAAACATTATTGTTGTAAGCTATAGATTCTATGTTAAGATGGATTCTGTTAGAGGAGAAGCTTGCTTTTGCATATACCATAGTATTTTTGGGAATTGTAAGGTTAGGATTTACCTTTACATTATCCAAAAGTCTAAGCTTTACTTGTGAAGCAGTAGTGATGTTCTTTTGCTCACCATGTATCACAGCGCGAATTGAAGAATTGTCTCCAGAGGTAGCTTCTGCTCCCATTGTTCTAAAACCTTTGCTTTTCTTTGTCGGTTGATTTTGAGATTTTGTTTCTGCTATCGGAGCAGATGCTACTTGTTGAGGAGCCTCTGAAGGTTCTGTTATATCAATACCTGTTTTCTCTGCTATCCTTTTCTTTTTGGCATACATTTGCTCTTTTTTCTGCCTCTGAATCTTTTCCTCTATAGATTCCTTTTTTTCTTTTTCTTCAAAGGAAATATCTGTACTTGTTGTTATAGAGGCATTGGAAACGGTTTTCTTTGCTGTAGGTGAAATTACCTTTTTCTCGTTTCCTATCTTATTGAGAATTTCTATTTCTTCTTCTTTTGATAAAACAGTTTCCTGCTGTTCTGAAGCAATAGTGTCTTCTTCTGTATAACTTGAAGAAGAACCTGTAAAGAAGGATAGCGAATTAAAGTCTTGTTGAGCCTTTTCTTCCGCTTCTTTTCTTTGTTGTTCATGCTGGTACTCCTCGAAGAGTTCCATTTTTGTTTTCTCATGAGTTTCTGATTCCGATTCTATAGGATCAGGAATGATATTTATATCGGCGGTTTGCTTTTCTTGAGCTATCTCAGTATTTGTACCTCCTCCTACTATGTAGAAGAAGCCACAACCAACCAAGAATAATGCTAAAGAGAAAGCATGAAATAGTAAAGCTTTATTTTTCATTTTTATATAACTTGCTTAGTGAGTCTATTAGCTGGAGAGCTTTTTTAGTTTGTTCTTTTGTCTCAGGAGAAACCTCGTTAAGTTCTTCGTCTAACTGCTTACGCATAGAGTCAATGTCTCTTTGATTTGTCGAGACTTCTTCGCTTTGTTTCTCAAATTTATAGGAGCGAATAAAGTTTCCTCCTATAGCAAATACGAATAGGAGAATTAGGAGAACACCCCCTGTCTTAATTGTAAATCCCTTTCTTTTCTCGATGGGCATTTCGTTAAGGTATTTTTCAAGGTCTGCAAGCTTTTGGCAGATGTAGTTTATTATTTTCATCTTCTCACCTTTTTTATAGATTGAAATTCTTTGATATTCCATTTGCCAAGAACAAATCCATGAGGATTTTCATCTGTTCGAGGACAATTTATTAGCAGTTGCTCAGAGACTATAGAGAAGTATTCTATATCTGTAGAACGCATGAATGTTGTCTTACCGTAGTAAGTTGCTTCATAGGGATATTTATCCATATTTACAACTACACTGTCTGTGAAGATTTCGCAGATGATACCACCTTGAACTATATGTTCATAGTATTGTTTGGACTTTCTTTCTTTGTAATAGAACGCAGGTGTCTCATCAGTAAGTTGCAAAGCCTGGTTAATGTTGTTCTCGATGCTCTTCATATTAGGCGTCATCGTGAAAAATAGTTCGTGGAAACGCTGAACATGAGCTTTAGCTTCTGATGGGCGAGCTTGATTTATGTCTTGGGCAAGAGCTAATATCAAACTCTTTCCATTGTCAAGTACATATACTTTCTGTCTTTGAGCTTCTGCAAACTGGAAACTCATATAGATAGCAAATATTGATACACATATCGCTATCGCTGTTATTCCTATCAGATACACCTTCGTCAAGGAATGTATTGTTTGGATGTTTTTTAATTTATCTAACATGATGTTTCTTTTTAAGTTTTTTATTTCAAAGGGAAAAAAGATTTTTAACCATCGCCCTTAGCTCCAGAATTTGAATTGTCATTATTATTGTTATTTTCGTTAGAGCTGTTGCCTTTGGAATTTTGGATTATCTGTCCGATTGATTGAAGAAAGCCTCCGTCACCAGATGAAGCCAAGCTTGCACCACCAGTTACGACACCTGCTGTTGCCATACCAGCTATTGTTGCTGCAGATTTAACTGTTGCTCCGATGGCCACATTGCCTGTTGATTGAGCCATGCTTAGGATGAATCCTGCAATAGATGGTACAGTAAAGTACGCACAAGCAGAAACGATAAACATTATAGTTACTCCAAGTTCGCTACTTAGTATATCTAATTTAAGAGACATTGCATTTTCTACATGATATTCAACTAATTCAATTGTATTGATTTTGAACATTGCAGTTGCAAAGCATTGTGTGGTATAAAGGATTATATTGCATATAGGTATATAAAGCAAAGCACCTATGTATTTGCCAATCCAATTTTTTATATTGTCAGAGAAGTATGGAATTAGGCTGAGAGCAAAAGCCATCGGTCCGAATATAGTCAATATTATTCGGAGCAAGTAAGAATAAGCTATCATGCAAGTTTTTGCTACAATACATAATATTTGAGCTAAAAGGTTTAATGCAGTCATAGTAACCATTTTGGGAATTTTTGTTACTGCATCAAACATTTTTTTAGCTGAGTCTATTGGGTGATCTATATCAAAGCTGTCATCTTGACTTACATCTGATTTTTTGTAGATGTAATTAGATAATTCTGACAAAACATTATTATTGTTTTCTACTAAAGCATTTGTTCCCGTGTTAAGAGGAACATAGATTAGATTGTCTAACAATCCAGTCACCAAGCTAAAGTTCATTATACATATCAAGACTACAAAAGGTTTTGTGAAATCTACAATATGGATTTCTTGCCCTTTCCCCCAAGTTTTCCAAAATATATTACCAATATATGCAAGAGCGAATATTCCTGCAAGTATTTGGCAATATGCTGACAGTTCAGAGCATCTAATGGCATCTTGAACATTGTCAAAGACTTTTTCTAAGAGAAGACTATTAAAATCTGATGGATTCATATTTATTTGTAATAAGGTTTGTTGTAATATATTGTTTTGCCATTAGGCATTTTTATGCTAACTCTTCTGGCAGTGGTATTTATCTGTTTTCCGTTCTTCCAATATGATTTAGCTTGTGACATACAGAGTCCTGCACAATATAGGTCGTAATCAATTCTTTGCATTTGAGACCTGAAAATGAAATCATCAACACAACAGATAGCACGAATAACTTCTTCTTTGATTTTAGCTTTGAGACCATCTATGTACTCTTGCAACTGTTCGGGAGTTATAGATTCATTTCCTGTCGATTCTTTAAGTCTTTCTCTAAGAGCTATTATGTGCTTAGTTTTTTGTGTTATGACATAGCCACAATCAACAAGAGTCATAATACACATATACTTTTCTTCAAAGGTTAAGTCCTCTAAATTGGTAATGTATTCCCTCATTCTTGTTATTCTTTCAAAGGCATTAGTTCCATATTCTATAGCCTCGATAATTTCCACGCTTGCAGCTATGATGCCAGCTATTTTTTTGAAGGCGTCAGCCTTGTCTTTCATCATTTCGAGTTGAGCAGTGAACTGTACTAACTGTTGCTGAGCTATCAGTTTTTGCTCTACCGCTTCTTCCATAGATTCCGCTTGCATGATAATATTGTTAGCCATGTTAGCAGGATCGTGTGTTATCATCTGAGAATAACTTATACTTCCCCACATTGCTGACAAGAACAGCAATAAAAGTTTTTTTATATCCATATCAATCTGGTAATTTGTTGTAAAGTTTCTTTTCTATAGCTTCTGACATTGTCAACTGATAAGTTTTCTTTAGTGATAGGAGGTCGCTCTTAACCTTCTTTTCGGTTGAATAAGCCAAAGCTTCCTCTTTGCTTACTTCTGTAGCATAGACAGCACTTCTTTCTCCTACTTTGATGAAGGCTTCTTTGTATTTGTTTCTGCCTTTGAATTGCAGATTCTGATTAACGCTCATAAGTTTAGCTATTTCGTCTTTTGTAAGACCAAGTGAACGAGTAATCTTGTCTTGCATATCTTTGTATTGGGCGAAGTCCAAGAGAATCTTCACTGGCGATTGTGTCGATACAATATCCTCGATGTTTTTGTTACCTACCAAGTCTGTTGGCTCTTGTGTTACGATGCAAATCTGGGCATAATGCTTTCTTGCTGTTCTGTAAAGATAACCGATGTAGTTAGCCATGTTTTCGCTTTTAAGAGCAGACCAGGCTTCTTCCATCAGCATTATCTTTCCGACTTCCTTTTCCTTCAAGGAGCCGTCAGTATCGTAATACTGCTTCTTAGGAAGATTGAACATCTTGTTTGAGAATGTGTTCATGATAAGCAGAGTTACTATTGGCAAGAGTGTCTTGTTGTCTTTAATCTTGTCAAGCTCAAAGACTATGAACCTATTGTTAAGGAGGTCATCATCCATATCGCTGTTAAGCAGCTTGCCGTACAGACCATCCTTGTAGAATTTAAGAAGAATCTGTACTAAGTTGTCTATGTCGAAGTTATCCCTTTGAACTTGAACTTCATTTTTTATGTAATCTGAGAAGTCTCCTTTCAAGTATTCGTAGAATGTATCGAATGAAGGGTTTACCTCTCCATTCTTAATCATCTTAAAATAGTTGTTCAGACATATTTCTATTTGCGAAGTTTCGCTTTTCTTAACTTCTTCATTGTCGCTTTTCCAAAGAGTTAGGATTAGAGATACTAATTGTTCTTTTTTCTCTTCGGAATATAATCCTGTAGCATCATAGAAAGGGTTAAAACTCAAAGGTTTTTCTTCTGAGTATGTATAGTATAAGCCATCCTTTCCGTTGGTCTCTTCCTTGATGAACTCGAAAAGACCTTGATATGAATCTCCAATATCGACTATTACAACATGATATTCCTGATCATACATTTGTCGGAGCAGGTTGTTTATGAAGAAAGACTTTCCGGAACCTGAAGGACCGACCATCACTTTGTTTCGGTTGACAATCCATCCAGCTTCCATTGGCATTTCATCAAGATCCAAAGCCACAGGAATACCATTTACTCTGTCACACATATTTATGTGATAGTCAGTTTCTGGGTTTACCCAGTCTTTGTAGTTGGTATCTGTTTGGATGAAGCAAGCATTCTGCAATGTAGTACCCAAGAAAGTCATTTCGGCAGGATAGTAGTTTGCACAACCAGGAATACCACCCCAAAAGATGTGTGGTGTTATTCGCTCAATTTTAGTATTTGTGCAATCCAGCTTAGAGAACTTTTCCGATACAATAGCATTTTTTTGTATTAGGGAATTGTAGTCTTTATCCCAAAGGATGACATTGAAAGCCGAACGGCAGATCCTGTCACCAGTTTGAGCTATCTGTTCAAGGAACATTTCATTTTGAGCAGAGTTGTATTTGTTGTCGGAATCAAGACCAGACATAGATCTCAAAAGATTTCCTTGCTTTTTTATCTTATCCTTTAATTCATTTTGAGGTTCAAGATAGAAATATTGATTGTAGATGTGTTCATATTTAGAAAGGAGGCAAAGACCTTCGACATAGCTTTGATTTACATAGCAGCCAATCGTATTTTGGGAAAGCGAAGGATTCCAACTATGTGTAGCTACTGAATTTGGCATATTTCGTAGGTCAGAGACTGCAAAAGAACTAACATAATCATCACCAACCATAAATGTGTCATCATTGAGTATATGATGCTCTCTAAGAGTTGTATTGTTATCTGAAAAGGACAAGTTAAGGTATTTTTCTATCAATCCGAAAGACTCGTTTGAGCCGATTACTTCGGCTTCAGATAACTTTCTTAGCTTTATACCTGCACTTGCAAGAATGTTCCTAACTTCAAGAATAGAATTTAGGAAGTCATTTTGCTTTTGTTCGTCAATTATGTCTTTAGCTATAATCTTTCCCGAACAGATTGTAGAGAGTGTGCTGTCCTTCTTAATGTTCTCTTTACATGAAAGAGTTATATATATATACGATTTGTGTTCGTAAAAGGTTCTGCCTTCAAAATGTTTGGCATAGCCATTTGCGAGATAGCCTGAAGATGTTTCCTTAGACTTATATCTTTTTTGAATGAAGAAGTCTTGTTTGTGAAGTATAGTATAGTCTGGCAAGACCTTTAAGGCTCTTATCCAGCAGTTCTGTTGGTTTTCGTAATCGTCTTGTGTCATAGTCCAGACCTCTGGCAACTCTACTTCATATAGAGCTGTTATGTCCGTATTCTTTGATACAAGAAAACCGTCTTCATATAGATACAGAGGTAGTATCTCGTCAATATTGATTGTTTTCATCCTAATTCAAATTCTACTGATTCTTCTATAGTCAGATTCGCACTTATACTTATTATCTTCTTTCCCTTTTTTATTTCAAAGAGGATGAACCCCATTTGAAATCCGGTTTTTTCCCTTCCGTTAGTAATGAAATTGCACGTTTCTTCAACTAATAGTTCCTTGATCCAACATGTATCATAAGATAGTTTGGTCAGTAAATTTTTGGAATAAGTTATAAGCTGGTCTGTTTGTTTGGTTATCTCATTGAACATTTCAGGAGACACAAGACCTTCATATTTTTTTCTTATGTCTTCGATATTCTGCTCGCAGATCTTTCTTTTGTAATTGATTCTAATTAGTTCGTGATAGCATTTCCATGTTGCAGTAACATCAGACAGAGCATCGTGAGCATTTGCAAAATCATGTTGGAACAATCGTCTGTATAGCTCTGATAGTGTTGGAAATTTATATGAGCCATCCCCCTTGTCTATTCTAAGAAGATCAGTGGATTCCTTCATGGTGCAGAAAAGTTTTTTTGTTCTCAAATTGAACAATAGCTCTTCATTTTTTACTGCTTTTGCATCATTGCATATCACATCTATGTCAAATTCCACATTATGACCTACAATAGTATCAGACATCGAAATCAATTTGGACAAATGTTTGATTGCCGAATTTGTAGTACAGCCTAATCTTTGAGCTTTCTCTTTGGTTATCTTGTGTATTTTGATTGCTTCTTCCTCTATTTTTTTTCGTGGTTTCACATAGCTTCTTCCACTTTCTATACAGTTCAAGGAGTTGTCGCACAATATATAGGCATACTGTAACATAGATGGATTTTTCAATCCTGTTGTCTCTGTGTCTAAAAATAGAATCATTTTTAATCTAAATTTATGTAAAATACAATGTCTTTATTAAATCGTCCTTTATCTAATTAAATCATTTCCTGTTAGCCTTATTGTCAGCAAACATATCCTTGATTCTGTATCTGTTGTGGATGTAACGGTTTGCAGCTTTGGAAGCTCTGAACTGTTTTAGTCCTTTTTCTCCAAATTTACCTGAAAGGTATATACAACCACCTGCACCTATGCCTATAACAGCCAAGCCAGTACCTATACCTATTAAGGAAGAATTTGTAGAGTTCTCTACAGCAATGTAGGTCAAGTAACCAACAAAGATAGAGAGTACAAAGAACAACAGGTAAGATTTAGTCATACCTTTGACAAGGGCATTTCTGCCTACACCTTTATTTGTTTTGTATTGAGCCACTTTTCTTGTTTACTTTTTTGCTAAGCATATCTATCCACATTTCAGCTGCACATCTTTTTTTGAAAAGAAGGTTGTACTTATCCAAATCTTCTTTTGCTAAATTTAGGAAATGCGCTCTTTCACACTTTATCTGTATCTGCACCCATTCCTGGTAAGATGCTTGCAGAAACTCTTTATATTCTTCTAACTTTTTCATTTTTTGTATCTCAAAAGGGAATAAAACACAAAGAGGATAAACTATTACCCTCTTTGTTTTTGTGTGTAAAGTTTCTTACTTCGCAAAGAAGAAGACCTTTACCATTTGTAGAACAACTACAAAGACTACAAGACCGCCAACCCATTGTCCTGTTTTCTTTGAAGCATCCTGCTCTCCGTTCACAAACTTGTAGAAAAGCATACAGCCACCTACAAGGGCTCCAAGTCCACACACATACTGGAAAGTTGTCAAAGCACCATCCACAGTATTTTTTAGCTGATCGTTAGCTGCTCCAAAAGCATCACCAACATTCTTGTTTTGAGCAACAACTTGGCAGTAGCCAGCCAAGAACATCAAAACAAGGGAATAAATCCTTTTTTTGAAATTGTTTTTCATTATTTTAAAAGTTTTTGATTTGTAATATATAAGTATAGGCATTAAGCCATATTGTAAAGTTTCAGAAGTTTCTCCATGTCGTTGAGACCTTCCTGAGTCACACCTTCAATGTCAGTTTTTATTTCTTTTCCCTCGACCTCAAAAGGATCTGGCAGAATTTCTGCTTTCGGTTTAAGAACTTCCACTTTCTTCATAGAAATGGATCTTGTTTCCGTTGCATATTCTACATTATCTACGAATTGCGTGTTCAGTGATTTCGTTTTGGCTTTCCTTTCCTCTTCTTGCGAGGATATTGACTTGCCGCTTGTTTTATTCAGAACAATAAAAACAACATCTATTATTATGCAGAACGGCAACCATATCGAGAGGAAATCGCCCCAGCTCCAACTATCCATTATTTTAAATAAAATTGTAATATAATTTTAAGAACAAGGCGAAAGATTTGCCTTTTAAATATGATGCAAAGTTACTAAAATATAATGAATTAAGCAATTCTTTAAGAGTTTTTAATATACTCTTTATACTCATTTTCTATATGTGCCAGATCTAACTTTCTCGACTCTTCCCAACTCATATCTACGAATGATAAATGATAGACTTCCTTGTCTGTATTGTCAGCGATGAAGTACACACCACTCTCGATGTGCCTGTACTGTGTCTTATCCTCATACTCTTTTACTACCTCAAACTTTGCCATTTCTGTTATATTTAAGTCCACCAATCAAAATAATATTCTGTTTTGTTTTTGCACTTATAGCTCTAAGTTAAAGACAAAGGTTGTATGAAGCCAACCCTTGCCTTACTAACAACACACAATTTATATAGCAGTTACTTCAAGTAATCCTTCTTCTTGCTCTCCTTACACTTCTTGGCATAGTTTGCTTTAAGTGTCGGAAGATTCTCTTTTAGGAATGTGGCAACAAGATTATGGACTATTGTTGCCTTAGCAATGCTAATGTTACTTCCCTTGCTTATAGCATCTAACATTTCAAGAGTCTCAGACCTAAGCCAGAAAGCTTTTGTCTCCTTGTTTTCGTTTGCCTTGCAGATTATATTCTCAAAGGCATACGGATTTTCTGTGTTCTTTCTCTCGATGGAGTCATCCTTAACTCTTTCGGAAGTTTCATCCGAACAGCTTCCTTTTCCCTTTTCTTCGATGGGAACCTCCTTAGTATCTTCAGCAGTGATGCTATCCTCTTTCTTTTCTTCAGAAGATTTGTTGCTTCCGTTTTCTGAAGGAACCTTCTCCACAAATGATTCCTCTGAAGGAACCTTCTCTGCTTTAACCTCCTTAGTATCTTCTGCAGGAATGCTATCCTCTTTCTTTTCTTCAGAGGATTTGTTGTCTGCATTAGTATTTATGCTGTTGAAACTTGCAAAAGCACTTTCTATGTTTCCTCCATGTAGTCCAGCCACTACATTTAGTAAACCTGCTGTTATCTTGTCATCAGCCTTAACCATTTTTCCCATGTTACTCGTTTGTTAGATTTAAGACATGTTACTCGTTTGTTAGATTTAAGAACTCCTTTATGAAATTGCCGAGGTTAAGACCATTCGGCATTACAGACAAATAGGAATTTGGCTGAGCAGCTACAGTGTTCCATATTTCAGGGCTGTAGGCTTTCGTCGAATGCCCTATCTTGGACATCATTACACCGTTCTTGATGTTTAGTGCTTTGAAGCTATCATTTACAGGAATGAATTTCTCGGATAGCTCTTCAAGAACTTTAACAGACATATTAGGTCTGTACTTGTGCCAGAACTCAAATACACCTTTGATGTTGTTGCTTGTCATTTTTGAAGCGAATGCAATCATAAGCAAGGTTTCAAGGTTTGAGTTGAACAGATTTTCTGCCTCCATAAATGGCACAAATATGTAGTTAATCCTCTTAACTATCTCAATGAAAGATGTTGAGTTTACAGTTCCTGCCAAATCTACAAATATGTAGTCTATAGTTCCGTTCTTTACCAATCCGTCAATAAGATCTGTTACTGGATAGATTTTGTTTTCTTCAGAAGCTTGTGAGGCATCAGCCACACCGCAGAAGATGTTGTATGGAGGAACACCTACCGCTTGATGTGATTTCCAAACTGATTCTGGAAGACTGTTATCATCTGCAGACTCTTTCTGTCTTGTCTTGTAGATGCTGTACTGAGGGAAGTCACCGTCGATAACGACAACGGACTTCTTTTCTTTGTAAGCCAAATAATTTGCCATAATCAAAGTCATAGTTGATTTGGCAGAGCCACCTTTCTGGGCGACAAAAGAAACAACTTTCGTCATAGGAATAGAACTTTATTTTAAAAATAATTGTAATATGGAACCTTTTCGATTCTTATGCAAAGATACTGCTTTATTCTGTTTCTTCCAAGGATTTCATGAAAAAATATATCGTTGATATAATATATCGTCATGATATAGATATAATATAACTACACTATGATATAGCAACATAATAACATATCGTTATTTAGTGCTATCGTTATATCGTTATTATGATATAACACTATAATAATATATCATTGTGAGATGGATATATTGTTATATCTATGCTTTATAATATCCTTTCATTATGATATTGATATAATATACCGTTGTCATGTTATGAGAATATAACATAGCTATATTGATATAATGAAAGAATATTATATTCTATCGTTGTATCAATATGTCAATATATCAATATAATAATATATCGTTATATCGTTGCTATAATATGGCATAGATATAAATTCCATCCTTGATACACTGATGTATTCTATCATAGTTATAATATATCGTTATGATATTGCTATAATATATCGTTGCTATAATATATCAATATGATATAGATATAATCTAATAGTTTTTTGTGCCATTATAAAGTTGTTGTCTCGCTTAACAGCGTTTTTAAGCCTCTTTAGTGGTCTCTGGCGGATTCTATTAAAATCCACAAAAACGCCTGTAATTCGCCCTGATTTGCCCTAAAATGGCTTGTTTGTGACAATTTTTAATTTTCAAATCTTATGGTTCGCAAAAAACTATAACTTTCATTTCAAACTTGCACCTCGCCATGCCCTGATGGGATAGGCTTTTTGCACATAGTTCAAACTAACTTTTGTTTGCACTGGATGAAGTTCTGCAGAAAGGCAGGACAAAGTATAGAAATACAAGCTTTGCCCTGAAAGGGAACGCCTCCAGAAAAGGAACAAAAATTCCATAGAGAAATGCAATTTTCGTCTAAAGTCCAAAGGCTTTACTTTGCAAAAATTTTTGCTCTTTTTTAATGGAAAAAGAGGCTGATAAATCCAAAAATTTTTACTATCTTTGCACTCAGAAAAATGAGTGAGCAAGATGTGTGTTTTGGTGCACAAAATCACTTCAAAACACATCTTGAAAAATTCAAGTTCTTTAGATTTCTAACCACTTGAATTTTTAAGGAAAAATGTCTCCCAAGTCACCATTTTTTTCGGTTCAGCCAGTAGGCTTTTATATTACAATTTTATTTAAAATAGAGATATTTTCATGTCTAATTCAACAAAGGAATATAGGCTTCATGTGAGGCTAAATGAGAGTCAGTATAATGACTTTCTATCGAGTTTTGAGAACTCTCATTATCCTACAAAGTCAGCATATATTTGTCATTTATTGCACAACACAAAGGTTGTTCAGCTTCCGTTGTTCGGAGAGAACGATATTTTGAACGAACTTAAAGACTTCAATCGACAAATTGATGGTATTGCCAACAATGTCAATCAGATTTCAAGGCACTTGAACCAGACCAAAACGGAGAGTGTTTTGGGTTACAGCGTAGCAAAGATGCTTGAAATTCTGCCTAAAGTTGCAGATTTGCAAAAGGAAATGAATCAAAAGATTGATTTCCTAACTAAGAAATATATCGAAACTTTAGAAAAGATTTAACTTTTTCAAGTATGATTATCAAGGTTATCAAAGGAAGTGATTTGACAGCAGCCATTCGTTATAACACCTTAAAGGTGAGTAACGAGCAGGCAACTGTGCTTTCAACTCATAGATTGCCTGTTGATGACCTAACAAATGTCTCACTTTTGGAAAAGTTGATGACTAAGATAAGCACACCTTTGAAAGGTTTTTCATCAAAAGTCAAGAACTTTGTTTTTCACGGAGTGATTTCTCCAGAGGAAAAAGATCTGTCAGATGATACTTTGAAAAGGCTTTCTGATGACTACATGAAGGAAATGGGGTATGAGAAACAGCCGTATTTTGTTGTAAAACATCAGGACACAGAGCATACTCATGTTCACATTGTAAGTGTAGATATAGACAATAAAGGCAAGAAATGTATTGATGATAGCTTTTCTTATAAGAAGACAAGCGAGGTTAGAAAGTCGTTAGAGCATAAATACTCCCTTTCTTCTCCTCAAAAGAGTAAGCAGGAAGCTGCAAAGCAGAAGGTTGAGAATGCCATTAACTTCGTTGACAAGACATCTTTCTTGAAGAACGATGTGGAGGGTAGTGACTACAAGAAGAACATACAGAGAGTTCTTCGCAAGGTTAGGAAGGACTATGAGTTCACAGACTTTTCTGAATTGAACAGAGTTCTTTACCCTTTTGGCATCAAGTCTGAGGTTAATTCTGAGCATGAAGGAATATCTTTCTTCTCGATAGATAGGGCAGGAAAGCAGAACGGCAAAGCCATTGCAGGAAGCAGATTCCTGTACTCTTTCAAAACTTGGGCTGATTTGTTCTTGCAGAACTTTAAGGTTAAGGAGAGCAGAAAGAATCAGCCTAATGTAAGTAAGAAGATCGTTAGGATGCTCACAGACCAACTATTCAAGAAGTATGCAGGCAAAATTACTTACGGAGATTATATCGAGCAGATCCGTAAGCGAGGTATCGAGGCACAGCCTATTCTTAATGAGAATGGACTTCTTCTTGGATTCAACTTTGTGGATCATGGCAAAGGATGCACATATAAGGCAAGTGAGGTAGATAAACATCTATCTAAGGAGCTTAAAGATAGGTTAATTGAGGGAGGTGTAGGGGAGTCTCCAGAGATTCGAGAGACGAATCGTTTACAGAAGGCTCTCGAAGAACTTCTTCAGATTCGTATAAAGGAGACTTACGGATATGAAAGCAGTGCTGTCAAGTTCCTTCAGTATGAGAAGGACTTGTATATATCGTATTGCAAGAAGTTCTACTATGCAAACGAATATAACACTAACTTTGCTATTGAGAAGTTTATAGCAGACAAGACCGCAAAGCTTGAACTAATCAAGGAGCGAGAGGAACAGCAGTTCCAACTTGAAGCAGACCGATTCTTGAAGATGGCTTCTGTTGTCGATGAAACTAAACTTGCTGAACTTCTTCGTTCATCGCATTTTAATTTTGAGGATGGCAAGTTGTCCGATAGTAGAAGGGAAAGGTATTCTGTTGAGACAGCAATCCACTTCCCATCATTCGATAACTATCAGAGAACTTCTGAAGATAGAGCTTTAACTAAGCGAGAAATTGAGTTCTACACTCTTGTAGCAGAGAAAGGAATTTCGCAAGTCAAGTTTGACAGCTTTAACTTGGATGACAAGTTGTTTAGGTTCTTGAAACCAGAACTTAGGGTTCAGGCACAGGCAAAGATGATGCAGGATAGATTTGTGTCGATAGCAAAGACTGAAACTGCAAGTGATGTTGTCTATAAGAGTATAATGAATGGTATGCTGTTTGGAATGCAAGGTAATGAAGTTGTTATATTCTCACCAACTTCTGAAGCTAAGCTTGTCGTTACTGATCAGAACATCCGTAACTATTTCTTGTCGAACAGGGATGCTATATTGAATATGAATAGAGATTTCTTAACTAAGTCTGGTAAGGCTTCTTTGTTATATCAGTCTATTCAGAAGTTCAACAAGGTTCTCGAAAGTGATTTCAAGAAGGAGGAGAGACTAATATATATATGTGACTGGATGGCACAGCACAATCCTCAGATTGCAACTGATATTCGCAGAATGGTCGAGCAGGAGCAGTACGACAAGATAATATCACATTTGATTAAGTTTGCAGATGCAGATTTGAGGTTCAGAAACTACGAACTATACAAGGCTCATGCTGAGCAGAAACAATCTGCATCTAACAAGAGAAAAGGTAAGGGTATATAATAATCTTACCTTTTTCTTTCTAAGGAATAATCTATATCCCCAAATGGGATTTATATTACAATAATCTTTTAAATATAAGGTAACATGAAAGAAAATGACGAAGCTGCAAGGAAGTTTCTCAACCTATTCAAGATGATAGGTGTGGGATTGCTTGCACTAAATGTGTATTGGTTCTGTATGGAACACAACCAGGAACAGGATGGCATAAACGGAGTTATAAGCAAAGCCTGGTTTGGTTTGCTCAAAGGTCTTGATGAAGGTCTGTATCTGCTGAGAAGTCCTTATTCTACCATCATTCCTGCAATAATCATATTTTGGGGTACAAGTATGGGAGATAAAGCAGTACAGAATACTGAAAAGAAATTCTTTGGTAGAACATTTACACCTACGCATGAGTTGGGTATGAAAGTCTCAGGTTTAGGTTTGGTAATTATCTTAGTCTCTCCTATAGCATTGTTCATTCCTTTTGCTATTGCAAGAACATTTTTCTATGTACTGCTTTTGCTCATAGGGTTCTTACCTTTTATATATGGCTTAGCAATATATACTTCGACACCAAAGAAGAATTTATCAAGAGACGATCCATTTAACAAGAAAGAGCAGTCTGCCTTTCCTCAAAACGAGAAATTCAAGACTGACCAATATACCATTAACTTTCCAACTAAGTATTATAGATTGGGTAAACTACATCATGGATGGATTAACCTTGAAGCTCCGTTCCGAGCTACGATAGTATTGGGTACTCCTGGTGCTGGAAAATCTTTTACTATTATCAATAATTACATCAGACAAGCACTTGCCAAAGGATTCGCAATGTACTTGTACGATTTTAAGATTCCAGACCTTTCGGAATTAGCCTTTTCAAATCTTATGTGGAATAAAGATAAGTGGAAAGAAATCTATGGTGGGGTAGAACCTAAGTATGGAATGGTAGATTTTAACGAGCCGAGAGTTTCACTTCGCTGCAATCCTCTAAAGGCAGAGCTTCTGGAATCTCAGGAAGATGCCAATCAGATTGCACAGGTCATCTGTTATAACCTTGCAAGAACATGGGCAGACAAGCAGGGAGATTTCTTCGTAGAATCTGCTATTAACTATCTTGGTGCCTGTATATGGTTCTTGAAACTTTATGAAGATGGTAAGTATTGTACTTTCCCTCATGTTATTGATTTTATCTCTCAACCGATGGATCAGGTTATCCCTATCCTTGCAAGCTATTCGGATTTGAGTATTACTCTTGCTCCATTCCTTAATGCCTGGTCTGCTGGTGCAACTGATCAGATTCAAGGACAGATTGCTTCAGTACAGATTCCTCTTGGTAGATTGGCATCCATTTTCTTGTATTGGGCAATGTCAGGTGATGATATAGATATTGATATAAACAATCCTCTTGAACCTAAACTTCTTTGTTTTGGTAACGATCCCCAAAAGACACAGGTCTATGGAACTGCGTTAGGTGTATATACAGCAAGAATGCTGAAGATGGCTAACAATAAAGGAAAGCACAAATGTGCTGTTGTTATTGATGAGCTTCCAACTATGTTTGTCAATGGACTTGACGAGTTGATTGCTACAGCTCGTTCAAACGAGGTAGCTGTATTGTTAGGATTCCAGGACTTCACACAGCTGAAGGCAGAGTATAAGGAGGCTGGTGCTAACAAGATTATTCAGACTGTAGGTAATATCTTTGTAGGACAGTGCTTTGATGACACAGCCGAGAAGATTTCTAAACGAATAGGAAAGAACAAGCAACAGAAAGAATCTGTCTCTATAAGTGAAAGTGGTACAAGCATAAGCATATCTGATCAGATGGACTATATGGTTCCTCCGGAGAGATTTGCACAGGCAGGACAAGGATGGTTCAGCGGACTTGTTTGTGATAACAACGGAACAGAGAATCCCGATAGAGTATTTGCTGCAGATATAGATATAGATGTTCAAGCTTGTATCGAGGAGGAATCCCATTATTTAGAGTTACCTGAATTTTATGATTTCGATGATGAGGTCGTAGATGAGAATTTGAGGGCTTACGCAGACGAGATAGGATTTGCACATTCAGAGTATGTAACTACTAAAGACCTCGTTAATGCTATGCTAAGACATTGGTTTGATCGTAATGATATTGCTTCAAAGGGATTTGACCATAGGAAGTACAAGAGCATATCTGCCTTGATTAGAAAGGTTATGAAGCCTTCAAAGAAGATGAAATCTGTCTTTCCTCAGTATAGAGCTAAAGACGATTTGCTTGATAAGGTTATTGAGATTAGAGATAATCGAATGAGGGAATACTTGCAGAACAATCGAGATAGCATCAAACAAGAAGCAGAGAATATTTGTACGGCAGAGCTAAACCGTATGAAGGAATTGGCGGAACAGGGAGTTCAACCTTATCAAAGGTTATGGACTATGCGACAGAATGTCCTTAGAAATCAAGGATTACTTGATGAAAACGAGTAAGAAGAAAGGGAATAGACACAAACAAAAGAGAGAGGTTTTTACCTCTCTCTTTTGTCTTATTCGATTTTTTACATTCAGCACCATATCTTTACAGATTACGTAATAATTCAGAAATCAATACACTCGCATCGTCCATCTTGTTGAATGCAAAGCATTTCTTGCCTAAGTCTTTCAGAGATGCGCCAATATGGTAGAGATTCACGCCGTCTATTATCAAGTAGCGGTCGTGCATGGTGCTTGTTGTATGCAGTTCCAGATGTGGGTATTGGCTGTTGAATGTTGTTACATCTAATTGCGTAAGCGAGGTGCGTGGATGCGTGTATATCTTCACATCCACACCTGACTGTTTCTTTGCCAATCGTTCAAGAACGGTCAGATCCACATAATTGTCTATCAGGATGATTTCACAAGTGGCTTTCTGGAGCAGATTCTCAAACAGCACATAGGCATCGAACATTTCGCCCTGGTAGAACACACCTTGTTTGGGCTCCACACCTTGTGTTTCCATCTTCTTGAACAGCTCGTCGATGCGCTTGTCGCTTTCCTTTTGGTGCAATTCGCTTTCTATTAAATGTCGCTCCACAGATTCCAAACGATGAAACACCACAGCATTGGTCGTCAGGAACTGTCGCATCGCTACAAAGGCATCCATTATCCTGATGCTCATCTGCACCGCTGTATCGCTTCGCAATACGGTAGATAGCATAGCGATGCCTTGCTCTGTAAAGACGTATGGATTGACGGAAGAGTGCTTTAGCGACTGCAACCGGTCACAATTTGTGACCAGTTCGTTCTTCTCGTCATCCGTCAACTGAAAGCGGAAACGCTCTGGAAACCTCTCAATATTTCGTTTGACTGCTTGGTTTAGAGCCTTAGTGTCAACAGAATAAAGCGTTGCCAAGTCTCGATCCACCATTACTTGCACCCCTCTATATGTGAAGATGCAAGATTCTATTGGCACTGTTATCTGGTCACAATTTGCGACCAGTTGACAGTCTGTATTATTTGTTTTGTTTGCCATATTTCTCAAACTTGGATATACTTCGATTACAGAGTTATTATGTATTGGCATATTTCTATATTCTGGGCAATACTCAAAGTCTGTATCTTCGTCGGAATAATCTCTAAATTAGTTCCAGATGGTACAGTTGTTGATTTTGTAATCTTTACTGAACCTGCCCCTTTTATGAAGGACTATATGCCTAATCCTCGCTTTTTTTTGTTTTTTACTTCGCTTTGCTTCTGTTTTTTACTTTCTTCTAAAGTTTTTTTTATGGAGTTCAAAATTTCATCTGTAGTTTCTCCCATTATTATTTTCTTACATATTTCTGCCGGAAGTTTAGCTGTTTCTTCAAAAGATATGATTGCAGAAGTCATTCTTCCTTTTTCATCTTTGATTTTTGCATCTAAAAATTTACCGCCCAACAAAGTTGTATATTCTTTTATAACATCAATAGCCTCTTTGCTGAATGTTGCAGGAATAGTTACACTAAATGAATTTTTATCACCAAAGCCAAGCAAATCAAATCTTTTAAATTCGTTTTTAGAAAATATATTTTCTAATAACTTTTCGTTTGCCTTGATTTTGTTTATGACTTTCAATGCTTCATCATTCAAAGTATTTTCTTTATAAAGCAAGTTTGAAATTCCCTTGCAGGATATATTCAATTGTGTTTTTATTTTACTTACAACTTCGTCTGGGATTCTTACATCCAAGTAATCTTCAAGATGAGACACTTTATCGACAACATCATCTACAATTTTTAATGGATTCTTAATGCCATAAGACTCTCCGATTTCCTTCAAATCTGACCTTAATATTTGTTCCGTTTGACTTTTCCCATTTATGGTCATCTGATGATTATCTAAATAATAATTCCCTTTTTTGTATGCGTAAGTAAGGTCATACGCTGGAGATAATCTCCACTTATTTGTGTTTTTATCAAGAAGGAAAGATATATTTTTGGGATGATCGTCATTATTACATGCAGCAACATTAAATACCATTCTTCTAAAAGCTTGTTCCATATCATGGTATGGTAAATTAAGTGTTCCCATTACCATAAACATTTGTTCATAGGAACATTCTCTTGGAATATTAAAATCGTAATGAGCCATGCCAGTCAGAGATACCATGTGAACCTTATCTTCTATTCCATTCTTAATTTCCCTATCAAAGCGTTTGGTTAAAAAATGAGATCTTTCACCACTATCGACCAAAAGACATTCTTCCATTTCTATACCACATGCTAATGCCATTTTATAATAAGAATGTTCTAACTGGCAATAATGTGAAGAACCCGATCTTAATCCTTCTTCATTGATTTTTACATCCAACTTTAACAAGTACTGGTCAAATCCATTTGGAGGTGTATTAAGTCCAGATAATATCTCTCCTGTATTCTTATTATATGCAACAATAGCTTTAGGTCTTGATCCTCCTGCAGAAACTCCTACTTTCAAAATCATGTCAAGAGCATCTTCTCCATCGTTTATATTGGTTTCTAAAGAACTTTTAGATAAAAGTACATCAGCAGCTGCTTTTACAAGATCTTCAATTATTATTTTATCTTTGCTTTTTTTGAAATTCCTTAATTCTGGTTCAAATTCGAGGGCACCCATTGCTCTTGTTCCTTGAAATAATAATCTTTCTATTACGGTATAAGAGCCATCTTTTCTACCTTGTTTATTTAACCATTGATTTAGTACAGATGTTCCAAATTTGTCAGGTAATGCATCTGCTATGAACCCTGGTAATCCTTTAAATGTATCTTGGTTTAGATTGGGGAAACTATAAACCCTTGAATTTAAAGGTACCATAAGAGGCGACAATTCTATACCTTGTTTTATAAAAGAAGGATCATATTTAAAAATAATTCTATTTTGAATATTTTGAACATAACCTACTGTCATGTCCCAAATTTTAACAACTGCAATATCATTATTCATCTTTAAATTTTTTTTACATTTCTTATTCTTTTAGGAAACTTTTTTTTACACTTCATGTAAAGAACCGGATCAATCAACTCTTGATATTCTTCAAATGGTTTTAAAACCTCTAATTGTCTTAAATATCGTAGGATTTTTAATAACGCATCTGTAGTAACGGCTTTGCCATTTTCTACTGCAGATATTGTTGACCTGGAAAGTCCTGTCATTTCTGATAGTTCTCTTTGACTATATTGTATATTTAGTCTCATATTCTTAATGCAAACTCCTAAAAATTCCAGGATTGCTTTGTCAGACATAAAATAATCTATAGATGCCATATTGTTAACTTTTATTGTATGTTATTCCATGCAATATATTTGTTTTTGCTTTTATTGTGTGATATTTCATGCAAAAATAACATTTTTTTTTATGTTAAAGAAAAAAATTGAAATATTTTATAAGTAATCAGTTATTGTGTGATATTTCATGCAATATAATATTATTTTAGTTCTATTTGGGATTATAAATTATATGCTTTTAATAATGTTTTTACTCGGTTTTCAAGAGCTTTATTTCCTGCTCTCAATGTATATTCCTTAAATAATTCTAAGTCAAATTCATCTTCCATGAAATCTTCATCTAATCGAAGGTCTATCATGTCCTGAACAGATTCATACATTGGATAGATATATAATAAATCTAACAAAGCCTTTTCTGGTGTGGCCATAAAAAAGCCTTTCCCCTCTCTGTCAACCATAGGCTTATATCCATAGAAAAACTTAGGTTTAACACTTTTATAGACAAATGTTCCAAAGTCATTTCTAAATTCATAAGTTTTTTGTGTTGTTATAGATGTTATATTCATTACAGCTTCGGGTATCATTTCGTAGAAACTTAGTGTATAATGTAAACTTATATATGAAGGATCATAAATAACATTTGCTATTCTTCTATCCATATCAGGAATTTGTAAAGCCTCTGGGAAAGCATACCATCCCTGCCTTAATGAGATCAATAAACCTTTCTTGCACCACCTTACAAGATTCATTTGCTGAAACTCAGGATACCTGCATCTTATACTATTCAAACTTATAAACCCAAGTTCTAAAAAGTCTTTTCTGAAAGTCCAATAATCTATCATTTTTACATTATGTTTCTAAAAACATACAAATTTATATACTTTTGGAAATATATCATATATTATTAAGAAACTTTTAGGCAAATTTTGTAGTGTAAAGAAGGAATCCTTCTATTATGCAAATAGTAGAAAAATAATTTTGAATTTTAAATTTTGACAACAAAAAAAGGAGCAAGTTTCACAACTTGCCCCTCCCTAACCAAAATTTATTAAATCTATTCCTTTATAAGTTTAAATGAAAGTTCATTAACTCTCATAGTGTATTGTCCTTCTCTCAAATGGGTTGTAGAAATGGTGCTTAGCTCATTTCCTTTGCCTCTTAACAGAACTACACCTGAAGCAGTGTATAGAGCGAAACTATAAGTTCCTTCTGCTTTAATGTATAACTCATTGTCAAAGATTGTTGGATATACTTCGATCACAGAGTTATTATGTATAGGCATATTTCTAAATTCTGGAGAATACTCAAAGTCTGTATCTTCATCTGAATAGTCTCTAAATGTTCTTAGAGTTCCTTCTTCAACCTTGATTCCATCCCATGAATAAGAACTTTCACACTTGCCAGAGTAAGCAGTAAGATGGAAAGAGTATGAACCTTCATTATAGACATACAGCAAAGGGTTATCTATGTATGAGGTTGCCATCTTGATTCCATCGTAATAAACTTCCCACTTGTAAGAAACAGCATTTTCGCTTCTGTTCTTTAGTGCTATCTTAGTTCCACTTGGTACAGTTGTTGATTTGGTAATCTTTACTGATTCTGCCCATTCCGAAGTAGTGTTGTCTGAAGCATATTCCACTTCTTCAGCTATAAGGCTGAAATCAGCAGAAACTGTTTTAGACATATCTATTCGTTTGATATATTTCACAGAAACACCGTTGTAACTTCTAATGATAGTTATTTCAAGTTCTCCATTTATACCCGATATAGATACCTTGTTTCCAGTAGAGAAAGATTTCTCATATTTACCCTTAATCTCAAAGTCATATCCATACTTGTAAGTAAGGTTCTTCTGCTCGTCATCATAACAATATAGAGTTGCAGTCTTTTCACAGAAATCAGATTCAACAATTATGCAATCTTCAGTAATTTCTGGTATTGAAGCCACTGTTACCTTTATAGAGTCAGAAGTAGTTGTTCCACATGAATTGCTGGCAACAACTCTATAATAGATACTGCTTTCTGGACTTATGGCATATATTACAGAATCCAATCTTACAGAATCGAACTTCTCTACAGTTTTCCAAGTTTCTCCATCTTCCGAACTCTGCCATTCTCCACTTGTAGCGTCATCTATGAAACAGCTTAGTGTAGCATCCATTCCGATGTTAAGCTGCATAGCATGGTCTCCAACCTTCAATCCATTTGCAATCAAAGAATCCTTCTCCAATGGAGATAGTTTAGATATGGATGAACCATTAGCATTAACTTGTAGGATATTACTTCTTAGAGTGTAATATACACTTCCGATATTGCTGTAAGCATCCCTAACCATTAAGCTTTGCTCGTCATCTGGAGTAAGAGGGTAGTTCTTACTTGTTACTTCTGTAAAGTATCGCATTGTATTGTCATTGCCATACTTGAACCATTCATATCTAATATCTTCACCGGCATTTTCGACATCTTCAGCTACAATTTGCTTGCCAGTTGACTTGCATTCAGTAAAGATATTTCCTTTCTTCAATGGTGTTATTTCTACAGGTGAGTAACAGTTTGTTCTGTTCGTTTCATTAAGAAGGGTAGTGACAACTATCTTTTCAGTCTCCTTGTCAAGAATAGCTTGCTCTTTGAAACTCATTTCTGTAGAATCATTGATTTGAAGCATTAAAGGAACATTATAATTATTGTCAAAGCCTTTCAAAGTTATCTCTCCATTAGAACTTGTTAGGCAAGTGAACCACATCGGATTCGGAGTTGTCTCTTTTCCGTAGATTTTGATCCTATTACTTATGATGCTGTCCTTACAACCATTGAATAGAACTGTTCTGAAATATGTAGTATCTGAGATTATAACTTTTTCATCTTCCTTGTAGGAATTGTATTCCTTTATCGAAGTCCAAGTTATTCCATCTTCAGAACTTTCAAATCTTTGCTTTAGATACTTAGGCAAAGCATAGTCTGTCGATGACTTGATAGTTATAGCACTACCTTCACAAACTACATCTTCATCGCTTTCGATTAAACTTTCAAAGTTTGATAAGTTTGGTCTTGCTTCTCTTTCTATCTCTATCATTACTGACTTACACGAATAAGTGCTGTCATAGGTAACGACACCGAATACATTTTTGTCAAGTTCATTACCTTTGATCTTGCCTGTTAGCTTGTCTTTGCTTAGTTCCGTAACTTTGATAGTGTCTTTAGCTATTTGATAGACTACAACATTGTAGTTGTTTGTCAAACTGTCTGAAAGATTAACCATCATATCCTGGTTCTTGCAAAGATTTTCCTCTATATCTACACTCAAAGGATTTATCTTATCTGCTACTTTGTAAAGCACAGACTTTGATATGATGGTATCTTTACAGATGTCAGTATATGCCATTCTACGGATGTAGATGTCGCTTCTTACATCTTCATAGAAGAAATCTTTGTCTGCATTTGCATCATTCCACTTCTCGTTATCATAAGAATACTGCCATAGATAAGATTTCGTTCCTGTACCACCAGTCGCTATAGAATGAGTAACATCCAAGTCTGCCCCGTAGCAAAGAATCTTGTCCTGCAAAGGAAGTTCTGCTTGCTGTAGAACAGGAAGACTATCTACATTGAAGTATGTTACAGAAGTCTTGCATCCAGAAATCTTGTGCATACCCTGTACTGAATAGCCATCTTCTACAATATAAGCTGGATGTCTCTCGAAGTCCATCTTGTACTGCTCTTTGAAGTCGGTCTTTACAGGATTGATAGAATCGGTTCCGATTGTCCAGTTGTAGTAGTAATCCTTGTCGTTCTCGACCATGAAGCTTATGTATTTAGAATCGCAGCTGTCTGCTCCAATGTAAAGCTCAGGATCTTGAACTTCTGCCCAAACCTTAAACCTAAAGATGTCAGTTTCTATCTCTCCACATTCCTTATCGGTAAAAACAGCCTTAACAAGGAATGTAACATCTTTTGTTCTGTCATTTTCTTCAAAGTATTCATCAGCCAAAAAGTCGGCACTTATTTCAGATGTAGAACCAAATCTAATTTGTGAGTTTAGATAAGTGTTCCAGTTTTGATTATCTACTGAGTATAGCCAATCTATTTTGTATTCGCTTTGGCGGTATTCTGCAGAACCTCCTGTAGGAGAATTAACCTTCAAGTTTGGTATTCTCTCATAAGCACAATAAGAATCTTTCGCAGGTTCGCTCCATTCTATACTTGAGGCCTTCAAAGGCTTGTAAGTTTCAAGAGCTATAACATTTGAATATCTTATGTAAGCTTCTATAGTTACTACCTTATCTTTGTAGATAGGTCTTGCAGTTCTACGAATATAATTAACTTTATTAGAAACTAACGCATTTTTTTGATTTTTTAATGTTGCGAAGTTTAGAGTATCTGCGAAGGCATTGTTAATAGGTTTCCAACTATCTACATCACTACTATCTGTAGTAATTTCCCATCCATAACGGAATAGTTCTGTTCCTCCATAAGCAGACTCATAGTTCTTAATATCCTTGAACTCCTCTCCTTGACATACCTGATGACTCGAAGCAATTCTACCACCATTAGATACAGGGTGAATATCAAGAGGTATCTCGAAATATGTAGGCTCAGTACAAGTTGTATTCTTTACCGTCTTGATTCTCTTGTGATATAGTCGAGTATTATAAGTTACACTATCAAGAGTTATTTGATAGTTTTCTCCAATTAGACTATTTTCATTCTTATTTGAATACCATTCACGAGCCGCTTCTTGATCTGTAACTGTGATGTTATCACCCAACTCGATGTATAGCTCTTTGGAAACTATATTATAGTTTTCCAAATCGTCATCTTCAAAAGAAATTACCGATATTGCAAGTGGAGTAGTGCTTTCTGATGAACAACCATCACTAATTGTAAATCTTACATAACTTGTTGTATCAAGGTCATTAAAGAAGAATGTATTTTTAAATCCTTCTTCATAAAGTTGGGCATCTGTAACTTGCTCAAAGTTATTTTTGTTTCCCCTTGATGTTTCCCAGTAGCCTGTAAGCTCATGGTCATCATTGAATAGTAAAGCACCGAAGTTCTTAGCAATATATCTTTCCTCTATATCTTCTTCTATCTTTAGATTGATATTATCACTTCTTTCTGCTCCACCACAAAATGCAGATTCTCTTGTTGAGATTTTACCAGCAAGATTCTCGATATTGCAGTTAGCAAGTTGTGGTGCAACATTGATGTATAGAGTGTCGCTATACTTAATATAAGGAGTAAGAGTTCCGTCTGCCTGAGGGACATTCATGGTTGCTTGTCTGAATAAAGCATAAGTTTTGATTTTGTTTCCTATTTCTTTGTTAGAAGCAATATTTATCCCGATAGAGTCTGTATCAAAGACGGATGTTACTACATCAAGGCCATTGTTATCCATAACCATCCATCTTTGACCTTTTTCGATATAAAACCATTTGTATGTTATATCAGAGCCTCCGTTAGCCACCTTCTCATCTATAATTCTTCCTATCTTTTCTCCATGACAGACATTGATAGATTTTGAATCATATTTCTCGAAAGCAATCTTTCCTGCAGAAATCTCGTCAATTCCCTTAATGGTAAAGGTATCTGGAACGCTGATACATCCATATCCGTCAGTCTTATAGATTTCATATTTTTCTAAGGCATATTCAACACTTGGCATTTCAAAACTTAGGTCTGTTGCTCCAGAACTTTTGCTCTCCTTTTTGTCTTTAATACCTTCTTGATTGATATGCGAAACCATATAAGACTTCACAGATTGCAAGTTTTTCACTGAAATATAAGGAACTTTACCCATTTCCGAATACTTGGCATGTTCGTATTCGTCAGCACTCATTTCAAGTTTCTCTCTTACAGAGATTTTTATTTCATCTTCATTTGTAGAACCACATTCATCTTTAGCAATTCGCTTGAATGTTGTTGATTTAGTAATTGCATCTATGACTAAATCTTCAGTGTTAGGATATATCTTGTCCTCATTATTCAAGTCTATCCATTCATAAGTAACCTTACCTGCTGAAGAACTAATTTCACCTGCAGATAAGACAACTTCGTCTTTGTAGCAATATTGAGACTTGTCTGAAGAAGCAGATTTGATTTTGAAAGTAGGAAGAATTTCAAATTTAACTGTTGGGTTAGTTCTTACATATTTAGCAGGATAACCCTCATTATAAATCTCTGCGTAGAAATAGCAAGTTCTGTCAAGATTATGGATGCCAAAAATTGTTCCATTTTCTATTTCTTCGTAGTCATCAGCTTTTAGTTGGTATTCTAATGGCGAATCTTCGACCTTCTTAAAGAACTCTTCATCTTCAAAGCGATAATACCACTCAGCAGACATTCCATTTTCTGGAATACCACCACCGTCATATCTTAACCAAATACGACCATCTTGTCTCTCATGACCAGGACAATTATCAGTTATTTGACTTGAAACTGTTATATTCAATTCTCCAATTAGTTCGTAATCGACTTTTACCTTATCAGAGTGACATCCACTTGATATAACCTTTTCTATATATACAGAGTGTTTTCCAAGAGAGTAGTCAAAAGAAGTGTTTGATGGAACTCCTTTAGTTTTGGTAAATCTATATAACGCTTCTTCAGTAGTCGCAATTAGTTCTCCTTCTTCATCATAGTAGTTGTATTCATTACCTTCTTTATGATGATTTACGAAGAATACTACATCGAAGTTATCTTTGTCTTGAATAAGACTATTGCTCATTACAATAGCATCTTTAGATGTAAGAATAGCATCTTTGTATGTACTTGTTGCTATTGTATTAGAGATAGCTGTAGCTTGACAAATATCTGTCATCTGTACTCTAAAATATACTGGTTCAGTCATCGAGTACTGATGATGATTCATAGTAGAAACATCATTCTTTTCTTCAAGAGATATTACAAGCTCTCCAGGAATCAAAGTTTGTTTTATCTCGCTCCATGTCTCTCCATCATTACTTTTCTGCCAAATGTAGCTATTATTTGTTTCTGTTGCACCTTCTGGAGTACTCAAAGTATTTGTCTGCAAAGTAATATCGCTATTACCTGCGTAACAAAAAGAGAGGTCTCCATTAGCAAGGGCTATATTTACAGCTGGTTTTGATACATTGCGAACCTCTATAACATTAGATGATTGCTTGTATGTTTTGCCTCCTGCTGAATAGCTTACAACTAACTTATAAGATTCACTTACTGATTTCAATTTTTCAGTAGAAATTTCTATTTCTTCAGAAATTTCTCCCTTTAAAAGAATCCATATTCCTGAAGTTCCAGATTTCTTGTACCACTGCAAAGTGTAACTTTCTTTGTCAAGTTCTTTATCTCCATAAACTATGGCAGTGTTAGATAACTGAAGTTTTCCTTTGTTGCAGAAATAGTATATTCCTCCAGCTGTTAAGTTATCTGAAGCAGGATTTATTGCTATTGGCTCAAATCCGTTGTTCGGAGTAATATAGATAGAGAAGGTATCACTTACACAAGTTTTACCTGACTTACTGAATGAGTAAGTTCTGAAGATTTTACCTGATAATAGTCCTTCATCAAGGTCGCTTTCTTCAATGGAATATGTTTTAGTCCATTTACCTCCAGATATGTTCTTCTTTTCAAATGTATTTGTTGGATCGTTAAAGTTGAACCACACATTCTGTTGTTCCTTACCGATATTCTTAGTATCGGTAAGTGTTACATTTACACTCTGATTATCTTCATTAAAGAGACTTTTATTTATGTCAACTGGAGATATTGTTATGTCTTCAGTTTCAATAGTTAGTTTTGGAGCAACATTAACTATTACTGAATTTGAAATTACATAGTCAGGACATTGCTCACTTTCCATAGTAACTTCATATTCTACTTCTCCTGAAGATTTTACTGCTTCAGTAATTTCTGAACGATACCCTAAATTAGATTTTTTGTCATCTATAGTCTTTACCCAATTAGAAATTGTGTAACCAGGAATTGCTTCAGCACTTATAGTAAGTTCTTCTCCGTAGCATAGTTCCTTCTCAGTAACATTTATCTTAGGTAGGGTAGTAGTCTTGTCAAGCACACTTATTTCGATAGTATCTATCTTAACTTCGCAGTTATCACCTAAAGTTCTTTTTCTGTAAATATCATTAGCATATTTAAGATTTACTACAGCATCCTTAGATGAATTGTCCTTTACACTTGCTCCTGGATTTTTTGTACTCCAAATGTACGAAACATTATCTTCAGCATTATTATTATCAGAAACAGTGTAGTCTGTATTTAAGCAGACTTCAAAGTGATCCGGAGAAAGAGAGGATTCTATAGTAAGTTTTCTATTCTGTAGAGGTTCAAGAACATTCTTAATCTTGATGATTTCCGTTTTACTACATCCGTCAAGAGTTCTTGTTACTGATGCTTCTACATATTTTCCACTATTGTCAGTTCCATTATAATTTACAGGAAGTTTGACTATATTCGTAGAAATAAATGGCTGATTATTTACCTTGTAAGAATACTCTGATTTATCGTCAATATTAGGTGTTATCTCTAACTCCTTTCCAAGGATAGGACAGGAATAAGAGAAGTTCTTTTCACTAAATGATAAGTCATCCTTAATCGTTAAAGTTATGTTGTTATCCCAATCGTAGTAAGTACCACAAAATTCTTGTGATACCGATATAGTAGCATCATGGTCAAATACCCAGTTTTGGAACTTACCTTTAACTGTTATAGTTGTATCTATCTTCTTCTCTATACCATTTTCAGTTTTCTTTGTAACGATGTTGTATTTTGTTTGACCTATATTATTGATATATGTTTTTATGTCGTTACTGCTATGGTCAATGCTGAAGATAGGCGAAGATTCATAACAGATATTAGCTTTTGATGAAGCCTCTTCTTTGTCAAGAGTTAGCTTAAATTCTGGTTTGTCATAAACTTTGAATTTAAGAGTATTACTTGCACTTTCAAAAGTTCCATCAGCCATTTTAATTACTCTCTGAATCTCGCAATTTTGTGTTATGTTAAAGATGTTGCTTGATAGTGAGTAGAGTTCATTTTCTGAGCCTTTAATCTGTGTGTATATGGAACTACCTTCGTATTTAATTCTCCAAATGATTGTTTGTTTTCCATATCCACCATTTATGTTTGTGTTTCCTTTTATCTCAGGATTTCCTGCACCTGCACAGATGTAGTAAGTTGTTTGGTCTGAATCTACAGGAGAATTTAGAGGAAAATTTATTGTATTATTTTCGATTTCCTTTACTACCTCAATAACTACAGGTATCTGTTCTCCTTCACAACCAAGAGTGCTGATACTATACTTCTGAAGATACAACTTTTTAGAGGCTAAATCTGAATTAGCAACAATAGATGTTGGCAAAGCCTTTGGAGTTTCATCTACATAAAGATTGTAGTTGTAGTTATTTTTGTCCTTTGTGAACTTTATTGTTTCTCCGTCTTTGACTTGAATTTTAATTGCTTCGTTTTCGTATTCGTAAGAGCAGCCTTTGATTGAAATTTCATTCTCAGGATGAGATGAGACTTCCTCTACAGATATAGTTGCAGACAAATCTATGTTTGAAGAACTACAATCGTTGTCATTTATTGTGACAATGTATTCTGTATTCTTGTTTAGTTTGTCTGAAATGTGCCATTTGGCAAGTTCGTTTTTGCTTTCATCTATAGTTTCAATCCTATCTGCTTTTGGTTCGATAGAATATTGAATGTTCGGATTGAATACATCAGAACTATTCCTTTTTGTTAAAGTTATATATCCTTTATCAAAGTCAAACTCTGTATTAGCACAAATTTTGTTGTTGCTTAACTTCAAGTTAATGTTGTTAGAAGCTGGTGTAGCATAAGGATGAACCTCATATACATAACGATTATCAGCATACACATTAACTCCAAAAGTTTCGAGATATACTTTGGGTTTGAAATAGATCACATCGTATCCTTTATAGTTGGATATAAATTTACTTGATATTTCAAGTGATGAACCCAGTAAGGAAAGGTTATTTACAGGAATATCTGCCCAACTTTGATTGTCAACAGATATTTCCCATTTGTATTTTATTCCATACCCTGCAGTATCTGTTTGATTTATTAAAGCTCCATCAAGTTTTATCTTTGAATTAGCCGATTTGAATTAGCCGATGATGATGCACAGATAAATTTTTGTGCTTCAAATTTTCTTATTTCGCCAAGTGTAATTTTATTAAAGTGTTTGAAGGTAAGTGAGTTTGAATAGCAAGAAATGTTATTCTTTTGTGCCATTTTAAACTTTATATCCCATTCCTTAACAGCTTCCTTTTCGCATACCTTCTCAAAGTATGTTATATCCCTTACTTTGGAATCATATTCACCTGATACTCTTGTCGAAGATTCTAATTTAAATTCGTTATCTTTTTCATCGACTACCTTAAAACTATCTATATCCCCTAAATAGTTCTCTTTAGTTACTATATGGATGTAATGGTTATTCTTGTAGTCTTTTGTGTCATAGATTCCAAATATATTTTCACTTATTTTTGGAATTGAAGTTCCTGTGCTAATACCAAGGGTTCCTGCACTACATCTGTATAGTGTTATTTCTGTTTCTTCTTCTCCGCTAAGGAACCTGTCGTGTTTGTCTTTTCCCTCCACATTAAGTGCAAGAGAATACACGAGTCTAAAATAAACTTTTATCTCAGATTTGTTGTAGTTTTTGTCAGTATAAATTGTGTGGTTTATGTTTATTCCATTAAAGGTTACAGATTGAGCTTCTTCTGTGAATTTTAGATTTCCACTCCATTCTGGAGAGGGTGCTTTTGAATTACTTTTCCAATTTCCTTTAAAGGCTTTAATATCTACCCAATCTTCTCCCTCTATGCTGTATTGCCAAAGAAATTCGTAATCAATAGACTGAACTTCTCTACGACTCCAAAATGCTCCGTTGTCTCCTCTACATTTCAAAGTACATTTTTCAGTCTTTATGTTTACTGTAGCAGAATTTTTAAACTCCGCTTTTGTTGCTGCATCAGCATCAACAATGATGGTTGGTGCTATGCCTTTATTCCATTCAAGGGAACTTTCCCAAGTAGCAGCATTTGCTGACATTATAGCCAGCAAATTAGCCACAACTATAGCAAGGAATCTAATTAGATTTTCCATATAAAAAATAAATTGTAATATATTCAAAAAACTTGTTCTAATTCCAGACATATCTTATGCCTGCGTAGAAGTTTGGCTTTAGATAGTTTGTCCCGTTGCCGAACAATAGATATTGTTGCCCTCCTAATACTATACTTATCTTCTCGATGGGGTAGAACTCTATTGCAGCTCCAATGTTAGCACCACCGATAACGCCCGATTTTTGGGCATCCAATGCTTCACATTCCCATTTGTCATATCCTACATTCCCAAGAATGTTTAGGTCTATGAACATCCATTTTACAGGATGAAAGCACATTATTTCTAAACCTGCTCCTATTAGGAACTGATTTGTGAAATCGGAGTTTCCGAATGAGGCTTTCTCAAAATCAGCTTGGCATAACAAAGCACTTCTTTGATTAAAACATAGCTCGTATTCAGCTCCTAAGTCGAATTTGTTTTTCGTTCCCTTGCCATATCTTAGTCCTACCGCTTGCTGTCCTTTTGTATGCAGAAGGCTTATCTTTTCATGTTCTGCAAATACAGAACTTATAGAGAATATGGCAACCAAAAATGATAGTAAATATCTCATAATTACTCTATATATATTTTCTCTTCTTTATAATCGCTCCATAATCCAAATTCATCCTGACACCTTACATATATCGAATGTTCTCCCTTCGTTTGGAATATATGAAAGACTTCTTTCCTTGATGTTGGAAGAATATAGTCTGCTTCTACATTCCAAAGTTTTAATAGATAATTGCTTACTCCGAAAGTAAATAGATAAAAAGAACCTTCAGGCGAATCTTTACTGCTATAATCGCTGATTGCTCCATTAGTATAGACATAAGTATCATAGTAAAGAAATCCTGGATAGTAAAAGTAAGTGGCAAAAGGCTCATATTTGATGTTTTCGCCCTCTCCTGTTTTCCTTTTGCGTGCCATGTTGTAAGGTTTGTAATCAAATACATAGCTATACTTAACTATTTTGTGTCCGTCTGGATCTGTAGCGTTAACGGATATTTTGTATTCGTTTGTCTCCTTATCTACACAAGTCGCTGTTATGTTTGGAACAGGTTGGCTGTTCGGTTTTATCTTGACCAATACATACTCTTCAGTCTTTACTCCTATTTTATTTGTCACTGTAAGGGTATATCTTGCAGAAATCTTTTTGGATAGAGGTATTTCTTTCCCAAAATATGAATAGAATTGGGAGGATCTTACCTCATCTTCTGTCTTATCAAATGAAGTGTAACCTTTACTTGCTAAACGGGATGTTTCGAGAGCGTAGTCTAAAGCTCTGCTTTTATATTCAGAAGGATTCCCTGGTTCAAGTTCAAATATAACCTTTCCATCCATTTTCTTGATGTTTAAGTAAGGTTTGAGACTTGAAGTTGCATATTCCTTGTAATTGTCGAGAGGCATTTTGCTATTGTCTATAATTCCTATGACTTCCTGTGCTAAACTTTTTACAGAAAACTCAGGCTTGCACACTTCTGCTCCAAAGTAATATACCAAGTCCTCAGCCAAAACATTATTGGCATAGTTCTCTTCTGGAATACTTGTTAGTTTGAAATCTACAGTACACTCTTTCCCATACGGATCTGTAAAAGAATAGTTCAAAGTGTCAGGTTTACCCTCACATACCTTGATTACTCGATATTTTTTTCCATCCCAGAACTCACTATTCATAGTGTCATTTGCAGTTGACATTTCTATGATTGGAGCTTCGCCATGTTCAAGAAAAAAATCATCTCTTGTATCACATGAAGATAGTGATACAACTATGGCAGACAGCCATATTACTTTTTTTCTGTTCATTATTTTGATGTTATTATTCTATTGTTGGAAGTGTTAATTGACACACTTCTGTCTTAATAAATTTTGTTTTTTTTGTTTAGAATGTTTATCACTTTATCTTCTGCAAAATTACAAAAAATCTCGTTAAATACCAAGTTTTTAGAGTGTTATTTATTTGCACGAACTCCTTATATTTTAATAGAATAAAATATATTTTTTTTATTTTATGACATTTCTCCAAGAAAAATTTAATAGCAAGAGAATTTTTATATTCCCTTGCCTTTCTTTTGCCTTTGTTTGGGAAGATCAGATTGTTGCTGCTCTTGTTTTTGTTCCTTTGGAGATGTTTCAAGGGCGTCACAGACTCCTACTCGATACCCCCAACGGACAAGTTTGGGCAGATAGTTGTCGAGTGCTGTGAATGGGAAAGCTGCCATCTTAATTGTTTCTCCATTCTTTATTTGTTGGTGCGTAAGAGTAACTCCCAATGCTTCTGAAACCTTAATTGCATCGTCTTGCACAGCTTCATAGAAGTCTCTGTTTCTGATTAGCAACAACGCATCAGGATATTTCTCCTTGAATTTTTGATACTGTTGCGAATAATCTATTTCTTTAGGCATTACCGGCTCTTCCCCCTTAATCGTTTTTGTCTCTGCCTTTTTCTTTTTGTTAGATTCAGCATCGACAATTTCTTTTATCTTTCCCAGTATTTCCTCTGTCTTAGCACCTTTGATTATCATAACACAAACTTCTGGAGATAGTTTTGCTGATTTGTCAAAACTTATTAGAGCTTCGGTTTTCCATCCTCTTTCATCCTTGTATCGGATGTTATCGTATTTTCCACCAAGTTCCTCCGTATGGCTCTTTAACACTTCTCTTGCTTCTTTGTTAATGAAGAAGGGTACTCTAACTGATGTCACATTTCCATCAGATTGTAGAGTCAAATCTTTTCTCTTTCCTGCACTTTGAGAAAAGATTTCATTTAATTTTTTCTCATTTTCCAGAATCTTTTCTATCGAGATTGCTGTAGCATCTTTCCAGTCCTGTATTTTTAACTCTTCAATTTTGTTTTCCAAAGCATTTATGGAAAGAGGTTTTGTTTCTTCAGCCTTGTCTTTTGAGAGATCCTTTGAGAGAGTTTCTAAATAAACAATAGCTTTCTCTCTAAGCTTGTTGCTCTCGATAAGGAAATAGGCTTCATTGTAAGTCATCGACTCGAAGCCCCCTTTGTATTTGTGTTGCTTAAAAAGTTGCTCTAATCTGCCTTGCGTTTCGTTATGATCAATCTTTCTAAGTTTGTCAACTTGTTCTTTGGATATACCTATCTTTTTACCGTATCTGCTTGCAGAAAGGGTTGTTACGGCTTTAACCTTTCCTCCTTGATTTTCTATCCAGTTCTTTAGACTATTTAAGGTGCTTCCTGATGTGAAAACATCATCTACCAAGATATAGTTTCTTCCCTTTTCTATCTGACCGAACCATTTAGGTTCTGGAGAAAGGATCCTGTCAGCCCATGTAGCATCTGTATGTTTTTTTGCCTTTTTGTGATACACCGAAAGATTAACCTTCAATCCATTAAGTTCTCCTAACATTTTGGCTAATGCAATGGGCAACTGATTGTTTGTCTTTTCCCCCTTTTCTTCCATTACAGGTATCAGGATTGCACTTTTGTCAGATCCTAACTCTTTGTAGATTTTGTTATCTTTGATGATACTTTCCACTACTTTTTTTGCAGCATCTGAGTCACCCTTTTTCTTGGCTTCATTGTAGTTTTCTGTAGCCTTTAGCTTGTAGATGCTTGTAGATGATACTACTTCGTTGAGGTATTTTTCATCGAGGTTTTTCCAGTTTATATTTTCCATAGCTTATATAGAATGACCTTTACTAACTCGCTTGTTTTGGGATGGTTTAATATTCTGCTTAACAGATGTATCATGTGCTTTAACCTGTTCCTGCACCATTTTAAGTATGTTTTCCTTTGTTTCTCCTTTTATGATGCTTGCACAGATTTTAGGACTGAACGCACTTCCTTGGTCAAAACTTATGCTTGGCTTCTCATTTTCTGTTCCTGGATTGAAATTGCCACCCATAGCTTCTGCATAGCTTTTGATGATTTCTACCTGATTAGGAGAAAGCTCGTTAGAAAGTTCAACCTTATTCTTTTCTTCAATGACTATTGGGTTGATACTTTCTGTAACCTCATTGATTTGGCTAACTGCCGAGAATACTCTTGCTACAGCAAGCTCCACATCTGTAGTTCTTAGTTCTGCAGAGATTTCCTGCTCCTTCTTAGGCATATACGGTTCAAGATGCTCAGTTATAATTTTTGAGGCATCGTTTACATCACTAAGAATTGTCTCCAAATATGTCTTGTCCTCTTTTAACGCTTGAAGCCAAGCTGATAGGTAGTTCGCAGAATTATCCTGCTCAATTATTGTTGTTATTCCAAGATCTGTTCCAGTAAAGGCAGCTGTAAGTTCTGCGACAAGTTCTTCACGCGCATAATCAGGAGATCCAAATCCTCCACCACAAACACGGGGAACTTCTATCTTCGTGGAGTGTGCCATTTCATGAAGTAGGGTAGAGTAGAACTCTGGCTGACTCTTGAACTGTTCTTTTGTCGGCACAACAATCTCAGGTGTGGATGGACGGAAAAACGCTCTGTCTTGTGCCTTTTGTTTTATAGGACATAACCAAGTCTGTTTTTCCATAAGTTCATCCAATGGTTTGAACTTATATGCATTGGTCAAGTCAACATCCAATTCTTTTGTGTTGTCAAACTTTTTGTATAGGGAAGGGTTTACATCTTTAAGATTTGTCTGATCGACATTGAAAACCTTGATAGTCTGAAATCCAATAGTTTTCTTATATAACTCCTTTTCTTCCTCCTTCAGTTTTTCATATTCAGAAGCTGATATAAAGCTCTTTTTGTCTGGATTGTTTTCCCTTTCATCCTTTTTCAAATAGTAAACTTCGTATGGCTTCAATATAGTTCTTGCGTGTTCGCCTTTATTGATCAATATCTTTTCGTCGTTCTCTCCTTTAAGGGAAGTCAACGCATTGAATGTTCCCCATACATTAGTTTCGTAGCACATAGAGGCAACAAAATTCAGATACCATCTGTTTTCTCCTGTATAGAAATGATTATCTACACTTCGAGCTGACTTCATGCCTACATTCATCCATCCTTTTTTCCACTTATCGCCAGAGGCTTGAATCTCCTCCATTCTTTTGATGAGGGTATCGGTGAACTCCTTTAGAAATTGCTCTCTTGGAGTTGCACTGTTTTCTCTTTCGTAGTTCTTGTAATATTTCTTTGCCATACAAATAGGTGTAAATAGGAAAGGGAGTGTATGCACGCTCCCTCTCTTTTGTCAAACAAATATGAAGTTTAGATAGATTGACCTTTTTTCTTCTGCTGAGTTTTCTTTTGAGCCTCCTCCTGCTTCTGCTCTGGCTTCTTCTCCTGCTTTTGTGCTTCTGCCTGAGCTTGTTGCTTTTCATGAACCTTCTTAACCCTTTCAGAAATTTCCTTCAGTATATCTTCTGTTTTGCCACCTAACATGATTTTGGCACAGATGTCTGCTGAGTAGGCACAGCCTTTGCTGAACTCGATCTGTGCTGGAAAAGATTCCTTCATTGTGCCATCTGGCTTCTTAGTAAGGATTTTTAGGTTGGTGTATGTTCCACCCAACTGCTTAGCATACTCTTTGAGAACAGCTCTCTGTTCTTTAGAGAATGTTGTAGGCACTTGAATCATAGTGCGTAACTCTCTCTTGTTCTCCTCCTGATTATCTACCTTGAAAGTTCTCATGCTCATTTTTTCACGACTCTGCCAGTCCTGAGCTTTTGAGAATACATCGTTCATCTTTTCTTCGTTGGTTTTGACGATTTCTGACAAACGAGTTAGAGCTTCGTTAAGACTTACTCGCTCCAACTTATTACCCTCTATTACAGATAGGGTTGTAATAGTCTTGTTCCCTTGTGTGTAGGAGTTCTGTTGTTTCTTCTCCTCCTGCTGAGATTGCTTCTCTGCCATATATCTTTATTTCTTAAAATTGTAATATAATTGTGCGACAAAAACCTATAAGTTGTTTTTGCGAGAGCAAAAATACACCCCTTTTCTGGTATCTCCAAATTTTCTTAAAGAAAAAATAAAGTTTTAATCAAATTTTTTATTGTTGTTAAACCAAACAAGAAGAATAATTTATATTCGATAAGATATAAATATTTAGACTTTATGCTATTTTATAGTAGATATGATATAAATTAGAAATATTTTTGTATCTTTGCGTCCGATAGGATATAATTTCACTCTATATGGAAAGAACTCAACTATCTCTAACGGTAAAGAATCTAAGGAAAGAATATGGATTGACACAGGAAGAACTTGCCATGAAATCTGGTGTAGGTCTTAATTTTATACGAGATTTGGAACAAGGGAAACCAACACTTCGTATGGACAAGGTTAATCAGCTACTTGACTTGTTTAATTATACACTTGTGGCAACTCCTAAGTATCAGTCAATATAAACTATATCAAGTATTATGAGGCAGGCAAAGATTTATAGGAAAGGTATTTTTGCAGGGTTGCTTACAGAAGATGAAGGTGAGTATGTATTTGAATATGATAATACTTATCTTAGTTCTAATTCTGTTGCTATAAGCCTTACTCTTCCTTTACAAAAAGAACCTTATAGGAGTCCTGTTTTGTTTCCATTTTTCGATGGTTTGATACCTGAAGGATGGTTGCTTGATGTGGTTTTAAGAAATACGGACATCAGTGTACTCGACCGTATGTCACTACTACTGTTGTGCTGTAAGGATTGTATCGGAAGTATAAGTGTTGTGCCAATAAATCAATAAAGAGTATGTGCAAGTGTTTATTCTGCTATAAGAATTTAGAAGAAGGTCAGACAGACTTTCATCCTAAATGTGTACGCAAATTTTTCGGTACTTTGGAAACTCCATTGATGGAGTATAAAAGAGAAGATCTTGATATATTAGCTTCTCAGATTATTCATTCTCAAACAACATTAACAGGAGTTCAACCTAAGCTATCTCTCAACTTGCACAAACACGATGGTTGTAACCGACTTACTATTGTAGGATTATGGGGTGACTTTATCTTTAAACCACAAACAGACGATTTTCTTGAGTTGCCCGAAAACGAAGACCTTACGATGCGTATGGCAGAAGCTGTTCGTATTCAGGTAGTACCTCATTCTTTAATTCGTCTTGCAGACGGAAGTTTAGGATATATTACCAGGCGAATAGACCGTACAAAGGAGGGCGAAAAGATTGATATGGAAGATTTCTGCCAATTAACTCTTCATCCTACAGAATACAAATATAAAAGTTCTTACGAACAAATTGCAAAAGCCATAGCTTCTTATAGCTCTATGCCTAAATTAGACCTTGTAAACTATATGCAAGTTCTCCTTTTTTCGTTTATCACTGGCAACAATGATATGCACCTGAAGAACTTCTCTCTATATTGCCCTAAAAAGTATTATCAACTTACACCTGCATACGATCTGCTAAATGTTGCTATTGCAAATCCTAAAGATAAAGAGGAACTTGCTCTTTCTCTTAACGGAAAGAAGTCAAATCTTAAAATGCAAGATTTCCTAAAAGCATCTGCTACAATGGGTATAGATGAAAATATCACACTTCAAATGATTTATAATATGCGTAAGGCTCACCCTAAGTGGATAGAGTTAATAAAAAATTCGTTTCTAAGTGAAGAAATGCAAGAGGCTTATCTAAATTTATTAAATCAAAGGTTTAAGAAATTGAACCTCATTTAGTATTCCTGATTTATTCATAAACTCCGTATAGCAATAAGAAAGAGAGAGATTTTCCCATTCATAAGCACATAAATAATATGCAGGTCTCGTATAACTTCCTTTTATTTTTTGACGATAAGCAGTTTTGGGGCAAAAATGTTCAACCTCGCCGCCATCTTTATCAAGCAAAGTACATTCACAAAATATACATTTATCATGCTGATCCTTTCGTAATTGATCTTTTACATCTTGTGCTCCATAAAGTTTATACTTAAAATCTTTAGATTCTGGTATTTGACCTTTTAATATTTTTGTCTGAATTACATTCTTTTCATTTTGAACACTTTGTCACATCAAAGTAGGAGGAACAGTACTTGATTTCGTTAATTTAATCATTTTTCCCCCTCCCATTTGCATACCCGTACATTCTCATTTCTTTCGCAATCCTCTTCAAATCCTCTCTATCCTCATCGGTAAGACCATTCTTGCTTAACAATTCATTTTGTCTTGATTCAATTTCCTTAAATTGTTTCGTTCTCACATTCTCTAGTCCAAACAAATCGCTTAACAATACAAGACTAACATCATATTTATTGTATTGCTCTGTGTTCACATTATTATCAATCTCTCCATGGTCCAGTTTAACTACCTGCACCATATCCAATGCACCAAGTATAACGCTTGGGCTATGAGAGCTTACAATAAACTGAAGATTAGGAAATATGCTTGTCAACTTTCGCAAAATCTCTCTTTGCAACTTCGGATGAAGATGCAAATCAATTTCGTCTATCATAACTATTCCATGAGATTCTAGCGGATTCTTTAAACCAGATAATTCCAAAGAAGGATTGGCTTCAGCCATGCGAGATGCAATGTCTGCCACCATCGCAATAGTAATGCGATATCCATCACTCATGCGTTCCAGTCTTCTTTCGACAATGTTGTTCGGGTCTGTTATATCATCCATTACGAATCGCAGAGGACTGGTCTCTACCCTTGGATTTTCCAAATAATTAGGGAACAATTTGTTAAGAGCATCTCTTACAGCGTTGAGTACATGAGAAGAATACTGAACAGATCCAGTCTCTTTCATTTGACGTAACTGTTCACGTCGCTCCAAATCTTCATTTCGCTCAAACCATGTAAAAAAGCGCTTGAAATCAGTAGCAGACTCTAAAGAATCAGATTTATATATTTCCCATCGTGGAAAAATCTCGTTGAAATTGCGTCGACGTTCCACCGGTTTTATCTGACCACGCTCAGTGCCATAATATGCAATTACAGGCAAAGATACCTGTACACCTTCGTCAATATTAGACTTAAATGCAAGTGAAAAATCCGCTAAGGCTTTCAATTCTGAAGTTTGAATTGCTTTAGTCATATTGCCTTTCTTATAAATATCGGCAGTAATATGATGTCTATTTTCCTCAGAATCATATTCCATCTTCTGACTCTCACTATCATTTGTCGGAACTATATCAATACCAACATGCAAGTAATCCGCTCTTCTTGTATTATTCACAGCCCTTACATCTTCTTCTGTAAAACTACGAACAGAGCATCCTGGAAAATGTTTGTAAAACTGACTCAATAACACAGAGATTCCATAAAGAAGCGATGTTTTTCCTGCTCCATTATCCCCTAAAAGAATTGTTATTTTCTTTTGATTATCAAACTCTATAATCTGCTCTTCGTCTCCATAAAGACGTAAATTTTTTATTGTTAATTTATTTATCCTCATAATCTTACATTTTATTTTCTTGCATACTTTTATCCGTGACTGATGTTCAGTCTATAGTTGCACAGTTACCTTGTGCCATCTAATTTTTAAAAAGTTCTGCATTGTGCGATAGGAATTTAACCGTTATATTGTTTGTTGTTCATTAATATTTGACGGATTATAGTTTTCATTCTTATGCCATATCAACTGTTCCAGCAGCCTTGTTGCCCTCAATGTTAGAGCTTGCATCCTTAGTAAAGGAAGCGTAAGCTTCTGCAATCTTTTCTACGATTTCTTTCATATTTGTACTTTTAAAATCCACCAAAATTACCAATAAAATTGATATACCCAAGTGCAGATATGAAAAAAATCCCCACTTTGCTAAGCATAAATGGGGATTCTCTACCAAAACCGTTCTTTGTTATTACATTTCTGAATTGCTCTTCTTTGCTTCCTCCTCCTTAATCTTTCGGTAGTTGTCAATGATTTGAACTCCATTCATAAGGAATGATTCAAAGCCCTCCTGGTCTAATTCCTGTACCTCAGGATATTTCTCGTTTGCTTCTGTGACAGACTCCAATTCGGACATGAACGTAGCATAGTCATTCAAGTAGCTGCACATTTCGTTCTTCTTCGCACATGATGATTTCAAGATCTCTTTGACTTGATCTTTGTATGCTTCAAACTCGGATTCTTCATTGTTTCTCTTGACTTGATCAGATATGGCATGAATATCCAAAAAGAAGTTATACTGGCTTCTGATGAATCCTACACTTTCCTGGCTTACATTGTGCTTGCGCACCAGTAGGTACTCGAAAGCTGTATAACCTTCCTCCTCGTCATGGTTATGCTCCAAGAAATTGACTATTTTTTCAAGTTGGTCATTTGACTTGTTGATCTCGTTCATGTAGCCGTTCATCTTCTTGATGAACTCTTCATTCATTATGTTCTCCATGAAAGAGTCTGGTGTATCTAATAGTGTCTCACACATTTCTCTGAACGAGATTACAGCCTCCTTCGGAGACTCTGTAAGGAACCATGTACGAAGTGGCTCCAACTGGTATTTGTAATTAAGTGGCATATTGTTTATATTTTTATTCCTTGTTTTTTAGTTTTTACTTGCTTCTGATCCTGCTTCTCGCTCTGCTTTTCTCCCTTCGACTGCTTCTCGCTGAATCCTTTCGGATTAACCGACATTACTGGCTTTATAATGCCATTTTCCGATTTCTTTAAAGTAGCATGAACCTCTGCAGTGTATGGCTTTTGATTCGGAGAATTTTCCGTGCAGTCTGTTAGCACTATGACTTCTCCTTTCAACAAAGCCTTCTTTTCCTGGTTTGTCACAGAGTGACCTCCTATTTGGTCTGGTATGTTGTCCTCACTTACTGTCTGCCATTCCCTTTTTTCCTTCTCGTTCATGTATGGCATCAAATGAAGCTTTCCTGCAGGTTCCAGTAGCTCCTTTTGTCTTTCGCTCAGCTTTTCTTCTGCATGAACCTGTAGGTTCCCTGACATTATCTGGAATCTGTTTCCCTCTTCCACTATTGCTATGTCGGCTGATATAGCCTTGTCTGGCGATAGAATGGTTATCTTTTCTCCTTGTAGGAGTTTGTCAAAGTCTCCAGACTCTTTTAGTTTGGCTACATCTTGGCTGTAGATGAATTGCAGTTCCTCCTCCAATCTTTCTATCTTCGGATCTACTCTCTTTTCTTCTCTTACAGATTCTTTCTTTTCCTCCTGTTCGACTTTTTTTGTTTCCGCTTGATCCTCTGCTTTCCCTTCGTTTGATTTTTTTTCTTCGTTTCCTTCTATGGATTGCTCTCTCGATGGAATCTTTATTGTGTCTTTTTGAGCAAGCATTTCCTCTATAGGAAGCTTTGTCTTCTTAGAAGTTCTTTTCTCCTTTTCTCCTTCTTTAGGGCTTTTACTCTCTGTATGCTCCTTCTTCTGCTCAGAAGCCTTGCTCTCTTCAGACGAAGCGTCATGTCTCATTTTCTGCGAAAACTCGACTCCTTCTTTTGTCGATTCTCCGTAAGTTTTTTGTGCATCAGGAGTGCCTAAATTTTCATTTAGAACTGATTTTTTATTTTCTGCAGATGCAAGTTTTTCCTCAAAATCCTTGAATTTTTCTGCTGTTGTTGAGTAAATGGAAGTCTGTGATTTTTCATCAGTTATGAGGCTTTTAAAGGCTTCGTCATTTGCGAGATTTGACCAATCTTCCTTTGTCTTAATGACTTTAATTTGCTCTGAATCTGCAGTTTCGATGTGAATGATTTTTACGTCACCTTCTTTAAAGTCAAGAGCATTTAGAAATTTTGCTATAGCTTCATTTTGAGTTTTATTTTCTTCTGTTGTGATGGCGAAGTCAAGTTTTGTAGCTTCTCTAACAAGGTCTTCTTTGTGCTTAGAATAAGCTGTCATGAAGCTGAAAAGGAAAGCTGTAAATGGATCATGAGATTCATTTAGAAGTGAACTCCAACGATTTGTAACTTCTTGTGCAGCAATAAGTTCGGCTCTACGATTTTCATCTATAGTTTCTCTAAGGTTATTAAGATAATCCCTGTTGAATTTAGAAATTTCGGGTGCTATATCATGGTCGTTTTTATGAATGTAAAGGAATTTTAGTTGTTCAAGATTAAACTTTTCTCCTTTTTTAGAGATTTCAGCAAGTTCTTTAATTTTTTCGTTAAGTTCTTGATCTATAGGGAGTTTAATGGTTTTAGTCGATGTTGTTCCATCGGCATTTAATTCAGAATTTGTTTGCGTTCTGCAATATGTTTGAGTCTCGCTGTCATAAGCGAATCCATTGATTTTCATTATTTTAAAAGTTTTTGTAATATACAATTTAGTATCTTTTGGATCATTTTTCTTATTTGGGGCTTACCATAAAGGTCGGGGTATTCCAGACTACGCTTTCGCTTCGGTCTCTTATGAGACCACACAGACTGTGTGCCTTTCATTTCCCTAAGCCGAACATCCAGGAATTTGCCTTATATCAAAGATATTTATCCAAAACAAAAAATAAAAAAAGCAGTAACCACTACATCACGCAGCAATTACTGCGAATCCTTAAAATTTTTAATTTTTAATACTGCAAATATACGAATAATTTTTGAGACTGCAAAGCATAGCCGAAGAAAAAAAGAGTCCACCCTAAAATTTCTTTGTTTTTGCGAAAATAATGCCCCTAAAATTTGGCTATCTCGCTGATTTTTTGTAACTTTGTAGTACAAACAAAGGGAAATAGATACCCCTTTGAATCCTTATAATTTTAATTTTTAATGTTTTTCTAAAATGAAGGTATTTGTTAAGGCAAGTGACTTGGTTGACAATCAAGGCTTGCAAGGTGTCTTGGAGTGCGAAGTCTCCGAGTACAATTTTTCTATTGGAGAGGCAAGGGTAGTGCTACCTAACGGCAGTGTGTGCAAGGACACTCTCGATGCGGACTCGCTTTTTGTCAGTAAGGAATGCGAGCATAATGCTTCTGTCGAAAATTACTTGGTTTTCGAGGACAAGGCGGAGCAAAGACTAAGAAAAGGAAATCAGTATTTCTTTGTCAAGGATTTTGAGTTGTTTTCCGGTTTGATGACTTTCGAGACATGGAACATCGAGAACAACGAGTGTGTTGTCTCGATATGCGGACAATCGGTCAAGCCTTCCGAGTTTTTCTTCTATAACTCAAAGGATGAGGCACTGAAGATGGAGCAGATTAAGACCACTTTCCAAGACGGAACGGAGGAACTGCAAGGCGGATGGGCAAGGCAGTTCTTTCTTGACGAGAGACAGAAGGAACTCATACATGAACTTGAGGAACTGATTAGCGAATGCAACCGAGCCGGAATAGAGTTTGCCTATGACACCTGCAACTACGATGGCATCTATGCCTACCGCACAAATGTGAAAGGCTACAAGGTGTCAATGTCGGAATTTACCGAGAACTTCTTGCCGGAGGCGGTTTTGCAGAGAGTAAAGGCACGCATCGGAGACTATAACTGCGATTGCCCTTATTGCCCTTCTGCTGAGAAGATAGATTAGTTTTGAAGGGAAATGCCACCGCCTTTTTTAGGTGGTGGTACTCTTTCCCGCTTTTTGCCAGTTCCTGTAAAAAGGAACTGGCTTTTCTTGTTAGAGCAACATTGAAAGGGCATCAAGGCAGATCTTTACAACTGCACTGCTGCCTTTTCTTTTTTCCAAAGGACTAACTATCCTGAAAACATAAGGCTTGTGCAAAGCCGAAGCCTATGTTTTGCTATCCTAAGACCAAATTAGCAAAGTCAAATTTTGCAAATTCGGTGCTATATTGGAAATTATAAACGGATAGATTCTCTAACTGTTTGCAATAACTTAGCAAAGCAATCTTTAATATTATACAGAAGCATCCTATAGCCATTTTAGGTGCATAGCAGGGCGAATAATCGCCTATTTTAGTTCCTTTGAAGAAAAGAGTCCGCCCCTAAACTTTTTGGTGTCTATATGATAACTTTTTGGTTATTTATTTGTAAATTAGTAGAAATTTAGTTATCTTTGCATTGTAAATAAATAAAGAAAGGAGGTAAATTTTTATGAAGGTCAAGGAAATCATTAAAAAACTTGAAGACAATCATTGGGTATTCAAGCGAATGAAAGGTGACCATAGAGTATATTTTAAAGAAGGTAAGGGAATAGTAGTTGTTCCTGGTAAATTGAGTGATGACATTCCGAAAGGAACTGAACAAAGCATTTTAAGAGCAATGGGGGTGTAATCCCCATTGTATTGTATAAAGTATTTAGATATGAAGAAAGTTACAGTTATGATAGAATATGCTGATAATAATTTGTCAGCTTATGTATGTGATGTAGATGGTATCACAGCTACGGGAAAAGATGAAAAGAAGGTAAAAGAGTCGGTTAAAGAAGCTATTGAGTTGTATGTAGAAACTTGTAACGAAATGGAACTTGAAATTCCAGATATATTGAAAGGTGAGTATGAAATTGAATATGAATACGACCTATGCTCATTTTTGAACGCATACTCTAAGGTATTGAGTAAGTCAGCTCTTGAATCTCTTACAGGAGTTAATCAAAAACAATTATGGCATTATGCTTCTGGAAAAAGAAAACCAAGCAAGCAGACTCTTGAAAAGGTTGCTGATTCTATTCATGCTTTTGCAGAGGAACTTTGTAAGGTTCGTTTTACTTATTAAATGAGTGTAAGTCAAAATATAAAACCCCAGCGTACTTCTGGATTCCTCGCCTTTTATGTTTTTTCTTGCAAGAGCGATATAGACAGCAAGGCAGAGCGAACTTTATGGGTTCACAACTGCCTGCTGCTTTTTCTTTACCCTAAGGGCTTAACTATCCTGAAAACATTGTCTTTGCAAAGCACACGACAATGTTTTTCTATTTTTGCTTCTGAGGAATGACGGAGCGAATTTTAAGATTCACAACCGTTATTCCACAGAAGTTTATTTTTCCTTTTCCCAAAGGAAATCCTATCCTGAAAATGTTGGCAGATGCAAAGCTCAGACAACATTTTACTAAATCTTAATCCGAATTGGCAGAGTTAGAATCTGCAAATTCGTTGCTATATTACAAACGGTCCACGGCAAGAACCTCTAACCAGATCCAAGAATCTTTCAAAGCAATCCCTAAATCATACGGTTGTAACCTCTAACCGTTTTTAGCCACTAAATAAGGCGAATAATCGCCTGTTTTAATACCCTTGAACAAAAGAGTCCGCCCCTCTTTTTTCTTCGTTTTTAGCGAAAATAATGCCCCTAAAATTTGGCTATCTCGCTGATTTTTTGTAACTTTGTAGTACAAACAAAGGGAAATAGATACCCTTGATTCCTTAAATTTTTTAATTTTATATGTTTACGCAAGATTTTATTAACGAAATGTCTGCCATCATGTCAAGTGGCAAACTCGAACTTCTTGATATTTTCAAGATGTTCCTCGATAGAAAGGCTCTTACCGACAAGGATTTTGCCCCTCTCTATGCTAAAGAAAACAAGTCTATTGATAATTGTTGGAAATACATAACTCTCCAGATAAGCAAGAAGAAAAACAAGGATTCTAAAGGTTATTGTGCAAATATCTTTGAACTCCTCGACATCGCTTTCCATTACTACTGCGAGGATTCTATTGATGATGAACTAAAGGAAAAGGAACAGCCTAAAGTCCAGGTTGCTTCTTCTCATTCCTCTTCTTTCGCATATCCTTATTCTAAGCCTAAAAAGGCTGACAAACCTTGTGACGGACAATTAACCCTTTTTGACCTATGAAACTCTCTATTCGCCAACAAATTGAGCATATTTCTTCGGCTCTTAACCCCCTTTCTCCCTCTCAATTAGAGTTTGTGAAGAAGACTCATTTTAATTATCTTACCGAAGATGTCGCTGACTGTAAGAAAAGAAGAAAACACTTTGCTTTCTTCTCCCTTTACCAAGTATGCGGAGACTGGCAGATTGACAGAGTGTTTATTTCCTACTTCGAGATTTCCAATCGTGCAAAGTCGTTGCAGTTCATGGGTGTCTTTGAAGTCTCGCAATGGTTCTTCAATGTCAAGAGCCTTAAATCTCATATCATGCAGAGACCTTGCACAATCTACGGCAACATTTCCTTCGACAAGCCGTTATCATTTAGAACTTCGTTCACTTATAACTCCGCTTACTATGCAGAGACTTACGGAGATAAAATCCCTTACTCTAAACTGCATCCTCTTGTTAAAAGAACTGGTTTTTCTCTCGATATGCAGTTCTCTAATGTCAAAGGTTCTAAATGGAGTTTTAGGGAAGCAATCGTGAGGGCTTTCAATTCCAATTTCTATGAAACTCTTATCAAGTCCAAGTTTTGGTATTCCGCTTGCCTTGACTTCTCTGATTGTCAGAAGAAAGCTCTTTTCATCGCTATTCGTCACAACTTGTCTATTGATGATTTTTCTCTTTTCAATGATACTGTCCGTCTTATGGAGGATTTTGGAATGGACTGGCATAATCCTAAACTCCTCGCAGACTTCCATCGTCAGCACGATATTGCTCTCAAAAAGAAAATGAAAATGGATTCTTTCTCCGAATTTGAGAAAATTAAACTCGCTGAGCCTGATTACTCTTCTTCGCACGGAAAATACCTCAATATCGCCTTCTCTAATGGAGATCTCAATTTCCATGTGCTTCAGTCCGTGTCCGAGTTCTATGAGGAAGGCGAGGCTATGCACCACTGCGTGTATAAGTGTCAGTATTACTTGAAGCCTGATACTCTTATTTTCTCTGTTAGAGACAGCAAAAACCATAGAATAGCTACTATTGAGTATGATTTGCTCTCTAACTCGATTTTACAATGCCGTGGGGTTTGTAACGAATGTCCCGCTGATTACGATTCTATTGTGAATACTTTTAACTCAAATATTAAGTACATGATTCTAAATTGTGCGTAACATATATTTCCCTAATGTGGTGCGTTGCGAAACGCATCACATTTCTTTTTTTGTTGCCATCCTGAAATCATAAGGCTTGTGCAGAGCAGAAGCCTATGTTTTGCTATCTTTACTTCTGAGGAATGACGGAGCGAATTTTAAGATTCACAACCGTTATTCCACAGAAGTTTATTTTTCCTTTTCCCAAAGGAAATCCTATCCTGAAAATGTTGGCAGATGCAAAGCTCAGACAACATTTTACTAAATCTTAATCCGAATTGGCAGAGTTAGAATCTGCAAATTCGTTGCTATATTACAAACGGTCCACGGCAAGAACCTCTAACCAGATCCAAGAATCTTTCAAAGCAATCCCTAAATCATACGGTTGTAACCTCTAACCGTTTTTAGCCACTAAATAAGGCGAATAATCGCCTGTTTTAATTCCCTTGAAAAAAGAGTCCGCCCTGTTTTTTTTCTTTGTTTTTGCGAAAATAATGCCCCTAAAATTTGGTTATCTCGCTGATTTTTTGTAACTTTGTAGTACAAACAAAAGGGAAATAGATACCCTTGATTCCTTTAATTTTTAATTTTTAACATTTTTATCATGGAAGTATATGTAGGTACTTATGAGAAGTACAACAACGGAAGCCTTTTCGGAAAATGGCTCGATTTGGCTGACTTTGAGGACAAGGCGGATTTCTATCGTGCTTGCCTCGAATTGCATAACGATGAAGAAGACCCCGAACTAATGTTTCAAGATTGGGAAGATATTCCCGATGAAATGATTGGCGAGTGCTGGATAAGTGATGAACTTTGGAACGATTTGGATGAAGAGGATTTTTTAATCTTTTCGGAATATAAGAAGTTTGTCGATAACTCTGTTAAACCTTGCGATATTGATGAAATTAAAGAGAAACTGGCTTGCAACATCGAGGATTGGAATGACTATGCGGATGAAATGGCTGATGAACAACTTGAAAATTGCGAGGAATGGATACAATTATGTTTCGATTATGAGAAATGGAGACTTCACATGTCTTATGATCATTATTTCACTGATAACTATGTTTTTCGTGCCTTCTAATTTTCGATGATTTTATAGAAGTGGTTAGGGTGGTGTAGCAACCGCCCTTTGTATTTTTTCTCGGCAACTCCCTTCAGAGTGGGAGTGCCGAGATCTCCATCCGGAAAACATTAGGCTTGTGCAAAGCTGAAGTCAATGTTTTGCTATCTTAGATCCTGGCGAATGATCTTAATAGCTCATGGCATCAAGGCAGAGCGAACATTATGGTTCACAACTGCACTGCTGCCTTTCCTTTTTTCCAAAGGAATTAACCATCCTGAAAATGTTGCAAGATACAAAGCTCAGACAACATTTTGCTAAATCTTAAACCGAATTGGCAAAGTCAAATTTTGCAAATTCGGTGCTATATTACAAACGATCCACGGCAAGAACCTCTAACCAGATCCAAGAATCTTGCAGAGCAATCCCTAAATCAGACGGTCATAACCTCTAACCGTTTTTAACCACAAAATAAGGCGAATAATCGCCTGTTTTAATTCCCTTGAACAAAAGAGTCCACCCCGTTTTTTTTCTTCGCCTTTAGTGAAAATAATGCCCCTAAAATTTGGTTGTCTCGCTGATTATTTGTAACTTTGTAGTACAAACAAAGGGAAATAGATAACCTTTGAATCCTTATATTTTTAATTTTTTAACTTCATTTTTTAGTATGGATAACATTCTATTAAATCTTCCTACTGACCCGTTTGCTGTCAGTTCTTGGAGAGACGAGGAGAGAGAGGAAACTACTTTTTGGATGGATTTTACTATCGCTGATGCTTTCGGTCTCGATGCAGTCCAGGACACTTTCAATCGTGCTTTTTCTTCTTGGAAGAATAATGTAAAGTACATCACTGAACTTTCAATCGTACTTAATCATAAGATTTGGTTTTGGTATTATCGTTCCGAGCAAGACAACAAGGCTCATGACCTTTCGGTTCTCTATGATAAACTTTGGAGACAAGTCGATGATTTCGCCCACGATACTTTTAAGGGCGAAGATGCTCAATTCTATTTTGATATTACTGATTAAACAACTAACTCGCCGATAGTGAGAGTATCGGCTTTTTATTCTTTCCATTTATGAGTAATTGTTTAGATTTATTTAAGGCTTTTCTTTATGAAGGCTTTGATAATACGAAAGTAACTATTTCGACTGATTTTAATACTAAAGAGTTCTTTAATACTGATATATCTTTAGACCTCGAAGGTTCTTACCTTGCAGTCTGGCACGGAGAAGATGAAACTTTCTTCAAAGGTTTGACTCCAGAGTATGTTCTAAAGGCTTCAGAGTATGGAGATGATGCTTTTATAAGTTTTTTCAAAATTGACTAATTATGCCTAATATAGCAACTACTGATTATAAAATTACTGGCTCTAAAGATGCAGTAATTAGCCTTTATAAGGCTTTCCAAAAGTTATCTGAAGAAAATAATACCGATTACTTTTGGTTAGGAAAACTTGCACAAGAGTTTTCGATTGATTTCAAAGAAAAGAATATCTGTGTCCGTGGGGATGTCTGTTACTTTGATTATGACGATGATTCTAATGTCCTTTCTTTCATGACGGAAACTGCTTGGGATGCTTGCAACGGACTTTTTTGGGAAATTAACTCCATCTTGGATGACGAACTTTCCATTTCTTATCGTGTTACCGAGTGTGGCTTGGATGTCTTTTATGTTCACGATGAAGGAAGTTTCTTCCCTGAAGAATGCTGTGTGTCTGCTGATGGAAAGCCTTTTGACAATCTTTTAGAAGAACCGTTTGATACTGTCAAGGAAGCCATTGAATTTTGGTGCGAGAAAATGAATGTTCCGCAGGGTACTCGCTCTGAAGCTGATATGATTGACTTTATACATAACTACAGATATAGCGAGGATTACACCTACTTTTATGTTCATCCTTTTATGTTTGAGTAATTCCTATGAGGTTGGTCGTTTGACTGACCTCTTTTTCGTGCGAAGGGCGGAGCGAACTTCAAGGTTCACAACCGCCCTTCGTCTTGTTTATCTTGTAAGAGCAACTTCAAAGCCCAGCGCTCCATCGAAGATAGAGGACTGGACTTTGTTCATATGAAAAGGCATCAAGGCAGAGCGAACTTTAGGATTCACAACTGCACTGCTGCCTTTTCTTTTCCCAGAGGACTAACTATATTCTGTATATAAACCAAAGGTATCTTTGCTTCTGAGAAATGTATCGAATTTAAAAATTCACAACCGTTGCACGGAGCAGAAATTTAAAATTCGATGCCATTCTATCGAAGCATTATTTTCTTTTCCAAAGGAATTAACTATCCCTAAAATGTTGCCAGATACAAAGCTCAGATAACATTTTGCTAAATCTTGGACCGAATTAGCAGAGTTAGAATCTGCACATTCGGTGCTATATTAGAAATTGTAAATCGTATAAACTTAACTTATCTGAAAACATAAGGCTTGTGCAGAGCATAAGTCTATGTTTTGCTATCTCATGACCAAATTGGCAGAGTGGAAATCTGCAAATTTGGTGCTGCATTACAAATAGACTACGGCAATAGCCTCTAACTTGCTTAGAACGAACTTGTGAAACAATCCCTAAATATAACGGTAAAAACCTATAACCGTTTTAGGACAAAAAGAGGGCGAATAATCGCCTGGTTTCATTCCCTTGAACAAAAGAATCCGCCTCGTTTTTTTTTTTCGTTTTTAGCGAAAATATTGCCCTTGAAATTTGGTTATCTCGCTGATTATTTGTAACTTTGTAGTACAAACAAAGGGAAATAGATAACCTTTGAATCCTTATAATTTTTAATTTTTATATGACTATGCGAACTTCTGTAGAATCAATCCTGAACAGATTGTCAGAGGCTGTAAAAGGTACAGAAAAAGACTTTTATTCAGATGATGAACTTGTTAGATTTGCTGAGTTCTATCTTGACAAATGGGATGAAAATACCAGTGAAGATGTTATCGCTGAGTCCTTGGTAGATTTCTTTTGGAACGATGAGCCTTGCAGAAGATGCTCTTATTGTGGCAAGCTAATGCGTGTAGGGTATTGTGTTAGAGGAGGAGATTATTACTTTTGTAGTGATGAATGCCTGCATACAAAATTTACTCCAGAAGAATGGAACAGGGAGTATGAAAGCGATAATGAAAGTTACTATACAGAGTGGATTTAATTATTTAAAATAAATTAAACATGATTATCAGGAATATAAATGGGGTAGATTACGGATGCGCAGAGAAGAATGTGTCTGTAATGATAAATGAAGCTTTTTTTGAGTGTAATCCTAAAAGTGAGGAAGAACTGCTGCTTTTTATAAGAAGTATTGATGATATTATCGCTGAGACAGAGGAAATTCATAGTTTTTCTTTGCGATTTGATAATGAGGTTGTCGCTGACAAGTTGTCTTGGGGAGAAATCTTTGAAGATACATTTAATAATGTCGTATATTCTTCTGTGGATTCAAGAGCTACTAATGAAGATGACGAATCACTATCTGCAATGTTAGAGGTTGTTGGAGAAACTCCTACAGGAGATAGATTTACTGATGAATCTAACCTTCGTGGGGCTTGTTGGAGTTTTGTCGGTGGTTCGCATGGAGTAACTTCCAATTTGATAAAGTTTTTCTTGTATTTTAGCAAGTTTATAATGGAATGATGTTAAAAATTAAAATAATTTTGAAAGGTTTGTGAATGTGAATTTATGAACCTTTCCATTTTTGAAATTTTATATAAATTTGCAATGGTTTAATTATGAGTATAAACATTTACAACAATGCAATGATAGTTCGTAAAGGTACTTTATTGGTAAATCCTACCAATGAAGAACTTATTAAATTGCACGAACAGAGCAAAGAAAACTTATCGGATGAATATTGGAGACAGTAACAAGTTGGGAGTTATCTCCCATTAAAACATAATAATATGAGTTGTTCAATTAGTAGAGCGTGCGGTCTGGAATGGACTATAAGACACGATGAAAGCGGAGTTAAAGTGAACTTCATTGAAGGTACTTTTAATGTTAGTCAAAGAACAGAATTTGGTAATGTAGAACCTGATGCGTTAAAGGTTGCTATAATGAGAGAAATAGCAGATTGGGCGAAAGAAAATGTAAATTTTATTGCTCTATATGGTGATGTGGATGCAAGAGAATCTATTATTTCTGATTTAAGCGAGGATTTGTTAATTGAAGCAGCTGAGAAGTTGAAAGGAGTCTATTGGTATGAGGATGCAACAGATTTCGCTGATGATATTGATTTAATAGAGCCAAGCGAGGAACTTAGAGAGGTTCTTGAATTGGCTTCCGTAGATGAACTTGAAGAATTACTTAGATTGGTTAAATCCTATTGGGTAGCGCCTTATGATATTAAGCAATGGGCAGAAGATGTTAAATCTTGGCTTTATGAATAATTTTTTTGTATAAATTAAATAACAAAAAGAGAGTTGTGAAATAGCTATTTCACAACCCTTTTTTTTTAAAAAAAGCAGTTAGAATTTCCCAACTCTAACTGCTCACACTACAAATTTTTTTAAATAAAATTTTGTTTATTGATAAATCTTATTGCATTTTAACTTCAATTTTGTTTGCCTCTGCATTATAGACAACATCTGCTTCGTAATTGTTTCCAGATTTGGAAACAAACTTCACCTTCTTCAATACTTCTCCTTTAAGCAAGCTTTGAACCTGGGATAAAGTAAGATTATGTCCGTTGAAACTTTCCCATATCAGGAAGTCGCAGGTTGCGTTCTCCTTTGTGTTGTTTGAACACTTATATCCACTCTTAAAAGCGATTACAGGAGATCCGCATTTAGGGCATTTGCCAATTTCTTTCTTCTCCTCAAAGACTATTTTTAGCTTGAAGTCATCTGTCAGAGTTAGATCCGCTTTGTAAGGCTTACCTTCTTTGCTAACAAAACTTTTATTCTTCAATACTTTCTTAGATAATAGTTCAAGAAAGTCTGCCTTTGTCATGTTATAGCCATTAACATCCTTCCATAGGGCGAAATCACAAGTTGCATTCTCTTGCGTTCTCTTGCTACAGCTGAATCCTTTAGTAAATTCCTTTACAGGAGAACCACATTTAGGACAATCGCAAACTTTTTCTTCTTCAAAGACTATTTTTGTCTTAAAGTCATCTTGAAGAGTCAGGTTTGCTTTATAAGGCTTACCTTCTTTGCTAACGAATGACAAGCCTTTTAGCTCTTTATTTGCTATCAGCTTTACTAATTCGTCCTTCGTTAATTCATGACCGGAAACATTTTTCCATACCAGGAAGTCGCAGGTTGCGTTCTCCTTTGTGTTTCCTTCACAAGCATAGGAACTTTTATATTCCACTACCTTTTTGCCACATTTAGGACAATCACAAATTGTGTTGTCATAAATAAAATCCACTTTCATATTATCTGTATCAAACTTGAATCTAACATTATATGTTTTATCAGATGTTTTCAATACTATGACCTTAGAAGTTTCCTTCTTCTCGCACAGTTCAATAATCTCTTCTTCTGAGAAAGTATGATACTTATTACTCTTGAAAAGGACAAACTTACATCCGTTAGGGTTATCTTGTGAGTATTCTTCACACCTTACAGTTTTTTGTCCTTCAATGATTTTCCCTCCACAGATAGGACAATGAAGCTCTTTAGTCAACAATTTGGATGAATTACCCTCTTCCTGAACCGTTATCTTGATTAAATCTAACTCAGTTACTAAAGATGATGTTTTAGCTTTTATTTCTTCAAGGAAAACACTTGGCTCATAGTTGCCTTCAGCAATCTTATTAAGTTTATTCTCCCATTCTCCAGTAACATCAGGTTTAGATAAATCTAAATCCTTAATGGCATCATAGATAGCAAGTCCTCGATTTGTTGGTACAAGGTACTTTTTATCTTTTACTTCTATCATTTGACGAGCTTTAAGAGATTCTATTACAGAAGCTCTTGTCGCTGGAGTTCCAAGACCGCAGTCTTTAATAGCTTTAGACAGTTCCTTATCTTCTATTAGCTTTCCTGCTGTCTCCATAAGTTTCAGCAAGTCTGCTTCCGTTAGAAGATTAGGTCTTTTTGTTTTCTTTTCTTCTGCAGCTACATTCATGATAGCCAGATCTTCACCTTCCATCAAAGGAGGAAGATTTTGAAGTTCTTCATCTGAATCTTTTTCTTCTTCTTTATCTAAAGAAGAAATAGTCATTCTCCATCCAGAATCCTTGACCGTAGAACCTGATGACCTAAAAATGGTGCTATCCTTTGCCTCAAAGGTATATATGACCTGTTCCTTAATACAAGCTGGTAACATTGATTGAATAAATCTTTTGACTACCAAGTCATAGATTTTTCTCTCGTTATCCTTTAGATTAGTATAGTTGTCATAATTTTCAAATGTAGGTATTACAGCATGATGATCCGTAAGTTTTGAGTTGTCAAAACAATTCTTTTGGATTCCTTTCTTGCATATAAGTTCCAGTCCTTTGGCAAGGTCTTTGTTAAGATTTAGCTTGTTTAAAGATGCTATATTATCCGATATAGGTTGTACCATATCTTCCGCAAGATAGCTTGAATCTGTGCGTGGATATGTAGTCATTTTTGCCTCATAAAGACTCTGTAATGCAGTCAAGGTGTCTTGTGCAGACAACCCTAATGATTTGTTTGCAGATCGTTGTAAATCAGTAAGAGAGAATGGCAATGGAGCTTTCTCATTTACTAATTTCTTTTCAACTTTTACAAGTTTGAAACTATTGCCTAATGACTCTATCTTCTTTTCTGCAGATTCTTTACTCTCAAAGTTTTCCGGACAAGTGGCAGTAAACTGAATCTTGTCAGTAGTATTAAGCTTTGCTTTAAGCTTATAGTAGAATGTCTGAACAAAGTTCTTGTTCTCATAGAACCTGTTGCAAACAAATGAGAATGTTGGTGTTTGAACTCTACCTATTGTAAATACTCCTTTGTTTGGATTAGCTAATGTTAAGGATCTTGTGGCATTCATTCCTATAAGCCAATCTGCTTTTGCCCTGGCTTCGGCACTGTAATATATATTGTCAAAGTCAGTACCTTCTTTTAGGTTGTCGAACCCTTTTTTAATAGAAGATTCTGTTAGAGAGGAAATCCAAAGTCTTTTGAATGGAGTTTTTGTTTTAGCAAAATTGTAGATGTTTCTAAAAATTAGTTCTCCTTCTCGACCTGCATCTGTAGCACAAACAATATATTCGGCATCCTTAAATAGATTTTTAACGATGTTGAATTGCTGGTAATACCTGTCATCTTTTTTGCTCTTAGCTTGTTCATCAGTGAGAAGCTGAAGTTGAAATTGCTCAGGAATCATTGGTAAAGCCTCTTTATTCCAGGGTGTTCCCCATCCATAGGCTTCTGGTTCACATAGTCCAACTAAATGACCGTATGCCCAAGTAACTTGCCATCCATTGCCTTCAAGGTAGCCGTCTTTTTTATTGGTGGCTTTTAATACCTTTGCAATATCTCTTGCTACAGAAGGTTTTTCTGCTATTACGACTTTCATAGAGTTTATTATTTATTAAAACTTGTACTTTAGAGATTCAAATCCCTGTACTGAATTTTGTTTGTTTTTAATCTGCTGAAGAGTTTCATTCGTCTTAACGGAAACCCCTTTCTTTTCTTCTACAAGTTTTTGCAATGACTCTTCCATTTTCTTTTTGTTAATGGAATTATTTGCAAAAATCTTCTCTTTCTCTTTCCTAACTATTTCAGCAATTTCTTCTGAAGAATATTCCTTTTCTACCTTGTTGGTATAATCAGGTTCGTCATCGTATTCTTCTTCATTGTCTTGTTCTAAGTTGCTCTGATTAAAATCAGGATCTTCCATTACAGGATCACCTAAATCTATGTCTGGTTCATCCATAGGTTCAAATTCATCAGATGATTGCATATCTGATTCTTGATATGGAACTTCGTTTGTTTCTTCTACAGGACTTCCTTCATCTGCAGCTTTTTCAGTTTCTTTTTCTTGTTTAGAAACAGCTATTTCTTCCTTGACTGAAGATGAACCCTCATAACTTGTCTTGGAATCAAGCATTATTTCAAGCTTGTCTATTTTGGCTTCTAAGTTATCAATCTTATAGCTAAGGATGGAAACCAGCTCTTTAGTCTCCAATAAAGCTTTTAATACTATATCTATCTTTTCCATGATTATTCTTTGATTTCTATTGTCTTAGCACTAAGAATTTCTCTATTCGAGGCAGTAAATTTCAAGTGCCTACCACCATTCTTCTCAAAAATTTCAAAATAGAACTGGTGCTTGTCAGGTACAGTAAATCTCTTAAAGAAAAAGACTGCACTATAACCAGTTTCTCCATCCACTATATCACTGTTTTTCGACTTGTATATATATATAGGTATCTTTTCGTCATCCTGGTATGTTTGTTTCTTACTTTTTTTCTTATTCTGAATATAACTTCTGATGAAGTCTATTTCATAATCAATTTTGCTATTATTCTGAAGATAAAGGTGGAACATAAGCACATCATCTTTGATGAAAAGACCGCAAAGGCTAAACAGCATCTTATTCTCTGAAACACCTATATTGTTAAGGACAACACCTTTTTTTACTACTGCTTGACCATAAGCCTCCATTTCAACTTCGTTCATACTTGCATTTGAGAATGTAGCTTTATCTTCATCGTCATTGTCTATGGTAAGATTAACTATAGCAGGATTCTCGTTAGCACTAATTATATGAGGATATATCCTGATTCTATTTTTACTGTCTTTTGTAACAATATGTAATGATGTTGTTTCAAACGCATCAAAATCTCCAACTCGTTTTGCAATCACTACATTATTAAAATCTGCAATTTTATTTGCTATGATAGAATCTATACCGACAGCAACATCTATAACCTTTTCATTTGAGGAATATGATAAATGTGATGTTCTGACGCTACTTAGCTCTATAGCGGATTCTGCCATATAATTTTCCTTTGTTATGGCATCTTTCACATCCTTCATGTCTATAGCTATACTTTGAGGATTCTGATTGTAATAAAGATCGAAAGTATAAATCTTTCCATCTTTAGTTATTGAAGTTAATGTTGTATTGTCAAATACTGGAATGACACTTTTTATTCTAAGGATAGATTCTACATCAGCTACTTTTTCTGCTACTATATCCTCTGTTCCCATATCAACATAATTGATATTAGCAGGGAATTGGATATATACCCATTTAACATCGCTTATCTCCAGCTTTATTTTAGTTGCTCCTTTTTGAGACAGGCTTTGTGCGAAAGTTGTAAACGAACACACAAAGAGAAGAAGCATAGATATTATATATTTAGGAACTATCTGAATCATTTTTATCTTCAAATCTTGTAGAGGGCAGTTTAACTCTGCTCCCTACAAGAACCATTTTAAAAGAAAATTGTAATATAATCAGAACACTTATTTGTCATGGAGACTTATATCCCCATTCCTTTTCGCTTTTGAATTAGTTGAAGTTTAGGTTCTTCAATCTTATGAACTTTGTTTTCTTCTTCCAGAAGTTGCTTAGGAGTAAAAACACCATTTGTTAGAAATAGGTTTTGTTGTTGTAGAGCTTCCCTTGTTTGAGCGATATGCCATTCATTCAGATCTTTGTGTTCTCCAAGAAAATATCTGCAATCTTTAACCTCAGAAGCTTTGTCCTGCAGAGCAGATATTATCTTTGTTGTTGCTTGTGATCCTGCTGTGTCATTGTCAAGGAATAGTTTAACAGAGCGTTGGGATAAATCCATTGATTCCAATTTAGAGATAACCCTGTCTGCTAAAGCTACAGAATTAAGAACTATGTAATCTTCATCAAGGACATTTTTCCCCATTCGCATTTTTTGTTCAGCAGCACTGAGCATATCGAAGAATCCCTCAAATATATTTATTTGTCTATTGGGTATATTGCTAAGAATGTAGGAAGGTTCTTTAGCATTACAAATTTTTGATTTGTATTGATAGACAGAACCATCAGGCATCGTTTTTGATGCAGATTCCATTCTTAACTCCCAACCGCCATTGGGATCTGCTTTGTTTATATTATTGTCATTATAATTGTTAGGGAAACCTATATCAACTCTTTCTCTCGATGGTGTTCCTTCGGCATTCAATTTGTTATAGTGTACCTGTTTGCAAAAAAGGCGAGCAACATTAAGAGATATGCAACGAGAATTAAGATAGTCAATAAGGCTGTTATACCATATCGAATTAACTTTTGTGATAACGATTCGTGGTTTCTCTTCGACATTTTCTTTAGGTTTACATTCTCGCACTGGCATATCCAGGATGTTGCCTTGATAAGCTTCAGCTGTAGCAAGAATTATTTTATTTAGATTTGATGGAATATCAGGAATGTTTTTCAAACGAGCAACTAATGTAAGAATAGTTCCTGTTTTATCCATTTCTGCACGATCTATCCATTTTTGAGGGTATTCACCTGGGAATACTTCAAAAGAAGGGTGTTTTTCGTCTCTAAATGGCGAATAGTATATAAGCGTAGTTCCGAATTTGGAATTATGTGTAGTTCTAACAGGTGTCATTCCTTGTTGTGCAAGGAACTGAACTATGTCAGTTTTATTCCAAATATCCTCTTTTTTCAAACTCATAATTTGTAGTGTATCTTGTTGTAAATAACACATTTAGCTTCAAAAATTCTTTACCTAAAAATTTGGATATTTGGCTTTTTTTTTTTGCTTTGCCAAAATTTTTTTATTTAAGACTAAAATACAGAAAAAATGAGGGAAACATTGATTGCAGTGGCGTTGTCATTGCTTGGTTTGTCGTCGGTGTCTGCGCAGGAGAGCGACACGACGCAAAGTGCTTTCAAGAAGAACATCATCACTGTAAAAGCGGGATTGGGAGTTTCAAAGACTCTTTCAAGAGGGTTAAGCACTTCAAGTGTGCTAGGCTATCATGTTGGCGTGAGCGACCAAATCAATGTCTCTAAGTCTATGCCTTTGTATGTAGAGACAGGATTGTTCGTAAATATGAAGGGTTACAAAATCTCTGGTTACGACGATAGCGAGACAAAGATGCACTACCTTCAGCTGCCGGCTTTGGTGAACTACCACATCGGCAAACAGGGCGGCTTCGAGGTAATTCCATCGGCAGGAGTTTATATAGGACTTGGCCTTGCAGGAAAGTTGAAGTACAACATCGACCTTGACACATACAGGGAGATTGATGTTTTCAAGGACAAGACAATCAAGCGATTCGACTTCGGCACACAGATGGGAATTGACGTTGTGTTCAGAAAGGTTCAGGTCGGCTTCGCCTATGACCTTGGACTAATCGAGATTGACAAAGAGGATGCAATCTATGGAGATGCAGAGGATAAGTTAGGCTACAAGAATTTGAAGAACCGTTCGGCTATCTTCAGATTGGGATTGAATTTCTAAGACGAAATAACATGAAGAAATATATATATGGTATTATGGCGATGATTCTAGGAGCAGTTACATTCATCGCCTGTGAGGACGAAATAGACGAGGTCGCCATGTGGAATAGAGTTGTTGACAACTCCGTAGAGATTGCACATTTAAAGGATGCTTGCGAAGTTATCAATAGCAATGTAATCAGTTTGAGTGCCTTGGTAGAGGCACAGAAAGATAGCATCGGCATCACAGATGTCAAGGATGTTGAGGAAGGTTGCGTAATCTTCTTCTCAAATGGCAAGTATGTTGTATTGAGAAACGGTAAGGACGGAGTAGATGGTAAGGATGGCGTTGATGGCAAGGACGGAATCAACGGTACAAACGGAGTTGACGGCAAAGATGGCTACGTTCCTGCCATTGCCATCAAGAAAGATACAGACGGCATCTACTACTGGACTTGTGACGGAGCTTTCATGCTTGACGAGACCGACAAGGACGGAATCACACCGAAGTTCATGATACAGGACGGCAAGTGGTTTGTCACATACAACAACAAATATTCTTGGGTTGAACTTGGTCAGGCAACTGGAGACAAAGGTGTTGACGGTAAGGACGGAGTCAACGGCACAAATGGGAAAGATGGTGTAAACGGTACTAACGGAACAAATGGCAAGGACGGAATCACACCGAAGTTGAAGATTGTTGACGGCTATTGGTATATCTCTTACGACGGTGGCAAGACATACGAGACTGAACCTCTTGGCAAGGCAACAGGCGACAAGGGTGCAAACGGTACAAACGGAGTTGACGGAAAGACACCTACATTCAAGGTTGAAAGTGGCAACCTATATGTAAGCTATAATTCAGGAACTTCATGGACAAATCTTGGAAGTGTCAAAGGAGCAAATGGTACAAACGGAATTGATGGCAAGACACCAATCATAAAAGTTGAGGATGGCAAGTGGTATGTCTCTTATGATAATGGCAAAACTTGGACTGAAATAGAAGGAAGTAGTGCTGTTGGCGGAGGAAATAATACTTCATTACCAAGTAGTGGAAATATTGATGGTTATGAGTATGTAGATTTAGGTTTGCCAAGTGGAACAAAATGGGCTACTAGGAATGTTGGTGCTTCTAAGCCTGAAGATTCTGGAGACTATTATGCTTGGGGCGAGATTACTCTAGCACCTGATAATGATTATTCATCTACTAATTGCAAGGCATACTACAAAATATCTTCTGAATTGAAAACAAGCGGTGTAATAGATGCTAATGGGAATTTGACTTCTGAATATGATGTGGCTACACAGAACTGGAGTGATAATTGGAGGATGCCATCAAAAGCTGAGTTTGACGAACTGATAAATACCTGCGTATGGACATGGACTTCAATAGGTGGTGTAAATGGTTATAAAGTTGCAAGCAAGCAGTCAGGCAATACTAACTGTATTTTCTTACCAGTAAGTGGTGTTAGAAGTGGCCGTTCCCTTTCTGGTAATGCATTAACAGAAGGTAATTACTGGAGTTCTTCGAATAACATTAATAATTCTAATATAAATGCTATTGAACTTACCTTTTATTCGGGTAATAAGCTAATGACCAATATTTCTCGAAATTGTGGTCTGATTGTCCGTCCTGTTGTTAATGAAAAGCCACAAGTTACATCAATTTCACTGTCAAAAACAAGTGTTTCAATATATATAGATGAAACTTTTGATTTAACGGTAATGGATAATAATGGCAATGTTATTTCACCGTCAAATATAACTTGGACTATTTCTGTTTCTTCCGCTCTTTCTTATGCGATTAATGGCAGTGCTACAAAGTTTACATCTAAAACAACAGTAGCAACTAATCTAATAGTAGTAGCTAAATACAATGATTTAACAGCATCTTGTGATGTTTCCATTAAGAAGAAAACTACTGATAATGGTATTCTTGATGGACATGAGTATGTAGATTTAGGTTTACCAAGCGGTTTGAAGTGGGCAACTATGAATGTAGGGGCAAAGGAGGAGAATGATTATGGAACTTAGGATTCCTTTCGTGTGTCATCTTCTTCTATCACCGGAAGAACAAACATCTGCGACAGATACTTGAAAAGAGTCTTGAACTTCAGCAGATGAAGCAAAAGAACCAAGAGCTGTTGGACGAACTGAACGAAACGGAAAAGGAGTTGCAAAGCAAAAGCAAGGAACTTGGCGATAAAGTGGAGCAGAACAAGCTCTTCCTGCGCATGTTGCATAAGTCGGAAATGGAGCTGAATGCCGAGGATGTCATCCGTAACATTCACGAAGCATCCGTTGGCAGACACAGGATAACCGCTCGCGAATGGCAGCAGTTGTTGACTGCGGTAGATCAACTCTATCCCGACTTCAAGGATGCGCTGGTCATGCGTACTGAAAGCCTGTCGGAAGAGCAGATGAAGTTCTGCTATCTGCTCCGTATAGGCCTGAGCAATCCACAGATTCAGAATGTCACCGACATGTCACGCGCCACCGTTTGGCGATGGTCAAAGAAGTATGGTTGGGTGATAACCTCAAATGGCAAGTAATACTCAATTTTGATATGTTTAACATCCATTTTGTCTAAAAATACATAAATAATGATGTTAGATGTGACTTTTTCTTCAGAATATGAAGTTAATTTATTAACTTTGCAAAATAAATAATAATCTTCTCAACAAGATTACATCTCAAGTGGATAGTATTGTATGGCATCATTGCATATAAAAAGTTTCGGTCCGATAGTGGACTCTACTAAAATTGAATTGACACCTTTAATGGTTCTCATTGGTCGTCAGAGTGCAGGAAAGAGTACTTTTATGAAAGCGCTCTGCTTTTGTCGTTGGATAGAGAAGAAGATAATGGTCTCTACTGATGACATGGTGAACCAGTACACTCACTATAATCGCTTTGTGAAAGAATTGAAGCAATTCCATCGTCTGAATGACGAGTACTTCACAGAGAACACCGAACTGATGTATGATGGTGATAATATCACCATAGAGTACAAGGGTGTGAACGGAAATGCGAAGATTGTACGTAAGAAGTCATTTGACGAGAACAGATACAATACGAAGTTGAGCTATATTCCTGCTGAAAGGAATTTGATATCGGCTATTCAAAATGTGGATAAGACCTACAAGGCTACAGAAAGGGATGTTCTGTTTAATTTCATCTACGAGTGGGATGAGTCGAAGAGTCCATATACCAGCGAACACCCGTTCAGGTTGGCTGCAACTGGTGGTTTTAGCTATATGAACAAGTCTGGTTTGGATGTTCTGGTTCGTGAGAATGGAACAGAAACTCCTGCCTTCTATGCTTCGAGTGGTATGCAGAGTGTGATGCCAATGGACGTGATGGCTAACTATATTACAGAACGTGTTGGGCAGAATGCTCCGTTGTCGATGCATGAGCGTAACGAGATAAACAAGGCGGATAATGGACATTCGTACAGGAGACTGGAGTATCAGTCGGCTCAGTTATTTATTGAGGAGCCTGAACAGAATCTGTATCCCGAATCACAGAAGCTTGTAGTGATGAGTCTGGTACGTTCTCTGAAGAAGGCCATGGTGACTGGCTTGGAACAGAGTATGACCGTAGTGACTACTCATAGTCCGTATGTGATGTCGGTGGTAAATGTATTGCTGTCTGCTGCCATTGTGGAGGAGAAGGGTTTGGAGCAGAATGTTGTCAGCAAGGATTGCATTCTTCCTTCAAAGAGCATCACCGGATACTATATCAATGATGGAGGTGTGTTCCAAAATATCATGGATAGCGAAATACCTATGCTTAGCGGCAACGATCTGGATGGTGTGTCGGAATGGGTGGATGAGAGCATCAGTAAGTTGAACGAGATTCTGTTTGCATAGGCATGAAGGAGGAAAAGAAATCATACGACTCTACTCATGAGCGACTAATGGCAGAAGGGTATACTCCAGAGCAAGTCTTGCAGATCCGAGCGAAAGTTAGCGTGAGCGAAAAAGGTAAACGTTATCTTCTGGCAACCAATGGCAAGGAAGAATCAGTGGTGTATGCTGTGGATGGCAACATCGTGAAAGAAGGTTTGAAATGCGACAAACTGGTTCTGGTGAAGCGCTCTGCAAAAGGTGTGAAGCCAGAGCAATGGACGGAGGCTTTTGTGGAACTGAAAGGTGTGGATACGGATCATGCCATTGATCAGTTGCGACAGACTTTGAAGAAGGCGATTTTCAAACATCCTTCGAATGACGACATACGTGCCCGAATTGTGGCCCAATCATTTCCATCAAACAAATCGAATCCCACGATGGAAAAAGCGAAGCAAGAGTTCCGCAAGGATTATAACTGCGACCTTCGTGGCATGAAGTCCGGCCAAGAGGATAAACTGTAAGAATCATATGCTCGACCAATCCTTTTCTGCGAATAATTTTGAAACAATCTTCACCATTCTGAATAGGCAAGGAAAGGTGGAAATTGATTCTATGTCAGAGGAGTATAAGACTGTTGTTGCCGACATCCATACAGTCAACGAAGAGCTGAAAACTCTTAGAAGAAGGAAAAAGTCATTGTGGACTGAAGAAGAAGCGTCTCGCCATTCGGAACTTCAAGAAACACTTTCAAGTTTAAAGGTTAAGAAAGCAGATGCTCTTTCGACTGACATGGAGTCTCTTGCGGATGAAGTGAACGGAAGCTCATTTTTATTTAACATCAGCAAGAGTATTTTTGATGGTAAAGAGGAGTTTATGTTGTCTGACTCTCGTGCAGCTTCGTATGCGATGAGACAACTTTTGCATAACATCAAAAGAACGTTTAAAGTTGAAATGTCCGGTCGTCATCAAATATTGAGCAGTATAAAATGTTTGCTCAATATGAAGATGCCGGTATACATTATTCGAACTGATGTTTCAGGATTCTTTGAATCTATTCCTCAAGATCGTTTGCTGGAGAGAGTATTGGGTAACAGTTTGCTCAGCTATAAATCAAAAGCGTTTGTTAAAGGAATACTGAATGCATACGAACACATAAAGGACACTACTCTTGTCCCCCAAGGATATGGAGTGCCAAGAGGTATTGGCATTAGTTCTATTTTGAGCGAAATATACATGCAGGATCTTGATAGCATGATGAAAAGCCGAAGAGAGGTTATCTTCTACAAGAGATATGTAGATGACATCTTTATGATCACGACATCTCTGGGAGAGCATACCTCTATCGGTGATTATTATTCTGCTATGGAGTCCACTTTCCTTAACTATGGGCTAACGTTAAAGCCGAAGAGTGATAGCAAGTGTGAGTTGGTGAAATGTTTCCCCAAAGAATCGTTTTCTCCCGTTTCGTTTGATTACCTGGGGTATAAGCTTAATCTTAAGGTTGAGAATCAAAAGTTATCAACATGTTTCTCGTTATCGGATAAGAAAAGGTTAAAGATTGTCGAACGCATAGATAAAGCATTTGCTCATTTCGAAAACCTAAGTAAAGTAGATATTAAAGCTGCACGAAGAGATCTGATAGACTCTTTGAATTTCATCACGGGGAACTTTAGACTTTCTAATGCAAAGCATTGTGCTAAAGTTGGATTGTATTATAACAATGATCTGCTTGACGATTTATCGGAGTTCGACAACTATACTTCTTCTTTACATGGCCATGTGCTTAACCCTTATGTTGGTTCTTTTAGAACGGTATCAGAAAGGCAGGCCTATATAGATGCATTGAAGGATAAGATTAATAAGATTGATTTCAAAGCACGTTGGGAGACAAAGACAATGTATGATTTCCCAATTGCTAGAATCGCGGAAATATCCAGTTGGTTATGAGAAGAAAGAAAATAAGACTCAAATATAAGAAGGAGCGCGTACTGTTAAGTGATGTGCTCCCATACGAGTTGCCTTTTATCTTCACTAACAGATATTTCTATAGATTTCTGGTTCGCAACGAGGTCCGCGTTGAAAAGGAATATGTAAAGTGGTGTGCTGACATTGATGAAGGAGCTTTAGAGTTTCTAGCAATTTTACTTGGCGCAAAAGCGAATGAATTGGGAACTGATAGTTACAAGATAGAGAAAAAACAAGAGTCAATACCATTCACCTACAGCATACTCCATAAGCCAACTAAGAGTAGAGAGTTGTCAATTATCCATCCAAAGAATCAGATAATGGTTGTGGATTTCTATGAAAGGAATAAGAGCCTGATGCTTTATTACTGTGGATTGGATAAGTTCTCGTTAAGACATCCGAACAAGGTGGCTTGCTATTTCTACTATCGAGATAAACTGCACAAAACGCTCATTGGAAAGAAAACGGATCCCCTGGAGTTGTATTTCAACGAATATGAAAATCTGAGAACATATTTCAGTTACAAGAGATACAACAATATCTATAAGTTTTATGAAGACTATAGGTATCAACGAGCAGAAAAGAAGTTCTCCAAACTTTTAAAATTTGATATTCAAAGTTGTTTTGATAGTATCTATACACACTCCATCGCATGGGCTTGTGGAGGTGGTAAGGATATTTATATGGCAAGTTTTGCTGGTGGCCAGGGAGATGGTACTTTTGGCTCTCAATGGGATAGCCTGATGCAGAAAATGAATTACAACGAGACCAATGGCATAGTGATAGGTCCAGAGTTTTCGCGTATTTTTGCCGAGGTTATCCTACAACATATTGATAGTGAGGTGATGCGTAATTTGAATTTTGAAGGGCTCAATTGGGAACGTGATTATGTTTGTTATCGATATGTGGATGACTATTTCTTTTTCTACAATGAAGACAAGTGCAAAGATAAGGCTCTTGCACTATTTGAAGGGTATTTGAAAGAGTATAAACTCAGCATCAGTAATGAGAAAACAAAACTGTTTGAACGTCCATTCATTACAGACATCACTCGGGCTAAGATTCGAATAGATCAACTTATTGAAGAGGAATTAAAGTATCATACGGATGACTCAGAAATTGTAAGTGGAGATTTGGACGAGAGTCTGGATACATCTGGGGCTGAACCACAGCAAGAAGACGACTTCAAGCGTGAGAAGGTAGACTTTGCGGCCTCTGATGAAAGCTACTTGCATCTTAATGCATGCTCCTTTAATCTGCAGTTCAAAGCTATCCTTAAAGAATGTGATGTTGAGTCAAAGGATGTTGTCAACTACACGCTATCTCGTATTTGTTCAAAGTTGGAATCGGATATTAAAAAGTTTGATAGTGGGTTTAGGTTGTTATCTCGTGCTTTAGGTGATGACTCGCTAGAGGATATCCACAAAGAGATCAAGAAATCTAAGAATCGCAAAGAGAAGATGATGACTTCATTTCTAGTTGAATTGCTTGATTCTGTATTCTTCTTGTACTCTTCAAATAAACGAGTAAACACAACATTGAAAGTAATAAACATCTTGAACAATGTGGTGATTCATCTTGATAACGATTATGAGCTAAAGGATACTATAGCAAAGAAGTATAGCGATGAAATACGTGACATTGTATTTAAAAAGATTCAAGATGAGGTTTCCTTGGTGTTAAAAACATCAAAATACAGTTCTTGTGCTCAATTAGAAACCTTATACTTCCTGATTCTTTTAAAGCAAATGAGAAGTAAATATCATATCCCCGCACAAGAAATTAATTCTTATCTGGGAGACGATAACTCTCCAAAGAAATTCAATGCTCTGTCAGCCATAATACTGCTGTACTATTATGGCAATGAGATACAGTATGCAACACTTAAAAAGTCGTTGATCGAGAACTTAAAGCTTAAATTTAGATCTGAGTCAAAAGAGCAAGCCCGAAAATCTGCTGAGTATACGATACTTTTGGCTGATTTGATTTGCTGCCCATATATTGATTTCGAAGATAAGCGACAGATAGCTATTGAAGCGGATATAACCAGGAATCAGTTAACAAGGATGCTGAAGTACCTGAAAAAGCAGGAATATATGTTTACAAAGTGGACAAAAGTTGATATAACAAAAGAATTGAGTGCGAAGATATCCCAAGAAGTATACGCTTAGGATAAGGTAACACTCATAAAAGGTGCTGAGCACGGCCGTCAGCAAATTCACACACATAGCAAAGCACCATGGTCACGGACCATAACAAAGGGATTTCGGCGGTTGGATCCCTTATTTTTTTACTTATATATGTCTAAGTTTTTTGCTCTTAAAAAACATTAAAAACGTTAAATCTCACTCTCCCTCCAAACCACCCCAAAACCACCCTCCACACTTTTCTACCTTTATACACGCATTAATCTGATACACAACACTTTGCAAAAACTATGGTTGCACAAGCCTGACAAGCATCGAAATCCCTAACTCGGTAACTACAATCGGAGAGTATGCATTCTCTGATTGCACAAGCCTAAAGACAGCACGTGTGCCCAAAGGTTGTATAATTGGTGTTAATTCATTCCCTGATAAGTGCACTATCATAAAGTACTAAACAATGCATAATTAAAAGGCGGCTTCGGTCGCCTTTTGTTTTTATTACACTTGCTTATTGGCTATAGGAGGATTTTTAAAAAAAATCCTCCTTAACCCTTTGTAATTTAAGAAATTATTAGTAATTTTGTAGTGTTGTAACAGTGTATAGGAATATAGGAAAAATAAAGTGTGAAAAAGTCGTTTTAACTAACTTTTAAACAACAGTATAAAAATATGAAATTAGTCTATGCAGAGAAGCCTTCTGTAGGGAGGGAGTATGCCGAGGTGTTGGGAGCGACTTCCAAGCACGATGGTTATTTTGAGGGAAACGGTTGGATCGTCACATGGGGATTCGGACATCTTGTAGAATTGGAGGAGCCGGATTTCTATTTGGATGAGAGTGTCAGGAGTAACCGTTGGACAAAGGAACAGCTTCCGATAATTCCCGAGAGCTTCACATTCAAGGCTCGTGAGGATGTAAAGAAGCAGCTTACAACGATAAGGAATCTTGCGCGCAGAAGCGATGTGGAGTTCCTGGTGAACGGAGCTGATGCAGGTCGTGAGGGGGAGGCTATCTTCCGCTATGTCTATAACTTCCTGAATCTTGGCAAGCCGACAAGGAGACTCTGGACTTCAAGTCTTACCCATACAGCGCTAAAAAGCGCCTTTGCCGATCTCAAGCCAAGCAAGGACTATGACAACCTTTTTGAGGCTGCTATAAGAAGGAATGAGGCAGACTGGCTTGTCGGCATGAACGCCACCAGGGCGCTGACAATATCCGCAGGATCTGGACAAACGCTAAGCTTAGGCAGGGTGCAGACTCCGACGCTTTGCATGATTTGCGAAAGATACCTTCAGTTCAAAAATTTTAAGTCCGTTCCCTACTATACAGTAAAGGTAGGCTTGAAAACAAAGGGCGAAGAAGTGTTCTTTGTCAACATACCAGAGAAATTCGACACAAAGGAAGCGGCAGAATCATATATGTCCAAACTTCCTAACTCATGGACAGTGGAAAAGAGGATAGAGAGCGAAGTTGTGGATTCCTCACCTCTTCCCTTCAATATTGACGATGTCCAGATCAAGGCAAACCAGAAATATGGAATGAAGGCCCAGCAGACACTGAATTGTGTTCAGGCACTGTATGAGGCAAAAATGGTGACTTATCCGAGAACAGGCTCGCGTTACCTTGCAGAAGACATGAAGGAGTCTGTGGCAGAAAGCATAAGGAATCTGGCCGTACTTGGCTATTCCGAGAAGTTCGTGGATGCGTGCAGCAAGATAAACCCAGGCACACAGAACGAGACCATGTACGATAACAGCGAGTTGTCGGACCATCATGCCATAATCCCAACATTCGAGAATATAAAGACCAGGGAGGAGGAGTTCAAGGGCATTGCAAATTCCTCTGTTTCGGCTCAGGAGCTTAAACATATATATGACCTTATCTGCAAACATATAGTTATGGCCGCTATGCCTGACTGTCTGAAGAAGAAGATTACATACAAGTTCATGCTTGGTGATGATGAGGTGAGTGTAAGCGGACTTTCGATAACAAGAGAAGGCTGGAGAGACGTCTGCAGCAAGGATGAGGAAGATGAGGATGAGAAAAACGCGGAGGAGAATCAGAAGCTCCCCTCGATGCAGCAGGGTGACATTTGCACGCTTGCGCAGGGTAATGTAAATGAGAAGCACACCACACCTGAGCCGCTTCTTACGGAAGCCTCACTCCTCAAGCTCATGGAGGGTGCCGGCAAGCTTATCAAGGAAGACAAGTCCCTGAAGGCGGCAATCAAGAAATGCGGAATAGGTACACCTGCAACACGTGCAGCCGCAATAGAGGTTCTCTTTGACAGAAAGTATATCAACAGGGAAGGGAAGAAACTTGTACCTACTGACCGAGGTCTGGATCTCTATACAGTAATCAAGGGTGAGGATATTGCCAAGGTGGAGATGACGGCGGAGTGGGAGTCCAAACTCCAGCAGATAGAATGCGGGAAGTATTCTGCGTCGGAATTCCTCGATGAAATCAAGGATTATACAAAGGATATTGTCGAAGCGCTTATTAATGTCGATGCGGAATCCATAAGAAGGAATGTGGTTGCTCCCGTTGCCGAGTGTCCTATTTGTCATGGAGGAGTTTATGAGCGTGACAAGTATTTCATCTGTTCGCAGCGCAAGAAGGATGATCCGAATTCATGCAGATTCTTCATAAACAAGGATTTTATACCTTACAAGGATGGCAAGGCCGTTCATCTCAAGAAGAAGGACCTTTTCAATCTTATCGCTCTGAAAGAGACATCGGAGTATCAGGTTGAGGTGAAGCCGGGAGAGGTAAAGACAAAGAAGTTCATCTATGATACTGTGGAGAAGCGTGTCAAATATGTCATGCCAATGCGTAAGGAGACAGGTTTGGTCTGTCCTAAATGCGGAGGTAGGATCATAGAGACCGACAAGACATTCAAATGCGAGAACAACAACTATCTGAAGGAGGACAGCTGTCCTATATGTGTCTTCAAGGACACCAAGATGGGAGTCACACTAGGCATAGACAATATCCATGCACTTCTGTCGGGAGAGCAGCTCAGCAATGTCAAGCTAAAGACCAGGAACGGGGTAGTGTACGAGGGTGCCCTATACTATGACTTCGACTCCTATGGAATAAAGCGCGTGTCCCAGCGCAGGGAGACAGGTCTGGTCTGTCCGAAATGCGGCGGCAAAATCCTGGAGACAGATATGCTCTACAAGTGCGAGAACAGTATATACGGAGACTCGGACAGCTGCAACATATCCATCTTCAAAGATCAGGGAATGTTTCTCTCGTTCGAAATAGTGAAGACTCTCCTGGAAGGCAGGACAACTGACTACTACACCCTTTCCGGCAAGAACGGAGAATACAGAAGGGCTCTAAGGTTCGACTTCAACGAGGGCAAGGTTGTCAAAATAGCTCCGGAAAAGAAGATAGAGCAGATCGGCTTGAAATGTCCGAAGTGCGGAGGTCCGGTAGTGCTTGAAGATTCAAGGAAGTATGTCTGCTCGAAGTCAGAATGCGATTTCACTGTCTGGTCTTCAAGAGGAGAAGTTGACATTACCATAGACATATTGAAGAAGATAATAGAAAACGGAGAGTCAGATCTTATAAAGGGATTCAAGGGAAGCAAGGGAACCTTCTCGGCAAAACTGAAGTTTGAGGATCCTAAGTCCGGCAATTACAAGGTTATTTATGATTTTGGAAACAAGAAGTGATATGGAATGGAACTTAACACAGGCAGAACTGGATGTTATAGATGAGCTGGATGCGGAATGGCAGGCGGATCTTGAGCATAAGAGCAATGTTATCCTCGCATCTATAAAGGAAAGCTTTGCGTTCGCCTTCGGACCTCTGTTCACAGTAAGGGATATAAGTGATGTACCTGCATCTCAGCATAAAGGTGTCATAGAGAATGTGAAGACAGCTCTGTCAAAAAGCTGCGCCATTAACTCCTATGCAAACAACATGAAGGTGCTCGACTATAATAACTCTCTGGCCTGCGACTACAGGAATTTCGCAAGTATGGAGTCCTATGACACAGTTTCCTACATATTTGATGATAAAGATATTGACAATTCTATAGTTCTTGCATTTAAATTGAATGCATAATGTTTGGACATATAAATTTTATTGATAATTTTGAAGAAATTTTTAAAGTACAAGTATGAAAGAAATCGTAGAGAAGATTGCAGAGGCTTACGCTTCTTTTACAAAGGATGCAAGCTCAAACATTGAGGGCAACAAAGCAGCAGGCACAAGAGCAAGAAAGGCAAGCCTTGAACTTGAGAAACTAATGAAGGAGTTCCGTAAGGCAAGTTTGGAGGAGAGCAAGAAGTAAGACTTTTAAGGGGTGTGTGGTTTCCACATACCTCTTTTGATATTTCAACGAAACAGTAGATTATTGTATTATGAGAGTAGTTAATAGTAAAAAAAGACTTAGAGGAGGCATTGGCAACTCACGAAACAATTACTGACAGCTATATTTTTCAGCAAGAAATGAAGGCGGCTGAAAAGTGGCAGAATCGAAAAAGGATTCAACCCTGCAAGTTTCCAAAATGTAAGTGCTTTGAGTGAACAATTTTGGGAATATTTGCTGTTATAGCTGTTGTTACAATAATAACATTATTAAACGATTATGAAGTGGAAATTGAAAATGATGGTTGGAAAATAAAAATTAAATATAAGAAGAATAATCTACACATTATGACTTTAATAGTAAATGCAATATCAGTAAGTGCAGAAACTATAACTGGTTTAGTGGTTAAAGTCAGATACAGGGACTCTTTTTTTGCAGGATAATTCAAAAGAAAAATGCTATTTCTGTCTTCTATCCATCATATTTTTAATATTTTTGCAGACGAAAATATTTATTAGTGGTATCGGTCGTTTCAATCTATGATCTAAAGGATTCTTTGGATTGTTATGGACATGACGACTTTATTAGATTGAATATAAAGTCTATTTGTGCCAATGTTGACGGTGCGTTGGAGATTTGTCTCTAATAAAGCTCGGGAAAAGGGTGGACGCTATAAAGTTTACAGTGGATTGGAAGGAGGTAAAAGAGAAAAAATAACATTAAATGAGAATTAGCTTATTTCTATGTATTAGTATTTGTGCAACACTTTCCGCACAAACCATCCATTTCATCTACGACAATGCGGGGAATCGTACAGTAAGGTACATCGATATGTCTTATGATCAAGATGGAGTTGTTAATGAAGAGGATGAATCTGGAAGAGAGATAAAAGATTCGTTGGAGTCGAATCAAATTCATATTTATCCTAATCCTACCGACGGACACCTTAGCATCAGAATAGACAGTTTAAAAAAAGATCAGAGTGCATTTGCTCTACTTATAGATACAGACGGGAAAAACATTGTTTACCAATATGCAAACAAAAATGATATCTCTATTGATTTTTCTGATAGAGATCCAGGAATATACATTTTGCGAATAGAGATCGGCAATCTCAACACGGAATGGAAAATAATAAAAAAATAAGAAGATGTTTCAGAAAGTTTTTTTATTGGTGTGGTTCTTATTATCTACATCCGTTTGTTTCTCTGTCGCACAGAATCCATCTGCACAACCAGAAGTTGGGGATAGTTCTATTCTCGATTTTAGGAAAGGTCCTTATTTGATGTCAGATGGCACCCCTACAGATGACAAGACCCATGGTTTTGTGTTTGGTAAAATAGGAGGTGTCCTCAACGTCAGTGCAATTGGTTCCTTGATGTATCAAATTCCGATAGACGTACCATCTGGAGTCAATGGAATGAATCCGAGTGTACAGCTTGTCTATAATTCACAGGCAGGCAATGGAATTGCGGGATACGGTTTCAATCTTTCGTGTGTGTCAGCAATATGCAGATCAAGAAAGAACCTTTTTTCTGATGGAAAGCCGGACGCAATCCATTTGACAGACGAAGACAATATTGAGTTGGATGGAGCAAGACTTGTATTGACATCCGGAAAGAATTTGGCTGACGGCTCGAAGTACCGCACTCAAGAAGAGACATACTGTGACATAACATTTCACAGTGGAGACAACAAGGACGGATCTTACTTCAGTGTCGTAACAAAAGAGGGTGTCACGATGATCTATGGAGCGACGGGCGATGCAAGAGTAGAGTCTCAGACATCCGGTGTGCCGTTGATTTGGCTGTTGACGAAAGTGACGGATCAAAATGGGAACTATATGTCATACGAGTATGGATTGGACGATGAGAATGGTGAGTTTTGGCTGTCCAAGATACTCTACACTGGCAACGAGAAGGCCAAAGTTACACCTACTTGCGTCGTGGATTTCACCTACGACTCCGATAGAAAGGATTCAAGACTGCAATTCATAGCAGGCTCTAAATTGTCATCGACGAAACTGCTGAGAACAGTCGAAGTGAAGACAAACGGCAAGATTCTTAAAACATATACACTGTCTTACTTTTTTGATGGCTTTTACAACAAATTAGAATCTATTACTTTATCCAATGATAATGAGGAGAGTTTAGCTCCAATTGTCCTAAACTGGGGCAGTATGGATAAAACTAGCGAATCAGCATATAAAATCGAGAAAGACGTCTTCATTCCATTTGCAGAGGATGACGATTGTTATAATGAATATAGTGTTTTGGTGGATGATTTCAACAATGACGGAATTTCCGATTTCATAAAAACCAATTCAGACATACCTACGGGATATTCGGCTATTGAAGGTGTCATTGTTGAATGGAATCTGTATTTGTCAAGGAAGACTGAAACCGGTGTCTTGTATGAAAAGGCAATGCAGGTGCCAATGGATTATTTTTATGGTGCACTCCTGCTTCACTCATTGGACATCAATAAAGACGGGAAAAAAGACCTGATTGAAGTTAAAAGATCTGGTTCGTATTATTGGGTAGAGGTCCTTCTGAACGATGGAGACGGAACATTCATCAGGCAAAATTTTGAGACGGAGATTGTCCTTACAAACTCTGATCAATCGCAGCTTGAATTCAATGATTTTGATGGTGATGGATTCGTTGAGATGTTGGTGTTGCACAACGAAGAAACAGAGACATACGAAGATGTGGACTTCGCCGACTTATACGAAATAGACATTGAAGGCAAACTATTTTCTAAAATATCATCGTTCTCATATAAAGGTCGATATTTTGCGGTGGACTCCAGATATTCCATAACAGACCTGAATGGAAATGGATTACCAGAGATTTATAATAGAGCCTCTCATGAGGCATTTGAGTTCGACTCCAACACAGAAAATTTTAAAAAAATAGACTTTGAGGAAATACCGTCATATTGGGATTTGGATGCCGGAGCCGACTTTGTAGACATCAATGGCGACGGATATACGGACGTTATTGCCGTTTCCCAATATGAATTTGAAAACAAATGGAAAATCATGTTGTCGACTGGGACAGGCTTTGTGGAAATACCATGTCCTCTCAAAATGGAGTGCGAAAAAAACAGTCCATATGCACTAGATTGCATTGTTAAAGGCAACCGTTTTTTTGCGGACTACAACAATGACGGAACTCTCGACATTTTGGAAATCATCGATGATGAACTAACATTCCATTATTTCACAGGCAGTGGATTTGTCTCAAAAAAGTACTTGAAGAATGAGTTGCCTGATATTTTGACGAACAAACTGTACTACAACAAACATATACCGTTTTATGACATCACTGGGGACGGAGTAACGGATCTTATTTCGCTCTCACAAAAAGGACTTGACGTTCATCTTGTCCACACTCCGGAAATTGGTCGATACTTGTCTCAAATCAACGACGGACTTATGTCGATCTACACGGTGGATTATAAGACTCTGTCGGATCCTGTTTCCTACCAGTCTGGACAGGAAGAGATATCTCCTAATGTGACGCAGCCTTGCATTCCTATCCATGTTGTTAGTCAGATAACGACTAAATCAGGAAATTATGAAAGTTTGGAAAGATGTTATTACAAAGGGTTGAGATTCCATCAAGAAAAGGGAATCTTGGGCTTTGAAGAGTTCACGCAAGACAACGAGACACTAAACAAAAAGAAGACGATCAGGTATGGTTACGACACTATCCTGTTCAGTCCTCATCCCGTGGAAGAAACAACTTTCACCTCTGGTACTGGCAGACAGATAGAGAATGTCGTTTATGAGTATAAGACAGAAAATCTAGGAACTAAGTCGGGAAAGCGATGCTTCAAATACGTGTCAAAGAAATCCGTCACAAACTGTTTGACAGGCATAACAACTGTTATCGAAGCGTCGGACTATGAGAATGGAAATCCTCAAAAAATAACCACCACTCAAGGAGATGTTGTCGAGGAAAAGACCATGACATACGAGAGAAAAGGATCATGGTGTAAAAACAGGGTGAGCTGCTTGACAACCAAAATGATTGCCGACGGACAGGAACAAGTCCGTAAGTTGTTGTCATTTTATGATGACATGGGTAACCAGACGAAAGAGATTGCCGATCCGGATGATGAAAATGAATTTGTTACAGAATACAAGAACATCAACCATTTCGGACAGGCTCTTTTGGTTGAACGCTCGGCAAACGGGACCACACGTCGTTCTGAATTTGAATACAGTCCTTCGGGAAGATTCATGACTGCTAAGATTGATGAAATAGGCGACAGATATGAGTATGACTGGGATGAGAACACCAGTTTGTTGAAGAGTAAGACGGACCGTAAAGGTACAGTCCGCTTCTCCTATGACGGATTTGGCAATCTTACCGAGACTAAATTCGCAGACGGAATAACAGAGACATGCGTTACTGGATGGGCTTCGCCAGAAAACAGTCTGGGAGCAAAATATTACACCTGTCACGATAAATCGGGAAGTGCCCCCGTCGTCACTTGGTATGACAATGTTGGCAATGAGGTGTGTAAAGAGACCTTAGGACTGAAAAACAAAAAAATCAGTGTCTTTACGGAATATAATTCGGATGGAACGAAAAGCAGAGTGTCTGCACCGACATTCTCCTCCGATCCGCAAAGCTGGGAGACTGTATATTCCTACGATGAATACGGAAGAGTCACCAGTCTGATAACACCATCTGGAAAAAGCACAACTAAATATGAGAAATCTTCCACCACGGCAGTATCGCCGGAAGGAAGAAAGAAGATGAGCTACGATGCTTCTGGAAGGATTATCTGCGTAGAGACAAACGGCAAATCGGTTAATTACGAGTATTATCCATCTGGAAAGATTAAGTCTTCCACTCCTGAGGGTGGAGCTTCTGTCAGCGTTGAGTATGACTTGCAGGGAAGACGCACAAGACTGACAGATCCGGACGGTGGAGTACAAGAGACCAAATATAACGGTTTTGGCGAACTGATGTGGTCAGGGCAGAGTATTCATAAAAAAGGAGACACCATAGCCACAGAATACTCATACGCCGAAAACGGATTGCTGCTTAGCAAGACGACAAACGGAAAGACAACCAGCTACAACTATGATAGTAACAACCGCATTGTTGCCATAGAAATTCAGGGTGAGCACAGACAGTCGTTCACATACGACAAGTTTGATCGTGTTGTAAGACAGAAGGAGGAGATAGACGGCAAAATATTTGAAATCCGAAAAGAGTACGACGAGTTTGGACGTGTAAGGAAAGAAACTTATCCGTCTGGATTCTTCACCGTCAACCACTACGACTGCAACGGCATCTTATACGAGGTGACAG
>JAKSKX010000007.1 GCA_024401535.1 Paludibacteraceae bacterium | reverse complement strand
GGTGGTCCCACTAGGATTCGAACCTAGGACCCCCTGCTTGTAAGGCAGGTGCTCTGAACCAACTGAGCTATAAGACCAAAATATATTTAAGCACCCTCTTTCGAGTGGTGGTCCCACTAGGATTCGAACCTAGGACCCCCTGCTTGTAAGGCAGGTGCTCTGAACCAACTGAGCTATAAGACCATTGTTTGAGTGGTACCACCAGGAATCGAACCGGGGACACAAGGATTTTCAGTCCTTTGCTCTACCAACTGAGCTATGGCACCATTCTTCTCAAATGCGATGCAAAATTACTACTTAATTTCTTTTTTGCAAATCTTTTTAATCTTTTTTTTGAATAAAGTTTTATTTACGTTTGAATATCAAAGATTTACAATTCACAACAAACAACCAAACTTAAGCCCTATTCCCGCTCAGCCGACCGCTTCTGCTTCATATCCGAGAACTATTATTCGACAAAACTATTCAAGGCAGACATTGTCATTGTCCTTGAACCAGTCATTCAAAGCCTCTTCAAAAGTATATTTGAAGACATAGCCCGATGAAGCAAGTTTCTTTCCAGATATGTTTGTAGAGACCATGAGCTTCTTTACTCTGGCTGGACATATTCCCATAGGAGCGCCCAAAACACCTATCACTGCCGCCGCAGGCATCAATATCCATGAAGGTATCAGAAGAATAAACCTGTTAAGGTTGGTAGCTCTCTTCATGGCGTTACATATTTGAGAAATTGTAAAGGCTGGCTCAAACGTACAGTTATACACGTCAACATCCCTTACAGGATTCTTGATATACCACATTATGAAGTTCACAAGCTCCTTGACATACATGCACGCCTTTATAGTGTCCTTGCGCCCTGGATATGCGAACCGAAATGTCTTAATAGCCTTGTGAAGCCTTGTGAAATTTCCATTCTCACCCTTGCCAAACACCACTCCAGGTCTGACTATCAGAAGTCTGCGTTCCGGATCTTTTGCCTGCCAAGTCATGTGAATGCTTTCAGCCTGCAGTTTGGATGTTCCGTACGATGTCATGGAAGTTGGAAGGGAATCCTCTGACTTCAAGTCCTCAGATGCACCATACACTGCTATGGACGAAGAGAAAACGATTGACTTTATTCCGTATCTCTCGGCAAAGTCGGTCACATTCTGCGCCCCATTGACATTCGTGTCGAAGTACTCGAAATCTTCATGCCCGGGAGTTCTGTGGACAGCGGCAAAATTAAATATTATATCTTCGGAGGTCGGCTCGAAATCAACGTGTATAGGCTTCCTGACATCGCAATGGATATATTCAGCCGGATGCTCCTCGCCTTTGCATAGTGCAGGCTTGTAGTCCTTCACTGATGGCAGAGGATCACCTTGCTTCACTATGTCAAGGTTGAATATTTTTGCGTCAGGATTCGACGACTTGATCAGTTTGGCAAGATGCGTGCCGATAAAGCCTGTTCCTCCGAAAATTATATAGTTCATCAATTTTACTTGTTTTGCGAGTACTCCGCGATTATTCTTTTGTTCCAAGCCACCCTCTCCCTGTCAAAGATCCAGCCCCACTTGTTAAAATACTTAATCATATTCATCATGTGAACCTTAAGCATCTCCTTGCTCTTGTACGAGGCTTGCATGTGCTTATGGATAACTGAAACCTTGGGAAAATACATAGTCCTGTAGTGCTTGTGCATTCTCCTTGTTATGTCTATATCCTCGGGGTAAAGGAAGAATCTCTCGTCAAACATGCCCACCTTGTCAAAACAGCTCACTCTGAAGAACATGAAGCTTCCCTGATGATAGGGGACATTCATCTCCTTGTCGTGGTCTGCGAACTTCAGCAGATAGGTATAGTTCATCTCCTCTACCGCTGCCGGAGACATGAATCTTCTAAATATCAAAGTTTTGGGTGAGGGCAGAAGCCTGACTGTATATTGCAGTTCACCGTTCGGATACAGCACTTTCGGATGCGCCATCGCCACATCTTGATTCGTGTCCATATACTCGGTCAAAGCCGGAATTACACCTTTGTCAAAATAGACATCAGCATTTATCACTAGGTGATATGTTGTCCCCTCCTTCTGAGCTTTCCTTATTGCGACATTATGACCTGCACCGTAACCAAGATTTGCGCCATTGAAAACATACTCAACTTTATCACGGCCTTCACAAAGGGAACGTAACGAGTCATTTTCGGAATTGTCTGATACATAAACCTTCTCTACACCGTCATCAAGCATAGAGCAGATACATTTGTCCAGTTCTTCCCCGTCTGTATTATATGTTACAATTGAAGCAGTGACCTTCATTACTTGTTTTTCTTGATTAGATTCAGACTTTGAACCATATACGTTGTGCGTCGAAAAAACGACACAAACAAGCATATACTGCGCAAAGATAATATAAAATAAAAGAAATACGCAACCCTAAACAGATATAATTAAATATGAGACAATCCATTTCACAAAAATAATGTACTTTTGCATTATATAATTCACTCATACAATGAAGACAATCAAACATATATTATTCCTTGTCATGACAGCACTCATGTTCACGAGCTGCGAGTCCAAACAGGTCAAGGCTGGAAGAGAGGCGTACATGAGATACTACAACAGATTCGTCATGAACAAGAAGTCAATCAAGATTGTTGACGAAAAGTACGACAAGAACAAGGAGAAGCTTATTGCCTGGACTGTAGTAATGGAATGCCAGAACGCCTATGGCGAGACAGTGCGCGACACAAACACGTTCATAACCAAGAACAAACGTGTCATTGTTGTTGATGACGAGCTTTACTTCGACGATATGATGGAATACAAGTAACAATAACCAAGAGTGTCGGAAAACCTCTTGACAATAAAAACCGAATATGAACAACACAAACAACCAAGGGGTATCACGTCTTTACCTGATACTCACCGCAGTATTCTGCACTTGCCTTATCACTGCCAACCTTCTTGAAACAAAGGTCGTGCAGATAGGCTCAGTCACATTCACGGCAGGCTTCATCGTTTTCCCCGTGTCATACATTATAAATGACATTGCCACCGAAGTGTACGGCTTCAAGGGAGCGAAAACAATGATTTACCTTGGATTTGCCATGAATTTTCTCGTCCTGGTCTTTTCACAAATAGCGATTATGCTTCCGGCAGCTCCATTTTGGGACGGAGCAGACGCTTTTCGTTTCGTGTTTGGACTGGCTCCAAGAATTGCAGTTGCAAGTCTGCTTGCCTTCCTCACCGGATCACTTGCCAATGCGTATGTCATGAGCAGGATGAAGGTCAAGAACCAAAAGAGATTCTCGTTGAGAGCCATCGTCTCTACAATCGCAGGAGAAGGACTTGACTCTTTGGTCTTTTTCCCTATCGCATTTCTGGGGACAATGAGCGGCGAGGAACTCTTGAAACTCATGCTTCTTCAGGTATGCGGAAAGACGCTTTATGAGGTTGTCATGCTGCCTGTTACATCAAGAGTGGTGGCATACACTAAAAGGAAAGAGAATCTAGACACTATCGACAGTAACGAAAACTATAAACTATTCTGAGCATAGATGAAACAATACTTTCAAATACTGGCACTTCTACTCTGCTCTTTACTCTATTCGGCTGGCTCCTGTTCAGCGGAATACCCTTTCCATAAAACCGAGCATAAGGTAGCGCCATCAACTTACGACTTCAAGAAGCTGTCCGACCAAGTCACTGCCGGAGCGGTTACAAAATACGACAAGGCAAAAAAGATTTATGACTGGATAACTCGAAGCTTCAAATACGACTATGGCAAGACCATCTACACGGCAGACGTGGCCATGAAGCACCACAAGGGAGTATGCCAGGCGCTTTGCGAAGTGTTCTATCACCTTGCCACTGCTCAGGGCATAGAAACCAGAATCATCAGCGGAATGGCAAAGAATATAACCAAGGAGGGACATTCATGGATTATGTTCACCGATGACCGCAAGCGGAAGGTGTTGGCAGACCCAACATGGGGACTTGATAACGAGGACATAAGAATCTCTAACCTTTATTTTGACATGGACCCTCGTTTCTGCATCATCGAACACTTCCCTGCTTTCCCAGAGAACCAACTGTTGGAAATGCCTATTATTTTCGAGGACTACCTTGAGATGCAGAAGCACGAGAACCTGACTTCAAATGACGGAATGTTTGTCTATGGAATCAACGAGAAGATTTTTGAAAAGATAGACAGACATGACTATGAATTCCCTAAATTCAGGTTCACTTTAGGATATGTGGTGACTTTCAAGGAAATACCTTTGGTAAGTGAGCTAGAGATTGGCAAGGAATATAGGATAACAGCTAACATAAAGGACAAGAACGCTACTTTGGGTGCGCTGATAGACGGAGGAACAATAAAGCACTCTGTAAAGAAATTCCAGAATGGGGTAACTGAAATCAAGTTCACTCCACTGTGCGACAAGCCCGTTACAATCACCTATGACGAGGGCGACCAATATGCAGAGATTATAGAGTATGCCGTCAAACCTGCAACAACAGAACAGCTCAAAGAGATAGAGAAAAGCATGCCATACTTCTCGGGATGTCTGTCTTCCAAAAGCGAAATAGACACTCTAGCTCTCAAAAGGCACGGACTATCGGCAGAAAAAATGCTTGACCTATGCAACAAGGGCAAGCTTGGCAATGTTATGCCTACTTTTTTTGAGGACATGAAGCCGGAATACACTATAGTGGAAATTCCTATGGACAAGCACCTGAAGGTTGGCAAGCCATACACATTCCACTTCATCCACCCGGCAAACAAGTACATGCTCATACAGGATTCTAACGGGAAGCTTGTCAGCAACTGGATTGCACTGCCTGACGGTTCAAAGACGCTTACCATGTCACCTTCCGCAAAAGGCATTCTCTATGTAATGCAGAGGGCTGGCAGTTCAGGTAAGATAGTTAGTGTAATTGCATATAAGGTAGAATAATGGCTAATTCATATTTCCAATTCCAACAGTTCAGGATTGAGCAAAGCGGATGCGCCATGAAGGTTGGCACTGACGGCGTACTGCTAGGAGCTTGGGCAAATGTCGATGATGACTGTAACATCCTTGACATCGGCACAGGAAGCGGACTGATTGCCCTCATGGTTGCCCAAAGAAACAGCTCCGCCAAAATCACAGGCATAGACATAGACGAGGGTGCTGTCAGACAGGCAACTGAAAATGTTGAGGAATCGAAATGGAAGGAAAGAATTGACATTAGACTTACTTCATTGCAAGAGTTCTCTGCAAACAACACAGAACAATTCTCGCACATAATCTCCAATCCGCCTTTCTTCCAGAACAGCCTTAAAGCACCAGACAAGGCGAGAAGCACGGCAAGACATACCGACACACTTCCCTTTTCGGAACTGGTGGAATGTGTTTCCAAACTCTTAGTCGAAGGCGGCAGATTCTCTGTCATACTACCCTACGAATCTAAGGAAGAAATCATAAAGCTTGGAGAAAACAACAGTTTGAATATCAGTCGAATCACAACAGTATTTCCCAAGGCGGACGCTCTGCCCAAAAGAGTGCTGATAGAAATGAAAAAAGCAGGCAAGTGCGAGTGCGCAAACGACTGCATTACTCTTGAGACTGAGACGAGAAATGTGCTGACACCCGAATTCAAGGAACTGACAAAAGATTACTATTTAAAACGATAAGATATGGCAATTATTAAAAGTGTAAGAGGATTTACTCCCAAGATAGCTGACGATGTGTTTTTGGCTGACAATGCAGCTCTGATTGGAAACGTCGAAATAGGAGAGAAGAGCAGCATCTGGTTTGGCGCTGTCATCCGTGGCGATGTAAACTCCATCAAAATTGGTAAGAATGTGAACATACAGGACGGCGCTGTGCTTCACACTCTTTACGACAAGTCTCCAAAACCTTCGACTATCGAGCTTGGTGACAATGTTTCGGTAGGCCACAACGCAACTATACACGGAGCAAAGATAGAGAACAACGTACTTGTTGGAATGGGCTCTATAATTCTTGATAATGTGGTTATCGGCGAAGGTTCCATCATCGCTGCCGGTGCTGTTGTAACAACTGGCACAATCGTCGAGCCAGGAAGTTTGATGGCCGGAATTCCCGCAAAGAAAATCAAAGAGGTTTCTCCAGAGCAGTCAAAAGACATGATACAGCGCATATCCGACAACTACAGCATGTACGCAAGCTGGTACACTGAGGAATAAAAACATTCACCAATGAAAAACATTATTCTTACATTGGTATTTATTCTGTCTTCCATTAACGTGATGGCAGACCTAGATATAGAACCAGAAGACTTTGTTCCAAAAGGATTGGAAATTGAAGAGACTTATGAACTTGGCTATTCTAGCAAGAAGATTGAATCTTCGTTTGCAATCTTTGTCTATAATCCAGACAAAGATGAACGAGGCATCGTGATTGTAAACAAGACTCGAAAAGGCAAATACATAAAAATAGCAGAGAACCTTGACTGTCTGTATGGAGACTCTGCAATAAGTGTAGGTGCAGATGGCCATTCATCCGACGACCTTTATGTCGAGGCAGACGGAGGAACTCTCAGAATCTCGTACTCACAATGGCAACATAAATATGATTATAAATTGCACATAATAGACAATGGTGTACAACTTGGCTCATTCGAGGAAATGAATGCAAACAGTGTGAATAGACTTACAAGTCTTTGGGATTTCGACAAAATGAAATTGTATCACACTGATAGCGAGAAGATGTATCAGTGTGACTACAACGCTTGGAGCGTCGAAATTACCAATAAAGAATACGATATATCTTTTGACAAAGGCTACAAAAATCCTATATTGAAAAATCTCTTGGATTTCAGGAAAGGTCCGTACGGACTTCCCCATTACAAAGAAAAATTAGTAAAGACCGAAACAAGAGTGGAATAGCAAATTGAAGAAAAATGTCAAAAAGATTGGCGTGCCGGACTACATATTCGGCACGTCAATCTTTTATAATTATACAAAAAATTTAGAAATATGCAAAAAATGTCAGAATTGACGAAACATCACATATTTAACTAAAGTTCAGGCAAGAAAGAGCAATTTTTTATTCCGTTTACCATTTTTAATGGACAAAATTACTTTTTTGATGCATTTTTATTGAATATAATGCTATTTATTATGCAATTCTAACTTTTATTTGTAATTTCGCGCAAAATTACAAAAGCACTACTATTTTCTTCTCCATTTTCTTTAAATGGTTTCGTAAATATACAAACCCAACACAACAAAATTGGGGACTAAATAATAGATAATTATTTATTAGACTATGAATATATCTCACCTTTTTGGACGAAAGGTTTCTTTGGCACTGATTGCCTTTAATTTGTTTGTTCCGTCATCCGTAATGGCTGAAGAAGAGCCAACGCCTGTCTATAATCTTGACATAACAGATACTGATTTAGTTTACAATGGAACAGAACATGAACCCGCTTTCAGTTTGACGGACAAAGACGGGGAACCCATTCCATCCACTGCGTACACTTCTAACTACTCTCACAACAAAGACGCAGGGAAAGGTATTCTAACTATTACAGATGCGGACGATGAGGATGAATATCCAGACGTCAATCTAAGCAAAGAGTTCTCTATCGCACCAAAAGAGATTTCGATTGTCTGGCCTACTACTACCGACTTCACTTACGACGGTAGCGAGAAGAACATAACTCCTACTTTCGACAATGTTGAGGCTGATGATGAAATCAACGCAACAATAACAAACGACAAGGCTACTGAGGTAGGTTCCTACACTGCGGAGGTAGAAATAAACAATGCCAACTACAAACTACCAAGCAATAACTCTAAGGTTTGGACAATCTCTAGTCCTGCTATTGGAGAGGTAGAGATAGTCCTTTCTATCCCTACCGACGGCTACACTTACGACAAGACTGCAAAGGAGCCTGCCGTATCGGTAATGTTCGAGACTACCGAAATCCCTGCTTCGGAATATACTATAGAATACAGCAACAATACAAACGCCGGAGAGGCTTCTGTTACTGTAACTGACAAGGAAGGTGGAAACTACTCTATTCCTACAACTACTGAAACATTCTCTATCGCACCAAAAGAGATTGCGATTGTTTGGCCTACTACTACCGACTTCACTTACGACGGTAGCGAGAAGAACGTAACGCCTACTTTCGACAATGTTGAGGCTGATGACGAAATCAACGCAACAATAACAAACGACAAGGCTACTGAGGTAGGTTCCTACACTGCGGAGGTAGAAATAAACAATGCCAACTACAAACTACCTAGCAATAACTCTAAGGTTTGGACAATCTCTAGTCCTGCTATTGGAGAGGTAGAGATAGTCCTTTCTATTCCTACCGACGGCTACACTTACGACAAGACTGCAAAGGAGCCTGCAGTATCGGTAATGTTCGAGACTACCGAAATCCCCGCTTCGGAATACACTGTAGAATACAGCAATAACACTAACGCCGGAGAGGCTACTGTTACTGTAACGGACAAGGAGGGTGGAAACTACTCTATTCCTACTGCAAGCAAGAACTTCTCTATCGCACCAAAAGAGATTTCGATTGTCTGGCCTACTACTACCGACTTCACTTACGACGGTAGCGAGAAGAACGTAACTCCTACTTTCGACAATGTTGAGGCGGATGACGAAATCAACGCAACAATAACAAACGACAAGGCTACTGAAGTCGGTTCCTACACTGCGGAGGTAGAAATAAACAATGCCAACTACAAACTACCTAGCAATAACTCCAAGGCTTGGACAATCTCTAGTCCTGCTATTGGAGAGGTAGAGATAGTCCTTTCTATTCCTACCGACGGCTACACTTACGACAAGACAGCAAAGGAGCCTGCCGTATCGGTAATGTATGAAACTACCGAAATCCCCGCTTCGGAATATACTATAGAATACAGCGACAACACTAACTCCGGAGAGGCTACTGTTACTGTAACTGACAAGGAAGGTGGAAACTACTCTATTCCTACAACTACTGAAACATTCTCTATCGCGCCAAAAGAGATTGCGATCGTTTGGCCTACTATTACCGACTTCACTTACGACGGTAGCGAGAAGAACATAACTCCTACTTTCGACAATGTTGAGGCTGATGATGAAATCAACGCAACAATAACAAACGACAAGGCTACTGAGGTAGGTTCCTACACTGCGGAGGTAGAAATAAACAATGCCAACTACAAACTACCAAGCGTCAGCTCCAAGGCTTGGACAATCTCTAGTCCTGCTATTGGAGAGGTAGAGATAGTCCTTTCTATTCCTACCGACGGCTACACTTACGACAAGACTGCAAAGGAGCCTGCAGTATCGGTAATGTTCGAGACTACTGAAATCCCCGCTTCGGAATATAATATAGAATACAGCGACAACACTAACGCCGGAGAGGCTACTGTTACTGTAACTGACAAGGAAGGTGGAAACTACGCTATTCCTACTGCAAGCAAGAACTTCTCTATCGCGCCAAAAGAGATTGCGATCGTTTGGCCTACTACTACCGACTTCACTTACGACGGTAGCGAGAAGAACGTAACGCCTACTTTCGACAATGTTGAGGCGGATGACGAAATCAACGCAACAATAACAAACGACAAGGCTACTGAAGTCGGTTCCTACACTGCGGAGGTAGAAATAAACAATGCCAACTACAAACTACCTAGCAATAACTCCAAGGCTTGGACAATCTCTAGTCCTGCTATTGGAGAGGTAGAGATAGTCCTTTCTATCCCTGATGAGGGCTACACTTACGACAAGACTGCAAAGGAGCCTGCAGTATCGGTAATGTTCGAGACTACCGAGATCCCTGCTTCGGAATATACTATAGAATACAGCGACAACACTAACGCCGGAAAGGCTACTGTTACTGTAACTGACAAGGAGGGTGGAAACTACTCTATTCCTACAACTACTGAAACATTCTCTATCGCGCCAAAAGAGATTGCGATCGTTTGGCCTACTACTACCGACTTCACTTACGACGGTAGCGAGAAGAACGTAACTCCTACTTTCGACAATGTTGAGGCTGATGACGAAATCAACGCAACAATAACAAACGACAAGGCTACTGAAGTCGGTTCCTACACTGCGGAGGTAGAAATAAACAATGCCAACTACAAACTGCCTAGCAACAACTCTAAGGCTTGGACAATCAACAGCAAAAGTGCTTCTTCAGCAACCCTTGTTTTGGGAATACCCGATGGTGGCTACACTTACGACAAGACTGCCAAGGAGCCAACAGTAACAGTGATGTTGGACGAATACGTAGTTCCTTCCAATGAGTACGAGATAGTCTATAGCGACAACATCAATGCCGGTAGCAATGCAAAGGTAACTGTCTTGGACAAGGAGGGCGGAAACTACACCATCCCTACAACAACAGAAACATTCACCATAGCTCAGAAAGAAATTACAATTACGTGGAGTGAAACCTTAGACTTCACATACGATGGAAATAAGAAGTCAATTACAGCAGAAATATCTGGCAAAGTTGCTGACGATGAACTAAACGATGAGATAGATAACAACACAGCTTACAATGCAGGAGAATACAATGCTGTTTTGTCTATCAATAACAGCAACTACAAGCTGCCAAGCAACATTTCTCAGGCTTGGACAATTTCTCCTAGGTCTTTGAATGCTGACGACTATGTTATTTCAATTCCAGATATCAAGAACATCTATAACAAGTTGCCGCAGGAACCTGCTGTTTCCATAACTACAAAAGACGGAAATATAGTTCCAGCATCAGAGTACTCTGTTGTGTACGGCAACAACATAAATGCAGGATCGGAAGCAACAATTATGGTCAGCAACAAGGCAGGAGGAAACTATATTTTGTCGGAAGGCAGCAGAAACTTTACAATCGAGCCTAAGACACTTGGAATATCTTGGAGCTCTCCTTCAACCTTCACTTACGATGGAACAGAGAAGAATGTCGAGCCTACCATCACAGAAATCGTTGACGGAGACGACATAAAGAGCAAAACAACAGGCGACAAGGCGACAAACAAGGGCAACCATAAGGCTGTAGTAACAATAGACAACAGCAACTACAAACTGCCAGCCAACGACTCTCAGGACTGGTCAATATCGCCTAGAATTTTGACTGCCGATGAATACACTATCTCCATTCCTGATATTGAGTACATCTATAAGAAGGCGGCCCACGAGCCTGTTGTAACAATCACAACAAAGGACAATGTTGTCATTCCAAATACAGAGTACACAGTCTCGTACAAGGACAACACCTATGTAGGAACTGCTACAATCAGCGTCAAAGACAAGGATGGAAACTACCAGTTGTTCGAAAACAGCAGGAACTTTGAAATAACACCAAAGGAACTGACTGTTATCTGGAGCACTCCTACAGAATTCACTTACAGCGGAACAGAAAAGATAATTAACGCAACAGTAAGCGGCACATTCCCAGGAGACAACATCAACAAGAACATACTTGGAAACAAGGCAACAATCGTTGGCTCTTATTCCGCAAGTGTGACTATAGACAACGAAAACTACAAGCTATCTGACGACGCTGTCCAACCTTGGAAGATCACTTCCAGGACATTGGAGGCTGCAGACTACGAGATATCATTGTCCAGCAACAGCTACACTTATGACGGAAGCGCACATACTCCTGATGTTGTGATATCTACAAATGAAGGAACAACACTTCCTGTCACAGAATATACTGTCACATACCAGAACAACAAGAACGCAGGTACGGCAAAGGTTATCATCGGCGACAAGACTGACGGCAACTTTACCGTAAAGGAGAAGAGCACTACTTTCAACATCGCACAAAAAAGGCTTGCCGTCGTATGGAGCACTCCTAACGACTTCACTTATGACGGTACAGAAAAGAACGTAGATGCAACAGTCAACGGAGTTGTCGAAGGTGACGACATAAAGAAGCAGATTACCGGAAACTCAGCTGTTAATGTTGGTGAGTACACAGCCGAAGTTTCAATAGACAACAGCAACTACAAACTTTCTTCAAACACAACATACGACTGGAGCGTTTCAAGCAAAGAGTCTCAGAGCGTCATCATCAAGATCAACATTCCTGAGGGAGGATACATCTATGATGGAACAGAAAAGACTCCGAAGGTTACAGTAATGATAGGAGAGACTGTTGTGCCAGACAAAGAGTATGAGGTGTCATACAGCGACAATATCAATGCAAGCAATATCGCAAAGGTTACTATAAAGGACAAGGAGGGCGGAAACTACACATTGAGAAGAACTAGCGAGTCATTCTCTATCGCTCCACGAGTTCTTGCTGTCAAGTGGCCAGAGCAAACAGAGTTCGTTTACGACGGAACACAAAAGACCATCAAGGCCGCAATCAACGGAGCTGTACCTGGTGACGAGATAATCGAAAAATACGAGGGCAACAAGGCAATCAACGCAGGTAAACTGACAGCCGTCCTTTCTATAGACGACGACAACTACAAGCTTCCTGACAACGCAAGCCAGGACTGGGAAATCACTCCTAAGTCATTGTCGGCAGCAGACTATGTTGTTACAGTAAACAATGCTAATGAAACCTATAACGGATTAGCACACACACCTGCGGTTTCCATTACTACAAAGAACGGTGCAACTGTTCCTGATACAGAATATTCAGTTGCATACAAGAACAATGTGAACGCAGGAAACGCTGATGTTATTGTAAGCGATGTGGAAGGTGGAAACTATGTGATAGAGGAAGGAAGCAAGAACTTCACAATCAACCCTAAGACTTTAACAGTCACATGGAGCACTCCTCTATCGTTCACATACGACGGAAGCGAGAAGTCTATAACACCTACTATCACTGACTTCGTAGAGGGTGAGACTGTCATCAACAAGGTTACAGGAAACACAGCAACAGCAGTAGGCGAATACACAGCTGTTGTAACAATAGACAACAGCAACTACAAGTTACCAAGCAAGGCGACTCAGGCATGGAGCATCAAGGCCAAGAACGTCAACCCTGATGATGTTACCGTGACTATCAACGGAAACGAGGCTTTGACTTACAACGGAGCGCCCCAAACTCCAGAGGTTTCTGTCGCAATAGACGGCATACCTGTTCCGACTTCCGAGTACGAGATTCACTACAGCAACAACACTGCTGCCGGAGAAGCTTCTGTTACTATAAAGGATGTGCCTGGCGGAGACTACACTATAGGCAACACTACCGTCAACTTCACTATCAAGCCAAAGGAAGTGACTCTGGTTTGGACTCAGACAGAGTTCGTATATACTGGCATGGAACAGACAATAATGCCGGTTGTCGAAGGTGTTATCGAAGGCGACTTTGTTAATCTAGCGCTAACAGGCAACAAGGCAACAGACAACGGCTCATATGTTGCAACTGTAACAAAGATAGACAATCCAAACTACATGCTTGTTGGTCATACAACTCAGGACTGGATAATCTCAGCCAAGTCCATATCTTCCGATGAAATAGTGATTACAGTAAACAACAACAAGGTTATTACATACAACGGAACCCCTCAGACACCTGATGTTGTAATCTCAATCGGAACAACTGTAATCCCCGCCGATGAATACAAGGTTGAATACAGCAACAACACAAACGCCGGTGAGGCTATAATCTATATCACAGACAATGTAGGTGGTGACTTCTCTATCTCAGACAACACTGTAAACTTCACTATTCAGCCGAAGACTGTTACATTGAGCTGGCCGAAGACTGAGTACGCATTCACAGGCACTGAGCAGACTATTATGCCTGTCATAGAAGGCGTTGTAACAGGTGACTCGATCAACCCTATATTGACAGGAAACAAGGCAAAGGAGAACGGCTCGTACATTGCCAAAGTCACTGCTATCAACAACTCTAACTACAAGCTTGTTGGTGACTCGACTCAGACATGGAGAATCAATGGCAAAAATGTAATGCCAGTGGATGCAGTTGTAACAATAAACGACAAAAAGAACGTCATCTATAACGGTACTGCACAGACTCCGAGTGTTGTTATCACAATGGGGGCTGACACGATTCCTGATACAGAATACGAACTTAGCTACACAAACAACATTGCAGTCGGTGTTGCTACGATATCAATCAAGGATAAGGTCGGAGGAAACTACACAATCGGATTCAACTCTGTCAAGTTCAGCATCCTTCCTAAGCCGACTACTTTGACTTGGGCAAATACAGATTTGGTTTACTCTGGTGCAGAGCAGACAATTATTCCGACTATAGAGGGTATAGTTGACGGAGACTTAGTTAATGCAACTACAACAGGAAACAAGGCGACAAACATGGGAGTTTATACTGCCAAGGTAACTAAGATTGACAATCCTAACTATGTATTGGTCGGTGATTCGACAAAGATATGGAAGATCAGTCCTAAGGACATCACGCCTGCAGATGCAGTTGTTACCGTCAACAATAACGAGGCTGTAACATACAACGGAACAGCTCATGTTCCTGCAGTGGTGATGACAGTAGGAACAACAGTGATTCCAACTGACGAGTACGAAGTTGCTTACAGCAACAACATTGCCGCAGGTCAGGCCCATATCACAATCAAAGACAAGGCGAACGGCAACTATACAATAGCCGACAACACAGTTAACTTCACTATCCTTCAAAAGGAAGTCACTTTGTCTTGGCTGAATACAGAGCTGTACTACAATGGTATCGAACAGGGAGTTACTCCTTATGTCGATGGCGTAATTGACAATGACATAGTCGTTCCTACAACAATAGGTAACAGAGCTGTAGCAATGGGCAACTACGTAGCAAAAGTCACTTCAATAGACAACATGAACTATAAGTTGGTCGGTGACTCTACTCTTGCCTGGATGATTCAGGCTAAGGCACTAACACCAAACGAGGTAGTTGTTACGGTTAACAATAACGAGGACATTGTATATGACGGAACAGCACATACTCCTAACATTGTTATAGTGACAGGAAATGACACAATTCCTGCCTCAGAATACAGCATTGCATACAGCGACAACACTGAGTCAGGACTGGCCACAATAACTATCAGGGACAACATTGGCGGCGGCTATACAATCGCAGACAACTCCGTAAGCTTCAACATCCTTCCGAAAGAAGTGACACTAAGCTGGGGCGACACTGTTTTCACTTACAATGAGGAGGAACATACCATCGTTCCAAAAATCGACGGTGTTATCGGAAACGATATTGTCACTCCAACTTTGACAGGAAACAGAGAGACTGAGATAGGAGAATACATGGCGGTAGTTACAGAGATTAACAATCCAAACTACAAATTGGTCGGAGACTCTGCCCAGGCTTGGACAATTCTTCCTATTCCTCATTACACTCTTGCCATTACAAGCGACAACGACACTCTAACACTTCTTAAATTCACTTTAGGCGACACAATTACAACTAAAATCATAGAAGGCCTAAGGATGGAGAAGGAGGGCTACTCTTTTGTAGGATATGCCCCTAGTTTTGTGGAGTTTGTAATTAACAAAGACACTACATTCAACGCAGTATTTGCATTGAAGAGTTACGTAATCACAGGCCTAAAGTATGCAGAATTCGGTCTATGTCCAAATACAGAAGACAGAATCCTATTCTCTAAGGAGGGTGAAGGTTCTCCAAGGGAATACAGAATCACATTCGACAAAGAGGCTACGGAAGTTGGATTCGAGAACACTGAATTCAGGGCAATCGAACAGGACGGTGTATTACCAATAACAATACCTGACTGCAAAGCAGGCCAATACAAAGCCAAGATACAGTTCAGGAATTATGACGAGTCGCTTTCAAGAGAGTTCGACTTGGTACTAGATATAAACTTGTCAAGCGACTATATTATCGACATTTGGTCTGACGTTATTTCAGCAGTAAACCTTGAAGAAAGATTCCTTGAGTACCAATGGTACCACAATGAACGCAAACTGGAGGGGGCAACTTCTCCTTACTACTGCGAGCTTGGAGGTTTGACAGGAAGCTATTATATGAATGTGGTGACTGTAGATGGAGAGAAGCTACATACTTGCAAGAAATGGTTCAACGCAATCAAGGACAAGATAATTTTGATTGCTTATCCTAACCCTACTTCTGACTACGTGACTGTTGAATTGAGCTATGATAACGGCGGAACCCACCAATTGATTGTTATTGATGACCTTGGTGGACACGTTCTCAGAACAACATTCAGCGGACAGAAAACACTTGTCGATTTCACTAAATTCCCTGCTGGAGCTTACGTGATAAATGTTGACGGAGAATTTGTGAAGGAGATTAAGAAATAATAAAGATTGGGCATTATGAGCATAAAAAATAGAATAGGTTCCATAACATTGGCAATGTCACTTGCGACAGTGTCATTTGCTCAAACAGCATATTACAAGCACAACATAGATATGACTGTTGGCGGAGGATTACAGTCCATTAAGTACAAGTCTGACAGTGGCAATCAGGACCCCGCATTGGGTGGTGTTCTCAACTTCAACTACAGATACATGATGAACGAGCATTGGGGAATAGGCACCGGACTAGGCATCGGACTATACAATGCAAAAACAAACTACTACGGGCTGTTCATCAAGGAAAATATTGTGAACTATGACGAAGGTCAGGCACAGGGACAGACATTCGAATTCCGCTCCAACTTCGACAACTGGAACGAAAGCCAGTACCTGCTCGACTTCGAGGTTCCCGCAATGATTTACTTCATGACTCCTATGAAGAGCGACAAGTGGAGCTTTCTATCTGATTTCGGAATAAAGTTCAACATTCCTATGTGGAACAAGTTCAAGGTTACAGAGGGAACACTTGAGACTTCCGGATACTTTGGAGAACTAACCAACATCGAGTACAAGGACCTTCCTCAGCACGGATTCGGTACTTACACAACTTTTACCGGCAAGGCTGACTTGCGCAGCGTAGGTGCTTCAGTTATTATTGATGCAGGATTCCTTCGCAAGACAAAGCAGAACAGGTCGTTTTACTTTGGTCCGTACTTTGCCTACCGCTTCACTAACTTGTCAACTCCGGCAAATAACAAAGTCAACCTTTACGATGCCGCAAACTGCGAGTATGTAGGTATGGCATCTTCAAATATCGTTAGCAAGACTCATATCATGTCTGCAGGAATAAAAATAGGTCTTTCAATAGGTCTGCCTAACGACTATCGCATGGATTCTGACTTAGACGGTGTTGTGGATCATTTTGACATTTGCTCAAACACTCCAGTTGGAGTTTCGGTTGACTCTGTAGGTTGTCCTGTAGATAGCGACAAGGATGGTGTTCCTGACTACATCGACAAATGTCCTGGCACTCCGGAAGGCATCGCAGTCAATTCATTTGGTTGTCCTCAGGACAGCGACGAAGATGGCGTTCCTGACTATTTGGACAAGTGTCCTAATACTCCGGCAAGAGTTAAGGTCAACTCAAAGGGTTGTCCTATAGATTCTGATATGGACGGTGTTCCCGACTATCTTGACAAGTGTCCTAACACTCCTCAAAACATTTCGGTTGATGAGACGGGCTGCCCAATAGATACTGATGGTGATGGTGTTCCTGACTACTTGGACAAGTGTCCTGAAACGCCAGGAAACCCAGATATGGAGGGATGTCCGAAGGTAATGAAGGACATCAAGGCTACTTTGAAAACATTGTCAAAAACAAATGTTCATTTCGAAGACGGCAAGACTATCATCAAGCCTACCTCATATTTCGTATTGAACTTGCTTGTCGAGTTGTTGAACGACTACCCTAATCTAAAGGTACAGATCAACGGTCATACCGACAACTTCAGTGCCGCATACAAGAACCTTAAACTATCTCAGGAAAGAGCTATGGCTATCAAGTTCTATTTGATTGAGAAAGGAATCAACCCTGCACGATTGACATCAGAAGGTTACGGCAACACACGTCCTATGGCTGGAAACAACAACAGAATAGAGTTCATTGAGGTTCGATAACCTCTGGACTGAATAATAGGACAAAGTCTCCGCTTGAATAATCAAGCGGAGACTTTGTTTTTACATGAGATGGATGACTGAATTTACACCAACATAAAAAGGAAGGTGACTACAAATTGTAATCTCCTTCCCTATGTAGAAACCGACACTTTAATCGATTATTTTCTTACGGGCCTCACCGCTCTGCCTATACTTCGAGTTAGACTGTGCAAATAGTACTTCTCGAAATCAAAAGTCAAGTACCAAGTCAAATAGTTTCCTTCTTCGTCAACACCATTGTCTGCCGATGCTGTCCAGTACTGACCAAAATTACCACCGAAATGCGGATTGTCATCAAGACAAGCACCGGAAGCCGGAAGATCTATGAAGTTGCCGTTACTTCCCTTTACACGATAGTAACCATCATCCTCCATTCCACACCAAGTCCATTTACAGTTTGCCAGAAGCTCCTCATAGTCCTGACGCGTAGGCATTCTCCATTCCTCACCCCAAAGAGTAGCTGCAGGATCATATTTAGCCGAGATAATGCTGTCAATTCCGACCACCCCTTCTTTCTGAAGGTCTGCAATACTCTTCTTCTGAGTCAAAGAATTAACTTCTGAATATTCTGATTTAGCTGAAATCTCGCCCCAAGCAAAGCATTCTCCCCAATCTTCTGGCTTTTCTGCACCCATATTGCATGACGCCCACTTTAATCCACTTGGCAAAGCCAAATCAACAGCTTCCCTGGTATCGGCGGCACAGTTATAAATAGATGTAAACAATACAAATGTTGTGTAAATTCGTTTCATTTTGTTAATCCTAAATCCAACGCAAAGTTAAACAAAATATGAATATAATTGAAGAAATTACGGAGATTATTGCAAAATATTTGACAAATCCATAAAAAAGCAACGGTTATACCTAGACAAGGTATCCGTTGCTAATTATTATACTGGCATATTCACGGCCTCTACTTTTTCTTTTTAGCCATCATGGCCTTTTTCTTAGCTAGCTTAGCGGCTCTCAAAGCTGCAGCCTTCTCTGCCGCTTCACGTTCAGCCTCTTCAGCTTTAAGGACATTTATCTTGTCCTCTAGCGGATCGAAGTAGTATTCAATGGCCTGATACATACACATCTTGCAGTTTGATGTTTCTATCTCCTTCTTTATGGCCTCTGCTACCGGTTCCTTCTCTCGTGGATCGCCCTCTAGCAGAGCCTCGCATCTTTCCTTGAACACCTTGTCAAAGTAAACTTCCTCGTATTTGTCCCTCAAGTCAGAAACATTGGCCTCCCACTTTGTTTCCTCGACAAGCGACTCCGAGTTTTTGATTATGTTGAAGTTCTCCTTTACCTTAGCCACTGAAGAAATTGTATCGACATCCTTCTCCATCACAAGCACATTAACCATCTTGGCAATATTTTCAAGTTCCTTGCCGTCTTTTAGTATTCCCTTAGCGGTTGACATGATTTCGTCATAGTGAGGCTTGTACATCTGCTCGTAAAGGAACTCATTCTTTACATCTTTCTGCATCTTTGTGCAGATCAACTCATAGTATCTGTCTATAATTACTGTTGGCGAAAGCTTACTTACACCCTTTGCCTTATTCTCCTTATATACCTTTGCTTCCTTGTCCAAATCCAGAAACTTGCGTATAAAGACGTTGAGTTGGTCATCCTGGACGTACATCTGGTTGTCAATAAGCTTTGACGCGTACATGTTGCGAGTCTTGACAATTCTCTCGTTCAGATAGTTTTCGTCAATCTGCTTTGCGTTACGAATTACGGGCTTATATGAGCTTTTGTAATTTACTGCTACAATGATAGGCTCGTTCTTGTCAAGGATATTCTTGCGGATAGTTGCGTAATCAATTGTAGAGTTTGACTCTATACATTTCTTTAGACCGGCATTAGGAACGTTTCTCTCCAGGTCCTTGTTGCTCGGTGAAATCTTGTAAATACAACAAGAGTAAACCTCCCTGTTTGCATCCACCTCGTCAAACAACCTTATTGTTGAGTTGAACACATATTGCTGCTCCTTAGACTTTGCATCCAACAGTTTTCCTATCTCTTCTGACATTTTGTTCATAGCTGAATAGTCGTTACCGATTTTTCCAATCTGGGACAACTGTCGAGTAGAAAATTGTGTAATAGCGTTAGACTGCTCGGAATTTATTACATCCACATTAAACTTTATATCAACAGAGCTTAGTCCGGCACTATTCAACGGCAGATTATCAATCACCCTTATCTTGCTTTGCGTGTTAGACTTGTTTATTGACAACTCCTTGTTTACAAACTCCACCGACAGGTTATACAAAGGGTATCTGACTTCTGAAGCCAAGGACGTACCTAGGAACTGGCCGGAAATGAACACACTCTTTAGCTTGTCCTTTTCCTTCCTGCCCGGATAAATAGTTTCTAGTTCTGCCTTTAGAGCTTCCGGATTCAGCATATACAAATCAGTGGAAAGCATTAGCCAGCCGTCCTCAGCGGGCAGTTTCTTACTTGTCGTGATTTCGCTTATTCTTTCACATTTCAAAGTCAACTGCTGCTCTTGTGCCAAGGTATTTGACAAGGCTGACACTAAACCTAATGCAGATATTATTATTGTTTTGAACTTGTTCATTTCCTATAAATTTATTGTATAACGCAAAGATATAAAAAAAATTGCGACTTTATATCAAATCTAAATAAAGTCGCAATAATATTCATTCTCGTTTCTCCCTGGCTATACAACCAACAATATATATGCCAAAGACAGAACACTTATTGATATCCAAAGCAAGATACCCTGAAGCAGAGGCTTGATTCCCACAGCCTTCAATGTGTCACGAGTAAGTCCAGCACCAATAAAGAACAAAGACAACGTAATCATGACCTTGGCAAGTCTGTTTATGGCACTGCTGAAAGCACTACCCGCATCGGCTGCCTCGGAACCTATCAAAGAGTCATTTGAAATGATGTAGGTGTTGACAAGAATAGCCACCACAAACCACACTATAAACATAGGCACACTCTTGTACCAAGGCTTGCTGTTGCCCTCGCTGACGTTACCAAAATGCTTTAGTATGAACGGCGTCACCAAAACAAGTATTACAATCCACAAAGCTCTGGTCAACTTTACCGTTGTTGCCACCTCTAGGGCAGAAATACCGCTGGACAACCTCAACGACTCGTGCATCTGGTCATAGGCGGAACCTGCTCCAACTACCGAACTTGTATCATGAATGGCTATAGCGGCCCACATTCCGAACTGTTTCATGTCCATGTTCATCATGTCACCTATGAAAGGGAAAATCAAGAGAGCAATGGCATTGAGGATAAAGATAACGCCGAGCGAAACGGACATTGAATTTGAGTCAGCCTTGATTGTCGGTCCGACTGCGGCAATCGCCGAACCTCCACAAATGGCAGTACCCGAGGATATCAAATAACTAGTCTGCCAGTCAACCTTGAGCAACTTGCTGCCTATGAACCATCCAAGAGCCAATGTTCCGAACACACTGACAATGGTAAAAAACATTCCTTCGCTTCCCGAAGCTATTGCCTGGTTAACATTCATTCCAAATCCAAGACCGATGACCGAATACTGCAACATCTTTTTTGACATAGTCTTTGTAAACTTCTCGAAAACCGCTCCAAACACAAGAGCGAACACTATACCTATCATTAATGCGACTGGAGAAGACACCCAACCGACAAGGAAAGACAAAGGACCTGCATCAAATCCAAATTGCTTGCAAGCATAGTCAAGCAACAAAGACACAAACAATACTGCAACCAACAGTATATATACAATTTTCTTTACGTTATACTCCATTATGTTATTACTAATATTTGCAATATATTTACAATTTCTCAATCTAATCTGCCTGCCGAAATAAAAAGCAACTCGAGCAGAAAAAATCAAAAATAAAACTGCTTGAAAACTAATGCAAAATTACTGTTATTCTTTGAATTTAGCAATCAAGACACTTCAAAACCAAAAACACTAATTATAAAAAGAACTAAAAACGTTTCTAGTGCCTTACTACAAAAATAAAATCAAATAAAAAACAAAAAGTTGTCCTAAAAGCAAAATGTTTTTCTTCTTGCAAATAAGTTTACTATGGATTTAAAAACTATAATGTGCATACTAATTAAATTTTATTGGAAAAACAAAAACTATGAATTTTTTACTGGCTTCAGAAAAAATAATTAAATTTTTGTATAGAAATTAAACCAGGGCATCACAATTTTACACCTCAACTGGACTTCTCCTATAATTCCATCGCTCTGATATATTTTTTATCATTTTATATTGAGTATCTGCAATTCTTGTTATCTTCGCTATTAAAAGACTTTTTAATAAAATATTACTGAATATGGAACTTCTTTTTATTCTGCTTGAAATAAATTCTTCCAATCTTCTATTATTTTTAATAGCTATTTTTATTCTATGGTTCTTTGCTAGGACACGAAATACTAAGCATGAGAAAATCGAGACACATAATGACAATCAAATCAACTATGACAATGACGATAATGGCGACAATGACGATTTGTATGGTAAATTTACACTTATAGATTTAGTTAATGGAGGAAATGCCGAGTGTTCCGCAGACTCTACTGTTTTGGTGGTTCTTGTAGATCTTGCTTCCGACTTTGAAGATGATGTTTTTTATGAAGCATTAGACACTCCTCTATCCGACGAAAAAATCGAAAGGATACTTAAGGTATTCAGGAAGTATTCTCCTATGCCCTCTGATAACGACATAAATTATGCTTTGTACAGACAAAAAACTAAACAAAAGATATTGGAAATCAAACAGCGTATGACAGAGGAAGATCTGTTAAATCAAGCTTTTGGAGAGATTTTAGAAAATTTTTCTAAAGAGTTGATTTGTACAATTTTTGATGATGCTATCTATGTTGCTATGGATGATATTGCATCAACCCCAGTTATTGAACGACTAAAGCTATACGGTAGGACGATTATGCTTGAAGACGATTTAATCATGTCTAAAATATACCGTTTTGTAAGTTCCTCACAAGAAGACACAGAGGCTGAAAGATCTGCAGAGCCTACAGACAGCAAGGAACCTATGATTGCGGAGGATTTGAGTTTAGAAGATGCGTATAATGTTCTTGGTGTATCAAAAAGTGATACTGACACAGATATTGTCTATGCCTGCCGCAAAAAACTGAGAAAACTAAAGATAGACGCTATTCTTGCCTTGACTAATGAGGACAAGTTAAGAATAGAACAAGAGAGTAAACTTGTAGAGAAAGCTAAAAAGATACTTATTGATTCTGGTATTGATTTTGAAGAAATGTAGCTATTAAGCATGGTGATAAATATATGCTTACCTCTACACGCAAAGGAATAATGCATACTTTATGCATATTAGTATTCAAAAACAAGCAAAAAGTCTATAATAAGTGAATAAACAATAAAAATAATGTATAAATATTTGAAATCACTTACAAATTGACTAATTTTGCAAACGCAAAGCGATTTTTATAACAAAATATCAAAATGCACATTTTTTATAACATAAACAAAAATTTTGCACGAAATATTTTGAAATAACTAACATTCTGTCTAACTTTGCACTCAATAAAAAGAATTTTGAAAATTAACATAACAATATGGCAGACAACTTGAAAGTAGAAGAATTGAATCAAGTGGTGGTTCGATTCTCAGGCGACTCCGGAGACGGAATGCAGCTTGCCGGAAACATCTTTTCCACTATTTCAGCCACTGTAGGTAATGGTATTTGTACATTCCCTGACTATCCAGCAGATATTCGCGCCCCACAGGGCTCGCTAACTGGCGTATCTGGATTCCAGGTAAGTATCGCAGCTGACAAGGCCTTCACTCCTGGTGACTTGTGCGACGTATTGGTCGCAATGAACCCTGCAGCCCTAAAGACTCAGTATAAGTTCTGTAAGCCAACTTCATCAATCATCATCGATGTAGATAGCTTCAAGAAGGCTGACCTTGAGAAGGCTCAGTTCGAGGCTACTGATGCTGCTGGTGCAATCGCAGAGATGGGAATCAAGCAGGACGTAATTCAGGTTCCTGTGACTTCTATGGTTAAGGATGTACTTGCCGATTCAGGCATGGATCCAAAGGCTATGCTTAAGTGTAGAAATATGCTTGCTCTTGGTCTTGTTTGCTACATCTTCAACCGTGACCTTTCTATCGCAGAGAAGTTCCTTCGTGACAAGTTCTCTGGCAAGAAGGCAGCTATCGCAGAGAATAACATCAAGGTTATCCACGCAGGTTATGACTTCGGTGCAAACACTCACGCATCAGTAAGCCACACATACAATGTAGTATCTAAGCAGACTCCTGCAAAGAAGGGACGCTACATGGATATCAACGGAAACAAGGCTACTGCTTACGGTCTTATCGCAGCAGCAGAGAAGGCAGGACTTCGCCTATACCTTGGTTCTTACCCTATCACTCCAGCTACAGACGTTCTTCATGAGTTGTCAAAGCACAAGTCTCTTGGCGTAACAACTGTACAGTGCGAGGACGAGATTGCAGGATGTGCTTCTGCTCTTGGTGCTTCATTCGCTGGAGCTCTTGCTGCTACTTCAACTTCAGGCCCTGGTATCTGTTTGAAGTCAGAGGCAATGAACCTTGCAGTTATCATGGAGCTTCCATTGGTTGTTATCGACGTTCAGCGTGGTGGTCCTGCAACAGGTCTTCCAACAAAGTCAGAGCAGACAGACCTTCTACAGTGTTTGTTCGGACGTAACGGAGAGACTCCTATGCCAGTTATCGCTGCTACAAGCCCTGCAGACTGCTTCGATTCAGCTTACGCAGCTTGTAAGATCGCACTTGAGCACATGACTCCTGTAGTCTTCATGAGCGACGCATATATCGCTAACGGTTCTGAGGCATTCAAGCTTCCTAACCTTGCAGAATACCCTGCTATCAATCCTCCTTACGTACCTGAGTCAAAGAAGGGTACTTGGACTCCATACGAGAGAGACGAGAGAGACGTAAGATACTGGGCTGTTCCAGGCCGTGAGGGATTCACTCACATCCTTGGTGGTCTTGAGAAGGACAACAAGACAGGTGCTATCTCTACTAACCCAGAGAACCACGACTTGATGACTCGCCTTCGTCAGAGCAAGATCGACAAGATTCCTGTACCTGATGTAGTTGTTGAGGGTGACAAGGATGATGCAGATCTATTGATCGTTGGCTTCGGTGGCACTTACGGACACCTTCACGCTGCTATGGACGAGATGCGTGCTGCAGGCAAGAAGGTTGCACTTGCACACTTCCGTTTCATCAACCCATTGCCAAAGAATACAGCTGAGGTAATGAAGAAGTACAAGAAGGTTGTTGTAGCTGAGCAGAACATGGGTCAGTTCGCTTCATTCCTTCGCATGAAGGTTGACGGCTTCGCACCAGCACAGTTCAATGAGGTTAAGGGTCAGCCATTCGTAGTAAGCGAGTTGGTTGCTGCATTTAATAAATTGGTCTAAGAATTAGGAAAACAATTCTTGACTCTTAATTCTTAACTTTTAATTTAGAAAGAAAATGAGCGAATATACAGCTAAAGATTATAAGAAAGGACAGCCACGTTGGTGTCCAGGATGCGGAGACCACTTCTTCTTGGCGTCGCTTCACAAGGCAATGGCAGAAATTGGCGTTGCTCCACATGATATCGCAGTTATCTCTGGTATCGGTTGTTCAAGCCGTTTGCCTCACTACATGGCAACATACGGTATGAACACTATCCACGGTCGTGCCGCTGCTATTGCAACAGGTTGCAAGGTTTCTAACCCTAAGCTAAGCGTATGGCAGGTTTCAGGTGATGGTGATGGTCTAGCTATCGGTGGTAACCACTTCATCCACGCAAACCGTCGTAACATCGACCTAAAGATGATCCTTCTTAACAACCGTATCTATGGTTTGACTAAGGGACAGTACTCACCTACTTCTCCAAGAGGTTTCGTCAGCAAGTCGTCTCCTTACGGTACAGTTGAGGATCCATTCCGTCCAGCTGAGCTTTGCTTCGGTGCAAGAGGTCACTTCTTCGCACGTGCAGTTGCCACTGACGCTGAGGGTACAGTAAACGTATTGAAGACAGCTCACGCTCATAAGGGCGCTGCAGTTTGCGAGATTCTTCAGAACTGTGTTATCTTCAACGATGGTACACACGAGGCAGTTTACACTAAGGAAGGTCGTGCAAAGAACGCTATCTACTTGAAGCATGGCGAGAAGATGGTATTCGGTGAGAACAACGAGTTCGGTCTAGTTCAGGATGGATTCGGTGTTAAGGTCGTAACAATCGGTCAGGACGGATACACAATGGATGACGTTCTTGTTCACGATGCACACTGCGAGGACAACACACTTCAGCTAAAGCTTGCTATGATGGAGTATCCAGTAGCACTTGGCGTTATCCGTGACGTTGAGGCTCCAACTTACGATGATGCTGTTAATGCACAGATCGAGGAGGTTAAGGCAGCTAAGAAGTACCACAACTTCGCAGAGCTTCTTGAGACTAACGACACTTGGGAGGTTAAGTAATTAACGGACAAAATAGTCAAATAAAAACGAGCAGGGTTTTATACTCTGCTCGCTTTTTTTATAAACTTAAAAATCTTGTTTTCTAAACCTAACAACAGAAACTACAGGAACGTGATTTAAAGTCGTTCTACCAGCCGAAATAGCCTTAGATAACACCAGTTTACCATCGTAGGAGAAAACGTCTATATATCCGTATTCTTTACTATCTATGACAATACCATTTTGGTTTCTGTAAACTCGAACAATATCACTTGACTCTATTATATTGTCAATACCTGACTGAGTATTATTTATCAACAAAGATGAAGGGTATGTATCATTATCTTGATATACTCTCACCCAATCTATCAGGAAAGATCTGTCTCCTAAATCTAATGCTACGTCACCATCAAACTGTCCTCCCATAGCAAGATTTAACAAAATAAACGCAGGTCTATGAAAACAAGAGAGTCCATTTTCGTCTGTTCCAACAGAAATGTCAATGATATTTATTGTATGCTTTTGACTGTTACTGTCTATTATATAATACTCCAAAAACTTAGGCGTCCACTCTACACCATAAGTATAAAAATCTTCATCTAGAGGGAATTCCAAATCTAGAGTATTTCCATAATTACAATGTTCGTAAGAGTAAGCATTTCCATTCCAATGAGATGTAGAAATCACAGAATTAGGTTGAGAACCTTTCCATTCCATAATATCAATCTCACCACAATATGGCCAACCTTTTTGCTCTATACTTTCGCCTAGCATCCAAAAGGCGGGCCATACACCTTGGCCTCGCCGAGGCAGCTTCATTCTTGCCTCAATCTTACCAAACAGAATGGAGACATTGCCTTGAGTCTTAAGCCTTGCAGAAGTGTATTTAATTCTATCAGTGGAATTAGGGATTCGAGAAGCGCAAATATTTAAAACGGAATTCTCTACAAAAGAATTAAGAGGAGAATCAGTATATGTCTCCTGCTCATTATTGCCCCAACCATTCTCGCCTGTACCTATTTCATGAATCCAAGTATTGGAATTTAAAGAATTAAACTCATCTTGCCATACTAACTTATATTCTGCATTTGTGTTAACAAAGCAAGAAAACAAAGAAAGGAATATGAAGGAAAAGTATTTATTCATTTATTAAAGTTTTAGACATAGATCTAAAGAATAATGATAAAAAACTAATAAACAAAAAGAAACGCCATCAGGAAACCCGACGGCGTTATCTTTTATAATACTCTGACTATTAGTACTCCCAAAGGTCAGTCTCGAAGTTAATCAAACGAATCTTAACTAGATCCTGCTCTTTCTTGATATCCTCATAAGTTGAGTTATACTCAAGCAAGTTACGGTTGTAAACGTTAGATTCCTTATAGATGTAACTAGAGAAACGACGCTTCATGAAGATATCATCGAATGATGGACGAGCACCATTGTTTCTATCAGTTAGAAGAACTTCTGTCTGTGATAGGAATGGACGAAGTCTCTCGAAAGGAACCCAGAATAGAGGGAACTTCTGAAGACCCATGTCTGTTTCCTGTACCATGATAGGACAGAAACCGATGATACGACAATTGAAAGTAGAAGATATTCTATCAAAATACCAAACTTCCTTTACGTAGTACTTAATAACATCACGGTTAGGCACATCCGAATTATCTACGAAATAAGTTGTGTCACCTGTGATTGAGTCTGGCTTTGGAGTGTTGATGATATTGTACTTCTCAAGAATATCCTTGAAAGGAACAACGTGCTCATCATTAAACACCTCGTTAGCATCAGTATAGTCGTAAACCTTAATCTTACCCTCCTGAACAAGTCTAAATATTAGAGCAAATAGACTTTGTCTGTTGTCTGATGCTTCTTCAGGATAGTAAAGAGGATAATTCATCTTCTCGCGAAGGTCAATTGTTCTATAAACAACCTTCTGCCAATAAATATCATCGGCACGAGGATTAACCATCTCAATTGGTTCAAGACCGTCTTTCGGACCACTTGTTGGCAAGTTTGTTGCTGGATCAACAGAACCATCCCTATCAAAGAAAGCCTGATCCTGAGCGAACGCGCTAGTTAGCGAAAGAACGCAAGTGGTGAATAACAAATTCAAAAATTTACTCATGACTTAAACCTTTCAGTTAAGAAAAATTATTACTTAATTGCAACGTCAAGTACTGGAAGAGTTCTCTTCATCTTATCAGGACCAACAGCTACAGTATTAGCAACGTAAACTGTCTTACCTCTTGTAAGCTTCTTGAAGATATCCTTCTGCTTCTGAGTCAACTTATTACCCTGAGCCATCTCAACCAATGTATTACCCATTGAGTCAGTTGAGTTCAAAGCAAATGAAAGAACATTGTACTTAACATTCAAATCTGCGTCATCAAGCTCGGCAACAACCTCCTCACATGTAAGCAATGCAGCCTTATCGATCTTAGCACCACCCTTGAAAGTAGTCCAAGCACCACCTTGCTTTACACGAAGCTTAGCCAATGGTGGTGGAAGAGGCTTAACACGGAACTCGTGCATAGCCATGTGTGTTGGCTTACCACCGATGTTAGCAGATACAGAAATCTTACAAGGAGTACCAACCTTCTGAGGCTTGATAATCCAACCCTTACCTGTCTTAGACTGGCTAGCGTTAGTTACTGTGATAGAAACTGAAGAAGCATCAACACCTGGTACAGATACACTGACTGGGTTATCGAAACCAGCATAAAGAACGTTCATCATATCAGCAGATACAGTTGCTGTAGGCTCACCTACTGTGTACTCGCTTGTGAATGGATACTCAACCTCCATACCGTTCTTCTTCTTTAGCTTAATCTTACCAGAGTACTTCTGCTTACCGACATTACCACATACGAACTCGTAAACGTCCTTCTCTAGTGGCTTACCGTTGATCTCGATCTCTGGCTTCTTAGTTGAGTCAGTTGCAGCCAAAACGATCTTAGCACGATACTTGCTACCACGTAGGATATAAGCCTCATCTGGAATAGCCAAAGCCTGGATCTTGTTTACAGAGAAGTCACCAGCCTCAAGCTGACCGATTAGGTGAGACATACACTCAGCCTCAGCATTACGAACATCATTCTGAAGCTTAGCCATTGTAGCAAGAACTGCGATAGCTGGCTGATCCTCAAATGTACGAGTATTCCATGCACGCTTCTCCTTAGTCTCAGGATTTTCCTTAGGCTCGTAAGAGAAAGTCTGGTCGAAAGACTTAGCCTTAGCACTATCAGGGATAGTGTTAGGGATAGCGACTACCATACGCTTAGCGAACTCTCTATAGTCCTCCAAACGAACCTTCATCTCCTCAGTCCAGTTCTTACCGTTCTTATCCTTAGTCTCAGGGAACTTACCTTCGTAAAGCTCACTTGCTGAGTTAAGGTCACCTACATTCATAACAGCTGTAGAATCACCGCCCTGAGCCTTAAGTGTCAAAACCTTCTTAAATGCCTCGATATAGTTGAAAACGTCATCAGCCTTATCCTTCAAAGAGTCAACATAAATCTTCAAAGGTCTAGCCTTAGCCTCGTTCTCCTGCATTGCCTTAGCAAAAGAAGCCTTCAAGTTCTCATTATTCTCATCTGCGATCTCAACTGACTTAGTCATTGATTCGTAGATGGTAGTATAACCTTCCAAGATCTGCGCAGACACATTCAATGCCAACATGGCTGTTAGCACCAAATACATCATACCGATCATTTTCTGTCTCGGGGTCTCCGGACAGTTCGTAGCTCCACTCATAAGTTAATACTCTAATTTAGTTAATAAACAAAACTAAGTTAGTAGTTAAAATTAACCACGAATAGTCATAGCATTCAACATGTTGCCATAAACCTGGTTCAAACTCTTCATCTGACCAGCAAGCTTCTCAACCTCAGCCTTGTATGCGTCAACACCAGCAGCTGAACTGTTAAGTGAAGCCTCAATCTTCTTGATAGAAGCAGCAAGAGTCTGCATAGCGTTGTTCTGATCCTGAGCTGACTTAGCCTGAGCGTCGAATGCAGAAACGATAGTAGAAATGTTCTTGTTGATTCCGTCCATTGAAGAAGCAAAGTTCTTAGAACCATTAGAAGCGCTTGAGATGCTTGACTCGATATCCTTGTAAGAAGAAACCAAAGCATCAGAAGAACTTGTTAGGTTAGCCTGTGACTTAGCGAATGCACCAGCAGCCTGAGAAGCAGCATTTACATTAGAGATATATGCGCTTGAAACGTTAGCAGCCTCGTTAAGATTAGCTAGACCTGCAGCTGTTGAGTTCAACTTCTCGATGTTAGAAGAAAGACTCTCAACCTTAGACTGAAGAAGAGACTTAACGTCAACCTCTGGAACTTCTAGAGCAGTGCTCTGAGATGGAGCAGCAGCTCCGTGAGCCTCGGCCTCAGCATCGTCACCTAGCTCAGCCCAAACCTTCTCCCAGTGATACTCCTTGTGTGGCTTATCACAAACTCCGATAAGGAATAGGATAGCCTCTGTACACATACCTGCAGTAAGCATGACTCCTGCACCTGGCCAGTGCATGATCTTAAACAACGCACCAACGATTACGATTGCTGCTCCAGCTGAATAAGCAACTCCTACAACTCTTTTACCTGAAGGAGAATTGTACCATTCTTGAAAACCCATTTTTCTAATATTATTTTTAAGATTATTAATTTTTTTTAAGTGATTTAATCCATACCGATGTAGCTACGTACACAACGGAAACCGATGAATGAACGGTTCTCAGTCTGGTACTCGTATGTACGCATACCAAGCTGCAAGAAAATACCTACGTCTTTCCAGCTACCACCCTTGATAACCTTTCTACGAAGAACATCTGGATCGCTAGACTTAGCATTGTACTCGTAGTTAGGGTTCAAATCGTGAACGAATGAGTAGTTAGACTCGTGGAATGCAGTAGAAGTCCACTCAGCAACGTTACCTGACATGTCGTATAGACCCCAATCATTTGGTGGATAAGAGGCTACACGAGCTGTAATCTGGTATCCATCGTCAGTATAGTTACCTCTCTGCGGCTTAAAGTTAGCAAGGAAACATCCCTTAGCAGTACGGATGTAGTAACCTCCCCAAGGGTACATTGAAAGATCCTTACCACCACGAGCAGCATACTCCCACTCAGCCTCAGTTGGCAGACGATAATCCTGAACACGAACGCCACCGTTAGCTACCTGATAAATGTTGTAGTAAGATGTACGCCAGTGACAGAATGCCTGTGCCTGCTCCCAAGAAACTCCAACAACTGGATATTCACCATAACCTGGGTGAGCGAAATACATCTTCATGTAAGGCTCGTTGTAAGCATACGTAAAGTCACGGATCCAACAAAGTGTATCAGGATAGATATTGATACGCTTCTTAGAGATAAAGTCTGAACGGTGCTTCAACTCCTTATAGATAGTCTTGTTGATAATGTGACCCTGCTCGTTATAGTAAGAAGTATCCTTTCTAACCATTACGTCTGCTGAGTCCTTAGTAACACCAAGACCCTCAATGCTACGATTGTAAGAACCACGCATTGCATCGAACTTGTTCTCCTTCTTAGCTGCCTGAACGTAGTCAACCCATGAGTACTGGTATGACAAGATCAAACCGTTAAGCTGAGGGAAGATATCGATATCATCCTCGCCCATATAGAACATACTATCAATAGCAATTTGTTGCTCCTCGTTAGCCTTGTGCCAAGGAATATCCTTCTTCCAATTAAGAACAGGCTTCTTCAAATCATTACCCTTCTTATCCTGAGTAAGTTTGAACTCCTCGTCAACAAGAGACAACTTCTCGCGAGCGATTGAGTCACGCACCCAATGTACGAACTGACGGTACTCGCCATTTGTGATCTCTGTCTCATCCATCCAGAATGCATCAACAGACACAGTCTTAGACTGGGAAGTCATCGCCCAGTTAGCATCCTGATCATTCTGTCCAATCGTAAAAGATCCCCTCTTGATGTAAAGCATACCATAAGGAGTCGGCTCTTTCCACGATTTTGAATAAACACCAACCAACTCTCCACCACCTTCGCTAGAGCAGCTTGCGAGCATCGCTGATGCCATCACTGAGAAAAATAACAGCTTTTTCATGATATTTGAATTACTAATTTAATTCTAAATTTATTAAAAGTTACAAAATTCTTGAATCTACGTATCTATTGTTTCGTTTGAAATTAAGATCAAATGAATACTTGAGAGTAATGAAGTGCGAGCCTCCGGACTTAATCATCCTGCTCGTAGGCAATCCATAGGAATAAGCCAGCTGAACACCCTTGTAAACTTCATATCCCAACACGAACGATAAAGAAGACCAGAACCAGGCATTTAACCCGAACACAAGCTTGTCGTTGTAAGTGCATGTGTTCATCATGCCGACCTGAAGATTAGAAAAATCACTTCTTACCATTACAGCAGGCTCGTAAACCAAAGTCTTAGAATGATTGACAAACTTGTACTCACCATACATAAAGAGCAATGGTTTCACAGCGAACTGATACGAATCCGACGGCTGAGCCTTTGGCTGGTTCAAATGCTGAACCGAAAGTCCAAAATTCATCTTGTTCAAGACAAGCGAGGCTCCAAAGTTCAAATCGAACAGGATGTCGCTTTCGTCGTCAGAACCACCCGTCACTACAACATCAGAGGTGTTGTGGTAAGTATCTCCTCCCAATTCATCACTACCGCTAAAGTTAGCATCAGAGAAATCAATCTTGCTGTCGCCAAACCCAGCGTCCAAACCGAGACCCACACATCCGTTCTTTATCGGAATGCGATACGCATATTGGAATGCAAATCTCTTGAACTTCCAGAATCCCTCACTTTGTTCCGAGTAAGAAACTCCAGCCGCCTGATCCCTTGAAGAAGGCAGATGAGAATTGAACGCAAAAGTCAATGACTGCGGGCCACCCGAAAAACCTGCCCACTGGCGTTGGAATTCGCCAATTACATTCGTTCTCTTGTTGTACGCCAATTTCGAGGGATTGACCAGTTCCCACTTCAAAACTGAAGCAAGGTAGTCTTCGCTCGTAAATTGAGAAAACACTGCTAAGTTGTTAAAAAATAACAACATAGAGAGAAGAATCCCCTCTCTCCTCCTGTTTTCAAGAGAATTTAAAAGCAATATTAGTATTTTTTGGACACATTCACAAAGAAAATGCACGACTTTTTTAAAAAAAATTAACATTTTCTTTTCTGCGAACTTTCCGTTAATACTCGTCTTCATTAAAAAGAAAATCATCTTTACTAGGATAGTCAGGCCAAATATCTTCGATTGTCTCATATATTTCACCCTCATCTTCTAGCTCCTGAAGATTCTCGATTACCTCAGAAGAAAGACATGTACGATTGGCATAATCAATCAACTCGTCCTTGGTTGCTGGCCAAGGTGCGTCTTCCAACTTGCTTGCTAACTCTAATGTCCAATACATATTAAGTATATTATAAAATTTAACTTAAAAGTTTGTTCTCATTATGAGAGAGTGCAAAAGTATATTATTTTTAAAAAAAACAAACTAAATGAGAGACTTTTTTTTCAACATTTAGCATTTATTTAAACATAATGCCACCCAATTGTCCTTTTCTTTGAACGAAACCAGCGAAAAACCATGCTCTTCAGCAACCTTTTGAATGTCTGGAATATCAGCCTTATAAAAACCGCTCAAAAACAATAGGCCGCCCTTCTTTATCGAGGGAGCATAGGCAGGAACATCCGCAAGAAGTATGTTCTTGTTTATGTTCGCCAAAAAGATGTCATATTCTTCCTTTATTCCTGAAACAGACGACGCATCAACCTGACGAACTGATATAATGTCCTCGACACCATTCTCTCGAAGGTTGTCAATTGAATTCTCGTAAGCCCACTCGTCAATATCCACAGCATCAACCTTTTTGGCGCCCCTTAAAGCTGCGAATATAGAAAGAATAGCTGTTCCGCAACCCATATCCATCACCTTTTTACCCTGGAAGTCATTTTCAGCTATGTGGCGAATCATAAGTTCAGTGGTCTGATGGTGTCCGGTACCAAATGCCATACGTGGATTTATAACGATTTTGTATTCTGCCTCTGGCACATTTTTATGGAAGGCACTGCATATAACACATTTGTCAGCAATAACTATAGGTTGGAAATAATTCTTTTCCCACTCCTCGTTCCAGTCCTTATCCTCCATTTCCTGCACCGAAAAGGAAACATCACTATACAAGGGGTTAGACTTTATTATATTTGAAATATTATCTTTGTCATAGAGCGATTCGGGAACATACGCCAATAAACACGACTCTTCCTGAGTAAACGAGTCAAAACCAATTTCGGCCAAATCATTTGACAGAAGGTCTGATATGAATGAATTTTCCTCTTTAAAATTTGCAGTGAATTTTACTTCCAGATATTTTGACATAGGTATGTTATTTAAGAGATTTAATTTAAAAGAAAGAGGACAAACTAAAATTGTTTGCCCCCTTCTTATTTTAAAAATGTGAAACGCCTAAGCGACTAAAAACATTAGTCCTTAAACTTTGCACAAAGATACTCGCGGTTCAAACGAGCGATATTGCTTATAGAAACTGACTTAGGACACTCTGCCTCACAAGCACCAGTGTTAGTACAGTTACCGAAACCTAGCTCGTCCATCTTAGCAATCATAGCCTTCACACGCTTAGCAGCCTCTACTTTACCCTGAGGAAGAAGTGCAAGCTGAGAAACCTTTGCAGAAACGAACAACATAGCTGAACCGTTCTTACATGCAGCAACACAAGCACCACAACCGATACAAGAAGCGGCATCCATAGCCTCGTCAGCGATTGGCTTAGCAATTGCAATAGCATTAGCGTCAGGAATACCACCTGTGTTTACTGAAACGTAACCACCTGCCTGCATAATCTTATCGAAAGCAGTACGGTCAACCATAAGGTCACGGATGATAGGGAAACCAGCCGAACGCCAAGGCTCGATTGTAATAGTGTCACCATCGTTGAAACGACGCATATGAAGCTGACAAGTTGTAACAGCAGCATCCTTACCATGAGGCTGGCCATTGATATACAATGAACACATACCACAGATACCCTCACGACAGTCGTGATCAAATACAACTGGCTCCTCATGCTTCTGAACTAGCTGCTCGTTAAGAACATCTAGCATCTCAAGGAATGAGCTCTCTGTAGAAATGTTCTTAAGTTCGTAAGTCTCGAACTTACCTGGCTCCTTAGGTCCTCTTTGACGCCAAACCTTAAGAGTTATATTTATTGTATTATCCATTTTTATCTAAGAATTTTCAAGTTGATGAAATTAGTTCTTATAGTTACGAGTCTTACGCTCTGTCTCCTCGTAGTCAAGAGGCTCCTTCAAAAGTTCTGGATCAGAATCCTCACCAGTGTACTTCCAACAAGCAACGTAAGAGTACTCCTCATCCTGACGAAGTGCCTCACCCTCTGGAGTCTGGAACTCCTCACGGAAGTGACCACCACAAGACTCGTTTCTGTTGAATCCGTCGATTGCCATCAAGTAACCAATCTCAAGGAAGTCAGCAAGACGAAGTGCCTTCTCCAACTCAGTGTTTAGAGAGTTAGCCTCACCTGGAATGAATACATTTGTCCAGAACTCCTTCTTGATCTCCTTAATCTTCTTCATTGCAATCTGAAGACCCTCCTTAGTACGACCCATTCCTACATACTCCCACATTACGTGACCAAGCTCCTTGTGGATTGAATCTACAGAACGCTCACCCTTAATGCTCATCAACTTAGCAATCTTATCCTTAACACCCTTCTCAGCGTCAGCGAACTCAGCAGAATCTGTAGAGATACGAGGAACCTGAATCTGATCAGCAAGATAGTTCTGGATAGTGTAAGGCAATACGAAGTAACCATCTGCAAGACCCTGCATCAAAGCAGAAGCACCAAGACGATTAGCACCGTGGTCTGAGAAGTTAGCCTCACCAATAGCGAATAGACCCGGGATAGAAGTCATCAACTCGTAGTCAACCCAGATACCACCCATTGTGTAGTGGATAGCAGGGAAGATCTGCATTGGAACTTCGTATGGATTCTGGTCAGTAATCTTCTCATACATCTGGAACAAGTTACCATATCTTGCAGCAACAACATCCTTACCAAGACGATCGATAGCATACTTAAAGTCAAGGAATACAGCAAGACCAGTACTATTAACTCCGTAACCGTTATCACAACGCTCCTTAGCAGCACGCGAAGCAACGTCACGAGGCACAAGGTTACCGAATGCTGGATAACGACGCTCCAAATAGAAGTCACGATCCTCATCAGGAATATCTGTAGCCTTAATCTGGCCTCTCTGCAACTTCTCTGCATCTTCCTTCTTCTTTGGAACCCAGATACGTCCATCGTTACGAAGAGACTCAGACATCAAAGTAAGCTTAGACTGGATGTCTCCGTGAACTGGAATACAAGTTGGGTGAATCTGTGCGTAGCATGGGTTAGCGAAGTAAGCACCCTTACGGTAGATCTGCATAGCAGCAGAACCGTTTGAACCCATAGCGTTAGTTGAAAGGAAGTATGTGTTTCCATATCCACCAGTACCGATAACTACAGCGTGAGCACCGAATCTCTCGATCTCACCTGTTACAAGGTTACGAGCGATGATACCACGAGCACGACCGTCGATGATAACAACGTCAAGCATCTCGTAACGAGTATAAAGCTTAACAGTACCCTTGTTAACCTGACGGCTAAGAGCTGAATAAGCACCAAGAAGAAGCTGCTGACCTGTCTGTCCCTTTGCATAGAATGTACGAGACACCTGAGCTCCACCGAATGAACGGTTGTCAAGAAGACCGCCGTACTCACGGGCGAAAGGAACACCCTGAGCAACACACTGGTCGATGATGCTGTTAGAAACCTCAGCTAGACGGTAAACATTAGCCTCACGAGCACGATAGTCACCACCCTTGATTGTATCATAGAATAGACGGTAAACAGAGTCACCATCGTTCTGATAGTTCTTAGCTGCGTTGATACCTCCCTGTGCTGCGATAGAGTGAGCACGACGAGGAGAATCCTGAATACAGAAGTTAAGTACATTGAAACCAAGAGCACCAAGAGAAGCTGCTGCAGAAGCACCGGCAAGACCTGTACCAACTACAATGATATCAAGCTTACGCTTGTTAGCTGGGTTAACCAACTTCTGGTGATTCTTATAGTTTGTCCACTTTTGAGCAAGAGGACCTTTAGGAATTTTAGAATCTATAGTTGCCATAATTATTATTTTCTTACACTTAAACAAATAAAATTATAGGTTTGAACAGTAACCAAACACAACAACTGCAGCAAAACCTAAGCAAATGATTGTTGCGAAGATCATAGAGATGCACTTGATACGGCTCATCCAAACCTTGTTGTTCATACCTACAGTGTGAAGAGCTGACCAAATACCGTGAGTCAAGTGGAACCACAATGCACACAACCATGCTAGATAAATAAGGCAAACCCACCACTGGCTGAATGTAAACCTGATCAAAGCAGCACCATTCTGTGTAGCCTCAACTTCTTTACACTCTAGACCTGACTGAGCTACAATAGCAGCTGTCTCCTTAATCATATCCTCGCTACCGATTAGTTCAGGAAGCATCATCTTAGCCCAGAAGTGGATCAAGTGGAAACACAAGATACCGATAATTACAAGACCAAGAACGAACATGTTCTTTGAAGACCACTCAACATCAGTCTTTGAAGAAACCTCGTACTTTACAGGACGAGCGTTCTTGTTCTGAGCTGTAAGAACAGCAGCCATAACAAAGTGAACAAGCACACCAGCTACAAGAACTGCAGTACCAGCAACAGCATACCAATTAGAGCCTAGGAAGCCACAAACTGCATTGTAAGCATCAGCACTAATGATAGCCACTAAGTTCATTGACATGTGAAATGTCAAGAAAAGGACAAGGAAAATACCTGATATACTCATTACCAGTTTTCTTCCCACCGAAGAATTAGTTAACCACATAAAAAATTAAATTATTTTATTGAATTATTATTTATTTTTTCGACCTTAAAATGCATGATAAACACTATCACACGATGCAAAAATACAAAGAAATATCAATTAGTCTGCATTTTTTATTTGAAAAAAAACTTTCGTAATGTTTTTTTATTATTCTAACATATTATCGAATAGTCAAAAACTAAATCCGGAACAAATAAAAACAACAGAACCGTAATAACAGCAAACAATAGCATTGCCATACTGCTTTTCCCAATAAGTACATTCAAAGCCTTGCCTGACCTGATTTCCTTTAACTTAATATAGTTGCGAAAATGCACAACAATATAAGGGATATAGGCCAATACAATAGCCACCCTGCTGATATTATTTTCTGTATGCATACAAAGTCCCGAAGCCATGATCAACACAGCTCCTATGCCTATGAACAAATAGAAGAAGCGCCCGAATTTTTCTCCGAACATTGCCACAAGTGTGTTCTTGCCGTCACGCTTGTCGGTGTCTCTGTCTCGGTAATTGTTCACTATGAGCAAGGTATCAACCACCATTCCGACCGATATTCCAACGAAAACAGGAATATAGTATTTCCTCAGCTCGTCGTATGTCATGACATAGGCTGTATAGTACACAGCAACATGACCAAAGAAGGCTATTACCGCCACATCTCCCAATCCATGATAAGACAAAGGGAATGGTCCTGATGTATAAGAGTATGCAAACAAGACACTGAACACACCGACCATACACAAAGTCTTCAATACATTATATGTCGGTTGATACCAAGGACTTACAACTTCTGTTGCTTGTATGTCCATATACAGCTTATAGAGCATTACCAGTCCGACTATACAAGCAAGTGCAGTAACAATTGCTATACCAATATACATTGCTTTCTTTGTTATCCAGCCTTGTGCCATAGCACGTTTGGGACCGAGTCTGTCCTCTCCATCCGTTCCCTTCAAATAGTCGTAAAGGTCGTTGATAAAGTTTGCATCTATCTGCATAAGAACAGCGAAAAGAAGGCATAATCCTGCCAATATAAATGAAGGTATTTGGAAATACATAAAGCAGTCAAACCAGGACTTGAATCCCATTTCAACATAGGCTTCTGCTCCTGTTATATCTGCAACATGACTGCTGAAGCAATATTCCAACCTCCAACCTAAAGCGGCACCGACAAGCACTGGAGCAATAGCAGCTGCCAAAGTTTTGGGGCGAGATGCCAGCACCCAAGCCTTTAATGAATTCACCTTTACTTCCTCGCTCATATTCAAACACTAAAAGTTTATAACGACTCAGTTATTTCTTTCATTTCCTTGGAATCAAAGGCCTTGATAGCCTGAAGTATCTCTTTGTCGGATTTGTTTAAAATCCAGTAGAAAGGTCTGTCCCCGTGGTCATCCTTGCCAATGACGTTTCTCACGATGTATGCGCAAAGGGACATCTCCATCTTGCTGCGAGAGATGTTTATCTCCTTGTCCTTTCTTTCCAATCCCTTGACAGAGGCATAATCAACAAACTTGTCAACGATATTGTTTGTGACAAGATATTTATACAACTTCTTATAATCACCCTGTTTCAAAAGCAATTCCCTGTTGTCCTCGGAATACTTTAGGGCAAAGCTGTATATCAAGCCCTTGTTGAATGCCTGGATGTAATAGGGACTGTTGTTTACAGTATCGCGAGACACAAAGATATCAGGAGCTATTCCTCCGCCTGCATAGATAGTACGGCCGAGTTTAAGTGTCTTATATTCAACAGAATCCTTTATGGATGCACGCATACTGTCTTCGTCAAAAATTTCACCCTTCTCGTATCTGTCCAACAAATCCTTCTCGTAATCCTTACCATCACCATAAGGCTTCTGGATACATCTTCCGGAAGGTGTATAATACCTTGCAATAGTCACTCTGATAGCGGAATTGTCAAGCAAAGGATACTGCTGCTGGACAAGTCCCTTACCAAACGACCTACGTCCAACGATCAGACCACGATCGTTATCCTGAATTGCACCGGCAAAGATCTCGCTTGCCGAAGCCGAATGTTCATCAACAAGGACCACTATCGGCAAGTTGCAGTACTTCTTGTTACCATTAGCATTATATCTTTTTTCCCTTATCTTAGTTCCTCTTGTAATAAGGATCAGATCATTCTTGCTTAACAGGTTGTCAAGCATGTTCTTGACAACATTAAGGAATCCTCCTCCATTACCTCTCAAATCAACAATCAACTGCCTTACACCTTCGTTGTGAAGGTTCTCAAGGCACGCCAAGAACTCTTTGTCTGTTGATTCTCCGAATCTGTCCACACGGATGTAGCCTGTCTTGTCGTCTATCATGTAGTGCGTGTCAATGGTCTCCAAAGGTATTTCTCCACGTACAATCTCGAATGGAAGAATATCCTTGCTGCTCTGTCTCTTGACACCGACCTTAACCTTTGTTTCCTTGCTGCCGCGCAATCTCTTTATCACAGTCTCATTAGTGCATATTTTGCCGACAAACAATGAATCGTCTATTGTCACGATCTTGTCTCCTGGCAAAATGCCGACCTTCTGAGCCGGACCTCCAGAAATTACAGACACCACGTGTATAGTATCCTCCTGGATATTAAACTGAATACCAACACCAAAGAACTTGTCTGCAAGGCTCTCGTTTGTCAAGTCCAAATCCTTGGCAGGAATATACGATGAATGAGGGTCAAGGTTTGAAAGGATTGTAGGGAGCGACTGCTCTACCAAATCAGTCATATTGACAGTATCAACGTATGTTTCGGACACCAAACGCATAACCTCTGCAAGCTTTACATAGCCCGCATCATCAGAATATGTCATCGGCATAGGGTTCTGAACTGATGAAATTTGATCAACAACAGTCTGCTTTGCCCTAACCGAATACATACCTACCTGATAGGCTGCGACAGCCACAACAGCAAGGATTAGGGGAAATAAAATTTTTAGCTTAAAATTTTTCATAAGATTCAGGATTTATCATCTGTCGGTTTCGTCTATCTTTAGTAACTCAATCTTGACACCTGCGGCCTCAAGCAGATCTATTCCGTCAGTCAGTCTGTACTCTTCGGAATATACGACACGCTTTATGCCGGCCTGGATAATCAGCTTCGCACACTCGATGCACGGAGAAGCAGTGACATAAAGAGTGGCTCCGTCGCTACTGTTGTTCGATCTTGCCACCTTTGTGATGGCATTAGCCTCTGCATGGAGGACATAAGGGAAAGTCTTGTTGTTGTCGTCCTCACAAACATTCTCGAACCCCGATGGTGTACCGTTGTAGCCATCAGAAATAATCATATTGTCTTTTACAAGCAAAGCTCCAACTCTTCTGCGAATACAGTATGAGTTCTCTGCCCATATATAAGCCATACGGATGTAGCGGCTGTCAAGCTTTTTCTGCTTTTCTTTGTTCTCTGCCATATTTATTTGATAAGTTCTTTGCTTTGATTTTCTCTTATAGGAACGATGAAGAGGTAAACATCTCCACATCCTGAGCAGTAATTTCCGAAGGACATAGGATCAACAATCTCTCGACCACATTTCTCAGTTCTCGGATATTACCTGTCCACTCCATGTTCATCAGTGCCTCTATAGCCTCTGGAGTTACCACCTTGGGTTCCTCACCCTCGGGAGCCATCTGCTTAATAAAGTGGTTTACAAGGATTGGAATGTCAGTCTTGCGCTCTCTCAAAGGTGGCACATGAATAGGAATCACATTCAATCTATGGTAAAGGTCCTCACGGAAATTACCCAGCGAGATTTCCTTCTTCAAATCTTTGTTTGTAGCGGCAATCACGCGCACATTGACCTTCAGGCTCTTGTCTCCGCCCACTCTCGTGAGTTCGTTCTCCTGAAGCACACGCAACACCTTGGTTTGTGCAGACAACGACATGTCTCCGACCTCGTCAAGGAACAGAGTACCACCGTCAGCCTGTTCAAACTTTCCTATTCTCTGCTTTACAGCTGATGTGAACGAACCTTTCTCGTGACCGAACAGCTCGCTTTCTATCAGTTCCGATGGGATGGCCGCACAGTTCACCTCTACGAAAGGCATATTTTTTCTGTTACTGTTCTCAAAGATACTGCGGGCGACAACCTCCTTACCTGTACCGTTCTCTCCCGTAATCAACACTCTGGCATCAGTCGGAGCTACACGGGAAATGATAGCCTTCAGATGGTTCATCACAGGGCTTTCTCCTATCATTGGATGAGAAGAAGCAACCAAAACTGGTTCCTTTGAGGAAGAAGAAGCGGCAGGACCGTCGTTTACAGGAGCAGAAACCACTTTCTTCTCCGGCTCTCCTCCAATAACGCTATGTACCATTCCCCCATGCTGGGAACTTGCCGACAACGCATCCTTGACCACAGTCAAAAGACGATCAAACTCAATCGGCTTCTCTATAAAGTCAAATGCACCTTTTTTGATGCACTCGACTGCAGTCTCGATATTTCCATGTCCGGAAATCAGAATCATCTTTGTTTCCGGATGCAGTTTCTTCATTGTCTCAAGAACTTCGATTCCGTCAACCTTAGGCATCTTGATATCCGAGAATACCAAGTCGAATGTTTCTGTCGCCGCTTTTTCAAGTGCTATCTCTCCGTTTGCAGCAACCACGACCTCATGGTTCTCGCTTTCGAGAATGTCCATCAGCGTGTTGCGTATGCTGCGCTCATCATCTACTACTAATATCTTTGCCATTGTGTTTCCCCTAATATTATATCTACCTCTTAATTATCGAAGTTATTGGATACTTGGCCCCCTCTATCTTTTCAAGAGAAGCAACTGCCGATCCCATTTTCAACTTCGCTTCTACATATACGGGTATGTGGTTTGCGTCGTCTGCCACATACACACCTAAATCCTCTTCATGTTTGAAAAGGCCTCCCGAAATTACCGAAGGTGTGAAGTACATTGTCTTGTACTTTGTTCCGTTCTTGACCTTCAGGTTCTTCTTGCCCTGAAATGACAGTCCCAATTGATGGACACCGTCCTCGTACATCATGTTAAGTGGAACCTGCTGCTTGCGAACCAATGCGTCAGTGTTTATGTTTCTTGTAGTATAGCAACATGATATCAAGTCATAAACATCCTTTGCGATGTTGTACTGCTTGCCCCACGAGTTGTTCTTCTTATCCCTGTGGTAGTTCACAAGAACACTGTCACCGTTAGGGGTATAGACATAACTTGTACTGCTTATATACTTGTCCTCATGCTTATGGTCCTCGTAGGCAACAGGATCAAGAGTCTTTTTGTCGATATATGAAACGAATGTGTCGCGAATGACATAGTACTTTTCGAACATGCCCAATGTGTAGCCTGTTACAGACAACTTGTAGCAGTCCTTTCCGTTCTTCATCGCGGAACTACATTCAAACTTGACATCACCGGCGTGAACCCAGATGAATCCAAGGTTGAAGTATATGTTATAGGTAGCCTTCTCTCCAACCTGGAATACAGGCTCTCTCAAATACAACTCCTTGTTTGTCTTAGCAAACGACAACACCGCCATCAAAAGCGTTACCAATAATAAGCCAATTCGTTTCATATTCGTCAAATTTATTGGTTAATACTAATTGGGATGCACAGACTTGAACAGTCTTGACCATCTGATGTCTCCTGTATCACCGTCTATTGAAAGCCAGATGAACAAAGGCTTGCCGACTATGTGGTCCTCTGGAACGAATCCCCAGTATCGTGAATCCAGCGAGTTGTGTCTGTTGTCTCCCATCATCCAGTAGTAATCCATCTTGAATGTGTAGCTGTTCGCCTCGGCACCGTTGATATAGATAGTGCCGTCCTTGATTTCAAGACTGTTACCTTCATAATTCTTTATACAGCGCTCATAAACATAGATATTGCTCATGTCTAGTGCGATAGTCTCCCCTTTGGCAGGAATATGTATAGGACCGTAATTGTCCCTTGTCCACTTGTTGTTCGGATCGTTCAAAGGATATACCTTGCTACCGAAGTCCTCGTCAGACTCTCGCTTGATGCTTACGACATCCGAACGAGTGGCGATCTTTTCCTTCATCTGCTTTGTCAAAGGAAGACGATAGACATAGTTGTAAAGGCCGTTAGCATTCATCTTGTACCCTGTTCTCTCCAATATGTTCGCAGCACCCAACGACTTGTTTATCAGGTATCTGTCCTCAATATTTATAGAAAGACTTGTGAAATACTTGTCTGAAATCTTGCTTGTTGTCTCCACCCAATAGCAGAACTGCATATTCTTTGGATCCTCGATAAGCTGGTTGTTCAAATAGAGGTTTCCGTCAGAAAGCAGAAGGTCGTCACCCGGAAGTCCAACACATCGCTTTACGTAATTCTCTCTTCTGTCAACAGGGCGATACAAAACCTCGCCCAAATTCTCGCCTCTGTCAAGGTTATTCCACACCCAGTCTCTGCCATACTGGCTTACCATAGAATAGTAGTCTGGGTTAGGACAGTTAGCCAACACAGTGTCACCGGCAGGGAAATTGAACACCACGATATCGTAAAGCTCTATGTTTCCAAGACCTGGCAGGCGGTTGTAGTCCCAAGACGGCTTTTCAAGGTATGACTTGCAGTTAAAGAACGGCAATGTATGCTGAACCAAAGGAAGAGACAGCGGAGTCATCGGAGAACGAGGTCCATAGCTCACCTTGCTCACACACAAATAGTCGCCGATAAGCAAAGTCTTTTCAAGCGAAGATGTAGGAATCTTATAGTTCTGAAAGACGTAGTTGTTAATGAAATACACAGCGAAAAGGGCGAACACAATCGCGTCAACCCAAGAAGCTATGCCACGGAACAATGCATTGGGACTCTTTTTCCACGCATCCCAAGCTACATATCGAGTGACATAAACCTCGAATGCGGGAATAAGCCAAAGCAACACCCACGGATTCGAAGCCCATACAGTGAACAGTACTATCAAAAGAGCCAAAAGTCCGAACTTGACCCACTGTACAGGCTTTGTGCTTTTCTCACGGTCAGAGAACGAGCCGCTTTTTGCCCCGATGTACTCCTGATCCTTCTTATCTTTCGACCTTACAGAAATAATTCCCATAATTCTTAAAACTTAAACAAATCACCTGTACCAAGCAATCCCTTCTTGCCGACAACGAACTCTGCGGCAAGAACAGCACCAAGCGCAAATCCCTCACGATTCTTTGCATCATGAGTAATCTCTATTGAATCCACTGCAGACTCGTAGCGGATTGTGTGAATGCCTGGAACCTCTCCCTCTCGAATAGACTTGATGGCAAGGTCTGTGTTCTTTCCCTCTACCTCCTTAGTCCATGCGGTCTTGCGGTCAAGGTTGTCAAGAATGCCCTCAGCAAGAGTGATTGCTGTACCGCTTGGCGCATCAAGCTTGTGAATATGATGAACCTCAGTCATCTCTACGTTGTACTGAGAGAATCCGTTCATAATCTTTGCAAGGTACTTGTTCACTGCCATAAAGACGTTCACACCCACCGAGTAGTTTGAGCTCCAGAACAAAGTTCCGTTCTTCTTCTCCATCTCAGCCTTAACCTCAGGCATCTTCTCAGTCCAGCCTGTTGTACCGCAGACTACAGGAACACCGGCATTGAAACAAGCATAGATATTGTCGATTGCCACAGCTGGCATAGTGAACTCGATAGCTGCATCAGCGCTCTTGAAAGCGTCGTCCTTCATGTCATCACGATTGTCAATGTCAATAATGGAAACTATCTCATGACCTCTTTCTCTAGCTATCTTTTCAATTATATGGCCCATCTTGCCATATCCAATCAAAGCAATCTTCATATCTTTAATTCTTTTATATTCAACAGTTTATTTTAAACAAACAATAGTAAATGTGCACAACAAGGCACAATACTCACAATATAGATTGGCAAAAGTAAAAACTTTTTTTGTATTTTTATAAAAACATAGCTTCATTTTCTGCATATTTTCCTACTCTTACCGCCGACAAAGATACGGATTATGCACTCCAATGTTCAACATAAATGTACTTTCCTCACATATTTTAACTTTAATTAACAGAAAAGGGGAAAGACATAGCTGTCCTCCCCTTTCCATGACACAAAATCATGTACTAATCATGCTTCATTCCGTAAGTCTTTCGAAATATTACATTCCCATTCTCCTTCAACTCGTATGTGTATTGACCCTCAAACTTATACGAAGAAGTAAGGATAGCGTCATGAGCCTCCTCGCATGCCTTCAATATATCTTTTTTAGAAGGGCTCTTAGAAAAAGTTCCGCTACTGTAATTAAAGGCAAGACCTGCACCTTCAAACACACTCCAATAAACATTATAAATATAAGCACCTTCTCCGTCGCCTCTGTTGTACATCACCCCATATTCAAATGTATATTCCGCATCATCTTCTTTCTTGTCATCACAAGAATTCACAACCAAAGATAGGGAAACCGACACCAGATAAAATAACAAATACCAAATTCTCATAATACTTAATTAATATATGCAGTTATACCAAATTTTATTGTATCACCACCATATGTTCTCACTTCGTATGTATTATCGGAAACACATTTTTCCAATATTGGTTCATAAAAATAAGGGGAAAGACATAGCTGTCCTCCACTTTCCATGACACAAAATCATGTACTAATCATGCTTCATTCCGTAAGTCTTTCGAAATATTACATTCCCATTCTCCTTCAACTCGTATGTGTATTGACCCTCAAACTTATACGAAGAAGTAAGGATAGCGTCATGAGCCTCCTCGCATGCCTTCAATATATCTTTTTTAGAAGGGCTCTTAGAAAAAGTTCCGCTACTGTAATTAAAGGCAAGACCTGCACCTTCAAACACACTCCAATAAACATTATAAATATAAGCACCTTCTCCGTCGCCTCTGTTGTACATCACCCCATATTCAAATGTATATTCCGCATCATCTTCTTTCTTGTCATCACAAGAATTCACAACCAAAGATAGGGAAACCGACACCAGATAAAATAACAAATACCAAATTCTCATAATACTTAATTAATATGCAGTTATACCAAATTTTATTGCATCTCCACCATAACACCTGAATAAAACAACAGCCTACATAATAGTTTATTAAACAATATGGCGAGGCAATAAAACCATAGTATTCAAGCCATGAAACGTAACATAATAATTTGTCATACTATAATCTCCCGTTTCAAAAACACCGCAAAATTAAATAAAATTTCTTTTTTATAAGCAAAATAATATAAAAACTAAGTACAAAAAAAACAAAGATAATTAAAATTTCCATCTTTTCATGCAATTGCAACCCCAAGAGTATGGCAGGCGAAAACACAAGAATAAATTTAATTCCGATTACATTTTGCATACCAAAGAATCTTAGTTTTGTTATAGCGGAGCTATGACTATCTTTTACAAAATTCAAATTTCACATGAAACTGTCCTCGCCGATAACAGACAAAAAGAAATTGCTTTGCCAACGCTCCTTAACTTGCTTAGAAACATGTTTTTCGGTTCTAATTGCATCCACACGCCCTTTGTTATATCACTCTTAAACACAAAGATACTTTTGATTAAAAATGTACAGGGTTCGCTAAAAAAGTCGAGAAAAATATGCCTTTCAACAATATTTTTCGCTATTTCGGTGTGTTTTTATCAAAAAAAGCTGAATTTTTATTTGTTTATTCAACAAAAGCTATACATTTGCCTTGTCGATTAGGACAATTTGATTTTTGAATAGTAACTAATTTTTCGATTATGAACAAGACAGAATTAACTGACGCTATCGCAGCAAAATCAGGTCTTACTAAGGCTGATTCGAAGAAGGCTCTTGATGCATTCCTTGATGCTGTAAAGGAGACTCTAACAAAGGGTGAGGTAATCAACATCACTGGCTTCATGTCGCTTTCAGTAAAGGAGAAGGGTGAGCGTCAGGGTATCAATCCTCGTACAAAGGAGACAATCACTATTGCCGCTAGAAAGGCCGTTGCTTTCAAGGCAGGAGCTGAGCTTGACGATGCAGTTCGTAACAGCTAATAAGAAAAGTGGTTTTCGTTTCGTAAAAAGCGTGGAGGTTTTTATTGCCTCCACGCTTTTTTATTACACCTTTCGGTTCATTTTTCCTTTTCTTTTTATACCTTTGCACCTAAATAATAAAATCATTACGACAATGACTATTGACGACAACAAAGTGGTTAGCATCTCCTACCAGCTATACTGTGGTGAAGGCGATGACATAGAGCTAATGGAGGAGGCTACTGCCGAGGAGCCAGAAACTTTCAAGGTAGGCAACGGTGAGATGCTCGACAAGTTCGAGGAGCAGCTTATCGGACTAAAGAAAGGTGACAGTTTTGATATTTACGTGGAGCCTCAGGACGCTTACGGTGAATGGAGCGAGGACAACGTAAAGACTTTCCCAAAAACTACATTCTTGTGTGACGGAGAAATTGACGAGGAGGAACTTTACGAGGGCAATGCCATCATGATGCTAAACGAGGACGACGAGGAGTGTCCTGCCCTTGTGACTAGCGTTACGAAGGACGAAGTAACACTTGACTTCAACCATCCGCTTGCCGACGAAAGACTTCACTTCGTTGGAAAAGTCATAGACGTGAAGTGGTAACTGAACCAGCTCGCGAAACACATTTTCATTCAAGTTTGATTTTTACAATTCACAATATATATGATTATCGAGGACAACATGTTTGTAACACTAAAGTACCAACTTTATGTGGGCGCAGACAACGAGGAAGTAATGATAGAAGAGACTCCTGACGACCAGCCTTTCAAGTTCACTTTCGGACTTGGAATGGTTCTCCCAAAATTCGAGGAAGGTTTGAAGGGGAAGGCTCAGGGTGACAAGTTCCAGTTCTATATATCTTCGGAGGACGCATACGGAGAATATGAGAAGGAGCTTTGCGTCAACCTTCCAAAGAACATTTTTGCAAACGAGAAAGGCGAGTACGACGAGAAGTACCTTTTCGTGGGCAACACTCTTCCAATGATGTCTTCAGAGGGCCATCGTATGAACGGCCGAGTGCTTGAAATCACTGACGACAACGTGAAGATGGATTTCAACCATCCACTTGCAGGCGAAAGACTACACTTCGTAGGAGAAGTTGTAGAGGTACGTCCAGCAACTCAGTTCGAGATAGACTTAGTCAAAAACCACAAGTGCGGAGGCGGTTGCGGAAGCTGCGGTGGAAATTGTGGTGAAGGCGGCTGCGGTGGTGGCTGTGGAGAAGGCGGTTGCGGAGGCTGCCACTAATACAAACAAAGCATAAGACAATGAGCAACACAATAGGTAACATATTCAGACTCACAACATACGGGGAAAGCCATGGCGCCGCGGTTGGCGGTATCGTTGACGGATTCCCTGCCGGAGTGAAGATAGATGTTGACTTCATCCAGAGCGAGCTGGACAGACGCCGCCCAGGTCAGTCTGCCATAACTACAGCACGTGCCGAGGGTGACAAGGTTGAAATTCTTTCCGGTGTTTACGAGGGAGTCAGCACAGGTACTCCTATAGCATTCGAGGTTAGAAACACGAACCAACACTCTTCGGACTACGAAGAAATGAAAAACCTATATCGCCCAAGTCACGCAGACTACACATACCAGACAAAGTATGGCGTTCGTGACCATAGAGGTGGCGGACGCTCTTCGGCTCGCGAAACTATATCAAGAGTAGTGGGCGGTGCATTGGCAAAACTTGCCCTAAGGGAGAAAGGTATCTGCATTGCCGCATACACTTCTCAGGTAGGCAGCCTTAAACTTGACACTGACTACAAGAAATACGACCTTAGCAAGATAGAAAGCAATATCGTTCGCTGCCCAGACTCTGAGATGGCAGAAAAGATGATAGAGCTAATCAAAGAAGTTAAGAACGAAGGCGACACTATCGGTGGAACCATCACTTGCGTGATAAAGGGAACTCCCGTAGGACTTGGAGAACCTGCATTCGGAAAGCTTCATGCACAGCTTGGTGCAGCCATATTGAGCATCAACGCCTGCAAAGGTTTCGAATACGGTATGGGTTTCGACGGAGTTTGTGGAAGAGGCTCGCAGATGAACGACTCTTTCATAAGCGAGAACGGAAAGATATCGACAAAAACTAACCACTCGGGCGGTATTCAGGGAGGAATCTCTAACGGCGAAGATATTTATTTCAGAGCCGCTTTCAAGCCTATCCCTACACTTCTGTTCGAACAGAACACTGTGAACAAGGCTGGAGAAAACGCAATAATCAAAGCAAGAGGACGTCACGATCCATGCGTATTGCCTAGAGCTGTGCCTATTGTTGAGGCTATGGCTGCAATGGTAATATTGGACGCAATGCTCATGGACAGATGCGCCAAGATATAAGAACAACAAAGAACAATAAGCAATGAAAAAGAAAGTTGCTATAGTGGCAGGTGGAGATCAATCCGAAGTGGTTGTATCCCTAAAGAGTGCAAATGGTTTGCTCTCGTTCATGGACAAGGACAAGTACGATGTCTATATCGTCACTGTAATCGGTGGAAACTGGGAGGTTGAGTACAACAATGAAAAGTACCCAATCGACAAGAACGATTTCAGCTTTACTGTAGGTCAGGAGAAAATCAACTTCGACTACGCCTACATAACTATTCACGGCACTCCGGGTGAGGATGGTAAGCTTCAAGGCTACTTCGACCTAATCAAGATGCCTTACTCTAGTTGCGGTGTACTGGCTTCGGCACTTACATACAACAAGTTTACTTGCAACACTTACTTGAAGAACTTCGGAATCCCTGTTGCCAAGTCTTTGAGACTTAGAAACATCAACAACTATACAGAGCAGGAGATTATCGACACAGTTGGTCTTCCTTGCTTCATCAAGCCTAATGATGGAGGAAGCAGCTTTGGTGTTACAAAGGTAAAGACTCAGGACCAAATCAGCTTCGCACTAAAGAAAGCATTCGAGGAAGGTGCAGAGGTTGTTGTTGAAAGCTTTATGCAGGGTACTGAAATCACTTGCGGTATCTATCGTGCAGGCGGCAAGACAACAGTGTTCCCTATCACAGAGGTTGTAAGCGAAAACGAGTTCTTCGACTACGATGCAAAGTACAAGGGACAGGTTAAGGAAATCACTCCTGCAAGAATACCAGAGGAAGTTGCTAACGTAGTAAGAAAGCAGACTGAGAAGATTTACAACATCATCGGTGCTCACGGAATAATCCGTGTTGACTACATCATCACTAATGATAACGTGGTAAACCTTCTTGAGGTGAACACTACTCCGGGAATGACGCCTACAAGCTTTATTCCTCAGCAAGTTAGAGCCGCAGGCCTTAACATTGGTGACGTGCTTAGCGAGATTATCGAGGGATAATCAAACAATAGAATACGAAAGAAGGGTGTGCTTAACATTAAGCGCACCCTTCTTTTCATTTGGTCATATACATTATAACATTCTGTTCATAAATATGTTCAGGCAGCCTATAAGCGCACCCAATGCGGCTCCAATCCATACTATATGGCTCAACTCCTTCTTCATGAGTCCAAGAATAAGTTTCTCCATCTCTATGGTGTCCATCTCGTTTATTCTTTCGGAAATGATTTTGGAAATGTCTATCTTGCCAAGAATTTGAGGCAGATGCTCATCAATCAACTTCTTGTACGAGAAGATTAGCGATCGTTTGAAGCTCTCTATCTGCGCATCCTTACCGTTCAACAAACTCTGTACAGGCATTGCTGAAAAGTCAGTAATTGCCACACCGATAAAGTCCTTTACCATTGCAGGGCCTTTATCCCTGAGCATTTCGTTTATGTTCTTAGCAAGATACACCTTCACACCATCACCTATCAAAGACATAATGGGACCGGCAAACATTGCAGGAACAAGATCTCCCAAACCCTTCTCCTTTATATGCTCAACTACTTGTTCCGAAATCTCATTTGCCAATTTCGTATCTCCCAGTTTGTCCGAAACTTGTGCCGAAGCAGTGTCTGATAAATTCTTGATAGCAGAGTCTATCTCGTCATCACCCAAGTAATGGGCAAGGAATTCACGCAAAGACTCCTTATTCTCTTTCTGAGTGGCAAAGAACCCGTCTATAGAGTCAGTAATTTTCGCTATCATCTCGTCGCTCGACAAATGCTTGGCAAGGACCTCCTTGTTCATAAGGTTCTCGCTTACAGCCCCTGCTATAGAGACAGCAATGCGGAACTTCTCCTTGGGAATAAGTCCTGGAGTGAAAGGCAACTGCCATCCGAACAAAAACTTAGGTTTGTGCGGACGGAACAACATCTTTATCGCCAAATCATTTGTAATGTAACCGATAACACCTCCCAATACAGGGGGAACCAAAAACTGCAGATATTCGTACATAATAATCCTTTTAAGTTTAATGTCGCAAAAATAAGGATTTTATGGAGAAAACAACCAAATCCAATTTAAATGTATTATCAACGATGAAAAAGGGAATAAATAGTACCCCTAAAACATCAGTAGTTAGTCATAGGCATATTTGCAAGGTTTATTGCGTCCTTGAAATGTTCGTATGTAAATGTGTTTGTTTTCACATCTTTTATGACCACCGAAAAGACATCTATTCGAATATCTTTATCTATACATTTTTCTTCTATATAGGCAGAAATTCCTTTTAACAACATTTGTATTTTCTTGACACCTATGCTTTCCGTAGGATCAGCGAATATATTGTTTCTTCGGGTTTTCACCTCAACAACGACTAAAACACCATCCTTATCGGCAATGATGTCAAGTTCGCATTTGCCGCTTCTCCAATTTCGTTCGAGGATAGTATATCCGTCCTTCACCAACTGCTCGGCAGCGAAATCCTCTCCTCTCTTTCCTAACTCGTTATGTTCAGCCATATAACAATCTATTTGACTGCAAATGTATCAAATTTCAAGAACTATTCGGATATTATATAAAGAAAAAAGAATCCCTCACTGTGGAAGGATTCTTGAAAGAGTTATTTCTCTGTAAATCTCTGTATATACTCTCTATAATGATCCATAACACCTTCGTAAAAATATTCATCACTTTTACGAACACTTGGATGATAAGAACACAGTATTATCGTTTCTTTTTGTCCGTCTTTACTTATACGAATACTATTATGTCCGTCTATTGTAAATATGGACTCTTTAGGAAACGAACTAACAACAAAATCATATATATACGGACTTGTGCATACAACTATATTGGGATTTAATATGTCGATTTCATTTTTTAATAAAGCTCCATATCGCTGCAAATGCTTTTTCAAAGTTCTATCATTAAGGAAACCACCTCCCGGCACTTTTTTACATTCCACTAAAGCAAAAGGTTGTGTATTAAAAAATTTCTTCACTTCATCAATATGCATAACAACCTCATTACACCACCACTTGCATCCTTCGTCCATCTTTGACAACCCCCATAAAAGAAAAGCTATTCTTTTAGTAAATTGAATCTCAAGATTACGATTTTTTTGTTTTTGCTCAAGAACTCTTGAATTGTCAGTTTCTGTATCTTTCAACCAATCTCGAATGTCCTCATCCCACTTCAGCTCACCATATTGATTTTGATCTTTCAACAAAATCAATATTCTTTTTGAAGACGAAAACCACTCTTGCTCTATTTGTTCATCTGATTTATTGTTTTGACGTAGGATTCCATCCTTCGTAAAGAACTCACCATCTCCATTTTCTTTGAGTTTATTTTTCCAAACTACAAATATTTTTTCTAGTTCCTCATTAATCATACTTTAAAGAACATTTAATTAGATTTTGCCAAAATATCATAGATAGCATTTAAATTCTTATCTTTGTCATATGACATCTCCAGCAAACACCATTTATTGTCTTTCTTATATTCACGCCAAATTGAAGACATCTCATCTCCACCTTCTTTTGAAACATACAAATCATTTTCATTTCCTGTATAATCAGCATTACAAGCTTCTGGATTCAAATCGTATGGTCCTTTAGGATTAGAGAGAATTTCATAACTGAAATACACTGAATCCGCACCGCTTTTATCAAATAAAACATATATGTTTGACATTCTAGGATGAGAGACAAAGCCTTCTGGAATATAAATATTGAAACCTTCAACAATAATAAAATTTGTTTCTTTACTATCAGAATTAACCTGTACATTTACTGAGTTATCAGTAACAGGAGTTTCATCAACAGGATTCCCTCCTCTTTGAATTTTCGTAAGATACCAATCTTTTTTGTCCAAAGTAAACTCAAATAGTTTTACGAGCGTATTATCAGACACCTTTAATAATTGATATACATATTTATTCTCGGAAATCTTTGTAAATCGGCCAACACACAACTCATTATTAACGCCATCTCCTGAATAATTTTGCGGTGATTCTATTATTATAGAAGACATGATTTTCTTTGAAGAAAGAGTATTCCCTGCATATGACTCTTTTTCATATCCTTCTGCAGCAACAATTTTGTTTATGTGACGTCTGCAATAATCCTCATTTTTAGAAAACTCGTATGCAAATTTCTCAAAACTTTCTATTTCTTCTTTAATAACAACTTCGGGAGCAAAGTAATTAAAATACACAAAAGTTCCTATGCCAAGTGATAATAATGTGACTAGAGTAGCAGCAGGATGCTTTTGCGCAACCGGTGCTAATAACTTAACAAAAAAGAAAGTTAAGATAGCCCCCAATATTTTTATAATTGTACTTAAAATAGCATGAAATTGTTCATCTTGTTTTTTTTGTCGCTCGTATTCCAACTTTTCTTTCCAATGTCCCATTTTTTCAATTATTTTTGTTACTACACAAACGCAAAAGTACTATTTAAAAACAGAACAATTTCAGTTATAATGTTAAGACATTCTTTACATGTAAATCTAATCTTTACGTTTTATATGCTCATTACTTATGTCTAAGAAAAAATCATGGTTTAAGATATTGCAAATATGCTGTAGTGTTTGAGTATTGATATTAGGACTACTTAATATATTATAAACAGTTACGCGAGAGCATGGCATCAACTTGGCAAACTCCACCTTAGATATACTATTCTCTTTCAAGTATATCTCTATCATTTTACCCACATGCAATACTTTACTATTTTCCATAAAAAAACTTGGACATTATTGGTCGCACCAGGTATCGCCAAACACCCACAACTGACAACAACGCCCAAGCGTATGGAATACATACACCTGAGCGTTTACTTTTATCAGCTGTTTTGAAATTGGCGATTTCGGTGCAACTAAAAAGCAAACGCTTAAAAAATATGTAATAAAAAAGTCTAACTAAACTTTAAACTCCTCCTTTTCAATAACATTATTCGTACATCATCTTGTGCGCCTCAATCTTTGCAAGCATGTCACTTAATCTCTCGATCTTAGATTTTGTGATAGCCACACGACCGGAACGAATAAACTGAAGGACCTGCAGTTTCTGGCTTAGCTCCTCGAACAATCCTTGAGTCTCGTCAGAATGACCTGTTTTCTCGAAGATAACACAAGTCTCGTTAATCTCAAGAATGCGAATGTTGTACTTTCTAATTAACTCCTCTGTTCCACCAAGGTTGATGAAATCCTGAGTAGCAATCTTGTACATCGCTATCTCCTGATATACAAGGTCAGAGTCGTCATTATAGAAGCTCTTGATGATATCAATGCGCTTGTCTATCTGCTTCACCACCTTCTCGATAGTATCCTCGTCAGTAATAGTTGTAATAGTAAACTTATGGATGCCAGGAAGAGCGGACTGAGACACGCTCAAACTCTCGATGTTCAAACGACGACGAGTGAAGATAATAGAGATTTGATTAAGCAAACCAACCTGATTCTCCGAGAATACTGTAACTGTAAACAACTTCTTACCATCATTGCACTCTGCAGGGTTGCACTTCTGACAATCCTGACCGCAACGGTTAGCCTTAAATTCTTCTGCCATAATTTTAACCCAATAGAATGTTAGTAACTGTTTCTCCGGCTGGAACCATAGGATAAACCATACCCATCTCCTCACAATTTGCAATCAACAAATATGGTTTGTCGTCTGCAAACATCTCCTTGATAGATTTGTCTAGCTCCTCTCTTGTTGTAGCTTCCGCCGCCTTGATGCCATACGCCTCTGCAATAGCCTTGAAGTTAGGGTTTAGCATAGGAGTAGATGAATATCTTGCGTCATAAAATAACTGCTGCCACTGACGTACCATTCCAAGATAGTTGTTGTTAAGAATAATCATCTTGACACCTATCTGCTTCTCCATGATAGTACCAAGCTCCTGGATAGTCATCTGGAATCCTCCATCTCCTGCGAACATACATACTGTACGCTCAGGGGCACCTATCTTGGCTCCGATAGCTGCAGGGATACCGAATCCCATAGTACCAAGTCCGCCGCTTGTTACAACACTGCGGGACTTTGTATATTTGAAGTAGCGGGCCGCCATAACCTGGTTCTGACCTACGTCAGTAACAAGTACAGCCTCGTTGTTTGTTGCCTCAGAAATCTTACGTACAACCTCACCCATCTTAAGAGGACCTTCAGTAGAACCGACCTCAGGACGGATAACTTTCTGCTCCTCCTTCAACTCATACTCACGGAAGCTCTCTATCCACTCAGTGTGCTTAGCCTCCTTTAGCTTTAGAGTAAGCTCTGGAAGGGTTGCCTTAACATCTCCAACAACCTTAGCAGTTGCCTTGACGTTCTTGTCAAGCTCTGCAGTATCGATATCAAGGTGAACTATCTTGGCCTGCTTAGCGTATGTCTTCAAATCACCGGTTACACGGTCGTCAAAGCGCATACCTATGGCTATAATAACGTCAGCCTCGTTAGTCTTAATGTTCGGACCTACGTTTCCGTGCATTCCAAGCATACCCTTGTTCAAAGGATGATCAGAAGGAAGCGCAGACAAACCAAGAAGTGTATTACCAGCAGGGATGTCTGCCTTCTCTAGGAATGCCTTAAGTTCAGCCTCAGCGTTACCAAGGACAACACCCTGACCTACAAGGGCTAAAGGCTTCTTTGCATTATTGATAATCTCTGCAGCGGCATCAATCTGCGCAGGACTTACCGCCTGGAAAGGAATGTATCCGCGAGTGAAATGACACTTCTCGTAAACAAACTCTGCCAATTCTACCTGAGCATTCTTTGCGAAGTCAAGCACAACCGGCCCCTTTCTACCAGTGTTGGCGATATGGAATGCCTTTGCTACAGCTGGAGCAATATCTGCTGCGGAACGAATCTGATAGTTCCACTTTGTAATCGGATTAGTGATACCAATAAGGTCAACCTCCTGGAACGCATCTGTACCAAGGAAAGCCGCACCAGCCTGACCTGCAATCACCACAAGAGGAGTAGAATCCATCATTGCATCAGCAATTCCTGTGATTGCGTTAGTGGCACCTGGTCCTGAAGTCACTAAGCAAACACCAGTCTTACCACTGACTCGTGCGTATCCCTGCGCTGCGTGTGTTGCACCTTGCTCATGACGTGTAAGGACATAATTAAACTTATCCATATAGTCATAAAGAGCGTCAAAGGTAGGCATGATGCTACCTCCAGGATACCCAAAAATAGTGTCAACATTCTCCTTCAATAGGCTCTCCATGAGAATGTATGCACCCTTCATCTGTTTGCTCATCATCAATATGATTTAATATATTGTCTAAATATCTTTCCCTAAAATTACATAATAAGCATAGCATCGCCGAATGCTCCGAAACGATACTTCTCTTTCACCGCCTCCTGATATGCCTTCATCACAACATCGTACTCACCGAAAGCGCAAGACATCATCAACAATGTTGAGTATGGAAGGTGAAGATTAGTGATGCATCTATTGGCAACACTGAACTTATAAGGAGGGAAGATGAACTTGTTAGTCCATCCCTCGAAAGGCTTGACTGTACCAGAAGTAGTTACAGAAGTCTCTAGAGCCCTAAGGGTTGTTGCACCTACAGCACAGATGTTTCTTCTCTCCTCTTTGGCTTGATTGATAATCTCTGTATTCTCTTCAGTGATAAACAACGGCTCAGAATCAGTCTTATGACGAGTCAACTCCTCAACATCAACATCTCTGAAGTTGCCCAAACCTGCGTGCAAAGTAACGTATGCAAACTCGCAACCCTTGATTTCAAGTCTCTTCAAAAGCTCGCGAGAGAAGTGCATTCCCGCAGCTGGAGCCATAACAGCACCCTCCTTCTTAGCATAATAAGTCTGGTATCTCTCTCTGTCGGCCTTCTCTGCCGGACGAGTGATATATGGAGGAAGCGGAGTTTCACCCAAATTGTCCAAAGTCTGCTTGAACTCCTCGTATGTTCCATCGAACAAATAGCGGAGTGTTCTACCTCTTGAAGTTGTATTGTCGATAACCTCTGCCACAAGAGAGTCGTCCTCACCGAAATACAGTTTGTTTCCTATACGAATCTTACGTGCTGGCTCGACCAATACATCCCAAAGCTTGATCTCTGGGTTCAACTCCTTAAGTAGAGTTACCTCGATATTAGCATTTGTTTTCTCCTTGTTACCATGAAGAATAGCAGGGAACACCTTAGTATCATTAAACACAAAAACGTCTTTATCATCGAAATAGTCAAGAACGTCCTTGAACACCTTGTGCTCTATTTCTCCTGTCTTCTTATGCAACACCAAAAGACGACACTCGTCTCTCTCCTCTGTAGGATACTGAGCGATTAGCTCATCTGGTAACTCAAACTTAAATTGTGACAGCTTCATATATGAAATAATTTTGTCTTGTTCTAAATGTTAAACTTGTTCTTCGGGTACAACGATGTCCGATGAATGGTCAAGAAGGAACTGGAACTGTTCGAGTGTGATGCAGTCCTCCAACTTTACGTCTCCGATGCGTGTACGTTCCAAAGCTGTGAGATGCGCTCCACTATTCAAAGCTTTGCCAATATCTCTCGCCAAACCTCTGATGTATGTTCCCTTGCTACAAACCACACGAATTGTAATCTCTGGAAGCGAGCAGTCCATAAGCTCTATCTCGTCAATGACAAGAGTCTTAGGCTTTATCTCTACTTCCTCACCCTTTCGTGCATACTCATAGGCTCTCTTGCCGTTAATCTTGACAGCCGAGTAAGTCGGGGGTATCTGTTGAATCTCACCAAGGAATGTCTTTAGAGTCTCAAGAACCAACTCCTTTGTTATGTGGTCTGTCGGATAAGTTGCATCAACCTCAGTCTCGAGATCGAATGAAGGAGTTGTTGCTCCAAGCATTATCTTTGCCACGTATTCCTTAGTCTGATATTGGAAGTTATCAATCTGCTTAGTCTTCTTTCCGGTACAGATAATAAGTACACCGGAAGCAAGCGGATCAAGTGTTCCCGCATGGCCTATCTTGATTTTCTTAACCCCAAGACAGTGGCGGATGCCTATTCTCGCCTTGTTTACCAAATCAAAGGACGACCAATGAAGAGGCTTGTTGAAATATAATACTTCTCCTTCTACGAAATCCATACTTCCTTTATTACATCAAGCTATATGCGATAGCCCAACATCCGATTATTGCGCAGTATATAGAGAAGTAAATCATCTTACCCTTCTTCACGAACTCTACCATTCCCTTGCACGCCAAAACTCCCGAAATGAATGCCGCTAGGAAACCTACGACCATCACATCAACACCCAAGGCCAAATCCTGAACCTTATTGCAAACCTGGCAGAAATAGTCTCCGTTTACCATCTCCATCACTGTCTTGCAGTCCGGACACTTGTGCTTGATAATCTTTAGCAACTCAAGGAATGCGTCTCCTAGGATAGGCACAAGAACCATTAGGAAAGAGAACTTTGCAACCGACTCCTTCTTGTTTCCAAGCAATAGACCTGTTGCGATAGTTGTTCCGCTTCGTGACAGACCTGGCAACACTGCACAAGCCTGACCTATACCAATAATGAATGCATCCTTTCGTGAAATCTCCTCTTTCTGTCTTGGCTTTGCATAGTACGAGAATGCAAGAAGTGTAGCTGTAAGCAACAGGCAGCATCCCACAACAAGCAATCCCTCACCAAAGATAGCCTCAACAGTATCCTTGAAGAATATGCCAACAATGAAGATAGGAATCATGGAGATGACAATCTTTAGCACATACTCCTTGTCCTCGTTCCACTCTTTAGTTGTAAATGTTCCCTTCAACAACTTTGAAATCTCATGCCATAGTACAACAATAGTACTGCATACTGTTGCCGCATGAACTATGACGTCAAAAAGGAGGTTATCCCCTCCATCTGTATTCAAATGAAGAATCTCCTGACCTATAGTCAAGTGTCCGCTACTACTAACAGGCAAAAACTCTGTAAGTCCCTGTACTATACCTAAGATAAGTGCTTCTAACCAATCCACCTTGATAATGAATTATAAAATACCAAAACTATTTTTCTAATTAATCTTCGTTGACAGATGACTCATCCTCACCCAACATCTTGTCAAACTTGTTTCCGTTACCCTTTGGCGCCCAAAGAATAGCGAATATAGCAAGCACGAAACCGAAAAGGGAAATCATTGGGCCTACAGTTATACGTTGTGTGCTATAGATTTCAGGATTGAACTCCTTGCCCTCGCTTCCGCCTCCTATCATCAACACGAAGCCAATCACGATAATGAAGAAGCTAACTGCAAGCAATATAAAATTGCCTTTTCTCAATGCATATTCAGATTTCATATCTATTATGTTTTCTTTTTTGTTCTTTAACTATATGTAATAGAGGTCTCCCTCGTGCTTGTTCAGGAACTTGTTCACTGACAGGTAAGTTGCTATCAGGGTTATCACTATGCCCGAAACCAGGATTGTCGCGAACATGACAGCATACACGCTCATATCATTGAAGTCGATGAACAGCCTCAACTTGTCGTCAAGCAGGTACGACATCAAAAGCACATACCCAATGGCAAACAATGCCGCAAGCAGTCCGATAACCACACCTGTCTTCATGTATGGGCGACGAATAAAACTTCGTGTCGCACCAACAAGCTTCATGGTATGAATCAAGAATCTGTCAGAATATATAAGCAGTCTCACCGTATTGTTTATCAGCACAAACGAGATGAACAGAAGCACTGCAGAGAACAACAGCAAAAGGAATGACAGCCTGTTGATGTTGTTGTTCACCTTCTCCATCAACTGCTTTGGACAACGAATCTCCTTCAACACTGAAAGGCCTCCGAGTTCCTTTGCAATCTTATCTATCTTGGCTGCTTCGGCAAACTCGCTTTTCAACTTGATTTCAAAAGATGCAAACAAAGGGTTGTAGCCAAGGAAATCAACTGGGTCCTCGCCCATCTCCTCAGTCAGTTCCTTCAATGCGTCCTCCTTGCTGATGTACTTGACCTCCTTCGTGTACTCCTTGCCCTTCAGAATATCAAGTGTCGTCTGCACATCCTTGTCCGAAGAACCATCACGAATAGTCAGACTAACTATGTAGTTTTCCTTTACATAGCTGCTGAGCTTGTCCTCTATCATAAGTCCCATAGAGACCAGACCAAGAAGAAACAGCACCATCGAAATTGATACGATGGCAGTAAGCTTCGAATTGAAGATTTTATATTTAGCAACACCTTTCGCCATATCTGGCAAAGATACTGCTTTTTTTATAAATTATTGCTATTTTGGGGATTTTTTACTAAAAAGTAGATTAGACACACAACAAACAAGGCAACCGATTTCTCGATTGCCTTGCTTGTTAATTTCTTGATTTTTACTTTTTATACGTTACAGACTTACAATTATAAGTCGCTTGATATTCCAAATATACTTTGTCCTGAGAATTATCTATAATCAAATCCAGATTCTCACAATTCATAAAGGCTCGCTCACCTATGCGATTCACTTTCGAAGGAACAATAACTTTCTTCAAACTTTTGCAATCCTGGAATGCACCTGGCTTAATACTTTCAAGGGATTGGGGCAACTCAACACTTTCTAGCGATGTGCAGAATGCAAAAACCCTAGTTCCAATAATTCTTCCGTACTCAGGAAGCTTGACACTTTTCAAATTTTTACAATAACTGAAAGCCTCCGCTTCCACAGAACAGGGGATTTCTATACTAGCCAAAGATTCGCAATCGAGGAATGCTCCATCACCTATCTTCTCAACCGAATTTGGAATTTCTACTTTTGACAACTTTTTACACCCTCTAAACGCATTGCTCTCAATTGTAAATACTCTATAAGGAATAACAATCTCTTCCAAATTCTCACAATACGCGAATGCCCCTTCACTTATAGTTGAAATTCCAGATGGAATATTAATTGTTGTTAATCTTTTACATCTAAAGAATGCCCTTTCACCTATTTTGTAAACACTAGAAGGAATAATAACTCTTGACAAATCTTCGCTGTAGCTGAATGCAAAATCCTCGATAGTAGTCAAAGTTGACGGAAGCTCTACACTTTTGAGCTTTCTGTAACCACCAAAAGCCTTTTTCCCTATACAAACAACTTTATACTCCTTGCCTTCTATTTGCACTTTTTCAGGCACAACTACGGAATCAATACCTGAGGACGGAATATAATCCACAACCTTTACTGTTGTATTTGACATAATCTCGAACATCAATGGAGTGTCGGGGCTTTCCGCCTTCTTTGTCTTGTCAAAAATTTCATCATCTGGTTTGACAAACACTTCATCGTTCGCAAACAGTGACAAACCTGACACGAGTAGCACAAACAGTGCAGCTAATCTTGCTTTCATATATATATTAATTGTTATTCCGTAACTGGGCGGACACTTTGTTTGACCATCGGACCAACATAACTGAAGCCTTTTGATTTTTGATCTATGTTAAGGTAATCAGCGCCCTCGCCTGAACACCAATAGGCACCCATCTCACCCTTCTTTCCCCATTCATAGGCACCTAAAAATCTACCGGCAGCTGGAAGAAAAATAAACTGCTTTTTGCTTTTCTTGCTAGAAACCTTATAACCATTTACGCCCTCAATAGTTGTCCATTCCCAAATACAGTTATGATAAAGTTCTTCAAGGTCTTCTCTGCTTGGCACCTTCCAATTACTACCAAATTTTGATGACACTGCTTTATCGCGATCATCCAAATCAATATAGTCTCCGCATTCAATCGGGCTGCTCGCTCCCACATTACAAGTTGCCCATTTCAAGCCACTTGGCAAACCAAGATCGACATACGCATGGCCGTCAACACTAGCAGTTACCGAAACTGCCGGAGACTTTGCGTCTGCTCCGACGAAACCCAACAATAGAACACCTAACAGAAATAATTGTCTCATAAGTCTGAATTTAACCGACACAAAGTTACAACAAATTCCATAATAACAAACAAAAACATAAAAATGATGTATTTAAATAATAGGGGACGATTTTCATGACAAAACTTATACGTTTTCAAGTGGATATGGAAATCTGAAAAACAAATTCCTTAGCAATAAATTTATCCGACAATTGTTTTTAAAAAGATTTGCTAGTCCATCCTCAACAGCACTATTACAATAATAATATATGGATAAAGAGACTTTTATACACGATTTTTTAAATAAAACTCCTCATTCTAATGGCTTTGGTAAAAAAAGGAAAAGTAGGAGACGTTCACACGCCCCCTACTCCAATATCTGTTAACCTTGTTTTACTTTCCTATCAATATAGAGTATGAATTGCCCTCCTTGTTTCTCAAAATATAGAAACCTTTGGAAAGCTGTTCACTTTTAACTCCCGAACTTATGGAAATGTTCTTTAGGAACTTTCCTGATGCGTCATGCACCATATATTCACCGTCTGGAATTGCCTTTGCAGAAGACACAAGCTCCACACCTGTGTTTGAGCCTCCGACCTTCTTGAATGTCATACAGTCAAGGTCAACCCAGTCACCGGTAATCTCGAGCTTCAAGACATGAACACCCTTTGTCAATTTGTTTAGCTTTGTCTCTACTGTTGTAAATATGCTCCAGTCTCCCGTATTAGGCACTTTCACAAAACCTCCAGGAGTTCCGTCCTCGCCAGGAATGATGAACAGGCCGTCAAGGTAAAGAGTGAATGCAGAGCCATCGGAACCCGAAGCAACTCTTGACTCGACAATGTACTCACCGTCCTCCTCGACTTCGACAGTGTATTCAATCCACTCGCCTGTCTGGGAATAGCCGATAGCCTCGTTGCTCATATCTACACCTTCGTTACGGTCACCACCGTTTCTGTTCTGCTCGTCATTGTCGTGATAGGCGTTACCTTCACCGCCATAGTCGAACTCCTCGGCTTCAATCTTGCCCGGAATCTTGGCAGGCACACCATTGTAAGGTCTCTGGGTCTCGAAGATTGTAACCTCAGTCTTGGCAGAAGTGTAGTCCTTTCCGTCAGAGCCATGAGCTACAGCCCAAATTGAGTGCTTACCTTCCGAAACATTGCTCCAAACGACCTTTGACTCATCGGAAGCAATCAACTTGTCGTCAGCGTAAACATCTATTCCCTTGATGTTCTCTATCTCGTTCTTGACATAGATTTCAACCTCACCCGGGTCATCCTCCTTTGTTATCATGGCGGCAACAGAAACCGACTTCTGAGGGTTGGCACTACCGTTATTCTTTAGAATCTCCAACATCTTCTCTGCGTATCTCTGTCCAAGCAGCTTGTAGCCGGCAACAGTGAAGTGATAGTCGTCACTTGCAGCCTCGCAGTTAGCTGCCGAAATTACGTATGAGTTAGGGATTACGTTAGGCACGTTCTTGATAACATTGTTGTGTCCTCTGCATGGACCGGTGTAGCGAACCTCACCAACAAGCAAGGGAACATCCTTTCCGTTAAGGCCAAGGTCTTTCAACATATCCTCGTAAACGCCCTTCAAGTCATTAGGCCAGTTAGGATTGCCTGAATTTGTCTCTCCCTGGTGAACAAGAATACCTTTAATCACACCTACCTTCTGAGCCTCTTTTGCAACCTCAATCAAACGGCCGTAAGGGTTTCCTCCGTAGTCGTTTGCATAGCCTCTCAACCAATCGGCACAAGTGCTTAGATAGCTTTGATATTTAGTCTTTTGAAATAGTTCGATACTTGCTCCGCCGCAAGCCACAACAACTACACCGACCTTGATTTCCTTGTCCAGCTTATCTACCAATGTTCTGCCGAAGTAGTCAACCGGACCGAAGCCTGCATTGTTCCAGTGGAAGCAACGAGCCAAAGGAGGTACGGCTGTATATTCCTTGCCTTTCTGTCTTCCGCAGCCGTTCTGTGTACAACCGTTACCGGTATAGAACATTCTGAATCTCTCGTCAACTCCGACTTTCTCTGAAGCTGGAACTGTAGCGTTACCCTCCATGTTGGACTGTCCCCAACACAAATAGATATGATAGTTTGGATCTGGCTCAGCATTAGATACCAAAGCACAAGAGAAGAACATACATAGCCATAAAGCTATACGCATGAGTTTTGTGTGTTTCATGTTATAATAGAATAAAATCTGTATTTTCTTAATATTTAACACTACAAAAATATATGACACTGAACAACATTACTTTTAAATTCCTATCATTGTCATATAAAAACAAATCATGTTACAACAAACCACCTTCAATGTTACCCATTCCTAACAAAACAAGAGCGACTGCAAATTTGCAACCGCTCTGTTAATCGTCAAAAAATATCTATCTCGTCAGAATCCCCTTAATCTCTGACAGCTTGTTCAAAGCCTCTAGCGGAGTAAGGTTGTTTATATCGACATTCAGGATTGTCTGGCGCACCTCGTCAACTAGAGGGTCGTCAAGTGCAAACATGCTCAACTGAACAGCACCGTCAACCTTAGTCTCTTTCTTGGTTGCGTTCTTCACAAGAGCCTTCTCATTCTTCTTACTCATCTTCGAGCCTACGTCAGCATGATTCTCACCTTCCAGTTTTGCAAGTATTTCGTTTGCTCTCTCCACTACATCCATTGGCATTCCAGCAATCTTTGCCACATGAATACCGAAACTGTGCTCGCTTCCACCCTTTGCAAGCTTACGAAGGAATACAACCTTTCCGTTATCCTCACGAACCGAGACATTAAAATTCTTGATTCTTCCGAAAGTCTTTTCCATCTCGTTCAACTCGTGGTAGTGGGTTGCAAACAAAGTCTTAGGGTTTGCTCTCTCGTTCTCGTGCAAGTACTCGACAATAGACCATGCAATAGATATTCCGTCGTACGTTGAAGTTCCTCGTCCAAGCTCGTCAAACAAGACAAGCGAGCGAGAAGTGATATTGTTCACGATGTTTGCAGCCTCGCTCATCTCTACCATGAATGTCGATTCTCCCTGAGCTATGTTGTCCGAAGCGCCAACTCGGGTAAAGACCTTGTCAACGACTCCGATAGTTGCGCTCTCTGCAGGGACAAAAGAACCTATCTGCGCCATAATGACAATTAGTGCAGTCTGCCTAAGCAAAGCAGACTTACCCGCCATGTTCGGACCGGTAATCATCATTATCTGCTGAGTTTCATTGTCAAGATAAACGCTGTTAGCAATGTAGCTTTGACCTACAGGCAGCTGTCTTTCTATAACTGGATGGCGTCCGTCCTTGATATCTATGGCAAAACCATCATTCATTACCGGACAAACATAATGATACTCGTTCGCTATAGTATAGAACGAATGAATACAGTCAAGTTGAGAAAGTATGATTGTATTTGTCTGAATATAAGTGATGTAATTGAGCGACTCAGCCAGCAAGTCGTTGAACAACTTTTCCTCAAGAGGCTGAATCAAAGACTCTGCCTTAAGGATTTCCTCCTCAAACGTATGAAGCTGCTCGGTGATGTATCTTTCTGCACCTGTTAGGGTTTGCTTTCTAATCCATTCAGCCGGCACTTTGTCCTTGTGAGTGTTTCTTACCTCAAGGTAGTAGCCGAACACATTATTGTAGCCAAGTTTTAGAGAAGGGATATCATTCTTCACTCTTTCATCCTCCTCAATCTTCTTCAACTCAGCAATACTATTCTTTGAAAGGTTGCGGTAATGGTCAAGTTCTTCGTTATACCCTGCACGAATAACATTACCCTTCTTTATCGAGATAGGTGATTCCGGCTCAATCATCTGCTCAATCTTAACAGACAACTCTTCGCAAGCGTTGAGCATTGCACTCATCTCTACTATAGTCTGATCGGAACTTGTCGCACAAGCCTCTTTGATAGGAGTGACGCAACGCAATGCACTTGCAAGTGTAATCATGTCCCTTGGCGTAGCCCTTAAACTGGCAACTCTTGAAATGATACGTTCCATATCTCCAATCTTTGCAAGTTCTTCTGCTATAACACCCCTAACATTTACATCTTTGAAGAAACTTTCTACCATGCGGTGACGCTGTGTAATCTTCTCCAAATCTCTCAAAGGCTGAGCTATCCAACGGAACATCAGACGTGACCCCATCGGAGTTATTGCCTTGTTAAGCACCCTGGCAAGAGAACTGTCCTGAGTCTCTCCACCAAATATCTCGAGGTTTCGCACAGTGAATCGGTCCATCCACATGTACTTCTCCTCCTGTATTCTGCGAATAGATGTGATGTGCTTTATGTTTGTGTGCTGGGTAATGTCAAGGTAGTGCAAGATTGCGCCGGCAGCAATCTGTCCGACTAGCAAAGTCTCGACACCGAATCCCTTGAGTGTTGTTGTATTGAAGTGCTTCAACAGTCTGTCTGTAGCGCTTTCCTTGGTAAAAATCCAGTCATCTAGTTCGTATGCTAGGTATGCAGACGAATAGTTCTCCTGAAACTTAACTTTTGTGCCGTACTCTACAAGCACCTCTTTAGGCGAGAAACTTGCAAGCAGTTTCTCAACATACTCCTTTGTTCCCTCTGACAGATAGAACTCACCTGTTGAAAGGTCAAGGAAAGAAACTCCGACAACATTCTTCTGCACATGGATTGCCGCAAGAAAATTATTCTCTCTTGGATCAAGAATATTGTCTCCAGTAACCACGCCCGGAGTAACAAGTTCAGTGACACCACGCTTAACAAGTTTCTTGGTAAGTTTCGGATCTTCCAGCTGGTCACACACCGCAACACGATACCCCCAGCGCACAAGCTTAGGCAGATATGTATCGAGAGCATGATGGGGGAAACCTGCCAACGGAATGGGCTGACCGTTATTAGTTCCCCTCTTGGTCAAGGTAATACCCAAAGCCTCAGAAGCCTTGATGGCATCGTCACCAAATGTTTCGTAGAAGTCACCTACACGAAACAACAACAACGCATCAGGGTATTTTTCCTTAAACTCTGTGTATTGCTTCATCAAGGGAGTATCCGATGTTTTATCTGCCATTTCCGTGTAATCTTGTTAGTTTTTAATATTCTTTGCGCAAAGTTACAACATTTAATAAAAAAAGACGCACTCAGCGTCTTTTTAATTCTTTAATTAGAGAAACGAATCTCTGAAATAGCAGTATCCTTGTATTTGTCTCCCTTATAGACCGAAACAATTTTGAATGTCACCTTGAATACATCTTTTTCTCCTCCTAAATCTAGTGTCTGCTCTTTCATTGTATCGTCCAGAACAAAATAGTAGTAACGATCCGCATATACAAATGAACTATCTAGTGTATAACAATCACCAGCATCTTCTATGTTGAAATAGGGGCTGTTAGGAGCTTCAACAACACTTTTTTCCACCAATTCTCTGACACGTACCTCAAGTTCATTTACTCTTGAGTTGTTTTTGAAAGTTGTTTCGTTCTTGGCGTAACCATTTACAATATGTATCTTGGATATAGTTTCATTTCCGCAATCATACTCGAAATTACAAGCCATACAAAAATCCAACGTCTCTCCTTCTCCGTACCCGTCAACACCTTCTACCCATGCCGTCGCAGGATTTCCATCTACAAGGTTCTCGACGCCATAAGAATTATTCTCGCCTGCCTTCAAAGTGCTGCTTGCCTCCGGCATTGTATTGAAAAATTCAGGTATGTGGAAGTATAAATTAAAATCCGGCTCTATATCCTTGAACACCCTAAAATAATTATCATATTGACTTACAGGAAAGACGTAATTTCTGCCTGGAGTATAATTGTTCGTATGCACTCTTACAATTACTTCGTCTATCTTGCCTTTCCAGTATCTGCCAGTCTCAAGTATATACCAAAAGAAAAGTCCTTCACTATGTCCAAGATTTTCATAACTTTGTTCATACGAGTTCATCACCTTCGTTGTGTCTCCACCTTTGAATGTCACATTAAATACATCAAAACTATTTCCTCCTTTAACCGATGAATTATTTACTATATAATGAGGGAAACAATCCGAATACGCTGAATACGGAATGGTTTTACCATCCTGGTCTAATGATGCTGGATAAATACCTTCTTCACCTTTCTTTTCTATGAACGACCAAGTTCCTGGTTTTCTGTTAACCTCGACTTTTTGACCGTTTACCGAAGACTTGAAATTACGATAACCCACACAGCACTCCAATTCCGTTGGAAAGCCAAGTTCGACATTCTGTGTTTTGCCCTCGTTATAGAAGTTATAGTTAACCTCTACCATATATTCATCACCTAACAGATAGAAGTCGATAGTTTCGCTTACCAACCTGATGTCATTGTTAGATATTGGCATAACATTACCTCCAGGCATATCAAACACAGGTGCACTATCAGCCATCACACTTCCGCATATAGCCGATGCAATAGCAGCAACAAATAGTCTAAATTTATTCATATAGTTGTTTTTATCTACATAACAGTTGTTTCTCAATCTTTGAAAGGCGTCTCCATTTCCAAGGGGCAAGAGGCTTTTCCTTTGTTGACCAGATGCCTATCTTCTGCTCTTTTGCCTTTGTTTCAGCCTCAACATATTTGTTCTTGGAGTCGAAGTGAGGTTCTCTCCACGCAAGTCCAGACTTCACCATCTCAAGGCATACGTTCACATCACCTGCATATACTTCGCAGACAATACGATTATGGCTCACTCCTGTACGGACAAGCCTTACATTTCCCCTTGACAAAAGCTCGCTCAATTTCTCCTTTGATTTCTGCGACATAGGTTGTCCGCAGTATGCATTATTTCCCTTTTCCGGCGCATCTATTCCGCTTAGTCTGACACTCATTGTCTTTCCACTGCAAGCAAGGTAGTCGAAGGTGTCTCCGTCCTTGACTTTGAGTATTTTCTTTACACACAAATCGTTGTCTATAGGTTGAGCAGAAACAAAGCCTTGACTTTTCGGTGTTGAGGCTGATTCTGTCCGACTTCCGCACACAATTCTGCCTTTCCCGTTCTTTAGGATGTAAAGTAGTTCAACCGTGATATTTGCCTTGTTGGCATCATTCAAATAAGTATAGTCACGCTTTGAAATATGGGCCTTGGGGTTAGTTTTAGCCTTGACTGACTTTGCCTTTACTTCAGCAAAAAATTTGTCCTTCTCGTTACCTGAATTTGTAATGTGTTTTTCAGAATACAACTTGACAATATCGTGATTGGTAACAGAAAAAGTATCAGCAATACTCTTGTTTGAATTAGCAAACGAGAGTACATTAAACAAAAGGGTGAAAAAAAACAATAATAGTCTATTCATAACTTCTTTTATATTAATGGCAAAAGTAAAAAAATTAGAGAAATAAAACAAAAAACGCAAAAAAATAAGAGGCTGCTTTTGACAACCTCTTACATATCCTTTCGAAAAGACGAGATTACTCCTCAACAGCCTTCTCGATAGCAACCTTACCACGGTAGTAACCGCACTCACCACATACTGTGTGGAAGATGTGAAGTGCTCCGCAGTTAGGGCAAACTGCCAAAGTTGGAGCTACTGCCTTGTAATGAGTTCTTCTCTTTGCTCCTCTTGTCTTTCCCTGACGTCTCTTAGGATGTGCCATTTTCTTAAATTATTTTTAGTTTTCTATTTTAATATTCTTTAATGCTGCCCAACGAGGATCTATATCTCTCTCTTCCTCTGCACTATCACTTGCCAGGTTGGCAGAGTCGCTATCGTCCCCCTCTTCCTCCTCATTCACTGAGTAGCATATATGCTTCTTAAGTTTTTCCATCATTTCCTCGTTGCACTCACCATCCTCGTGGAAGTGGTTCAAAGGAATGTTCAGAGCTATGAACTCGTACATATACCACGAAAGGTCTATTGTACCGTCATTCTCGTCCACAATAATCAATTCCTCCTCATCGTTGAATTCCTCGCCAAACTTCACATCCAAATGTCCGTCTGTGTCGATGTCCTGCTCCATGTCATCCAAGCAGTAGTCACACTTAACAATAACTATACCTTCGAAAGTGAAATCAAAAGTGAACGCAGATGAGGACTTATGCAAGTCAAGTTCAACTTTCACATGACCTTTTTGAAATTCTGGACCGTCTAACTTCGTAAAGAAGTCATCGTTTAGGGTGTAAGTGAAATGGTGAGTTCCTTGCTCTAAATCTCGCAAATCGATTATGTAATCGTTATTCTGCTCCATACGGGGTGCAAAGATATAATTTTTTTCTTTATTGTGATTATTTTTTATGCAATTTTTATTTTTAAGAGCAAAAAGAACTATAAAACATACACTTGCCTGTTTATTATTCAATACTCAGTTCAAAACAAGTATTAAATTTGAAACAATATCTAATACTTCGTTTAGTTCAGAAGCTGTTTAAATTTTAGTGGAAAATTTTGTTAAGGATCAAAAAGCAGAAGGCTAATTGAATCATTGCGACAGAAGACTCAGAGTAAAATTCGTAATCAATAGTTAGTCTTCTAAAATTTTCAAGCCATGCAAACGAGCGTTCCACAATCCATCTTTGGGGCAAGACTTGGAATTTAGAAGGGCATTCATCAGGTCTGAGTACAATCTCAAGATCGCATCCTAAAGTTGCTTTAAGCGTTTTTTTGATAAATGTTCCCCCGAATCCGCCATCTGCAATTATTTTTGCAAGTTTAGGGAACTTATATCTCATATTTTCAAAGACTTGGACAGCACCTACGCTGTCATGGATATTCGCCTCGTGTACAACGACAGTCAAAGGGATACCCAATATGTCAACTACAAGATGTTGTTTTCTCCCTTTGATTTTCTTGTTGCCATCAATGCCTCTGCATTTATCAACGTGATGTGAAGTTTTCACACTACGCGAATCTATAAGCCCGAGACTTGGGCACTCACATCGACCCAGCAAGACTCTGAGGTATATGTGTATCTTTATGAACAAGTCTTCGAAAATGCCTTCGTTTTTCCACTTGCTGAAGTAGTAGAACACAGTGTTATAAGGAGGGAAATCTTTAGGAAGCATTCGCCACTGACAACCTGATTTTAATAGGTAACTGATGGCGTCAAAAACACTTCTTAATGGATATTTTCGTTTCCTTGCTTGCACATCTACAAATTTTTCTATAATTTTCCACTGATTATCTGTGAGATTTGTTGGGTAATTGTTCACAATTTCTTATAATAAAGGAGGAAAACAATGAGAAAAGAGAGTAGAGAAATGAGTGCCGAATGGGCCATGGGGGTTTTGATTAAAGCTCCGTATGTGACGGTCAGCATGACCGAAGAGGATGGAACCCCCTATGCCGTTCCGTTGTCGCTGGCAAGGGTGGGCGAAGTGTTCTATTTCCACTGTGCCTTAGAAGGTAAGAAGTTGGATATTCTGCGAAAGAATCCTCGTGTCTGCTTAAGTGCTGTCTCGAGGTGCAAACCGACCGTTGGACCGAAGGATGGAAGTTTCACGTTGGAGTTCAACTCCGCCATTGCCTTCGGTGTGGCGGAAATCGTTGAGGCTGAAGACGAGAAAATCGAAGCTTTGCGTGCCGTGTGCGAGCGCTTTTTGCCTCAACACATGGATGCTTTTGATACCTCGATTGCCAGAAGCCTTGCCCGTACGGCGGTGGTTCGAATCCGTCTCACCGAGCCTCCTGTCGGGAAACGTAAGCAGTACGACAAGAACGGTGATGAGATGAAGTATGGTAGGATGGAATAAGAATATGGAACAAATTTTTAAAGGTTGGTGTATGCCAATTATTTTATGGATTAAGAAAGGAAATTAGAAGCTGTTTAAATTTTAGTGGAAAATTTTGTTAAGGATCAAAAAGCAGAAGGCTAATTGAATCATTGCGACAGAAGACTCAGAGTGAAATTCGTAATCAATAGTTAGACTTCTAAAATTTTCAAGCCAGGCAATCAATTTTTACATACTTACAAATCGAACTCTATGCTATATCAAAGAAAAAATAAAAGCACATAAAAAACAGTTTGTATTTTAATTTCAGAATTTGCTGCCTACAGAAAAACAGCCACGGACTCGCTTGAGTCCATGGCTGGCTATATGACTGTGCTTTACTTCGATTACTTGGTAACCTCCTTGAAAATCTTTGGAGTCTCGCCATATACAGGAAGCTTACCGTCCCATTTCTCGATAAACATCTGCTGAATGATAAGCGGAGTCAAAGATGAAGTCTTCAAGTCGTTAACCTTCTTCTCACTCTCGGCCAAAATCACGTTCTGCTTTGCCTGAGCCTCAGCCTGACGAAGCTTGTTCTCTGCCTGGATAGCCTCCTGAGTGGCACGGTTCTTAGCCTCGATGGCATCCATCAATGACTGAGGAGCCTTGATGTTTGATGTAAGCTGCTCGAATATGAATCCGTCCTTGCCAAGCACCTCTCTGATATGAGACTCAACAGCGTTCTCGAACAACATACGGTTTGAAATCAAAGAGTCAGAGATGTACTGGTTTGCCGCCAAACGGTAGCTGTCCATAATGACGTTCTGAAGGTAACCCTCCTCAAGTTCAGGAAGAGAACGACGATATGTACGGAAGATGTGAGGCACCTTGCCATTGTCAACTCTGTAAGAGAAGATTGGGTCGATTGTAAACTCAGCTCCGTCCTTTGTTGTTACAGGGAATGAATTGTAGTCCTTTACCTGCATATATGTAGGGAACTCGTGAATCTGTGTCAAAAGCGGCATATAAACAACCCAACCGGTAACTTCCTCTACATCGGCAACTCCACGCTCTCCACCTACAAGGTTAACGCGGATACCAACATAACCTGCGTCGATTCTCTCGACACCTACCAACCACTTTATACCCAAGCCTATAACTGCGAACAGGATAAAGATTATTAAAAAAACTCTAACTTTATTCATAACTTATAAATTACTCTAAATCTTAATTTAAAATATAAAAATTAAAAAGGACAATACTCCTACTATTATTAGCGGAGATTTGCTTGTCACTAACTTAGGTCCCAGTGTAATCTTGCTTACCTTACTGTCTAACCAGTTCAATACAGGAAGAAAAATCTTTTCTCCGCTTTCTATAAGCTTTGCCCAACTTTCACTCATTGAACCTTTATACTGCGCAAACTTCCAATAAAAAACGAAGAGCATTAGTAACACAAAACTTGCCAACTTTATCAATAAACCAAACAGTCCGAATCCTGGAAAACTTGGCAGCTCTGGCAATAGAACAGCTACTAGAACAAGAGCTATTACAATTAGTACAATATCAAACGTTTTCATAATAATATATTATTATTTAGAGATAGAGGAATGAAGCACTCCCCTATCTCTATGAAAAATTATCCTACTTCACAACCGTTTGCGACTTCCTTGCTTGGAGAGATAACTACAAGCTTGCCGTCGCTGTTCACCGCAGACATAATCATTCCCTGGCTCTCGATACCCATCATCTTTCTTGGCTTGAAGTTAGCCACGAAACATACCTGCTTGCCGACAAGTTCCGCAGGATTAGGGTAACTCTTCGCTATACCTGAAAGAATTGTACGTCCACCCATACCATCATCAATCTTGAACTGAAGAAGTTTGTCTGACTTAGGCACATTTGTACACTCAAGAATCTTTCCGACACGAATGTCAAGCTTCTCGAATCCCTCGAAGTCAGCATACTCCTTGACAGCCTCAGGCTTCCAGGAAGCGGCAGCCTGTTTAGCCTCTGCCTCAGCTATTGCAGCCTCGTTCTCCTTCTTGATAGTCTCCAGACGCTTGATTTGTCCTTCGATAGCGTCATCCTCAATCTTCTCGAACAAAAGCTCTGCCTTGCCAAGCTCAGCACCAACCTTCAACAAATCAACATTACCAAGCTGATTCCACTCGAACGACTGCATATTCAACATCTTGCGAAGCTTCTCAGACGAGAATGGAAGGAACGGCTCGAATGCGATTGCAAGGTTAGCTGCAATCTGCAATGCAATATGAAGGATAGAAGCAGTGCGCTCCATATCAGTCTTAGCAAGTTTCCAAGGCTCAGTCTCTGCCAAGTACTTGTTACCGATACGAGCTAGGTTCATAGCCTCCTTCTGCGCATCACGGAACTTGAAGTTGTCAAGCAACTGCTCTAGGCGAGCCTTGACATCAGCGAACTCCTTTAGAGTCTCCTTGTCATAGTCTGTCAACTCCTTCAATGCAGGCACCTTTCCGTCGAAATACTTTGAAGTTAGAACCAATGCTCTGTTGATGAAGTTTCCATAGATGGCTACAAGCTCGCTGTTGTTTCTTGCCTGGAAATCTTTCCAAGTAAAGTCATTGTCCTTAGTCTCTGGAGCATTTGCAGTAAGCACGTAGCGAAGAACATCCTGCTTGCCTGGGAAATCAACCAAATACTCGTTCAACCATACAGCCCAGTTGCGAGATGTAGAGATCTTGTCACCCTCAAGGTTAAGGAACTCGTTGCTTGGAACATTGTCTGGAAGGATGTAGCTGCCTTCTGCCTTTAGCATTGCAGGGAACACGATGCAGTGGAACACGATATTGTCCTTGCCAATGAAGTGAATCAAGCGAGTGTCCTCGTCCTTCCACCACTTCTCCCAATTACCGTACTTCTCTGGGTTAGCGTCGCAAATCTCCTTAGTGTTGCTGATGTAACCGATAGGTGCATCGAACCAAACATAAAGCACCTTGCCCTCAGCACCCTCAACTGGAACTGGAATACCCCACTCCAAGTCACGAGTTACGGCACGTGGCATAAGGTCCATGTCCAACCAGCTCTTGCACTGGCCATATACATTTGAACGCCACTCCTTGTGGTTCTCCAAAATCCACTTCTTCAACCAATCCTGGTGCTGGTTCAAAGGCAAGAACCAATGCTTTGTAGGTCTCTTGACCGGCTTAGAACCTGACAGCTTACTTACGGGATTGATCAACTCCTCCGGAGAAAGAGTGCTACCGCACTTCTCACACTGGTCTCCGTAAGCTCCCTGTGCGTGACAACGAGGACACTCACCAACAATGTAGCGGTCAGCCAAGAAAGTCTTAGCCTCCTCGTCATAGTACTGCTCGCTTGTCTGCTCCACGAACTTGCCGTTATCGTACAAAGTCTTGAAGAAGTCAGAAGCCAACTTATGATGAATCTTTGATGTTGTACGAGAGTAAACATCGAAAGAGATTCCGAACTCAGCGAACGAATCCTTGATAATCTTGTGGTAGCGGTCAACAACATCCTGTGGAGTAATGCCCTCTTTTCTTGCACGAATAGTTACAGGCACTCCATGTTCGTCAGAACCACCGATGAAAATTACATCCTCGCCCTTCAAACGAAGATAGCGAACATAGATATCAGCAGGCACATACACTCCTGCAAGGTGACCGATATGCACTGGTCCATTTGCGTATGGAAGTGCCGAAGTCACGGTCGTTCTTTTATATTTCTTTTCCATTATATCTTGATTTTCTTTTATTTATCTAACCCTATAGTCAACACCTTTGGCTTCCAAAAGGCTGTTTTGCTTTCTCACCAGTTTTCCTATCACCTTAGAAGGAGCTTCTTCTATAGCTTCTAACATTTTTCCTAAAAATTTCACTTTTTCAAGATACTTCATGTCGTCAGCAGCTTTCCTTAGTTCGTTTGAACTATATCCTCCCCAAGGTTCCACTGTTACCTCCCCACTTTGACGACCAATCGTATTTAACTTCTCTAGCAACTGAAAAGTTTTTGCAGCCTTTTTCAAATCATCAGCACTCCATTGATGAATAGGAGATATCTCAGCATTAGAATTCTCATTCAATTTTTCTAATATTTCCTTAACTTTCTCACTATCACTTCTAATGATAATTATACTGTTGAAATCCAAACATCCAGCAAGTGCAGGATTTGAAAGCATTGATTTAATAGAAACCATAACATTCTCAGGAAACCCGCTGAACTTTGAATATGCTGAATCCTGCATTTCCTTTACAGTAAACTTATCCATCACATACTCAACATTATATTTCGCTACAGAATCTCTAGTTTGTTTGGCCATAACTGAATTCTTCATGTAAAAATCCATCAAGTTGAAACAGTCATTAACCCTGCAGATTTGCGCAATTTCATCGTACATCTGTCTGTGTTTCCTGGACTGCGCAGACAAGCCAACAGTCAAGGACAAAAATATGAAAAGCAAAATGTTTCTCATCACTAAAAACTTTTAATCAACGTACTTTAACGAAGCCTTGCTGGCGTCAACAGTCAGCTTTACAGTTCTGCCGAGACAGATGGAATTGTTGGGCTGGTCGTGTCCGACATTTACACCGTACATGATAGGAATGTCTATATCAGCAAATTTCTCCTTTATAATTTCCTTTACTGATTTGTCCATACCCTGATTCATCTTGATGAACTGGCCTACGACAACACCGCTAAGCATATCAAGCTTACCGCTCAATTTCAACTGTGTAAGCATTCTGTCTAGGCTGTAGTTGCTCTCTCCGGTATCTTCGATAAACAAGATGGCATTCTTGGCGTTCAAGTCGTAAACTGTACCTCCAAGACTATAGATAAGAGAAAGGTTTCCCCCGACAAGTCTGCCCTGGGCAACACCTTCCTTGCAACCGTCATTTATACCTATCTCAAGTCCGTCGCTCTCTCCGAACAATGTCTTTCTAAGGCTCTCTGCAGTTGTGCTGTTGGAAAGGTTCTGTGCCATTCCGCCATGAATAGTCTCTACACCAAGATTGTTTATCGCAACATGCAAAGCAGTGACATCGCTATAGCCGACAATCCATTTAGGCTTGTTCTGAAGCGCCTCCAAATCAAGGAAAGGAAGAGTCATTGCAGCTCCATAACCACCTCTAGCGGCAATCATAGCCTTGACATTAGGGTTGTCTATCAGCTTCTGTGTGCCGTCAACTCTCTGCGAGACCGTTCCCGCATAGCGTCCGTCAACTTCGTAAAGGTTATCTGCCTCGAGGACATTAAGCCCCCAGCTCTTGATTGTTGCTATTCCCGAAGCAAGCTCATCCCTTGTAACAGCATTAGACAAGGCGAAGATACCGACAGTGTCTCCCTTCTTTAGGAAAGGCGCACGAATATCCTCTGTAATCTCCTTCTGGTCGGCAAGAACAGTTGTATAATACTCCTTGTTGTATATGTTATAGTACTCGTTTGTAACGTACTCGTTAGTTATGTCGTCTCCGCACGAAGACATCACAACCAAACCACCACAAAGAGCAAATAACTTAGTCAATAACTTCATAAACTATCTTACAATATAGATTTATGTGCAAAGTTACGTATTTTTTTGCAGATAACGAAAACAAAACAATAGACTTAAAATATTTATATAAAAACAAGAGGTTAGTTCGGGAGAACTAACCTCTTGAACAGGGCCTTTATGAACCCGATTTAAATATCTTTATACCAATCAGGAACTGGACAATTGCTTTGTAAAAACATATCTTTCGTTGTGGTTTCTTTACCCACCTTCCATTTAGAAACATCCCCGTTGAAACTGCTTCCACTAAACATTTCAAACATATCTGTCACATTGCTGACATTCCAACGCGAAACATCTCCGTTAAACGAGCTTTCTCTAAACATTCCACCCATTTCTGTCACACTGGAAACATCCCAATTCGAAATATCTCCGTCAAACAAGCTTTCTCTAAACATTTCACACATATCAGTCACATTGCTAACATTCCAACGCGACAAATCCCCATTAAAGGAGCTTCTTGTAAACATGCCGTCCATAGCAGTAACTTTGCCGACATCCCAACGCGACAAATCTCCATTAAAGGTACTTTCTGAAAACATCGAACGCATATTTGTCACATTTGAGACGTCCCATTTAGAAATATCGCCATTAAATGTACTTCCCGCAAACATCCCGACCATGTTTGACACATTGGAAACATCCCATTGAGAAATATCGCCGTTAAATTCATGAGCAGCATACGGAATTTCATCATAACTCTCTATGGCAAACAACAATTGCATATTAGTAATCGCAGATGTGTCAATACAATTAAGGTCTGCCTGATAGCCTTGTTTCTTGATTTCAGCACTAATAGCTTTAATCAATTCTTTTTTTGTTTTAGGTTTGTACTTGTATTTCATTGGTTTAGCTCAATTATTATAAAAAAACAGATTATTCAACAAAAGACAACAAACCACTATTCTTAAACATACGAATAGTGATTTGTTATGGTTATCTTCAAAGCAAATGGTCAAATCTTGTTCTGACTATTTTGCTTGTTACAAGCTGTTGAAATAGTTAATCATATCTGGGTAACAACGCTTAAGTTCTTCATACCAATCTGAGCGCAACTTGTCTGATGTCATTACACGAGACGGATGCGGAACAGCAATCAGTTTATATTGCTTGTAAGTAGAAAAACGCATGTGATTTCTCACATTGTTACTTTCTATCCATTGACACTCAGAGAAATCAAGGTTAAGCGTTTTCGCTACCTTTCTCATATACTTGTCCTCTAAACTCTCATTATGCAAAAACAAGACATAATCAGGCTTAAGAATATCTATTGTCTCAAACAATGCAACTAATCCTGCCTCACGTTGCGCAGAAGCTGGTCTGTCCGAACTGTTGCTCATAGCCACCTGTATCAACTCTGTGAATGCCACACCATTCCAAAAAGAGTTCTTGTCTAATTGAGCATTCTCTCGACAAAGTAGATCCATTGTATTTTTAGGGAATGGACGTGGGTTGACATTTTTTTCGTCATTAGCCCACCATTTTACATTTCGTTCTCTCACATAGTCAGGGTTAGAGTTAATTTCATCATAATGTTCCAAAGTGTCATCGTTGTCATTTGTTGCATACACACTTTCGCCTACCAACAAAACTTTGCATGAAGCATTCTCGTAATTGTCTCCTACCCACGGAATCCAACTTAGTCCTGCCACTTTTACAAAATCTGCATCAAATTTCTTGTTCATACTTAATTGAAAGATTTTATTAATATAACAAATACAGTCTCAATACCTATCTGTCTCCTCTCTACTTCTTAAATATCCAATAACTTTTTCTCAACAAAAGTCATTGTGGTAGATTTCCAAAATCAGATAGTTTACTTTGTCGGACGCAAAATTAAATTCAAAAACAACACAACATCTCAAATCAATGTCACGACTTTCTGTACATGTACAGTAATTCGTTACACTCTAATATACTTCTTGCTGATGTCAAAAAAGAAATCATGCTGCAAAACATAACATATATGCTGTAGCATTTGGGTGTTTACACTTGGGCTATTTAGAATGTTATATACATTCCCCCTTGAACACGAAATAAGTTCGGCGAATTTCACTTTAGGTATCTTGTTCTCATTAAGGTAGGCCTCAATCATCTTGCCCACATGTAGTTCTTGTGTCTCTTTGTTATTGTTCATAGTGTATTAAAACGAAACGGACGCCACTGCGCCAATCTAGGTATCGCCAAACACCCGTAAACAAACAGTAACGTCCGAGTGTATAGCATACACCCAGACGTTCACTTTCGGTTGTTTACTTAAAATTGGCGATTTTAGATTGACTCGAAAAGCGAACGCTTATTAGATATTTATGTAAATTCTTTTATTTCTGGTTCTTATTCATCTTTTTAACGCAAGCAAAAGTACAACATTTTTTGCAGATTTCTATAATCAAGAGTGTTTTATTGCCCTAATAAGTGGTTTGCTCTGCAAATTCGATTATATTTCATTCGCTCTGCAATTTTGATTCTGTTTTTCTATCAACAGAAAGAACTTTAGGCAAAAACAAAGATAAAAAACGGAACTGGGAATTATAAAGAAACAATTTTATTTTTGTTTTTCCATCAACGAACAGATGCTAGTGATTCTTTATTATCAAATTCTAAAAGGAACAATCTCTAATACGAAAATGAAAATATGAATTGAGTTTGGAATCTCTTTAGAAACAAAAATGTAAAAAGGGGACTGCGCCCCAATATAGCTACGATTGAACTCTGCAGAATTCATCGGCACTAATACAAAAAAAGTCGCGAGAAAAACCCACGACCTTCCATTTTATTTGTTTGATATAAGTAAGATTACACGTTGAATCTGAAGTGCATTATGTCACCATCCTGACATACATAGTCCTTACCCTCGATAGAGATCTTTCCGGCCTCACGACAAGCGGCCTCACTACCAAGAGCGATATAGTCGTCGTACTTGATAACCTCGGCACGGATGAAACCCTTCTCGAAGTCAGAGTGGATAATTCCGGCACACTGAGGAGCCTTTGAACCACGCATGAATGTCCATGCTCGAACCTCCTGAACTCCGGCAGTAAAGTATGTCTGAAGGTCAAGCAGTCTGTAAGCAGCCTTGATCAAGCGAACAACACCAGACTCCTTCAAACCGGCAGCCTCAAGGAACTCCTGACGCTCCTCAAAAGTCTCAAGCTCATTGATGTCAGCCTCTGTGGCAGCTGCAACGATAAGCATTTCGGCGTTCTCTCCCTTTATTGCCTCCTTGACAGCCTCAGTATATTTGTTTCCTGTTACAGCGCTTGCCTCGTCAACATTACAAACATACATGACAGGCTTTGTAGTAAGAAGGTAAAGGTCCTTTACCAAAAGCTTCTCCTCCTTTGATAGTTCAACCGAACGAGCCGACTTACCCTCAAGAAGGACCGCACGATACTTCTCAAGAACGTCGCAGACAGCACGTGCTGCTTTATCTCCTCCTGTTGTAGCCTGCTTCATAAGTTTCTGAAGTCTGCTCTCTACCGTCTCAAGGTCCTTAAGCTGAAGCTCAGTATCAATAATCTCCTTGTCACGAACAGGATCAACACGACCGTCAACATGTGTTACGTTATCATTGTCAAAGCAACGAAGAACATGAAGGATAGCATCTGTCTCGCGAATGTTAGCCAAGAACTTGTTTCCAAGTCCCTCTCCCTTGCTCGCACCCTTCACAAGACCTGCGATGTCAACAATCTCTACTGTTGTAGGAACAACACGCTGTGGGTGAACAAGGTTCTCTAGAGTGACAAGTCTGTCATCAGGAACAGTAATCACACCTACGTTAGGCTCGATTGTACAAAAAGGGAAGTTTGCTGCCTGTGCCTTAGCATTAGACAAGCAGTTAAAAAGAGTCGATTTACCAACATTAGGCAAACCTACGATACCACATTGAAGTGCCATATAATTAAGTTTCTTTATTAGCTATTACGAAATTGAGTGCAAAGATAGTAAAAAAGTTTATATAAAGAAAAAAGAGTCGCAATCACTTGTGACTCTTCTCAAAACAAAGAACTTATTTTCCAATGACTTACAAAACAATTTTGTGTATCACATTTTTCGATTTGTGTATATCTTCTCACTCATCAGAGTGACACATTTCGTTTTGTTTGACAATGCAAAATTAGTAAAATCATTGGTTTCTGTAGCTTATATCAAGCCATTGTTATTAACAATCGTAGCAAATATAATCAACAATCGGTATGAGCATACCCCAAATTGTTGATAAAGCTGTTGATAACCTCTAAATCACTACCTTTTTTGCGGAAATTTCTGAATTGCTTAGAAAAACTTGGGCCGCATGCTTGAACTTTTCTTCACTTTCGGTTGTCAAAAACTCACAACCACCATTCCTAGTCAAAAAGGCTTCAAGGTCAGTATGACGCTCAAGATAATCCTTCAAACTTTGGGCTACAATTTCGCCTTGGGAAATTATTTGCACCGACTTTGGCAGGTACTTTTTTATCTTGTCCAACAATAATGGATAATGGGTGCAGCCCAATATAACCGAATCAATCCTGCTGTCCATGGAAAGGAGTTCCTCGACTTTCTTTCTTACAAAATAATCTGCTCCCTCGTTATCATATTCGCCATTCTCTACCAAAGGCACCCACATAGGACAGGCAACACTAGCCACTTCTATACTTTGGTTTATCTTTGAAAGTTCGATTGGATAAGACTGGCTCGTCACCGTTCCAGTTGTGGCAAAAAGACCGACGTGTCCAGTTCGTGTATATTCACTGACATGCTCGGCAGTAGGTCGTATGATTCCCAGCACTCTCTTGTCCTTATTCCACTCCGGCAAGTCGTTCATCTGGATCGTCCTCAGAGCCTTTGCAGAAGCGGTATTGCATGCAAGAATCACAAGCGGACATCCCTTCGAGAAAAGATACTCGACACACTGGCGTGTATAGTCATAAACCACATCAAACGAATGCGAGCCATAGGGCGCACGGGCATTATCTCCCAAGAACATATAGTCATACTGTGGAAGAATCTTGCGCATCTCACGAAGAATCGTAAGCCCACCAAATCCAGAATCGAAAACCCCGATAGGTCCGGAAACCAAAGTATGTAACAAGTTGGACTGCATATTTTCTAAAAAAAGAAAGAGCGAACCTCAGCGAAGTCCGCTCCTTAATCAAACTCTGTTATTTCTGATTACTTGGCAACATTATTTACACCAAGCTTCTTAAGAACCATATCTGTAAGATCTGTTCCTGATTCACCCTTGTAAAGAAGAGCAGCTGTATCGAAAACGTAAGTGAAACCGTTCTCCTTAGAAACCTCTGCGATAGCGTCAAGAATCTTCTTTCTTACTGGAACCTGCATCTCCTCCTGCTTCTGTGCAAGGCTAGTCTGCGCAGTCTGATAGAAGTTATCAAGCTTCTGCTTCAATGCCTCTAGCTCATCCTGACGCATCTTGCGGATAGTCTCGTCCATCTTGTCATAGTTCTGCTGAAAGTCAGAGAACTTACGAGTAAACTCATCGTTCTGATCCTTGATCTCCTTCTCATACTGAGCCTGAATATCCTTCATCTTAGTCTCGATATCCTTTACATCAGGAAGTGAGAAGAAAAGAGCCTGAACATCGATATGTCCAAGTTTAACCTGCTGCTGTGCATTTGAAGCTAGCGGAAGCACACAAAGAAGTGCTATTAAAAATCTTTTAATCATAACCGTTCTATAAAAATTCTATTATTAACAACATTAATACTTACTTAATACCAAGTTCTCTCTTAATCATAGGAGTAATATCTACGGCATCCTTTGACATATATTTGATCTGCTTGATATCCCAAACATAGAGGAACTGGTGTTGCTCAGCCACCTTGGCCACTGCATCATACAGCGTCTTATAAACAGGTGCATAAAGTTCAACACGCTTTGCCTTTAGCGTCTGATCGGCCATATCGTAATAGTTCTGCATCTTGGTCTTCATTGTGTGAAGTTCCTCCATACGCGTCATTCGTATGGTCTCGTCCCAAGAGATGTAGCCCTTCTGATATTCTCCGGCCTTTCTAGAATACTCTTCTTCCATCCTTGTCATCTCAGCCTCATACTGATCTCCGAGACTTTTGATTGCTCTTTCAACTTCTGCAGTCTCAGACATAGCCTTCAACACCTGCTCCTCGTCATAATGCGCAAGCCTGAGTTTAGTGTTCTGGGCTGATAACGGTGCAAAGATAAGCAAGAAAAGTAGGATTACACCATGAAATAATCTCATCTTTAGCAAATTTTAAGATTACTTAACATATCCAAGCTTTCCAAGCACATCATCGCTAATATCAATCTTGGAAGTGAAGTAGATAACTCCAGCAGTAGAAGCCTTGTCAAGAACCAAACCATATCCCTTACTGTCGGCAATATCCTTCACGGCAATATATATTTCATCCTGTATAGGCTTCATCAAACTCTCCTTCTTTTTGAAAAGCTCGCCGTCAGGACCGAAGTACTTACGCTGAAGTTCATTGGCTTCCTTCTCCTTGGCAAGAATCTCTTTCTCCTTAGACTTCTTCATGTCATCGGAAAGGAACACTACCTCAGTCTGATAGTTTTTCTGAAGTACACGGGCCTCCTCGTGCTTCTGCTCTACTTCTGCCTGCCACTTCTTAGATATCTGCTTCACCTGTTCGTTTGCAGACTCATACATCGGCATATTCTTTAAAATGTACTCGAGGTCAATAACTGCCACTTTACCGCCACCAAACTGTGCAAAGGAACACATACAGCAAAAAGTGGCAAATATAATAGAAAGAATGTATCTTTTCATTTTCTTCTTTGTTTATTGTTAGAATTCCTGACCGATTACAAGATGGAAGTTAGTCTTTGACTTCTTGCCTGTAACAAGATCCGTATCGAATCCATATCCCCAGTCAACACCAAGTAGTCCAAGCATTGGAAGGAACACCCTCACACCGGCACCGGCAGAACGCTTCAAATTGAATGGGTTGAAGTCTTTGAAATCGTACCAGCAGTTACCTGCCTCAGCGAAAGCCAAGGCGTATATTGTTGCTGCCTGCTCAAGCATCAAAGGATAACGCAACTCCAAAGACACCTTCGAATACAAGTTTCCCGCATACAAACCTTCATTGTCACGAGGCGTCAAATATCCATTCTTGTATCCTCTAAGCGTAACAATAGACATAGCATACGTAGAACTTGTTCCACTTGTTCCGTCTCCTCCGAAATAGTATCTCTCGAATGGAGAACGGTGGTTCTTGTCATAGTATCCAAGGAATCCATACTCTGCACGAGTTAGGAGTACAAGCTTCTGGTTCTTAGAAATCGGAGTGAACACTTTGGCCTTGAACTCAGTCTTGTAGTACTCAACCCACTTGTACAAATCTTGCTTCAACTTCAGATTTTCCTCGCTTGTCAATCCTACATTTTCCTTCTTGTCAAGCAACGCATCGACCGTAGAGTTGTCCTTCATGAGTGAGTATGGAGGGGTTGCCTGTACTGAAAGCGAAAACGATGATCCTCTACGAGTATAGTAAGGGTTATCGATAGAGTTACGAGCAAACGTAACACCTAAACGAAGGTTGTTTGCCTTACCGGTTGACAATGTAAAGAAGTTCCAGTCTTGCAATTTATAGTGACGGTAAGCCAACTCATAGTATAACGAGAAATAATCATCCGGCCACTTCAATCTCTTTCCTAGTCCTACAGACGCACCTACAGTAACTATGTATTTGTCAGGGTCTGACTCATAGTTAATGTAGTTGTTTGAATAGTCATTGTAGTAAGTGTAATAACTATTATCGAAATATCTGCTACTTACATCAGTCTGCTTGCTCCAGAAGAACGAGCCGGAAAGACTGACTGGCTTCTTTCCTCCAAACCAAGGCTCAAGGAATGTAGCACTTGCACACTGGTAGTAACGACCATTGGTTGAATATGACAACTGCAATGTCTGGCCGTCTCCCTGAGGCAATGGCTTGTATGCTTTTTTATTGAACAAATTACCCAAAGAGAAGTTTGTGAACTTAACGCCCAACGAACCTGTCACACCTGTCTGACTGTAACCGAAAGAAAGCTCGAACTGGTCATTTCTCTTCTGTTCAAGATTATAGACAATATCTACAGTACCCTCTTCAGGATTTGGAATTGGGCGAATATCAAGTTTCTCTGGATTAAAATGTCCAGTTGCCGCAAGTTCACGAGCTGAACGCTGAAGGTCGCTCTTGCTAAACAACTGACCTGGTTTAGTACGTAGCTCACGGCGTATGACATGCTCGAACACTGCCTCGTTTCCGTGAATTTCCACGTTGTTTATTACTGCCTGTCTTCCCTCATAGATTCTCATCTCTAGATCTACAGAATCTCCTTCGATGTTCGACTCTATAGGATCAACATTAAAGAACAAATATCCATTGTCAAGGTAAAGACCGGAAACAGCATCCTCATCATCAGAAAGTCTCTCCTGAAGAAGTTTCTGGTTGTAAACGTCACCCTTCTTCATTCCAAAAACCTGAGACAAATACGCTTCTGGATAAACGGTATTGCCTACCCATGTTATATTGCGAATATAGTACTTCTTACCCTCGCTAACTTTTATCCTGATATCTACACGCTTTGGCTTCTTTTCGGACTGATATACTGTATCAAATACGATTTCAGCGTCACGGTAACCGTATTCGTTATACTTGTCAACTAACAGACGCTTGTCCTTTTCGTAATTCTCGGCTACAAACTTCTTTGATTTGAACAAGTTAGGGATGATATGCTTTTCCTTAGTGTCCTTCATAGCAAACTTTAGCTTGCTGGACTTAACATTTTCGTTCCCCTCGATATTGATACGGTATATCTTTACCTTGTTTTTCTTGTCAATGTCAATATTAACGATTACATATCCAGGCTTCTGTGGATCATCATTGAATGTTATGTTAACATCTGCGTTCTTGTAACCGTCAATTTCAAGTTCCTTTCTTATAATTCCGCGAGCACGATCAATCATGTTCTGCGAAATCTGACTGCCTTTGGTAATACCTATGTTTGAAGAGAAGTGATCAGAGTCCTTCTTCTTTATTCCAGAGAATGTGATGTCAGAAACCCTTGGACGCTGCTTCACACTTATCTCCAACCATATCTTGTTATCAACAATCTTTGTAGCGTAAATCTTAACGTCCGAGAACAATCCCTGCTTCCAGTATCTCTTGATGGCATTAGAGAATGCAGGTCCAGGAACCTTAACCTCCTGACCAGCATAAAGACCAGAATAGTTGGATACGACATTCTTGTCATATCCGTCAGCACCCACAACATCTACTGACTGAATAGTATATGTTTTAGGATTAGAAGAATAATATATACGAGGCAACGAATTGCCCTCTGCTACAGGTGTTACTAAGGAATCCAATACAACTGCAGAGGAATCAGACTGGGCGCTCGCCGGGAATAACGACAAAAGCAAACCAAACGCAGTAAAAATACCCATCAATACTGCACTTCGTCCACAGTTTATTATATTTCTGTACATCGATATCATAGTTTATTTTCAATCTGTTCTCCTGTCTTACCGAAACGCCTCTGTCGCTTCTGGTAATCCGCAATCGCCTCAAAAAACTGCTCTTTCTTGAACTCAGGCCAGCTTACGTTACTGAAATACAACTCTGCGTAGGACAACTGCCACATCAGGAAGTTGCTTATTCTCTGCTCGCCGCTTGTACGAATCATCAAGTCGGGATCGGGAATGCCCTTTGTGCAAAGATAACTCGAGAACATGTCATCATTAATGTCATCAATGTTTATCTCTCCGCTCTTTGCCCCTTTAGCTATATTCTTCACAGCTTCGATAATCTCCCAACGAGAGGAATAGCTGATAAAGAGAATCATAGTAAGACCTGTATTCGAAGCTGTTTTCTGCATACCGTCAACCAGCTTCTCCTTTGCGGTATCAGATAGTTTGTCCAAATCACCAAGAATGATGATTCTGACATTATTCTGCATCAACTTTCCGATATAGGCAGACATGGCAGTCGCAAAAATCTCCATCAGTCCGGCCACCTCTTCTTTTGGTCTGTTCCAATTTTCGGTACTGAAAGCGTACATGGAAATGTACTTTATGCCAAGTTCAGCCGCAGCTTCTACAACTTTGTCAACGGAATCAACTCCTTCCTTGTGTCCAAAAATGCGCTCCTGACCTCTCTCCTTAGCCCATCTTCCATTACCGTCCATGATAATGGAAACGTGCTGTGGAAGTCTGTCTCTATCTATCTCGTTTATCTTGCTCATTGTTACCTTAATAATTAATGACAAATACCTCTCTTCTTAATCAAATCGAATGAAACGAAGAGAACACATGTACTAAAATAGTCATTATTCTTCAATCTCTCGTGACCAACCTTATATGGGTCATCCAAGTATTTCTTGAAGCCTTCGTTGTCCAAATTGTCGTGTGTGAGCTTGTGCATTGTCCACTCGACACCAGCGTTGACACGAGGGCCTATCTTAAACTTATATCCTACTCCATAGGCTAAATTTAACATGCAGTCATTACCTGTCCACTGGTCCTGAATCGCTAGACCTGGGCCTAACATGACGTATGGAGTGTGCCACTTTGCCTCTCTGTCATGCTTATGGTAGTCGAACTTGAAGAAGTTAAGGCAAAACAAAGCATCAACATTAAGGAGCCTCTTTGAAAACTCATAGTTATAACCGGCAGCACCATTCTCGTACTTCAAAGGCAGATGGTTCTTAGGGAAGTTCTTTCCACTACCTTTAACGCCTGCGATACCTCCATCTATCTTTATACCTATGTAATCATTGACTCTCAATCGGAAGAATAGCCCCGCTGCCTCCCTGTTATGCACGAAAATTCGCGTAGAATTCACATCACCATTATAGTAGGAAATTCCACCATTCAACCCCAACTCTCCAACATAAGATGCTTGAGAGTAAGCAATTTGAAACACCGATATCAGTGCAAAAAAGAAAATAAGTCTTATATGTTTTAAACTAAACATCTATCTACAATTCACAATTTGGTAGCAAAGATAAAAATAATCAACTAAATTTCACAACCTTTTTTAATTTTTATGTTGTAATCGAGCAAAACTAAGGATTTTTAACACAAATATTACTAGTAAAAAAGTTCCCGTCATTACGAACTCACACCACGATAATAATATTCGCTTACATGACCAAGAAACATCTTATTATAACAAACAAAAGAGGGCAACTCTTTCGAGCAACCCTCTTCGTATGAGTTTTATTTTAATTTTACTCTGCTACAACACTTTCCTTATTAGCCTTCATTTCTGCAAGCTTCTTTGCATTCTCCTCAATCTTCTTATTGTCGATTGTATAGAATACCAAAGCAAGAACTCCCAACGCAGCTCCTATCAATGGAACCAAAACGAAGATAACCTTTACAGATTCCTTGATGTCAGAAGTAATGTTAACATCGTTTGAAATGAAGCCGATGATTGCTAGACCGAACAATGGAAGCGAGTTAGCGATTGAGTAACCCAACTTCTGAGCCATTGTGGCAGAAGTATAAATCAAACCTGTTGCACGACGACCTGTCTCAACCTCTGCGTTATCAGCTACGTCAGCGTACATACTCCACATGATAAATCCAGTCGGGCCAATAATCAAAGTAAACAAACAGTTTAGTACGATGATTGTAGAAAGGCTATCCTTAGGGATGAACAAGAATAGAAGCGAAACCAAAGCCGAAAGAATGAAACATCCAATCCAAACTGGCTTCTTTCCGAATCTTGTAACTATAGGCTTGATAAGCATTGTACCAAGAATAGTGAACAATGTTCCAAGAGAAGCAAACCAAGAGTAGAATCTCTGCCAGTTAACCTTCATTCCGAAACAAGTACCCTCGATATTGTACTTAAAGAAACTTACGCAGTCACCAACCTTAACCTCTGTATCCTCACCTCTAACAGACTTGATGTTAGCCAACTTGCCGTCAGCTCCGATAGTCTCGAAACATCTTTCAATATTTACTGTATCGCCGTTAACGACCATCTTTCCTACTGATAGAGTATCCAATCTTCCGTTCTCCAATCTGTAGATAGGAGTCTCCTTGTTATCTTGAGTCTTTGAGATTTCAAGAATCTTACTTGCAGGCTCAACAATCTCTATATCAGCAAGGAAATACTTTGCATAATATGTAGCAGTAGAGTTATGACATGCAGTGAAAAGAATCAATGCAATTCCAGCTAAAGAAAGGCACCACCACTGACGATTTGACGCAAGGTCGGAAAGGTCTTCCTTCAAACTGTTGTTCTGCTCCTTAATTGGCTTAACACGCTCTCTTGTGAACTTGAATGTAAAGAACAGCAATGCCAAAGCAACAATACCGTAAATCAACACTACATAGTAAAATGAAGAAGATGTTGAAGCTCCTGTTGCATCCTGCATCATATCAGCAAAGTCCATTACCATTGCGAAGCTCAACCAGAAACCAATCTGGGCACCAATATTTCTATATGCAGAAACTGAGTCTCTCTCCTCTGGATCTTTAGAAAGAACTCCGAGCAAAGCACCGTAAGGCACGTTTACTACAGCGTAAAGAATTCTGAACAAGAAGAAAGAAATATAAGCATATATCAACTTTCCAGTCATAGAGAGTTCTGGAGTGCGGAATGCAAATACACCTGCCACACAGAATGGAACCAATCCGTAAAGAATCCAAGGACGGAACTTACCATACTTTGTGTTACACCTATCGGAAGCGCCTCCGATAAATACGTCAATCACAATATCCAACCAACTGATAATCATCATCATAAAACCAGCATCAGCAGGTTTCAATCCAAAGATATCAGAATAGAACATACTGGCGATACATACGATACCCCAAAATAGGTTGCACGCCAAATCTCCAGCTCCATACGCGCACTTCTCAAGCACGCTAAGCTTGTGATTGTTTTCGTCAATTAATGCCATAATTATTTGTGTTTTATTTGTATAGATTTATTGTTAAAAGATTACTTGTCATTACTGCTCAGGCTTCAAATATATATTTGAACGCTTAAGCACCGTTGTATCCTTAATTCCTCCGTTAACAACTGCAAGCACGCGCTTCATGTACTCGCCTGCCGGAGAACGCTTCTCCCACTCCTTTGACTTGCATGAACCAGGAAGGAAGATTGAAGATGTTTCGTCCTTGTCACAGAAACTCCAGTTACAGAAACTTACCTTCTGTTTACCTGCATTGTTTCCCGAAAGCATAAGCAACCACTTGTCTGTACGGTCGAAGTCCTCGTCACCGCCACCCCAAGCTTCTACACAACCGAACTCAGAACAAAATACAGGAATACGACCAAGAACGTCATACATGTAAGTGTACATGTCATAGTAGTTCTCCTTTCCCTTCTCCAAATGTCCCTCGTTATGTGAACCTGCATAGAAATGGAAGTTATACATTACGTTATCGAACTTCAATCTCTTGTCATTGTCTGGAAGATATGCGTCAAGATCAAGTCCGTTACCCTGAGTACGACCATCCTTGATACAGGCGTCAACAAGCTGACACCACTGAGGAGTTCCAACAATTACGATTGGATGAGGCGCTCCCACACTGTCCGCTGCACTATGAAGAATAGGTATAATCTTATTAGCATAAGTTGCGATAGTGTCCCAAGTTACCTTGCTGCCGTTAGGTTCGTTGCAAATCTCATATAGTACATGAGGCTTACCTGCATTTCTTTTAGCCATAAACTTAAAGAAATCTTCAGCCTTGGAATACTTAGGATCTAACGGATTACCTGGAGACAATATATGCCAGTCCATAATACAATAGATGCCAAGCTCCTCACAGATGTCGATGAGATTACACATCTCATCACGTATCTCTGGTTTATAATTGTATCCTCCCTCCTCGACATACATAGCGAGACGGAGAATCTTGATGTGCCATTCTTTAACCATCATCTCGATAGACTCTCTAGTGTAGCACTGGCCGAACCACTGATAACCCATCGTGCTGATTCCTCCGAGCTGTACGGGATCACCATGCTGATCGCACAACTGAAGACCTTTTACTTGCAATGCGCCGTATAGCTCAACTGCAGGAATAGAATCTTTGAATACCTGCGGCTCCTCGTTCTTCTGGTTACATGAAGTAGCAAGAACCATAAGAAAAGAAACAAGAGCAACAATCAGTTTCTTCATTGAATTGCTTTTAATATTATTGTTCAGTCTTTGATAAAAACAAACAAAAGAGTGCAGGATGGAAACCCCACCTGCAACTCTTATGTTTCAAGGATATATTATCCCATTATTACCTCAACAGTGTTCTTGCTACCAGCAGGCTGCATAGGAACGACGTTTCCTGCAATCTCCTTACCGTTAACAATAACCTTCTTGACACCCTTCTGAGTACCGTTAGGAACAACCTTGATGCTGTAGTCAGCGTCACGGAACTTACGGTTTACAGAGTAAGGCTTCATGTCTGATGGAAGACATGGGTTGATCTCCAATCCCTTGTAAGAAGGCTTGATACCTAGCAAGTACTGGGAAACAGTCAACCACATCCAAGCAGCTGTACCTGTCAACCAAGAGTTCTTACCCTCACCTGGCTTAGCAGCGTCCTTACCGGCAACCATCTGGCAGTTTACGTATGGCTCAACCTTGTGAAGTGCCTGATCCTTCAAGTACATAGGTGCGATCTTGCGGAACAACTCCCAAGCATCGTTACCACGAGAAGCAACTGTCTCACCGATGATTACCCAAGGGTTATTGTGACAGAAGATACCTGCGTTCTCCTTGTAACCTGCAGGATAAGAAGAAATCTCACCCATCTCAACGTGGTAAGTTGTGTAGGCAGGGTTGTTAAGTACCATACCGTGCTCACAGTCAAGATACTTCTTACATGAGTCGATAGCCTTGTCAACCATACCCTCCTCAAGTCCGATACCTGCCATTGTACAGAATCCCTGAGACTCGATGAAGATCTTACCTTCCTCACACTCGTTAGAACCGATCTTGTTTCCGTAGAAGTCGTATGCACGTAGGTACCACTCTCCGTCCCAACCGTGCTTCTTAACTGCCTCAACCATAGAGTCGATGCACTTCTGTGCGCGCTCAGCCTCTGCAGTCTCACCGATCTCCTTACATAGCTCTACGTAGTCCTTACCAGTTACTACGAACAAACCTGCAATCATCAAAGACTCAGCCTTTGAACCTACTGAATTGTTCTCTGTAGTCTGGAATGACTCGTTTGGATCCCAAGAGAAGCAGTTCAAGTTCAAACAGTCGTTCCAGTCAGCACGACCGATTAGTGGCAACATGTGAGGTCCAAGGTTGTTAACAACGTGGTTGAAAGAAATCTTCAAGTGCTCGAACAATGAAACCTCTGTACCTGGCTTGTTATCGAATGGAACTGGCTCCTTAAGGATAGAGAAGTCTCCTGACTCCTTAACGTATGCAGCAGTACCGAAGATCAACCAGCATGGGTCATCGTTGAATCCACCACCGATGTCATTGTTACCGTGCTTAGTAAGTGGCTGGTACTGGTGGTAGCAACCTCCGTCAGGGAACTGAGTAGATGCGATATCAATTATACGCTCGCGAGCACGAGAAGGAATCTGGTGAACGAAACCAACCAAGTCCTGGTTAGAGTCACGGAATCCCATACCACGACCAACACCGCTCTCGAAGAATGAAGCTGAACGAGAGAAGTTGAATGTGATCATACACTGGTACTGGCTCCAGATATTAACCATACGGTTAAGCTTGTCATCCTCTGACTTAACAACGTACTTGTCAAGAAGGATATCCCACATATTAGCCAACTCTGCGAATGCAGCGTCAACTGCCTCTACTGTAGAGAATCTCTTGATTAGCTCCTGTGCCTTCTTCTTGTTTACTAGAGTTACGTCTGAATCCTGAGAAGAAATCAACTCGCCGCTCTTCTTGCGTGCGATGTCCTCCTTAGAGAACTTCTCCTCCTGCTTGTTCTCTACATAACCAAGGACGAAGATGTAGTCCTTGCTCTCTCCTGGCTGAAGCTCAACCTCGATGTAGTGAGAAGCGATAGGCGACCAACCGTGTGCCAAAGAGTTACCTGGCTTACCAGCCATTACACACTGAGGGTCAGCGAACTCGTTGTATAGACCGATGAATGACTCACGGTCAGTATCGTAACCGTCAATCTTTGCATTTGTTACTGCGTAGTATGCGTAGTGGTCACGACGCTCCTTGTACTCTGTCTTGTGATAGATTACGCTTCCGTCGATCTCAACCTCACCAGTTGACCAGTTACGCTGGAAGTTCTCCATATCTGTTGCGGCATTCCACAAACACCACTCAGCGAAAGAGAACAACTTGATCTTCTTGGCAACAGGAGAAGTGTTTCTCAAAGTTACCTTCTGAACCTCAGCCCAAGTCTTCAAAGGAACGAAGAAAAGAACTGACGCCTCGATACCGTTCTTAGAACCAGTGATGCGAGTGTAGTTCATACCATGACGGCACTCGTATGAGTCAAGTGGAGTCTTGCAAGGCTTCCAACCTGGGTTCCAAACAGTACCGTTGTCGTTGATGTAGAAGTAACGACCACCGTTATCCATAGGTACACCGTTGTAACGGTAACGAGTGATACGACGGAACTTAGCGTCCTTGTAGAAGTCATAACCTCCGGCTGTATTAGAGATCAAACCGAAGAAGTCCTCATTTCCTAGGTAGTTAATCCAAGGGAATGGTGTTGCGGGATTGGTGATGACGAACTCACGGTTCGCATCGTCAAAATGTCCGAAATCCATGTTTTTATTCTTAAATTTATTTTATATTATCTTTTTCTCGCCATGAACTGGGCGCAATAGGAAGCACACAACACACAACGTTCGGCAAAGATAGATATTTATTTTCAAAGTTATGTAATAATTTTTTAATAAAATATAGGTTTATGCTACATAACATTTTAAGCTACAGTTTAATGCGCATCGCACACAAAAAAAAGAGCCACACCTTGCGGTGTAGCTCTTATTCTTTGAAGCTTTTGACTTGCAATTACTTGTTAGCCTCACGGTTGTTAGCAGAGAACTTAGACTCTGTAGCACCAAGACCATTCATTGTGTCGTTAACTGTAGCTGAAGTGATTGTGTAATCAGCCTTAGAGTTCTTGTATGCAAGGCACATAACGATATCCTTTACATGATCCTTAGCAGTTGCAGTATTAGCTGAAACGAACTGAGTACCATTCCAGATTAGATAAGAGTTACCAGCATCAGAAAGAGTAATGTCACCATCGAAACCATCGATCTTGAAAGTTACCTCCTGAGTACCATCAATATAAGTTCCCTTAGCATCAGTTACCTTGAAAGAGAAAGCCTTAACTGCGTTTGAGCAAGAGTACTCACCGCCCTTAACTACCTGAAGCTCAGTCTTACCCTGCTTCTCAGCGTTCTCCTTTGAATCCTCCTCGTCATCCTCACATGAAGTGAAAGCTACACCTGCGAAAAGTGTTGACAAAATAACTGCAAGATTAAAAATCTTCTTCATAATCTTTTTATCAATTTTATTAGTTAAACAATTCTTATCTATTGAAACTGTCGGAAAGCGTTTACTTTAGCCCGTTTATCCCTCGTTTCGGATGCAAACATAAGAACAATTCTAAAAACGACCAAGAAAAACATACAAAAAAAACACTCTCTTTCAACAAATATACAGATTTTATTGCTTTAAAACAACTTTTATCCCATTATTACTGTTTAGAATACCTTTTCAATATAGACTCTGCTATTTCAGCCATACTGTTCCTCAAACTGAGCGGTTCCATAACCTCAAGCCCGTCCATCTGCTCGATGAACTGCTGCTTCAAGTCATAGGTAGGCTTGACAAACAGTTCGAAATACACCCACCCGTCCTCAGTGCGCAACTCCTTCTGCGAATGGTGGAATGGCAGAGTTCTGACATAGTCCGCAGCAATTTCAGTTGTTCGGAACACGATTTTTTCGGGCTTTATATCATTGTTGTTGAACATTCCCACGCAATTTCTCAGATAAGTTTGCGCATCAAAGCCCTTTGGCATGAAGAACGTCTCGTCAAGCTCCTCCAGAGATGATATTCTGTCCAAAGCCAAAGGGAAAATGTAATCCGTATTCTCTGAATCTTGGGCAATAAGATACCAGCGTCTTCTGTAGGTCTTTAGCGCCAACGGGTTGCAATAATGCAAGTTCGATTCCGAAGCACCGAACTTATGGTAATGTATAGCCAGTTTCCTGGACATCTTCATGCTTTCCACTATACTTACCAGGTACTTGTGGCCAGAAGGCACGTTCTCGTATAGGATTCTGCCCTCCAGACTTGGAACCATGCTAAAGATATTCTTTATGGCGAATGAATCGAGCAGTACATTATGAAGCCCAGTCGTGTCCTCCTCTTCAGCTATATAGTACTGGTTGTAACCGTTGACCTTTATTTTAATGCCGAACATTTCCTCTACCGCATCCTTGTGTGAAGCAAAGGTACGACGGGGAAGATCCGTGAAATTATCACTCAAACTCGAGCGCCTCCACTCATCTTGTATCTGGCTAAGAGTTATGTGTCCGTACTGGCGGATGATTGACACCAGCCATACATATCTTATAAAGGAAGTCTTGCTCATTTTTAGCAGATTTATTTGTTTGGAAGTAAATCGAAGCAAAGGTAACAAAACAGACAGGAATATTCATACTCCCGGTGTATTTTTAATCAAAAGATACTGATAAAGGAACTGCAAAAGGCTTATTCCCCTCTGAAGAGAGGTTGTTACCTGCATGAAACTTAAAATTTGTCCATTGGCAAAGTTTGAGAAGATTGGCTTCTTTGTATTTGCCGTCCGACACCATACAAAGCACAAAAGGGGAAAAATGGAAACTAACTGTGACACGACAGACATCGAAACGCAAAAACAAAAGGGTGGAACGACATCTTCATGTCACTCCACCCTTTTAGAAATTGCATGGGATTTACTGATTAGCTAGTTCAGCATATCTTTTTGCCTGCTCCTGAATCAACTCCTGGTCCTCGAAGTAGTTAATCTTCATCGCGCGCTTGACGTCAGCCAAAGTATCGGCAGCTACAGCTCTTGCAACATCAGAACCCTCCTTTAGGATACGGTACACGTCAACGATGTCCTTCTCAAGCTCTTTTCTGCGCTCACGAATTGGACGAAGCTCCTCCTGAAGGATAGAGTTAAGGAACATCTTAACCTTCATGTCACCAAGTCCACCTCTTGTATAGTGGTCCTTCAACTCCTGAAGGCACTTGTACTCTGGAAGGAACTCTGCGAAATGCTCGTCACGGCTGAAAGCGTCAAGGTATGTGAACACTGTGTTGCCCTCAAGCTTACCTGGGTCAGAAACCTTCAAGTGAGTAGGGTCGGTAAACATAGACTTGACCTTCTTCTGGACATCTGCCTCAGAGTCCGAAAGATAGATACAGTTTCCAAGGCTCTTGCTCATCTTTGCCTTTCCGTCTGTACCTGGCAAACGAAGACAAGCCGCATTGTCAGGGAGAAGGATGTTAGGCTCGACAAGAGTCTCGCCATAGATATTGTTGAAACGAGCTACAATTTCACGAGTCTGCTCGATCATCGGAGCCTGGTCCTCACCTACAGGAACTGTAGTTGCGCGGAAGGCAGTAATATCCGAAGCCTGAGAGATAGGATAGCAGAAGAAACCAACAGGGATGTTAGCCTCGAAGTTTCTCAACTTGATTTCAGTCTTAACAGTCGGATTGCGCTGAACACGGCTAACTGTAACAAGGTTCATGTAATAGAAAGCAAGTTCAGTAAGCTCAGCAACCTGGCTCTGTATAAAGATTGTTGACTTAGTAGGGTCAATACCTACAGAAAGGTAGTCAAGCGCAACCTCGATAATGTTCTGACGCACCTTCTCGGGATTGTCAGCATTGTCAGTCAAAGCCTGAGCATCAGCAATCATAATAAAAATCTTCTCAAACTCGCCAGAGTTCTGCAACTCAACACGACGCTTTAGAGAACCTACATAATGTCCGAGGTGAAGCTTGCCCGTAGGACGGTCACCAGTCAGAATAATCTTACCCATTTATCGTTTTATTGTTATTATCAGTTAAAAAAAGTAGTTACCAGCTTCCGCCACCTCCACCTCCACCGAAGTGACCGCCGCCAAAACCGCCGAAACCGCCTCCGCCACCTCCGCCAGAGAATCCACCCCTGCCGAAGATGAAAGAGTCGTTGGAATAGGTAATATGGTCATTGTATCTTCTTCTGCCACTACCTCCGCCAAAGTTACTGCCCCCACCGCTCTTGAAGGTGATGTAAAGGAAAAGACCTATGATACCAAACATAATAAGAATTGTCACCCAATCAATTTCCTCGTCGTAAGGATCTGCAGTATATTCGCCTTGAACTCGCTTTATTACCTCGTAAGTTCCTGCAGTGATTCCCCCTTGGTAATCGTTCCTCTTGAAATAGGGAATCATGATATCATTTACAATTCTGCCGCAAATGATATCGGGAAGAACTCCCTCGAGTCCATATCCGGTAGCAATAAAAGCTTGACCTCTGCTGTCAGGAGTCTTCGGCTTAACAAGTATTACAACGCCATTATTGTTCTTGGCTCCACCCACGCCCCATTTTTCTCCGAGGGTATAGGCGAACTGGGAAACATCATATCCATCAAGAGAGTTGACAGTAACTACAGCAATTTGAGTGGATGTCCTATTGGAAACACGCACCAAAGAATCCTCAAGTACAGCAACAGTGTTTGGTGATAGAATACCAGCAAAATCATTCACTAGTCTCTCCTCTTTGGGCTTATCGGGAATACCCGCTGCGCTCATAGTAAAGACTACGAGAGACATTAGCAAAGTCAATGCATATTTAAGTATTCTATTCATTCTTACCATAGGAAATATCGTTTGGCAACTCGTCCTCGTTACTGCTATCGGAAGGGAAAAACTCCTTGAGTTTAGCACCGCACTTCAAAATGGCAAACTCTAGCCCTCCGGCAAAGTCTCCCTGCTTGAAATAATTGGAAAGGCTGGCACAAATGTCGTCCCAGAATCCATTAGGCACAACAAGGTCAATACCTCTGTCTCCTATCACCGCAAAAGCTCTATCGTCGCACAAGATATAGAAAAGTACACCATTCTTGTGCTTCGTCTTGTCCATTCCCAAAAGCGAGAATGTCTTTACTGCAGCATCAAAAGGGGTCG
>JAKSKX010000069.1 GCA_024401535.1 Paludibacteraceae bacterium | reverse complement strand
GCTCAAACATCTTGCATTCAAGCAGATGCTCCATGCGCCATTGCAAAATCTCGTTGCGGAACTGCTCAAAGGCTTCCGAATTATTATCTTTATTATTCTCCATATCGTCAATTCCTTAAACATGCAAGCGGTATAACCTTTACTCCGTCTGGTCGGGTATAAGCCATCTCTCCACCTGTGAGGACAATAAGCAAGTCTGGCTCTCTCAGAGGCATCTGTTTCTCTTTTTCGTTATGCTCCTTCACCAATCGTTTTATTTCCAGCAGATGCGAGGCACCATCGTCAATCTCCTTGCTGCCAAGCTTACATTCTATCAATGCATAGCGTCCGTCTTCAAGATGCAGTACAAGGTCAGCCTCCAGTCCGTAGCGGTCACGGTAGTATGACAATGTGCTGCCATGAGCGGCAGAATATACCCTAAGGTCTCTGGCGCACATCTGTTCAAAAATGAAACCAAAGGTCTTCAGCTGTGTAGTCATAGCTTGTGGACTAAGTCCGAGCAATGCAACGGCAACAGAAGGATCGCAGAATGCACGCTTTGGACGACTCTGTATTACGGTCTTACTCCTGATTGCAGGACACCATGCGTCAATATCCTGTATGACAAACAATTTCTCCAGAGCTTCTACGTAGCTATCGAAGGTTGGTCGCGTACATTCCATGTTTTCCGAGCCAACCACATCAGCTAGTAAGGAAGTTGTCTTTGCCAATGTTGAGATATTCCGGGCGTATGACTTTAATATGAGGTGTGCCAGTTTTGAATTACGCTTCACACCATCAACGTGTGATATGTCTTTTGTATAGACGGACTTGACATATTCCTTTGCAACGAGAAGTTTCGCCTTGTCAGTTTTCAGATTCAGTGTAGCAGGCCAGCCGCCACGACATGCGGAGAATATAATGTGCTCAACATCCATATCAGACTTCGCAAACACTTCCATCTCGGGGTTGTCAAACATATCGATAAGAGAAACCGTACCATTAGACTCACCGTATTCGTACAAACTCATAGGAAGCATCTGCATTCTTGAGATACGCCCGGTTCCTGTATGGTGAATCTTTGAATCATCAACGCTGTTGGAACCAGTCAGGATAAACTGCCCAGGTAAGCCTCGATCATCAACCATCGTGCGAACAGCATCCCAAAGTACAGGTGCATCCTGCCACTCGTCAATAAGTCTTGGTGTGTCACCCTCAAGAAGGAATGCAGGTTTTGTTGCAGCCGTGGCAAGATACTCATCCCTGTGGTTAGTGTCCTGCAGTCGGATAACACTGCGTGCGAACTGTTCTGATGTCGTTGTCTTTCCGCACCATTTAGGTCCTTCTACGAGGACTGCTCCCATTGCGTCAAGATGTTCTTGCAACTGTATATCAAATATTCGTTTAAGATATGCCATAACTTTTGTGATTTTTGTTATAAATGCAAAAGTACTAATTTTCTTTTAATTACACAAAATGTTTTTATGTATTGATACGTTTTATTTATATTTTTTGAGATAATTAACTTTTAGAA
>JAKSKX010000068.1 GCA_024401535.1 Paludibacteraceae bacterium | reverse complement strand
CCTCAAATCCGCAGATTAATATGATAGGTAAAGTTATCATGTGAATCAGACGAATTTATTGCCTTGAATGGAACAAGACAATAAATTCTCCACAATGCTGCATAATACCCCCTTACCCCACAAAGCGACTTGAGGTAATACGCTAAGAAAGCACTAAATCATGGCATTATCCGAAATCCAACTTGGCATAGGCTTGATTGCTGGTGTAAATATTCAGGACATTTTGCCTTGCGGCTTTGATCCATTTAGCCGCTACGGAGACAAACTTGAATACGAAAGTCTTGATTCTGCTTGTAGGTTTCAGACCGAAGTCAGAGACCTTGAGCTTAGAGAGGATGTATTTGTAGAAGTTGTAGATGAGTGCTGTCAACAAGAGGAAAGCTGCATTCTGTGACATGAAAGACTTTGGGAGGTGGCTCCATCCAAACCCATTGTTCATTTCATCAAAGATTCTCTCTTTGCCGCCTCTCTTGTTATAGAACTCCACAATATCCCTGACTGAAGAAGAATGGTCGTTGGTCAGTATGCATCTATAGGTGTATTCACCTTCCCAAAGGTCAAGATCTCCATCGATACGTTTCTGACGTTGGATGACAAGACGATATGCCTTGCCCTTCCATTTCTCTACCTGAATGGAGTTCAGTTCGAATTCCAGGTCATTGATCACTTCCTTCTTCCAGCCTCGCAGCGCAAAGATGTCGTCATAGAGAGAGGAGCATCGGTTGGCGCGGATATAGAAATGCTTGCAATGCTTCTCTACCATCTTGACAATCTCCTCTGAACAAGATCCGCAATCCATCCTCGCCCAGTTGATTTTCAGTCCTTTGCCTTCCAGTCGCTGAAACATTCTTTCCAGTGTGTCCTGCTGATGGAACCGCACGTTGGTATTGCCGTCACGATTCTCGACTCCAACAATCATGTTATTGATTACGGCAATGCCGGGACCATATCCCCTGAAATGTTTGTAGGTAGTTTTCGCATCATACTTTTCTGTTTCGATGAACTGGTGGTCGAAATCAAAGTCATACTCGATGCCTTTTGTCAATTGCCCTGTTGTCAGCAATGCTTCCAAGAGCAGATTATTTAGCTTCTCTGCCTTGTTGAACTCATAAGTCTTGCCATTGTCAGAAGTGTAGGAGACATTGTCTTCGGTCAGTTCTTCTATCGCACGAAGTATCGTGTCCGAACTGCAAGTACGGAGTTTGGGATGCTGGGACACACAAGGTATAAGGTGTTTGCTGAGGTCTTCGATGCAGGTACCGCCACAGAAGTACACGCACATCAGCGAGCGAATGATTTCGCTGTACTGATAGCCGAAAAGTTTGCATCTTAAACCGAGTGTCGAGTCAACAATTCCGCTCAAAACACGGTCGAATTCATCCATAATTGGAAAAATTCCACCAAAAGGTGTGATTTTCTCAGATTTTATTTGTATCTTTGCCACGTCTTGTTACTAATTTCTTATGTTTGAAGTTTCGCAGCACAAAGATAAGTGAAATTTTTGACATGGCAAAACCCTGGGCAATATTTTGTTGCCCAGGTTATTATAAAAAATCTTAACAAACTATGCTGCGGATTCTAGG
>JAKSKX010000067.1 GCA_024401535.1 Paludibacteraceae bacterium | reverse complement strand
TCAAAATAAGTGACCATAAAATTGCAATTTATCGGTGCAAATATAACGAATCCTTCAGAAAGAACCCCCTTGTTTGCTGTAAGAAGTCGAAGAACAATCGAAGAAACTCCGATTTCTACGACCATTATCGAAGAATCTCTGCGCTTTGTCCTTGAAACTCAAAGCTATCAGGGAAAGATTGTAGTCTTGCAGACTCTCTGATAGTTGGGATTCTATGAAACAGTGGGTGAAAATAATTGCTATGTGCATTTCCTGTATCAATAGTACAAGATTGAGTTCTGGGATCAAGTCTCTTGTATGCAGAAGAATGTCGGTTTTGACGATTAGTCGGCCACAATTCTGCTGGCACATTTTGCCAATTACCTCCCTGTGGGACATGCTTTATGCGGTCTTGAACCTTTTGTGCAGGATAGACAATATCTTGATCAAGAATAGAATTATCCTTTGTTCTTAAGAATTTTCGCAGTGGTGTATCTGCAGGTGTAGATATTTGCTTAACTCCGTCTGGACTTTGTTCAAAGCAATACAATTCCCCAATTGCATCTTCTACAGTTGTCTTTTCTTGCTTTTCTATTTTGCTGAAGTCGAATTTAATATCTTTGTAGTCTTTACGAACTCCTACAATAATTGCTCTCTTTCTATTTTGAGGGACACCGTATTCGGACGCATCGAGTACCTGATAAGTTATGTTATACTCTTCAGCACCTAATATCTCCTTGATACGCTCAATAGCGTAACCATTATCTCTTGTAAGAAGTCCTCTTACATTTTCGATCATGATTACTTTAGGATGTATCTTTTGAACAAATCGAATATATTCAAAGAACAACTTGTTTCGTGGATCCTCCATCTCCTTCTGCCAACGATTAGCTGACGAAAAACCTTGGCATGGAGGTCCACCAACAATTACATCAACATCACCATACTCTTCTTCGATTTGACTATCTGGGAAGGTTGTGATGTCTATGTTGTGAACTTTTGCCTTCTTGAAATTATGTTGGAAGGTAATGGTTGCATATTCATTGAAATCAATGCCACCTGCAATATCAAAGCCTGCAAGAGCATAGCCCTCGCTTATGCCTCCGCAACCACAAAATAGGTCTAACACCTTGTATTTTTTCTTTGTCATTTTATGCTACATTTATACCAAGAGCCGTTTGAAGCTCCTTCAATCCGATGGAGTAAATATCAACTCCTTCATTATCACATACTCTGAAACATTCGTCCATCAAGCGATTGTAAATAGCACATTCATCAATCGTAAAAGTATTGATGCCGCCCTCGCATGACACATAATCCTCGAACATATCATCAGGATGGAAATTCACCTTGCGTTCATAAACCAGGTGATGGAAAAATGTTTCAACATCCTTTGTTGACAGGATATGATTTTCTTTGCCGTAGATCATAATTCTTCGTTAGGCTCCTTAATCAAATCTGCAACTTTCACATTAAGACACTTGGCAATCAAAGCCAGTGTTTTTAGGTCTGGTTGTACTGTATTTCCGCACCATTTACTAACAGTGCACGCAGACTTCCCAACTTGCTCTGCCAACCATTTGCTTGTTTTCTCTTGCTCGGCAAGAACAGCTTTTATACGATTTAACTTAGCCATATTAGTCAATAAAAATAAACTTTGGTGCAAAGTTAATAAAATTCCGTGAGACTAAAGAGACTTAT
>JAKSKX010000066.1 GCA_024401535.1 Paludibacteraceae bacterium | reverse complement strand
TCAATATCCATATCTCTTCAATTTCAATTTCTTACCAATATAGTATGTGTTATTTACCGATGCACCAAATACAAACAATTGAATATCAGCGTTCTACGTTTTTAATCGGTACAAACTTGTTTCTCGCAAATAGCTAATCTATGGCAGAAAGTGCAATGGCTTGATATTTAGTGCATTGCGAAGGTGTCTTGTACCGCTTGTTAATGCTCAGTTTCGAGGATTCCTTTTGGAAGATGCATCCCTCTGGATTTCAGTAGGTTCCTCTGTGTTCGCTACAATGTTTCAATTGTAGTGCAAAGGTACACATTTTTCTTGATATTCGTGCAGATTGGGGCTACTTTTTCTTTCTTATTTTTGATTTTCTTTCATTTCGTTTTATATGTGAAGTTGCATGTTGGGCAAAATTTTGTCTATCATGTTTTGGGGAACGTCACATTCCTTTGCGATTGTCGGCCATGTGGCGCAGGCTTCACGTACTTCATCTATGATTTGAGAAGCATTTCGGATATTATTTCGAGCGCCAAGTTCCAATAAATCATTGCGAGTTATATCGTCGAATTTTCCGTTTATTGACATCTGATGCGCTGAAGTCCATGCGCCGTTAGGGTTGTAGGCATAGCCCATGTCGTATGCTGGGGAAAGTCGCCATTTGCCATACTTGTCCATCAAGAATGAGATATTCTTTGTATGGTCATCCTGGTTCCTTACAACAACGTTGAAGACAACTCTGCGGAACATCTCCTGTGCCTCTTGGTACGATAATCTTAGACCTCTCATCACATTGAATGCCTGTTCGTATGAATATCCTCTGAGCAGGCGGTAGTCATAATGTGCAATTCCGCAAAGTGTCTGCATGTGGATCTTTTCGCCACCCGCTCGATCAAAGCGTTTAGTGAGGAAGTGAGCTCTGCCATTTTCCTCAATAAGAGAACACTCTGTCATGTCTATTCCGCAGGCTCGGACTAACTTGGCAAAAGAATACTCCAGACGTCCGTAGTTTTCTGTTTCTCTGAATCCTGCTGTTGCAGATACACCATCAAGTTTTATAAGGTAATAGTCGAAACCTTCTGGTGCTTCGACCTGTCCTGAACGGACTTCTCCAGTCTCTTTATTGTAAGCTATGATTGCCTTTGCTCTTTGTCCACCAGCAGAAGTTCCAAGACGCAGTATCTCTGCTATGGCAGTTTTCTTGTCATCTTCCAGATTTGTCTGAAAACTATCCTTTTCTGTCAATGCCTCTCGTGCGACGGCAACGAGGTTATCCAATTCAATGCGCTGCTGCGAATGGAATGCACCCTCTATTGCTGGTTCGAACTCCAAAGCTCCCATGCAGCGCTTACCCATGAAACATAGTGACTCAATAGCATTGCCACTCGTCCTACCTGTCAAAGCCAGCCACTTGTCAAACAGAGCACGACCATAAGTGTCTGGTAGCGAATCTGCCAGCATTCCTGGGAGTCCCTTGAAGGTCTCTTGGTTCAGTTCTCCAAAACTGTATATTCGTCCTTCTCTTGTTGGCATCAAGATTGGGGATGGCTGTATTCCGCTTCTTATGAAGTCGTCGTCATATTCAAAACGTGCAATGCCATACTGCAGATTCCAACTCACAGCACCTACGGTTTTGCCAAACATTCTTACTTGTGCTACATCTACCATTCAGAATCCTCCTGTCCAATGTTATTGTTGTTACTCCTTGATGCACGCTTACGCTGTTTCGCCTTTGCCGACTGCACCATCTTGTAGTATTCATTAGGGCTTATTTCTTCCTCCTGC
>JAKSKX010000065.1 GCA_024401535.1 Paludibacteraceae bacterium | reverse complement strand
TTCCAAGGCAAAGACAAAGCGTTGCCTGCATTATGCTTGCTAGACACTGCATGACGAGATTTGTCATAAGTTACCATATCCGCCCAAATACGGTAAACATCGACACTGTGTGCAAAGTTAATCATATCTGGCGTATAACCTCCGGCTGGACGCATATTTACTTCCAAAGCAACGAAATCACCTTTATTTCCTAACCCCTTTCTGTCACAGTCCAAACGGAAGAACTCAAGATGAACAAATCTGCTCTTAACACCGAATGCCTCCACAGTCTTTCTGCCAAGCACACTCAAAGATTCAGGAATTGCTGGAGACACGAAATAAGACAAATCAAGCTTCTTGTTCACAATATCCATAATCGAAGGCGGCCATACTGTCATAGACTCGAACAAAGGATTGGACTTTGAGTCTATAATGGCATCGTACGAGCATATATCACCTGTAATGAATTCCTCTATCACATAGTTCGAAACATTGCTTCCCTCCTTCTTGTAGAACGCTTTCAACTCATCGTCATTATGAATTTTGTGTGTACCACCTGCACCAACACCCACGTCTGGCTTGGCAATAATCGGGTAACCCACTTCAACAGCGAATGCAAGTGCCTTGCGCTCCCCTTTCGAAGCCTTGAGCTGTCTTGCTGTAGGAATACCACCCTTAGCGTAGAATTTCTTCATCTCCGACTTTTCCTTTATGGCAGCAATGCCATCCAATTTGATTCCACTATTTACATTAAAGTCGGACCTCAAGCGTGCATCCTGCTCAAGCCAATATTCGTTGTTGGACTCAATCCAGTCTATTTTTCCATATTTGAAAGCAAAGAAAGCAACCGCACGATACACATCATCATAGTTCTCAAGATTGTCAACTTTATAGTATTCTGTAAGGGAATCTCTAAGTTGATAATCCAGAGAATCATACGAAGCGTCTGCTATTCCAAGCACATTCACTCCGTTCTGTTTCAATCTATTGCAAAACTCCCAATAGGAATGAGGGAAATGAGGAGATATGAAAATGAAATTCATCTCTATACTATTAATTGTTGTTATTTATACTTTTTGACTAAGCCACCTCGACACGCTCTCCGTTTACAATCTTGTCGAAGAAATAAACAGCCTGTTTGCGCCACCAATAGAAGTCATGATTTACGTCTTTGCCCCAAAAGTCGAACACACCGCTAACTCCCGCATTTGACAAAACCTGCTCAAGCCTACGATTAGATTCACTTGTAATCTCCTCGTATTCACCCTGACCGCAACAACAGAATATCTGCTTTCTTCTATACTGGTTAAGAAGTATCGAAGGGTCGTGCTGTCCTGCTAGAAAATCAAGAGGAGAGTTGAAATATATCAACTTGTCATCATACTTTGGAAAGAAATAGTCGGCATGGAACAAACCACTTAAGGAAAGTATTGTACTGAACAAGTCAGGGCGACGAAAGAACACGTTTCCAGCATGGTACCCTCCCATAGAACAGCCAGCTACTATAAGTTCTTGTCCACCGTTTACTTCTGGAATCAATTCGTCAACAATATAGTTGTACCAGTTCTCATGCAGTGCTATACGCTCGTGATATCTACTTTTCTCTTCTTCCGACACATATTCAATGTTCTCGCCATTCAAGCCATTGCTCCAGGTCTCCTTGTCTATGCTGTCGCAACAGATAAGATGAATTTTTCCTGACTCAATCATCGGAGCAAGGACAGAGACCATACCGTTATCTTCCCACTCATAAAATCTTTGATCTTGAGATGGAAATACTAGCACACCCTTTCCCTCAGAACCATACACTTTATATTCCATGTATCGCTCCAAATTATTGCTCCAATGTTTGTAGTATTGTACATTCATATATCTGCTTTATTTTATTTCTACTACAAAGGTACTTCTTTAGCAAATTCACAACAAGCAAAAACGGAATTACAAATAAAAATTCTACTATATAAAAATATTATAGAATTATATTCTAACAAATTTTAATTTAACATATCCGAGCAGAATTATGAAAAACAAAAAAGAGCGAGAAGTAAACCTTCTCACTCTTTCCCATAACTACTTTATTTCCCTAAATCTTCTTGAACTCAGATTTTATAGAATCCCATATCTCCCTGCTCATTCTTGTACCGACATGCTCGATAATATTTGCTCCGACTATGGCACCATACTTTGCAGCAACCTCTATATTGAAGTCGGAAGTCATTAGTCCGTGAAGGTAACCCGATGCAAACAAGTCTCCGGCGCCTGTTGTATCTATGCAGTTGCGGTTTGGCAGAGATGGAACGAAGATAGGTTTACCTCCATGTGTCATTGTCCACACACCTGCGCTTCCACCCTTTGCGATTGCAATCTCTGTGTCTTGAGCAAGAAGCTTGACACCTTCCTCAAGGTCTCGTGTCTTTGTGTAGGCGGCAGTCTCCTCCTCGTTAGCAAAACAAATGTCAACAAAATTCTTTACAAGGTAGTGCATGAAGTCAAAGTTAGACTCTACAACATTATAGCTTGCGAGGTCAAGGGAAACCTTTGCGCCATGAGCCTTAGCAGTAATCATAACCTGCTCGATCATATCGTGGTTTTGAACAAGATAACCACCAATATGGCAGATATCTACATTCTGGAATGCTTCATGGCCAACATCCTCTGGCAACAATTCACCGGTAGCACCAAGACAAGTACACATTGTACGCTCCCCGTCTGGTGAAATCAACGAGATGCAGCGACCTGTAGGAAGATCTGAACGAAGCATGAAAGTCTCAACGCCATCTTTTCTCAAATCGTTTTCAAAATAGTCGCCAACCTCATCACGTCCGATCTTTCCAAGAAAGGCAGTTTCGACCTCGCCTATATTGGCAATACCGTTTATTGTGTTTGCAGCAGAGCCTCCGGACACGAACTGGCACTCAAGGTGCTTTATGTCATTTGAAATCCTTACCGCCATCTCTTTATCTATAAGCTGCATTCCACCCTTTGGAAGACTATATTTTGAAAGAATTTCTTCATTTGGCAAGCGGCAGAGCATGTCCACCAACGAATTGCCTACACCCAATATTCTCATTATTTTATAATTTTAGTGATTTTTTTAGCAAATATATTTTTTATTTTCCAAAAAACTTGTACTTTTGCATCGCAATTCGACAAAAACGAGTTGCAAAACATAAAAATGCTTCTTTAGCTCAGTTGGTTAGAGCACATGACTGTTAATCATGGGGTCCT
>JAKSKX010000064.1 GCA_024401535.1 Paludibacteraceae bacterium | reverse complement strand
TTCTTTTATAATCCAGTTGCCGGCAGACTCATAGCGTTCAGCCTGCTTTGGGAAACCGGCACGTCGTAAGGCTTCCCTTACTTCGGCAGGACTTGGAGTGCCTGTACTGGCGGTTATGACTTGAAGCATGTATCCCTTGGGAATACCTGCATCAATAAAATCACGTGGTGCTTTTAATAAAAGTGTACGCATAAGTTGATTTGTAACTATATCATTAAACAGTTACAAAATTACATCTTTTCGGCAAAATACAAGTGTTCCATTTTGCTCCTTGTTTGACATAGATAAAGAATATCAGGAAAAATCGCCTTGTTTTAATGAAAATTTCGTAATTTTGCACTCTGAAATTGCAAACTGACACTGCTTTTGAGCGATACACTTAATTTTCTTAGTACGCGCTCTTGCATTCAGAAAGACAAACGATGACAACAGAAGAAACAGAGAAGATATATAGCAACCTGCGTTATCAGGTTGAGTATCTGTTAGGCACAGAGCTGAAGATGCGTCGGCATTTTGATATGCTGGCGGAAACGGTGTTTACCAAGACGAGGAATATGATTTCTCCTACTACGCTACGAAGGTTTTGGGGATATCAGGAGGCTGAGGTGTCTGTGTCAAGGCATACGCTGGATGTACTCAGTCTGTTTGTCGGTTATCGCAATTGGGATGACTTCAAACAACATTCTGGACAGCATACAGAGGGCGAAGAATATTCTGGCAGTGGTTTCCTTCTGGACATAAGGAGGGTTAAGTCCGAGACGTTAGAGTGTGGTCAGCAAGTGGTAATTACTTGGTTGCCTAACCGCAGAGTGGTGTTGGTTCATGAGGGGTCGGATGTATTTCGCGTTATAAGCAACGAGAACAGCAAACTTCGCCCGGGCGATACATTCCATTGTGCGCAACTGGTTGAGGGACAGCCATTGTTCTGTACCGACCTATTACGCGAGGGGCATGCTCCAATGAGTTACGTCGGAGGCAAGAATGGGGGAATTCAATTCATAATGTATAGTGCATAATTCATAATGCATGCCTTATTCTGCAATAATCTCGTTGTCCTTCCAAAATAAGGCATTCTTGTAGTTGTGTTCTGAACCCTTCGGCACATGGATGCGGATATTATAGTTTTTGAATATGGCAGTAATGCGTGGAGGGACATTGCTCTTCATATACAAGTCCGTCAAGCTGGTACATCCCCAAAAGGCATAATCTCCTATTTCCTTTACCGTAGAAGGTATGACAAGCGACTGCAAACTTCTGCATTCCCAAAACACGCCTCGTTCGATGACCTCAAGTCCCTCGTGGAGTTGAACGTTGCGCAGTTTTGTACATTCACCAAACACATCCTGTTTCAGCACCTTCACATTGGCAGGAACATCAATCTCCTCTAACTCATGACATAAAGAGAACACCCCTTTCTCCAGACAGTCTATGCCAGAAGGCAATCTTACCGCCTTTAGATTCTCGCATCTTCGGAATGCCTCCCGGGCAATATAGCTTACGTTGTCAGGGATATACACGTTTGAGATATTATAGCAATGTGAAAAAGCCCTGTAATCAATACTGTCAATGCTCTTTGACAGAGTAAGCGCTATCATATCTTTGCATTGGCTATAAGCAAGGCTGTCAATGGATGTTACTTGATAAGTATGTCCCTTGTAGGTAACATTTTCGGGTATTACAAGGTCAAGTCCTGCGGTCGTTGTATCTGGTTTCACAACCTTTAGAGTACTGTCCGACACAGCTCTATAGTATATGTCATTGACACAGAAGACCTCATTCGGCACTTGGTAACGGTTGCTGCAAAATAAAGTTATGCCAACAATGGTTATCAAGGTAAACAGAACAAAAAGAATATTAAGAGCGCGATCCTTTTGTATAATGGCTTTCCTTACCTCATCCACGGATGCGAACCTCTCCTCTGGCTTCTCCTCGCAGCATCTCTTGGCTATCACATTGTATTTCTTTGGTAGCCCTATCTCCTTATTTATATATATAAGGATACATCCCAAGGCATAAATATCCGCAGTGACATTCAGTTCGGCACCCTTCTCAAACTGTTCTGGAGCGGCAAAACCTTTTGTTCCGCCAGTTGACAGAATGAAAGAGTCGGTGTATGAGAAACCGAAATCCACAATCTTGACATGGTTTCCTACACGTGTAATCATGATGTTTGCAGGCTTCAGGTCGAGGTGGAGTATCTGGCGCTCATGAAGATACTCCAATCCCTCCAACAGCTGCAAGAGCATCTGCCTAAGATTCTTTTCGTTAAGTAAATGATTGTGATTCTCCCTGATGAATATATCCAGGGGCATACCGTCAATATACTCCTCAATGATGCAGTCATCCTCCATGCGAATATATTTCACAAGACTTGGGCAGTCAAAAGTCTTACCTATTTCAAATTCCTTTCGAAAAGCCTCGCGATATTGTTCTTCATCTGCCAACTCCTTGCGCAGTCTCTTTACGAATACCTTACGACCATCTTCCCACCTGCATTCAACAATGCTTGTAGCACCCTTTTGCAGAAGTATTGAATGCGAAGGGTTGGAGGAATTTTCTGTGAGTTCTGAAGTTGACATTTTTATTGCTCTGTATTACTTTTGTCTTTAAGTTACTGCAAAGGTAGTAACTTTTTCTCAGAAATTCAATATAAAAATCAAGGAAACACCACCCCGACTGTAATATTTGTGCAAAAAACGATAAAAATATAAGATATGAGTGAGCAAAATCATCACAGGAACAAGATTGTGACGTTCATTTCTTTGTGATTTTGACATGTGAGTAATCTATATCGCAACAAAGAAGTGATAATTTGCTCCTTTGAAGAATGTTTTTGCGCCCCAAACCTTTCGCTCTGTTAATTACTGGTACGGATTAAATCGGTTGATTTGTTCTTAAAAAGGAATGCATTTTCAATTGAAAATTTATTGATATTTTTGCAGCGAAAATTACGTATCGCGATATTCTGACGACGGAAAAGGAGTCTCAGTTTAAGGTGATAGGATTCTGTCGTTGTAGGACAGTTGTATCACTAAGAACAAAGCGTGTCGATATTTGCATCGCTGCAGAGGTGCATCATAGAGGGAATCGTAAAGAAAGACGACCATAACCGTTGGAGAGATTGCGAGAGGTATTGTTCAAAGAGAGTTTTAATAATATTATCTCATCAAACTATGATTCAGTACAATGAATGTAGTTACATTAGAAGAACTAATGGCAAAGCCAGTCTGCATGATGACTGGCGAGGAGCTCACCCTTCTCCTCGAAAAGATTAACAAGGGTGCAGCGAGGGTGTCCGCTGAGGTGACACCGGAGTTGAAGGAGAAGCATTACGTGTATGGCATACAGGGTATTGCTGATACCTTCGGCTGTAGCATCCCTACAGCAAACCGTATAAAGGCAAGTGGTCTGATAGATGACGCTATATGTCAGGTTGGTAGAAAGATTGTCATTGACCCTGAGTTAGCTATAGAACTTCTCAAAGGAAAGAAGATTCCATCAGACAACCGCAGTAAAGGAAGGAGGACCGCAAGATGAATCCGAACGATTACATACTAAAGAGCATAACCCTCAGTACTGAGA
>JAKSKX010000063.1 GCA_024401535.1 Paludibacteraceae bacterium | reverse complement strand
ACGAACAAAAACACATCGAACATCTCACCATTCTATGCGAATAACAAGATGAAACGACATGTAGGGCAATTTAGCCGACCGCAAAGATAAAGATTTATTTTTAATATCTCATCATAATAGGCAATAAATAAAGCAATTAGTATATAGCAAAAAATAAAGAGGGCGTATCAAATCGATACACCCTCATTATATTCAAGCAAATAACTTGTCTTTTCTTTTACTTTGCAAGAACTCCACGAACTGCCATACCAGTAAACTTTGCCTGTGAGTTGACACGCAAGAAACGCCTAAGGACATTAGCGGCATAAGCATTCGCACCTATACCTTCCTTGATGTTAGTTGATGTCCAGTAATAGCCTGATGATCCTTCTTTATCAAGCTCACCATCAGTCACGCTACCAACATATGGGAATACGATTATAGCACCGTTAGTCTTAGAAACACCAACCAAAACTGGGCCATCAACTCCTGCAATACCACCTTCTTCCTGAGACCAAGTACAACCTTCGCTTAGCTCCTGGAACTCTTCTTTTGTAGGCATACGCAAGACACCTGTATTTGCAGCTGCGGCGTCATCCTCTGGCAACAAAACTGCATCTCCCTTATCACTGTATTTAGTGATTGAAGTTCCCTGGAAGTACTTGTAGTCAGAATAGTCATGAGCGTATTTTGTCTTAGGCTTAACCTCACCCCAAGCAAAGAACATAGTACCCTCTCCTGATAACGATGAAGCACCGATATTCTTAGTTGCCCACATTGCACCACTTTCCAAACCAAGGTCAACATAATCATAAATTCCCTTAGAATCTGTAACAGTTGGCTTCAAATTCTTGGCAGCAGCAACAACAGGACGGATACAAAGACCCATACTACGTAGCATCGATGTTTCTGCCCAATAACCTGCATTTCCAAAAGCTGTAGCATTCTTCGTAGTAGAAGAATTCGATGTCCAATAATAAAGGTAATTCTTCGTAGCAGATTCAGGAGTTGAGCTTTTCGAATAGCTTGTTTGAGGGAAGAAAATAGTGTTACCATTAGTAGCCGTACCAAGCCAACCGCTAACACCTGTTTCATTAAAGTCCTCCACTTTCTTGAACTTTACATTCTTAGTCAACTCTTCCCACTGCGCTAGCGTAGGCATACACCATGCTGCACCCCAATTAGCAGTAGCAGCATCATCACTAGCATCAAGAATTGCAGGGTTAGTTGATGTGCCAGACACATACTTTGTATATGCGCCCTTGTCTGCATCCCAATACTTGTAAGCTGCATTAATGAACGACTTCTTTGTCTCTGTCTCTCCCCAAGCATAGTAATCACCTTTCTCGAGTGGCGTATTTGTTCCCATATTGTAAGTAGCCCACTTTGTACCACTTGGCAAACCAAGGTCAACATAAGTGTATGCACCAACTGAGCCAGAGATAGTTACGCCTCCCTGTTCAGGATCTTCAACCTCAAAGAATGTGACCTCTGAAATCTTGCTTACATTAAATGTGTCACTATCTGCTCCGTCAGAATGATTGACTACCATATAAGATCTTGCACTAACACCAAAACTTACAGCTGATAGTGTGCAACAGTAGAAAGTAAAAACTTCTTCATTTTATAATTTTAATTTATTTACGAATAAACTTGAAAGATTGATTTCCAACCTTTACGATATAGATGCCCTTTTGCGAAGGAAGCTGCACTGTAGCTGTACCCTCTGCATCTGCATACTGGTTGCTGTAGGCAACTCCAGCCACACTGAACACTGTAACCTGAGCATTAGCCTCTGCGTTCTGCACCTGGATTGAGTTCTCGTCTAGATATACAATACGCAACTCATTCTCAACAGCAGTCTCTACAGAATTAGCAATGCTCTCCTCGAAATGATAGTTCTTTACATTGCTGATTGCATAAGATGTAGAGGCACTTCCGTTAACAACCAAATCTCCGTTCTGGAAAGTTATCACAGGCTTTTCAGCTAACATAAAACTGAACTTGTTGCTGTCCTTCATCTCTACTATCAAGCAAGTCTCAGCAGCATGAATAGCCATAGATACAAATAACATCACAGAACTCAAAAGTAATTTGAAATTCATGGAATGAAAAATAATGTTAATTAATCTAAAAACGGATGCAAAGATAAGGAAAAAAAAGACTTAGTCAGCAAATTTTCAGCACTAATTTTTACTTTTTATGGATATTATTTGCAGAAACATGGACAAGTATAATTCAAAACAGCAAAATCCCTGATTTTCCAATAGAAAGTCAAAGACCTTGCTTCGGAATTATTGAAAAAAGCGACAAAGGCAAAAGTTTTTACAAAAACAAGCATAAAATTGAGCATCAGGACTTCTCTGATAAAAATAATAAATTTAGAAATGCTGTTCAGCAAGTCGGTCAAACAATATAAAAATAAAATTCCCTATCAAAAACTATATTCGTGCCTTCCAAAAAACGGAAAGGTGTGCCGATTGGGCTCACCTTCCATTTGAAACTTTATTTTTTGCTTGTCAGACTTCTATGATTGATTCTGAAGAAATAGCTAAGGTTTTGCCATCTATTCCCAATGAATAATTAACATAATCAAAAAAAATAGAAACAATACGGCAGAAATACCCAGCAGAACATTAATTACCATGTTTCTTTTGCAAGACTGAAAAAAAGAAATGTCTTCACCTTTGCTATGCTTTCTATACAAATAAACTATAACTGTTATGGCAAACCAAATCACCAAGGCTATCGCCATAAAAGCAAACAAGAAAAAGCCTATAAAAATAGCTCCCATTCTTGCATTCGCTTCAAAAGACTCAAGCAGAATATAATCTAAAGCCATACCTTAAAATTTAAAAAAATGGGACAAGGCGTTTGCCACGCCTTGTCCCATTATAATTTGCAAAACAATTACATTCTCTCTGGAACTTCGATTCCAAGTAGAGACATACCGTTCTTGATAACCTTTGCAACACTCTTTGACAAAGACAAGCGGAATGCACGAAGCTCCTCGTTCTCCTCCTTCAAAATAGAGAAGTCGTGATAGAAAGAGTTGAATGACTTAACAAGGTCATATATGTAGTTGGCAATCTGCGCAGGAGAGAACTCCTTACCTGCTGCCATAACAACCTCTGGGAACGAAGCAAGCTGCTGAATCAACTCGCTCTCTGTAGCTGAAATTGCCAAATCCTCACGAATCTTGGCTGGTAGCACGATACCGCTCTCCTCAGCCTTGCGAAGAACTGAACAGATACGAGCGTGAGTATATTGAATGAAAGGACCTGTGTTACCGTTGAAGTCAATGGACTCCTTAGGGTCAAACAACATATTCTTTCTTGGATCAACCTTCAAGATGAAGTACTTCAAGGCACCAAGACCGCAGATTCTTGAAACCTCGTCAATCTCTGACTCGCTGCAGTCAGAAAGCTTGCCAAGTTCAAGTGTCAATGCCTTGGCATCGGCAACCATCTTGTCCATCAAGTCGTCTGCATCAACGACTGTACCCTCACGAGACTTCATTTTTCCCTCTGGAAGCTCAACCATTCCGTAAGAGAAGTGAACCAAATCCTTACCCCACTTGAAGCCAAGACGGTCAAGAAGAATAGAAAGAACCTGGAAGTGGTAGTTCTGCTCGTTACCTACGACATAAATCATTCTCGAAATGTCAAAGTCACGGAAACGCTGCTGTGCAGTACCGATATCCTGAGTCATGTAAACGGATGTTCCGTCAGCACGAAGAAGAAGCTTCTCATCAAGACCGTCCTTTGTAAGGTCAGCCCAAACCGAACCATCCTCACGACGATAGAAAGCGCCCTTTTCAAGTCCCTCGTTAACCTTAGCCTTTCCGTCAAGATAAGTCTGAGATTCGTAGTAAATCTTGTCGAAGCTTACGCCCATACGCTTGTAAGTCTCGTCGAATCCGGCATAAACCCAGTTGTTCATCATCTCCCAAAGAGAGCGAACCTCTGCGTCTCCATCCTCCCACTTCTTAAGCATCTGCTGAGCCTCAACCATAAGAGGAGCGTTCTTCTTTGCGTCCTCTTCGCTCTGTCCCTGAGCCATAAGTTCCTTAACCTCTGCACGATACTCCTTGTCAAACTTCACGTAGTAGTCACCGACCAAGTGGTCACCCTTCTTGCCCGAACTTTCTGGAGTCTCGCCGCCACCGAACTTCTTCCATGCAAGCATTGACTTGCAGATGTGAATACCTCGGTCATTGACGATGTTAGTCTTGACAACTCTTAGTCCGCAAGCCTCAAGAATACGGCAAAGAGAAGAACCAAGAAGGTTGTTTCTGACGTGACCAAGGTGAAGCGGCTTGTTTGTGTTAGGGGAAGAGTACTCCACCATATATAGAGGAGACTCAGGAGTTGCAGTCTTGAAACCGAACTTCTCGTCAGCAAGGATGCCGTTAAGTGTGGCAACCCAGTGGTCTTTTGAAATCACAAGGTTAAGGAAACCCTTGATGACATTAAACTTCTCGACCTCCTGAACATTCTGCTGAAGGTACTCGCCTATTTCGGCAGCTGTGTCCTCTGGTTTCTTCTTAGATATCTTGACAAAAGGGAATACTACAAGAGTGATGTCGCCCTCAAACTCCTTCTTTGTAGCCGAAAGCTGAACCATCTTGTCATCAGCATCAAGTCCGTAAAGAGACTTTACTGCAGACTTAACACCCTCTGTGAGTTTTGATTCAATGCTCATATAT
>JAKSKX010000062.1 GCA_024401535.1 Paludibacteraceae bacterium | reverse complement strand
ACAAATTCAAATTTCATCGGAATAACAAGCTTTCCCTTCTTGTCTATAAAACCCACTTTCCCGTTCTTTCCTACTATAGCAAGACCTTCAGAGAAAGGACCTACATAATCATATTCCTTTATTTTGTTATTCAACGCCTTCAACTGACTGCCAGACAATGGAGATGCAAAAGAAACAATACAATTTAAAAACAATATGAACAAAGAAGCTGTAAGTGTTCGCATAGAAGTAATCTATCTGTTTGTGATATAATAATTGATTCTATCCATTTCTAAACATCTATGTTCTAGGAACGAATCTTTTCTTTCAAAATCTTTAATTAGTAACCAGTATATAGCTGCCTTTGTCAGTCACATGGCTATATATCTTGAGCGAGAATTTGCCCTCGCCATCTTTTGGAACACAGAATCCATAAGAAAGGTCGTAAACTGTTTTGCATACCGGGCAAGTTGCATAAGGCATCTTTACACGAACACAAACATCCCTATGAGCCTCAACCGGGCAAGCCAGATCGCAAGCTCTGAGTTTGTTCTCCAAATCTCTGAACACAAGCACACCCCCAAAACCAAGTTGAGTATTAAGCGAGTACAATGTTCCGTCTGGCAGATATTCCTTGTAAGTGCCGGGATTTTTGAGCGACACATAGTCCACGTATGGAGTTCTGAGGTTCACTCTGCATTCTGGTATTGGATTTATCTCTTCCTTTGTACAGCCAGAAAATAAAATACTGGCGCAAAATAGAAGAAAACTCAAAACAAGGCTATTCCCTGACATGGCGGATTCTTATTCCTACATCGGACAAACCAAGAAGCACATCTTCACGCATTCCCTGATATATAGAGAACTTATAGTCTCCGGGCTGGCCAAACAAAACCTGGGGCATGAATGATACAGGAAGTCTGTACTCGCCAGAAAAGAATGAACCGGCACCATCCCCTATCCATCTTCCCTTGTTGTCAGCCAATATGCACTCTATAGTGTCGGAATATATTTCGCCCTTGGGATTCTTTGCCTCAATGAACAGCCAAAGGTTCTGGTACATGTATGACGACTTGTTTCGAACATCCACAACCACCTCATAAAGGCTTGTTGTGTCCTGCATGCTGAATTCGAACTCAACCGGTGTCTCTTTCTCCCATCCAGTCTCAGGAATCTCCTTGACCTCCTGCTGGACTACACCGTCATCGCACGAGGCAAATGACAATAGAGACAAACCTGCAACTATATTTAGCAATACCTTTCTCATTGGACAATACGATTTAATTATCCCTCACTATTCTGTCCACCGCCTTGCTGCTGACCGTTTTCGCCACCTCCGTTTTGATGGTTATTGTTGCGATTGCGGTTATGGTTGCGATTGCGGTTGTGGTTATTGTGCTTCTGCTGGCCGTCTCGTGGCTGATTGTTTTCTCCGTTTCCGCCCTGCTGATTGTTGTTGTTCTGGCGGTTTCTGTCACGATTGTCCCTATTGCGGTCACGGTCACGCCTCTGCTGGTTACCCTGCTGGTTGCTCTGTGAGTTTTCAGCAGGCTTGTTGTTCTGCTGAGTATTCTGTGCAGAGCTGTTGTTTCCGCTGTCGCCCTCTGCCTGCTGATTGTCTTCTGACGCAGCCTGCTTTGATGCGTTGTTATTACTGTTGTTGTTCTTTTTCTTCTTGTTGTTCTTTTTCTTCTTGTCGAAACGAGTCAAGCTGTCCTGGCCGACCACATTCTCGTAATCAACAACCTTGCTAGCAGGTGCAGCGTTATCGCTACCGTCAAGAGAATCAACCTTAATGCCCTGCTTGTTAAGTGCAATAATTTCCTTAACCCTGTCAGTGGTCAATGTAACAAGGCCCGCTGCCATATTCGGTGCAGTCGAGTATTGCATTGTATGGGAAAGAATATCCGACTTGAAGTGGAAGTATGTTCCTGTAATTGTTTCAAGCTGAATATCACGAGGAGGGAAATCCTTCTGAGCTTCGATATAGGTTGCCACCTCAAAATTCATGCAGCACTTCAACTTGGCGCACTGGCCGGCAAGCTTCTGCGGATTTGGACTGATGTCCTGATGACGTGCGGCTCCGGTACATACGGACACAAAGTTTGACATCCATGAAGCACAGCACAAAGGACGACCGCAAGGTCCGATTCCTCCAATTCTACCTGCCTCCTGGCGAGCACCGATCTGCTTCATCTCGATTCTCACCTTGAACTCATCAGCAAGCACCTTGATAAGCTGACGGAAATCGACGCGTTCCTCTGCTATGTAGTAGAAAATCGCCTTTCCTCCGTCTCCCTGGTACTCCACGTCACCAATCTTCATGTCAAGGTGCAGGTTTGCCGCTATCTGACGAGCCTTAATCATAGTTGGGACTTCTAGCTGCTTCACCTCTTCGTACTTGTCCAAATCAACCTGCTTAGCCTTGCGGTATATGCGACGGATGTCAGCACGCTGAGGATCTATGCGATTCTTCTTCATCTGCAAGAGAACCAATGGACCGCATAGGGACACAACTCCGATATCATGACCGGGACTCGACTCCACAGCCACAACATCACCCTTTACCAATGTAAGATTATTTGAATTTCTGAAATACCCCTTGCGAGTATTCTTGAATGTGATTTCAACCAAATCGGTCTGTCCTACCACCTCTGGAATGTCACACAACCAGTCGAATGTGTCAAGTTCCAAGTTACTTCTCCTGCTACATCCGTTGCAGTTAAGGTGAGGTCCGCCTCCGTTATCTATTAAACTCATTTGTTTATTGTATATATATTATCAAAATGGAGCTTCCCTCCATCTCTACATTCTAAATATTAGTCAAATACGTTACCGTTGTTCGAAGAAGTACGCACCATCTCGTCATACTGCTCCGGGTTCAAATCGTGGAAATAGTAGTTTCTTGGATCGGTAACCTTACCCTTGTATCTAACCTCGTAGTGCAGGTGCGTTCCAGTACTCTTACCGGTATTACCCATGTATGCAATCACATCGCCTCGGTTCACCTTCACACCACGCTTCAGCTTGAAGCCGTCCAAGTGAGCGTACAAAGTCTCATAGCCATAGTCATGGTCGATAATCATACAGTTTCCGTAACCCTGCTTCCAGCCTACGAACGAGATTACACCCTTAGCTGTAGCGAATATCTCAGAACGGTGCGCTCCAGAGAAGTCCATTCCCGCGTGGAACTTTGGAGTCTTGTAGATAGGGTCGATACGCATACCGTAACCTGACGCCATACGCTTCATGTCCTTGTTAAGCACCGGCTGGATTGATGGTGTACACAAAAGCATCTCCTCGTGGTTTTTAGCCGCCTCAAAAACTTCGTTCAGAGACTTGCTCTGAGTATATAGCTGTCGGCGAAGCTGGTCCACGTTTTGCGTGGTAGTAACTACGATTTCAGAACTTGTACTGTTCAGCAAATCCTTGTATTTCAACGCGTTCTTATCAATGTTTCTTGCCTCGTTGGGCACCGGGTCAGCGTTCACTACAACTCTATACAGGTTGTCGTCTCTCTGCTGAATGTCAGTCAGAACCTCCTGCATCTCCTGAATCTGCTTTCTCAGCATCTTGTACTGAGTCTCCATTTTAGACTTCTCGCTTCTTAGCTTCTTTTCTCTTGGGCTGTCGAATAACATTACAAAAGCCACGAAGCAGGCCAAACCGGCAAGAACACTTGTCACCAAATGGGAAATTATATTCTTTATCCTATACTGCATCTTGTTGTCGATGCGCTTATAGGTCATTGTAGTCGGATCGTAATTGAATATTGGTTTTGCCATGACCTAGTTCTTCTTTTTTATGTTCTTAAACTTAAGCTGCTGCAGTTTCTTTGCAGAAGGCTCGTCTCCAAGCTTGGCAGCTCTCTGATAGTTAACCTTGGCCATGAACAGTTCGTCATGCTCCTCGTAAAGATAACCCAAGTTGAAGAAAGCGTGCGCATACTCGCTGTCAAGAGATACGGCACGGTTGAACTGCTCGACAGCAGACTCAAAGTTGCCCATTCTTGCATAGGTCAAACCCAGATAATTGCACAACTTGGCGTCATTAGGGTCTATATCTCCGGCAGTTTCAAAGCACTCCAATGCCTGGTCCAACTCGTCGTTTAGCAGATATTTGATTCCAAGGTTTCTCAACGGAACAAAGTTGTCCGGATTCATCTGGGAAGCTGTCTTGAAGGCCTCCATAGCGTCACCCTCGTTACCATGCGCATCATAGGCACAGCCCAAGGCATTCATAAGTTCCGAAGAGTTCGGATTCTTTTCCAAAGCCAGCCTCAAGATAGCGATTGACTCTGCCGATTCACCTCTCTGGTTAAGCAGGCTTGACGCATTCACATACGCATCACTGTATGTGCTGTCTGCCTCTATAGATTTATAGTATGTAAACAGAGCCACTGCAGTGTCACCCTTTGCGGCATACACATTTCCAAGTGCGCAATAGGCTTCCGGAGTCTGAAGTCCGTCACTTATTAGTGGAGTGAGCAGAGCCTCTGCCTTGTCATATTTCTTTTTCTTGATCAGCTCATCAACCTTTGCAGTCAAGTTTTCAACCTCCTTGCTTTTGCTTGTGCTGTCTGACGCACAAGAGGAAAACAGGAAGCCGAAAAGGGCCAATGACGTCAATATATGCTTACAACTCATTATATTTCAATAATATTACACGAACAAAAACACATCGAACATCTCACCATTCTATGCGAATAACAAGATGAAAC
>JAKSKX010000061.1 GCA_024401535.1 Paludibacteraceae bacterium | reverse complement strand
TCGAACTTACGAAGAACATCGAAATGATTCTTTGTTGCGTACTGCTCGACCAATTTAGGGTTCTCATCGCTTACACTACCAACCTGCCAGATTACACGGTTGATAACCTTGAAACGGTTAACCAACTCAGTACTGAACTTCTCGCACTGCTTCCAAGTAAGGTTCCTAGTAGTTAGAAGGAATGGCTGGGCGTAAGTTCTACCGTCTCCCTGAACACCTACACTCTTGATTGGAAGTACCTTACCCTCGATATTGTTCTCCTTCAAGTACTCTGCCAAGCCAGGGACATCAGCATTTGTTGCAAACTCTCCCTTTCCGTCAGTACAAAGCAAACGAACACCAAGACCTGGACCAGGGAATGGGTGACGCCATACTAGGTTATGAGGAATACCAAGCTCCTCTCCTAGCATACGAACCTCATCCTTATATAGGTCAGCCAACGGCTCAAGAAGAAGTCCCTGTGCCATCAAGTCCATAACCTCCTTAACACGGTTGTGGTGAGTCTTGATTAGGTCAGCGTTCTTTGTTCCACCGCTCTCGATTGTGTCCGGATAGATAGTACCCTGGGCAATCATCCACTCCTTAGGATCTAGGTTAAGCTTAGCCATCTCCTCGTCCTTTACAACCAAGAAAGTGGCACCTATAATCTTACGCTTCTGCTCGGGTGCAGTGATTCCCTCAAGTCTGCTCAAGAATGAGTCTGTAGCGTCAACCACACGAAGGTTGTTCATACCCTCAGCCTTCAAGAAGTCAATAATCTTGGCTGACTCATCCATACGCATCATACCGTTGTCGATATGAAGTCCCATAACTCTGTCTGTACCCAATACTCGATTCAATAGCACAAATGCAACAGTACTATCTACACCACCGGAAACAAGTAGGAACACCTTTCTGTCTCCAACTTCCTTCCTAATCTTCTCCGAGATTAGAGGCATGTAGCTCTTCATGTTCCACTCACGCTTGCAACCACAGATGTCGATGAAGTTGTCAAGAATCTTCATTCCGTATTTGCTGTGAGTAACCTCTGGGTGGAACTGAATACCGTATATCTTGCGCTCGTCAAGGGCTACAGCAGCAATCTCGCAGTCCTTAGTTGAAGCAATAATCTTGTAGCCAGCAGGCAACTTCTCTACAGCATCTCCGTGGCTCATCCACATAGGTGACGAGGCAGGAATGTCCTTCAATAGAGGATGTTGAGGCTCCTTCAACAAAAGGTCAGCTATTCCGTACTCCTTAACCTTTCCTGGTCGAACAGAACCGCCTAACTGGGAAGCCATCAACTGATGACCGTAACAGATTCCTAATTTGGGAACTGGTATATTGATAATCTCCGGATTGTACTCTGGAGCATCCTCTGCATATACACTCGAGGGGCCTCCACTATAGATAATACCTGTTGCTCCAGCAAACTCCTCTACAGCGGCAGTTGGAGGCAAAATCTCAGTAAATACACCGAGACGACGTACTCTGTTGGCAATCAAGTGTGCGTACTGACCACCGAAATCCAGAACTATAATCTTATCCTGCATTATATTTAGATTTATTTATTTCAACACTTAATATTGACGAAGACTTATCGAGCCAACAGCTTGTCGAACAAAGACATATCTAGGTTTCTTGCATCCACTGTATGCTTTGCCATCTCGTAGAAAGGAATACGCTTTTCTAGAGATTCGCGAATATAGACCAACATTTCTTCGTCAGTCTTCTCTCTCAATAGAGGGCGCTCGCTTTTGGCGGTTCTCAGGTAGTCGAACAATACCTCTGCAGAAGCCTGCAAATAGACAGTCTCCCCCATCTTATTCATCAACTCCATGTTATCAAAGAAGCATGGAGTACCACCTCCGGCAGAGATAACAATATCCTCGAATTCTGAAACTTCGTTCAAGAGATTGCGCTCGATTCTGCGGAACCCATCCTCTCCTTTCTCCTGGAAAATCTGATTTATCGACTTAAAATATCTCTGCTCTATGTAATGGTCCAAATCCATAAACTCCAAACCATACTTTTCAGCAAGCATTTTGCCGATAGTAGTCTTACCACTACCCATATACCCAACTAAGAATATACGCTTCATCTTTTTCTTTCTCTTATTCTATACAAATTAACTCATTCAAAAGATTCTCCAAAATAAATAGAGACGGAGCAAAGTTAGTAAAAAGTTTTGAGAGAATAGATTATGACAATATGTTTTTAACTTCGCAACAGATATTTACTTAAAATAGATAGACAAATTTAAACATTCACAATAATTTGTTTTACCTCGATTTTTTGACATTCGTCCAAATCCATCATAGCATTTATAAAATATACAAATCTGTATGAAAAGATGTCCTCTCTCCTGATTTCACATTCCTTGACAATTCCTTTATCAATAAGACGCTGACGACAAGTTCCTTTCAACAGAGCGTCCTTTGGTGTGAACAGTTCGCCTTTGTCATTTTCGAACACCAAATTGCAATACGAAGCATCTGTCACTTTTCCATTACGAATTATTATGACATCATCTGCACCAGATTTAGCCACCAGATTCCTTAACGCATCACGATTTGTTGACTTATATGTATAGTCTATATTATCATCGGTCGCTATTGCCACAGACTGCCTTATCTTTGCTTCGTATGGAGAAAACTCTACAGATTCAATATCTTTCCCATACACTATACGACACTTATACTTTCCTTTTTCTGCATCTTTGGGTATCATCTTTGCCAAGTCGGGAAGAACTATATCCGACGCAAAGATATGTTGTGTAGTCCTTTTCATACGCTGTTCGTGATAACTAACATGCTGAAGCACTCCATCACGCACACAAATAACTTCTGAAAACTTTGGTTCCACAATTGGAAGATATATTTTTTGTTTTACCTCTTCATATTCGCTTCTCACGTCGCTCATTGCAGTTATTCCGCCACCACTACGAAAGAAAAACCGTCCGTCACTCCACTGCTCGATGTAGCGTATTAAAACTCCACTGTCCAATTCTCTGCCGTCAAAATAGCCAAAGACTCCGGTATAGAATCCTCTTTCCTTAACTTCTGCCTTTCTTATTGTTGCAACAGTCGAGTTCTTTGGTGCGCCCGATACACTACCTGCAGGAAGCATATCCAGGAAGATATTTCCGACCTTTGATCTCCAGTCTTTAGACAGTTGTCCCTTAATCTCAGAACTTACTTGTAAAATACTTTTCTTCTGCCCTTTTATCAAAGTTAAGTACCTATATCGCGACACATGAACATTTGTGGCATTCATACTGATATCGTTTCTCAGCAAGTCAACCACTGTCGCATGTTCTGCAGATTCCTTCCTGTCGTTCAATATAGTCTTCTCTGCATTAGGCAAAGACGCATCTATAGTACCTTTCATCGGATCTGTAGAGATAGTTCCATCTTCTTGTATCTTAATAAATCTTTCCGGAGAGAAGCACACTAAACGCCCTGGAACATAGAGTTTATATAGCGCAGACGTACATTCGAAAATCTCTTTCAATGACAAATCCAGCGTAACAGGTGTTCTGGATGTCAGATTCACAAGAAAGCTGTCTCCCCTATGTAACGCAGCCTTCACAATATTAAATCTCCGTTCGTAAGACTCGAAAGTCTCGCATTCGAAATGTATATCATCAACAGACTTGGGATTTGCATTCTCATAGCCATTTCCACCCAAAGTGGTGCTGAATAAGACTTCAGTCTGTTCTTGGGGGCGCTCAATGAACAAGGCTTCACTTAGTTCAAAATTGAATGCAAACAAGAAAGGAATGCGCTTAGAGGCGCACCTGTTCATCTTATCAGCAACAATATGTACATCTTGATAAAACATTCGAAAATCTATTTTCAGTAACAGTATGACTTCAAGAATGACGAAAGATGCAAATATGGCACGCTTCATTCTTAGCATTGCCATAGAAACAGTTCAAAAAACAAGAAAATTGTACAAACAAAAAAGGAGTTCATTTCTGAACTCCTCTGCGGTATGGACGGGACTGTAATCATATAACGTAATGATATAGACGTATATATGAACATTACCCAGATTAAAGAACAACTGACCTGTGTCGAGTTTTTAAAGAACAATGGCATCGAACCTGTAAGACATACTTCTTCTGGGTATTTATACCATTCTCCGTTTAGAGACGATGTACATCCATCTTTTACAATTTCTAGAGATGGCAAAATATGGAAAGATCTTTCAGAAAACGACCTTAATGATAGAGGATTCTCAATTATTGACTTAGTAGGTAAATTCATTGGGACATCCGATTTCAAAACAATAATAAATTATTGTAATAATCTTCTAGGTGGAGTTGTATCATACAATTCAAACAATTCGTTCAACCTCCAATACAAAAAAAACAAGAAGAAATTTGAGGAACTGGGTGACGAAATAGGGATTAACAACATTCCCATTTACAACAATAGAATAATATCACAGTCTTCTTTCTCTGACAAAGAGTTGACAAAATATGCACTATCTAGAGGAATAAGCAAAGAAACTTTAGACATGTATTGTAAAGAATTGACTCTTTACAATAAGAAGAACAACAAAACTTATAGTGCTATAGGTTTTCCTTCCAACACAAAGAATCATTTTGAAATAAGAAATCAGTATGTCAAACTGATTGGGAATACTACAGGAGAAAAGATATGTAAAGACATTACATATTACCACAACAACAAACAAGCAGTATGCGTGTTTGAAGGGTTCTTTGATATGTTGTCATTCATAGAAATGATGAAATACAAAGGAATGGATGTAAA
>JAKSKX010000060.1 GCA_024401535.1 Paludibacteraceae bacterium | reverse complement strand
GTGATTTGTAATCTCGGGGTCGTTGGTTCGAATCCGACAAGAGGCTCTAGAAGAAATAAGGGTTGCACTTTATTTCTTTTTTATTTTTCCATCCACTACAACTATGAAACGATTTGTAAGATTTATTCATATATATGTTCTGTTGCTCGCCTTTTCATCTTTAAGTTCGTGCAAGTATAATGATTCTGTTCAGAGCAAAGGTAATTCAACAAACAATGACTCCTCAAGTCAAATAGTTATCGAAAGAATCAATGATCTCTACAATATATATATATTGGGAGGCAAAGAGTTTGATGATGACGATGCTAAAGAATACCTTACAACAAAACTAATAAAACGTCTTCATGTCGAGTATCAAAACGAGTACGACGGAGACGGACTAGCTGTATGGAAATTTCGTACCGGTTATCAAGACGGACCTGGCTCATCATCTGTTAACGCTTCATCTTTCGACAAAAACAATAATCGCGCCACACTGAAAATAATGGACATGGGATATCCAGCTACTGTACAACTATTTCTCGTTAAAGAGGATGACGTGTTAAAGATAGACAGCGTTATTGTAAATACTGACAATAAATAAACAAAACTATAATATTATGAAAGCTTTATTTATAGGCGGCACGGGAACAATAAGCTCAGCCATCACAAGATTAGTTTCTCAGTCTCCTGATTGGGAACTTTACTTGATCAACAGAGGAAACTACAGTACAGAGATTCCCCAAAATGTCCACACTATCATCGCAGACATCAACAATGAAACAATGGTAGCAGAAGCTATTAAAGATATTCAGTTCGATGTTGTTTGCGATTTTATAGCTTTCGTTCCAGAGCAGCTTGAAAGAGACTACAGACTGTTCAAAGACAAGACGCGTCAGTTTATGTTCATCAGTTCTGCATCTGCATACCAGAAGCCTCTTTCCTCACCATACATAACAGAAGGCACTCCCCTATCAAACCCATATTGGGAGTATTCCCGCAACAAGATAGCCTGCGAGGAACTTTTGATGAAATGGTATCGACAAGAGGGATTCCCTATCACAATCATAAGACCAAGCCACACATACTGTGAAAGAAGTCTTCCTGTGGCTATTCACGGAAGTAAAGGAAGCTGGCAGGTTTTGCGCAGAATGATTGAAGGAAAACCTGTCATCATTCCAGGAGACGGAACAAGCCTATGGCATGTAACTCATAATTCCGACTTTGCAAAGGCATTCTTTGGTCTTATGAACAACAAGCACGCTATCGGAGAGTCGTTCCATATCACCGGAGACGAACAGCTGACTTGGAACCAGATTCTTGAAATCATTGCGTCTGCTTTGGGGGTTAAGCTAAAACCTTATCATATTTCTTCAGATTTCCTTGCAGAAGTCGGCAAACAGTATGACCTTGAAGGTGGTTTGATCGGAGACAAAGCAAACTCGGTAATATTTGACAACACTAAGGTTAAACGAGCTGTACCTGGATATGTAGCAACGACTCGTTTTGACCAAGGTGCTTATGCCGCAGTAAAGCATATCCTAAAACATAAGGAGCTACAAATTCCGGATCCCGAATTTGACATGTGGTGCGACAAGGTTATCGCAGCTGTAGAAAAAGCAAAGAAGGAACTGCTATAGAAACTCATCAAAAAAGAGCGCGATATAAATACAGCCAGTGAAAAATAAAACGTTGGCTGTATTTATTTAGTTTTATCAGCAAAGAGGATAAAAGAATAACAAACATCGCGCACATTATTATATAATCAGTAACAATCATAACATTAGTATAAACCACAAAAATCAAAATGCCTTATAAAAAAACTATCTAGGAAAAATCCTTTTATGGACAAGCGCTTCATTTATAATTTAAAGCTTTCAACAAAAGTATTTTACAGGTCTAGGAACCTGATGAAGTGTTTGTAAAACTACTATTCCCATATCATTAAAAACAAAGGCAAATTTTAACTTTTTCAACCTTAAAACAGACTTCTACGATCAAAAAAACATAAAAAAGTGACGTCAAACTACGCCGTTCGTATAAACACAACACAAAAGAGTTGAAAAGCAATCAAAAAACGGCTCAAAAATAACCTTTCATCCAATTATTTACCTATATTTGCACTAAGATTAAACTATAATGAAAACTGGTATGGAAGACAAACTAACAAACAGAATTATTGAGATAGCAAACAACCTTGATTCAGAAGGTGAGGTATGGACAAGGGCGGATCTTGCTTCGGAACTAAAATCATTCGGAATAAATAGCGATTCAATAGAAATAGCTAAATATGTATTTGCCGCATTCGAAAAGTCCGGCAACAAAAAACTGCGTTCAGCATTCATCACTAATGATGGAGTCAGCTACCTGATTGATGACTATAAGACTCATCATTTCGCACAACAGGACAACTCTGCTGAAATGATAAAAAATGCAGAAGCAACACAAAAGGAAACAAAGAAATCTCTTAGCGAACTTCAAGACAAACTTGCAGTTGTAAAGAACTTTGAAATAGAGGCAAAGGAAGACAGCGGATCGCTTCTTGACCTTATCAAGGATCTTGACTCTTTCACTGGAGCAAAGGAAATCGCAGAGTGTTCGGCACAGGGAAAGGTAATGTTCGAGAAATACTCTGCCCTAAAATCTTCCTACAGCGAGGCCCAAAATGATGTCAAAGCTGTAGCAAAGGACTTTGTTACAGTGCGCGGATATGTAATGGAAATTCTGGACCGCCAAATTCGAGCATTGAAAGACGTTTTCGGAGACTCTATTGTCGCAGTTGCTCCTGAACTGTTTGACTTTAGTAAAATAGAGTTCCTTGACGTTGAGTCCATGTATTCACAGACAAAACTTGAATATGACAGACTTAGTGAGTCATGTCCCGTATTGATGAACGAAGTACAAAAGAATTTCAAGGAAAGTTTCTCCAAGTCATTCAGTCTCGCAACATCAGGATTTAAGCAGAGTCAAAACGGAAGCAGTGCTGTTGTCAGCCTTGCACTTGCAGCCATAAATATGTACGGTGCACACATCGAGAACCAGAACAAGGTTGCAACATGCAAGAATCAGCTTGAGTCTTTGAAACAGGCTATAGACTATGACGCATCTGTAATAGCTACTGACTACACCAGACTTTCAACTATTTTCAAGACTATCAATGACATATACTCCCCTAGTGCTGCTGCGTTCTGCAGGCGAAGCGAGGAAGTGCTTACGAGCGACATCAAGGAAATTTTCCGTACAGCTTACAATGATCCTCTAGTCAAGGAACTTGTAAACCAAAGAAAGCAGTTGATAGAGGAACGCATAGAGACAGAGTTGAAATTGGTTGACTTCATCACTAACATAGCGCATTACAAAGCAGAGATTAGCAAGGATGAGTTTGGCTTGAAGGAAAAAGCTAATGAGTACAATGATGCCTTGAAGCGCAAACCTGAGAAACCAAGCATCGTTTCCAAAGTATTGTCTTTGGGCGCATCTTCCGATGCCTATGCACAGAATCTTCTTGCATGGAAAGAAAGCGACTACCCTGTTGTGGAAGAATACGAGAAACTGAAGGTTGAAATTGTAAGGGACAAAGAGGAACTTGACGCCACACAATCGCAACTATTGGAACTAAGAAAGAAGATAGCAAAGATCAACAGCGAGATATCTAAGCTTGACACTAAGATCAATGCAAACATATCAATCTCTAAAGATGACAAGATTAAGATAGCATCTAGACTTGAGAGTGTGGTAAGATTGCTAAAGACTGGAAAGCAGATTGTCGAGAGCAAACTTGACGAAAACAGCATGAAGGCTGTTAGCATCGAGAAGCTATCTGACGACAAACTTCCGTCAAACATCTCCGCAAACATTTCAAGTTTCTGCAATCAGAACGGCATTTCCACAAATGTCAGCGAAGAGTTTGTCCAAAAGGTTGCAAACCAAGAGAATGTAACAATCTCTGCTGAAGACAAGAAAGCAGCCGCTATAGCGTCGAGCAAAGCTGTCGCAACAACTATTGTATTGATGGACAATTACATAAGTCTTTATAAGAAGCGTGTCAGCGGAGACATTCAGCTTGAGCAGTACAGAGAACAAATAGAAAGCATGAAGGCCAAGTTTGAGTCGAAAATGAAAGAGATTGACAACAAGGCTGATGTATTGGCTGGTATCGTCACAAGAATCAACACATCCAGCAACAAGGATATGCTTCGCGAAGCATTGATTGAACTTGGAGACACATCGTTCAACCTTTCTGCTGACGACATTGACGAGATTATTGCAGGAAGAAAACGTATAGAAATTTAGGAAATGAAAAGCGAAAGACAAAGACAAGCAGAAAACATAGCCGGTTCAAATTTCGACGAGGACCTCCAGAAATTCAAGGAAGCAGAACAAATCGAACTTCGCAGACTTGAAAAGGAGAACAAAAGAATTGAAGAACTTGAGAACAGCAGTTCATACAATGCAATAAAAAAAATCAAGGAAGTCATGGATGACTATTATGTCGATGGCATCCTTGGTGTATTTGGTGTTGGCGACTGGCTGGTATGTTTTCTTGGATTGCCAACAATATTCTTCTCATTGTTCAAACTTCATTCGATAAGGCTGACGACAATATGCCTTGGGTATTTCCTTATTGACCTGCTAGTTGGTGCTGTTCCTGTTATAGGAGATATATGCGACTTTTTCTACAAAGGATACAAGAAGAGCTATGTACTTATTGACGGATACATTCACAATGACCCGGAAACGATGAGAACAATCAATCAAAAGTTTTTTAGTACAGTTCTTCTACTTCTTTTGATTATTGCCATTGTTGGCTCTATTGTTGCATTTATCCTTTACATAATGGCAAAATTCTTTGCATTGATAGGTGACCAAATACATTAAGTGTATTAATACAACTGAAAAATGAGATAATTTAGTTCATTATCTTTGATTTCCTCACAAAAAGTTTTTTTTTCTTTTTGAACTAACTTTGCGCTTATTCTTGGACAAGGATTATAGGTATTTATATACGTGTTATCTAATCAAGCTTGCTATTCATACGCTCACTCTCAGAACTCATGCTGAAGAGGAAGAACAGGGTGTTCTGCCCTTAACATTCCTCGTATGGACAACAAGTGTATAATTGCCTAAATTTAAATAGTTTCCAAGGCAAATTTTTAACAGTTTTCGCTGTGATTATGATTCTTGGAATGATTTTCGAGATTTGGTACTGCGCTGTCGGTTGTCACCAAGAATGGAACCTGAATTTAGATTGGGAATAGTTTTTATAACTTAAAAAACATATATGGGAGGAGCAACTAAAATAAGCAATGCCTTTTCTAAGGATGT
>JAKSKX010000006.1 GCA_024401535.1 Paludibacteraceae bacterium | reverse complement strand
AATTCTTGTCAAAGAACTCTTCCTTGTGGCGAACTTTTCGTTCATCTCCTTTCGGCCCCGCTGGGCCTCTCTAGCATCGTTGTTTCCCGATTGCGGATGCAAAATTAGTGCTTTCTTTAATACTGACCAAATGTTTTTATAACTATTTTTATAAAATGTTTATAAGTGACTGATTTGACGAGGAATAAATTTTGCGACTTTTTCAACAACCCATAACAAATCCGCCTTTGCATTGCTAGAACTGACCAACTGTAGGCATTTTTTGTGAACATTTCAGCGATTCTTTCACAGCACAGCTAATCAGTCCAGGAAACAAACATAACAAAAAAACTCCACACACAATGTATGTGCATGGAGTTATAATAGCAATGATATAAAACTAAACTACCCTTACATGTATTTGCTTTGCTTGGATAGAAAATACCATTTATTCTTATTATTTACCATCTGGATGCAATTGCATAATAGTCTGCATAACAGTATTGATTTTACTGCTTAGAGAGCTAACCTTATTATCCAAAGCGTCCAAATCATCAGACGTTACAACATTACTCAAAGCTCTATTAATATCATCAAGTTCATACTCAACATCCTCCTTGAACTGATTGAACTTATTAGCTACAGCTGCAGCTGCAGAACTTGTATTGGTTATCTTAATAACAGCATCATCAAGTTTAGCACTCAAAGACGAAACAGAAGACTGCAAAGCAGCAAAATCCTCAGCAGAAACTTCAGAGCCACTTCCTGGATTAGATCCTGATCCTTGTGCAAGCTTCAAGTCATTAACATCAGATTCCAAAACTTCAACTCTGGAAGTTATAGACGACAAATTAGAATTTGACTTCAAACTAGAAACATCTAACTTAACAAGAGCCAAATCACTCTCTAACGAAGAAACCGCAGCTGAAATTTCATCAAGGTTACTGTCAGTCTCTAGAGCTGATAATCTTGTATTAATATCAGCAATCTGAGATGAATAGTCAACAGAAGGATTTGACTTCAGTGCCGCTACATCTTCCTCCAAAGCAGAAACCTTAGATGACAATGCAGAAATATTTGTATTCTTCTTTAATGTTGCTATCTCTGAAGAAAGTGTTTCATTTGTATCCTCCAAAGAAGCAATCTTTGAAGACAATGTAGTATTAGTTACCTTTAAAGCCGCCACAGCTGACTCAAGAGCCGCAATCTTAGCGTCAGCAGTTTCACTAGAAGAACTACCTGCACTCTCTAGACTTGAAACTTTACTCTCAAGAGTTGCAACCTTGACATTCAAAGACTGAATAGTCGTAGAAGCTGTGGAAATAGCTTTTGATGCCGCATTTGCAGTCTCTGTCAAACTTTCTACAGAAGATGACAAAGCCGCATTAGATTTCTTCAAAGACTCATTTGAAGCAGAAAGAGTCTCATTGTCGCTTTTAAGCGTTTCAATCTCAGAAGCAAGAGTTTGGTTCGCTGTTTTAAGTGAAGCATTAGACTTCTCTACGGCCTCTATACGTGAAGTCAAGTCATTTTTATTCAAGTCATTTACGATCTCCTCAAGCTTAGACACACTTTCCTTCAATTCAGTAAAGGACTCGTTACTAGGTGTTTCCTTTACAAGGGCAGACAAAGCTTTTATTTGGGCAGACAAGTTATCTGTCGTAGTTTTTATGTCGGCAGTAGCTGTATCAAGGTTATCCTGAACAGCTGAAGCAGACTTAGACGCCTGGTCGGCTTTGGTCAAGGCTGTGTTCGCAGTCTTATTTGCATTTGTTGCAGTTTCAGAAACAGAAACCATTCCTGCCTCTATATCATCAACAGCAGTCTGAAGGTTGCTCAGTTTTGTATCTACAATGGACAAATCCGTCTTTGTAAGGAACTTGCCTTCCAACTCGGACATGTCAACATGAGAAGAACTTACAGCATTCTCTATTAGCTCATCAACTTCTGCTTTTGTATAAACAGATGACTTGGTACAATAAATAGACAAGTCAATACTCTCCTGAATTTCAGACTTCAGTGTAGTAAGTTTTCTCTCGAGCTCGTTCATTCTTGTTTCCAAGTTCATAGTGTAAACTTTAACCACACTCTCTACAGTATTGCGAAGATCCAAACCTTGTGGGGCAGAACCGCCGTCGTGTGTATGCCAAGCAGTTGCAAACATACTAGTATAGTGTTTGCTGTAAATCTCATCCCATAGCTTGTTTATACCTTCTTTCCATACTTTATCGATATCATCCTGCATTCTTGAAGCCCACTCTTTGGAAGCATACTTTTCGTTATACTTCTCTGTTAGCGCCGCTTCATTTAGGGAACTGCTCTTTAAATTCGCAACACTTTTCTTCAAATCATAAATGTCTGTAGAATTAGTTCCAACTTTTTTGTCCAACGACGCAATGGTTTCGTCCTGTTTAGAATTAGTTGACTTAACCAATTCGATCTGAGCTTTATTATCCCTAATTTCCTTCTTGATGTCAGTCAAATCTATGTTGCCAGTATTTAATCCGGCAATTTCGCTCTTCAGGTCTGCAACATCTTCAGACATGGAAGACAATGATGTTTGTATAGTCTTTACATCAGCCTGCACCTTGTTAGCCGTAGAAGCAGCTGCATCCGCTGTCGATTGGGCTATGGCAACTGTCTCTGCATACTCATTAACAGAACCCTTTATAGATGCAACATCATTCTTTAAGTTATCTATAGTTCTAGAAGTAGCTGACAAATCGGAAGTCAACGACTTTATCTGCTTAGCCTGGTAAACAGAGTCAGCAATCAAGTCACTGATATCTTCAGAGGCATTTATCTGGAATGTCTTTAATGCGGAAATATCAGTCTTTGAATTTTTAACGTCAGTCTTGACAGCGTCAACACTTTCTATTACAGAAACGACATCAGCCTTCAAAGTCGAAACGCTTCCAACTACCTGAGAAACAGACTTGTTGGTGATGTCCAAGTCCTCCTGCTTTGCAAAAACAAGAATAGACTCCTTGATTGAATCAATCGTTGACTGCAATGATACAATCTTTGACTTCAAAGACTCCACATCAGAACTTGACCCAAAATTTCCACCTCTAAGTAAATCTATTTCTGCGGAAATAAGAGCCAACTGCTCGCTATATGAAATCAATGACTTGTTTATAGTCTTTATTGAGGAAATGTTCTGCTCTATCGCTAGCTTGTTCACATCTATGGATGAAGTGTTTTCACTTGTAGCGCTTGACAGACTCGCAATCGAAGATTTGTTTGCAGAAATTGCAGCCTTACTTGAATCTATGGCAGCTATATTATTGTTTACTGTTGCAGATATAGTGGCCAATGCCGATTTATTTGCAGACACCAAGGCATTAAGGTCGTCTATACCTTCAGAAATCTTTGATAGAGATTCAACCGTAGCATAAATATCCAAAGAAGGCTTGCCCTCCAAATCATCATACTTGCCGCTGAAACCATTACCAGTATCACCACTAGATGAAGAATTGTTAGAACTGCCAGACTTCAATGCGAACAAGGCATAAGGGACACTCTGCAATGTTGTCGTCGCAGAAATAACCTCACTCTTGTCCGAAGCAAGGGAAGTCTCACTTGTCAACGTATATGGACCATTCGCCCAATCAATCTTAGAGAAAACTCCGGAATTGATTGTACCCTGACCAACAACAAGCGCAAAAACACCATATGGATTTGTCTTTACCTCGTGAGTCTCCTGATAGACTCTGTTACCGGACAAATCATCAATAGATATTCTAACCTTCACATTCTGATTGACTATGGGCTTACCGGCGCTTGTTCTGACAACGCTCTGGTAATTGAAACTTTGAGGGACATCAGCGTACCCCAAAGCACTAACAGTCAACAGCTGTAATGATACAAATAGTTTCCTCAAGTAATGTTTTATCATATCTGCAAATATTTACGTAAAGATTCTAATAAACAATGAATTTCAGTGAATATACCTTTCCTGTAGCCAGGTGTAATGCAACAATATATACGCCCTCGGACAAAGTTACATAATTGTCTTCGCCAACCTTAGTAACCTCCATAATTCTGCGGGAACCAAGAACATCGAACACATCAAGCTGAGCATTATCCAACTGATTTCTAGAGAATCCCTTGACAGAAATCTGGATTGGCTCGCCCTTCCTTGCAGGATTAGGGTTGATTGCAATACCCTGCTCAAGGCCAACTTCGTAATAGAATCCTTTTGAACAAACCTCTCGTTCAACTTCTTCAAATGACCTTACTACAGCAGAATATTCACCGAAAAGTTTTGACTCCTCAACATACTGCATTCCAAAGACGCCCGTATGAACTCCATTCTTAAACCAAGCGACTTCTTTTGCATCGAAACCTTTGTTGTTGTATATCACAACCTCTCCATACTTGGAAAGCAATAGAGAAGAAGGCAAATTTATCTTACACCTGAACAACACTAAACTAGACTCATGTCCATCCTCATATTTGAAACGAACTCTGAACTCTTCGTAATCTTTATCACCTATATAGTCCGCAGGGATAGGTATTTCGAACTTAACGCTATCCTCATAGACATCAAGACGTTCGTAGCCGTATTGGATGAAACCACCATCGAGCTGTTCCTTAATGTATTCTACCTTATACTCAGTCAAACCGGCGAGTCCTTCCGCAGAAGCTATAGTGAACTCAGCAATCTCGCCCGGACAGAATGCCTTCTTTGACGGTACGATGTTCCAGTTCACGTCACGATAGAACGCAATAACATACAAATCCTTGTCAGGCATAACCTCTGGAAGGCTAGGATACCAGCCTACAAACACACTGTCCTGCTTGTACGGAGCATCAAAGGGGACAATGTCACAACCGGGAATGATTGTGTCTGTATATGTTTCGTCATTATTTATCAAATAGTGAACATACCTTGCGGAAATAACGTCACCGATGAAAAATCCCAAACCAAGAGTGTTGTCGGAATTTGTTGGCATATTGTACTCTCCATCCCCAACAAAAACATCTCCAATAGTAAACTCAACGTCCAAAAGTCTTCCGCTGTTATTTGCGTAGCCTGACGAAAGCAAAACTTCGGGAACTATCTTTGCATTATCGGAATAAACATTTTGAAGAGGAGAAAGGAAAAGCAATGCGACACAAAAGAATGCCAACACAATACATCTCGAAGACGCACAACCCCTATTATCAAACAAACAACTTATCACTGTTATGTTATATATGTATGTTCAAATTTTACATTAACCTAATTGCAAAGGTAATTATTAATCTATTCGATGGTTCTTTTTTATATAAAAATTGAACAATTTATTTGACAAAATCACGATTAAAAAGGATAAAAGCCGATATTTAGGCCTTTTTTGAACAAAATTATATATACATTCATTCTCACCTCATAAATTTAACTTGAACAAATCGTGTTGTTAAACATAATTTTAGACACATACACTTAAGAAATCCCAAACCGAAAGATTTGCCTAACAACTATGCCATACAACATGTTTAGAACAAATATCCTGTCAATACGAATCGGAAAATGGAGAGAAATATAAAACCAATAAAACAAAAAAAGTGTCAATTTTCTCGCATTCATAATATAGAATCATTCGAAGCAAAATTCATTTTTACAAAAAAGATTCAACAATTACCAAATCTCATAAAACAAAAATAAAATGAAAACATAGGACAATGAACATAGAACAAACAAAATTTAAAAACTATGAATTGACACATAAATTCCCAATTAATAAAGGACTATTCGATAATCAAGAAGATCGAAATAAAAACAAATCTTTGTTATAGTGCAGACATTATTATTGAACAGGAAAAACAATCTTGCAAGACTAATACCAAATATCTATGATTAAAAAATAAAGTGAAATGGAATAATTATGTCACACTTTTTCTGCCAAAATGTCACACCATAGCACATGGCACGCTTTTTGATATTTATAAAGCAGAATATATAATGTTTAACTAAAGTTTATTTTTCAAAAAATGGCAAAGGGTAACATTGGAGTAACGGCGACTAACATTTTCCCCGTTATCAAGAAATTTCTTTACAGTGACCACGAGATTTTTCTTCGTGAAATAGTTTCAAACGCTTGCGACGCAACTCAAAAGCTAAAGACTCTTGCATCAGTAGGCGAATTTACTGGTGAACTTGGAGAGTTGAAGGTCAAGGTAACTATAGACAAGGAAGCAGGCACACTTACAGTCTCTGATCGCGGTATCGGTATGACTGAGGAGGAGATAGACAAGTACATAAATCAAATTGCATTTTCCGGAGCAGAGGAGTTCGTAAACAAATACAAGGACGCACAGGGAATCATCGGCCATTTCGGTCTTGGTTTCTACTCATCTTTCATGGTGTCAAAGTCTGTTGACATCATTTCTCTTTCTCACAAGGAAGGTTCAAAGGCAGTTAAGTGGAGCTGCAACGGAGACACTGAATACACAATGGAAGAGACTGAAAAGGCTGACCGTGGTACAGATATAGTCCTTCATATTGATGATGAAAACAAGGATTTCCTAGAGAAAGACAAAATTCAGGGACTCCTAACAAAGTATTGCAAATTCCTTCCTATCGAGATTGTTTTCGGAAAGAAGACTGAATGGAAGGACGGCAAACAGGTTGATACTGACGAGGATAACGTAATAAACAACACTAATCCTGCATGGACACGCAAGCCTGCAGACCTAAAGCCAGAGGATTACAATTCATTCTATCATGAGCTATACCCAATGGCAGAGGATCCTCTTTTCAACATTCATTTGAATGTGGACTACCCTTTCAACCTAACAGGTATCTTGTACTTCCCTAAGATAAACAACAACTTCGAGATACAGAAGAACAAGATTCAGCTATACTGCAACCAGGTGTTCGTAACTGACTCGGTTGAGGGCATCGTTCCAGAGTTCCTTACTTTGCTTCACGGAGTAATTGATTCTCCGGACATTCCTTTGAATGTTTCTCGTTCTTACCTACAGAGCGATCAGAATGTGAAGAAGATCTCTAACCACATCACAAAGAAGGTAGCAGACAGACTTCAGGAGATTTTCAACACCCAACGCAAGGACTTCGAGGAGAAATGGGACAGCTTGAAGATATTCATAGAGTACGGAATGCTAACTGATGAGAAATTTGATGAGAAAGCACAAAATTTCGTACTTCTAAAAGATGTAGATGGCAAGTATTACACTCTAGAAGAGTACAAGACTAAGATAGAAGAGAATCAAAAAGATAAAGATGGTAACTTAATTTATCTTTACGCTACCGATACAGACGCTCAGTACTCTTTCATTCAAGCAGCACAAGCAAAAGGATACAATGTTCTTCTTATGGACGGACAGCTTGACATTCACTTCCTTTCTAAACTTGAGCAAAAGAACGAAGGCAAAGCAAGATTTACTCGTGTGGATGCCGACACTATCGACAAGCTTATCCAGAAGGAGGAGACAAAGAATGTAACACTATCTTCTGTAGAGCAAGATGCACTAATCACTTCATTCACAAGTCTTCTTCCTCACAATGACAAAACAAACTTCATAGTTAGCTTCGTCAATGGTTCTGCTGAAGACATACCTGTGCAAATTACACAAAACGAGTGGATGCGAAGATTCAAGGACACTCAGCAGAATGGTGGTGGCGGAATGATGGGATTCTATGGCAACATGCCTGACTCATATAATTTCGTAGTAAACCAGTCAAGCCCACTTATCGAGAAGATTCTTAGCGATGAGAAATCTAAGGCCGCTAACGCCATGAACCTTGCCAAGGAGATTGAAGAACTTGAAAGCAAGAGAAAGAATCTTCGCGGAGACAAGAAAGAGGAAGACCTTGCAGTAGCAATCAAGGATGAAATCAAGAGCATTGACGACCAGATTGCAGAAAAGAAGGCAAACAAGGAGAATGAATACAAGACTTTCGCCAGCGACAACATCCAAATGAATCAAGTCGTTGACCTTGCGCTTCTTGCTGCAGGACTTCTTAAGGGCGAGGCTCTAAGCAAGTTCATCAACAGAAGCATGAAGAATTTGTAGTCATATAAGGTTGCAAAACAACTAAAAGGGATGGCCAATAATTGACCATCCCTTTGTTATTTCGTAACATGACAAAATAAAAAGGAGACTCTTTTGAGCCTCCTTTTAATAATTATCTTTTCTAAATCATTACCAAGCGAATAGAGGGTACTCAGCCATAGTAGCATTTACCTTCTCTCTTACAGCCTTGATGTTTGCATCGCTCTCTGGATTCTTTAGAACTGTATCAATCATATCAACGATCTCAACCATGAACTCCTCCTTAGCACCACGAGTAGTGATTGCAGGAGTACCAAAACGAAGACCTGAAGTCTGGAATGCAGAACGAGTATCGAATGGCACCATGTTCATGTTAGTTGTGATATCAGCAGCAACAAGAGCAGACTCAGCCTGCTTACCTGTCAACTCAGGGAACTTAGGACGAAGGTCGATAAGCATAGAGTGGTTATCAGTACCGTTTGAAACAACAGCATAACCCTTATCTACGAATGCCTGAGCCATAACTGCAGCGTTCTTCTGAACCTGAGTCTGATAAGTTTTGAACTCTGGCTGAAGAGCCTCGCCGAATGCTACCGCCTTGGCAGCAATAACATGCTCAAGAGGACCACCCTGCATACCTGGGAAAACAGCTGAATTCAAAATAGAAGACATCTTTCTGATTACACCCTTCTTTGTTACCTTACCCCAAGGATTATCGAAATCCTTACCAAGAAGAATGATACCTCCACGAGGTCCACGAAGAGTCTTATGTGTAGTAGAAGTAACGATATGAGCGTACTTCAAAGGATTATCAAGCAAACCGGCAGCAATTAGACCTGCAGGGTGAGCCATATCAATCATAAGAAGAGCACCTACCTCATCAGCAATCTTACGCATACGAGCATAATCCCACTCACGAGAATAAGCAGAACCACCACCGATGATCAACTTAGGACGCTCAGCCTTTGCGATCTTCTCCATCTCATCGTAATCTACACGACCAGTCTCCTTGTTCAAGTAGTAAGGAACTGGCTTGTAAATAATACCAGAAGTGTTTACCAAAGAACCGTGAGAAAGGTGACCACCATGAGCAAGATCAAGACCCATGAACTTGTCTCCTGGCTCAAGAACTGCAAGAAGTACAGCACCGTTAGCCTGAGCACCTGAGTGTGGCTGAACATTAGCATACTCAGCTCCGTAAAGCTTGCAAAGACGCTCGATTGCCAAACCTTCGCTCATATCAACAACCTCACATCCACCATAGTGACGATGACCAATATAACCCTCAGCATACTTGTTTGTAAGGTAAGAACCCATAGCCTCCATTACTTGGTTTGACACGAAGTTCTCAGAAGCGATTAGCTCAATACCCTTCATCTGGCGCTGATGCTCCTTCTCGATGATCTCAAAAATCGCGTTATCTCTAACCATATTCTTTGAATTAAATTATTTTATCATAAGAAAAAATCGTCCCACGATAAAGTAAGACGATGCAAAGATAAATAAACTATTTTATAAACAATCGGATTATTATAAAAAATATGCTAAATAGCAGAATTTGTTACTATGAAAGTAATAAAACATCTCCGAGAGGAGAATTTTTATCATACTCGTTCAAAAAGTTCTTAACATTCTCTAAGTCTGTATCTGAGCCGCATACTTTTATACACATATTCTCTGCTCCACATTCTCTCATTATAACGAATGCTTCTTTTAGGGTAACGAACGCCGACTCTGCAAGGGACGAAGAAAATGGAACAAAGAAGAAATAACCATTACCAATGTTGTCGGCAAAAGGAACATTATCTTCGAACTTAGAATACAAATCATTCATACTTTTGTATGTATTGGCCTGCTCTTGAATCTCTGCCTTGCATTCTTCGTTATCATTTGTTCCAAGCATAATCAACGCAGAGTACTGGTCTTTATAATCGAAAAGATTCCCATTATTTTGTCTCAAATCCATAACAAATCTCTTAATTTATTTCTTTACATCAGGAACTTTATCAGCCTCATTGTCTTCAACAGAGAAATAATCCTTGCCATAAGAATTATAGCAAACACTAACCTTAATACCAAAGCTTGTATAACCAATACCGTTTGCAATACGCTCGCTGGTTGTGATCTTCTTACCGGTTAAAACACTAGAATGAATCAATTGTGCAGGAATATCTCCGCTTGTCTTCAAAAAATCGTAAACCTTGGAATTTTTAGTATACTGAATATTATCCTTATCCTGAGACGCTTTAAATCTCATGCGATACAATGCTTTGTCAAAAAATACTCCACACATTACATCAATATTTTTAGTAAACTGAAATCTATAACCACCATCAACAGTAAATTGCATAATTATCGGAGAAGATGAGAACTTGCCTACATAATTGACAGTCATATCGTCACCTACACCCAAAGCCTTGGCATTAGTAATAGTGGTATTATATGCGGGTATATCACACTTAAAATCACAATTTGACAAAGTCTGATCATATTTTATAGAGACTGGAACACCAATCTTGAATCCAGTATGCGCATACAAAGACTTTGAGGAAAGAGCAAAACAAACAGGGAAGTTTAACATTGCTAATTTGTTCTTTTCCTCTATTTCACCTACTTTGTATGTGAATTTCAATAAATCCCCCTCTCTGTCAACAAAATCATAATTATCTGTATAATTCTTGGCAGAGAAGTTTCCCTTAGTGAAACTCATATCAAGACCTATCATGAATCCCCAATTTTTATAGATATAATACTCATAATTGATATGGAAACCTGGAGAGAATCCTAAGTTTCCAGAACCAAAGTCTGAGCCATATGACATAGCTGTTCCGCCTAAATTAAAACCGATACCTATATGCTGATGATGTTGGTCTTTTTCTTCCTCCGCAATAGTTTTCAATGATGGCTTTAAATTTATCTTATAGGTACTATCTACAAAAATAGTCCTTTCCGTACTCAATAGGGGCTTATCATCATTTATTCCATAATCTTTCAAATCAGGAAGTGTACTATTCTTTGTATTAACTAAAGGTTTCAAAGGAACTGCAGGATCCTTTCCCCATATTGAATTCTCATAGTTAAACTCCAAACTATCAAGGAATGTCTTCTTTGTTGTTTGTGGAACATACGGCTTAGCATATCCTTCAGCACAAAGGGACATAATACTTATTGACAGTACGATATATTTAATAAAAACATTCTTCATCGTGAATATAACTTCTTATTGGATAAATTTTCTATTTTACAATAAATCTAGTATTTAAAACCCTTTCGTCATTTAGTCTTAATATTACAAAATATTGACCTACGCTTCCCATTCCATCAATTACGATTGGATAGGCAGTCGGCTTAAACTCTCTTAACAGCAATCCGGTAGAAGAATATACTTCTACATATAGAGACTTTCTTTCTTCTGTTGTGAACTCAAAATCTATATAGACGGGTTCTTCAACAGATACAGGATTTGGATAAGTAGAAAGCGTTCTTTCCGATTCTATACAATATATTTCACTTGCATATTCACGGCCATCCTCGTTCCAAACAGAAACTTGGTAGCATCCGCTTAGCTTTTTACCTCGCTCCTCCTCATAGAAATCCTTAGTAGCACCTTCTATTAGAATTCCATTCTTATACCACTGATACTTCGCAAACTTGACATCTCCGATATTGTTATTACAGAATAGCACATAACCAAACTTGTCAACAATAACCGGATATCCTAAATCTTTATTGATTTTAATATTAACTGTAATGATACTATCGCAACCTACAGAATTAACAGTTTTATGAACGATAGTCTGAGATCTTCTATATGTAACTCCTTCATACTCTACGCTTGATTCTCCTTCGACAGTGATGGTCTCGTATGATGGCTTCAATACATGAACATGATATCTCACGATACTATCGCAACCAAACATGTTCACATAAGGAACGTCAACTATAGCGTCTGAAGTATATATGCTACCATTTAAAGAAACCAAAGAGCAGTCTGAAGTATCGATCTCTACAAAATCTGAATGTCCTATCATTATATGAACATAGACAGTACTGTCACAATCACAAAGCTTACTGCTTAGATGCTTCACCAGTTCAGTGTTCTGTGTATATGTCTCACCATCATAGACTACAGAGCCACATCCTTTGACATACTCATCAACTTCTTGAGGCTGCAAGACATAGATTCGGAAGAAAACGAAGGAATCGCAAACTCCATTTGAAGCCTTACCAACACTCTTCTCTATTTCCTGATAAGATTTTGTATAGACATCACCAGCAACCTGAACTGACTGGCAACCATAGACAACAGAATCCTTTACGATCTTATCAAGTACAGAGATCTTTATATGTCTGATCAAACTATCGCAATCGCCTGACTTGTTAGGTATAGTGTCAACAAACTCAGTTATACCATCTGTATAGGTTACTCCTTCGAAGTCAATAGGAGAACAAGAAAGTGTATCTATGATAACATCTATCGGATTAGCTATCGAAATGCTTACTTCCCTTATTTTGCTTAAACATCCATGTGATGAAATGAGTGTATCATTAAATGTCAGCGAATAGTTTACTACTAATCGCTCACCATTCATCTTTTGATACTCTGCCTCTTCGCAACCTGTCATCTGATAAGAATCATACGTTAGTTTTTCGATTGCAAAAGGCTGAACATTTATAATTGAATCACATCGCAAATCTACAGTTTTTACAGTATCTTTTAAAGTAGTGTTTTGGTCAATGACTAAACCGCTTTCAGAATCTTCGTATTTCTCACACGCAAAAATTGTGTCTTTATGAATAGTTTTTACTGGTTCATGAACGAAAATTTTCTGTACAGTGATACTGTCACACTTATTCGGTCTTTCTACATGAATGGTTAGAACAGTGTCTTTGTCAAACGAAGAAATAACCTCTCTGTTTCCATAATTCACTGTTACTGTAGCTATACCACAGCCATATACATCCTCCAAATATGTTGTGTCCTTGGCAGTATTGTGATATACTTTCACATCCCTAATCTTTATACTAACTTCTTCGCCAACCCAAGTTGTATCAAATATTTGAACGTCAGAAGTATATACTTTGCTACCATTCTTGGAATCAATATATCTTTCGCATGCATAGACACTCTCTGTCTCCACATTAGCATCTATTATTCGAATGAAGACTTTTCTCACAGAATCACATCCCGAAGAAGACGTTCCCGAATATATTGTCTTAACCGTATTTTCCCTTATTATCTCACCATCATACACCAGAGAGTCGATAGCAGCTGGAAGTGTATCTATGATATCGTAAACAGGGTTCACTGTTATCATAAACCTGTGAATAAAGCTGTCGCAGTCGCATACTTTGGACTTCTCGATCTTTGTCAAGACCTGGCTCTCGAAATACTCTACTCCGTCATAGACAACCGAGCCGCAATCTGGAGTTATAATAGTAGTGTCGGACTCAGTCTCAATAATTCTAATGTTCCAAATTATTGTATCACAGTCGTTTTGAACTACTTTGAACACATCTGACTCAGTAAACCTGAATGACTGACCTTCTTCATCTGTCAATACGATAGGCTTACAATCAACAGTGTCCTTTATTGTTACCTGTGGCTTATGAATATCTATCTCGTAAACAACCGTAGAATCACAATCGGCACCCTCTTTCTTGAACACAACATTGATAGTACTGTGTCCCTCCTTATCAACAAGAATCATTTCTCCATTCTCGTCTGGAATCATCAATGTATCGCAGCCCGAAAGAGAAATCTTAGTTACTTTTGGCACGCAGTCAACCCTTATGCCAACGATTTTCTCCATACCATCAATGCTTGCGACTAGCGTATCAGTTCCTACATTTTGAGGAATAACCTGGTAAGCATTAATATCTCCCGAAGATTCCTTCTTCTCAATCTTCAAGATGTCAGAACCACCCTTAACCTTCCACTCAACATCTCCGTTAGAGTACAAGTCAAATACATTTTGCACTTTATCAGCCTTATCATCTCCACCTAGCAGTACGACAGCCGATGACAACGAACTAATACTGTTCATCTCATCAAACTCATACATTAGGGCTGGATAGACTAGTTCTGACTCCGAAGCATTCCACATTTCATCGTATGGAATATCCGAACTTCCACCATTGATCTTTGTCAAAGAAGACGTACGACTACCTTCACTTCCCGACAGCGTAAACTGACCGTCGTAGTAACTTTCCGTGGAATTATCGCTACTCAAGGCATAAATTGTCTCACCTTTGATAGTGTTATAGTTAAAACAATGGGATACCTCTCCGCCTGAAACATTTGCAGAGACTATTCCCGCAGCTACTCCACCGCTCACGAAACCGGCATTACTGCTATAAGTCAAGTGTTTGCCGCTGAATTTGCAGACAATACCCGAAGCACTTCCAGTAGAAGAACTCTTTACCGTACCCGCATTTGTCAGTCTCGTCATATCGGCATCCGAGCAAGCAACTATACCTGCCGCAAGTCCCTTTGAAGAAACCTTACCTCCGTTAGCTAGTCCGTCAACCATAGCTTCCGAGGACTCTACACACGCCAAGACGCCGCCTACCACGTCATTACCAACCACAGCCGCAGACGAGGACAGACTGCTAAGTTCTGCACAGCCTTTAGCCACTGCCACGACAGCCGCTACTGTATCTTTGCCAATCACGCTTCCTGACACATGCAGATTTCTGACTATGGAACCGTCTCCGCACCTAGAAAACAATGCCGTTGCGTTACCTCCGCTTATGCTGACGCTGACGCTATGGCCCTCGCCGTCATAAATTCCCTCAAAGAAATTCTTAGAGTCCGAACCTATCGCGCTATTTACACCCGAAATGTCTGCCTTCTGCGCAAAGTACTTGCCTTTGGTCCAGTTGTCCGACTTTTCGGTCATATATTCAAACTTGTAGCCGTTCTCCTTACCAGCGATCAGCTTGGAGAGTGTCTCTATGTCGTCCTTGTCAGAGATGCAGTACGGCTCCTCCATCGTTCCGTTGCCGCATCCGAAGTAGTTGGCAGTCAAATCCACGAAAACTTCGCGCGACATGTTAGTCTTGGAGTTCTCCAAAGTAATTTCGACAATCACATGCGCCACCTCGCTTCCCTGCAGAGCCATTACCGAGCCCTTAACATCCGACTTGCCCATTATCACAGCGCCTAGGAACTTCACTCCCTCAGCCATACCCGGTTCCGTCTGCACTGACGAAGCCATCTCGTCGTTCTGCAGCATCAAAGGCTTGGACAATAGCTCCCAATCCTTCATGTCATTCACCCAAGACGGAACTGGATAGCTCTCCAGGCTCTCCCTCTCCCATCCTGTCGGGCAGATTAGCTCCTTGATTCCCTTACCGTTAGTATATAGTGACACATCGACCTGGCTGTTGTGACATATCTGCAGGTCGAACATATCATTAGAAGTCTTTGCATTGTTCAAGTATCCGGTTATCGGAGAAATACTGCCCATATCTCCCTGACACACAGAGCCATAGTTCATCAGCACGCTTGCATTCACAGTCGAGCTTCCCGAAGCGTCGATTCCTCCGACCAGTCCGCCTACATACCTCTGTCCGTAGCCGCCCAAACCGGACACCAAACCCGAATTGACCAGGTCGTGCAGCTCGCATGAGCCTTTCGCGAAGCCTACAGTTCCGCCGGCTATTCCTCGGCCGTTAATCGTTCCGGAGTTGGCTAGATTGCTGTACTTTCCGCCGCCTTGAGCCTCGCCCACAACGCCTCCGGCAGTCATTGCCGAAACTTTCGCGGTGTTGAAGCAGTGGTTGATGTCCGAAGCCGTAGCTCGACCGCAGACTCCACCCGCGTATGTCGTTCCTTTCACCTCTCCGGAAGTCTGCAGGTTCTTGATTTCAGCCCCGTTCGCATATCCGAACAGACCTGCAGCGTCACCGCTTACATTTAGTGTTATTAGGTGGTTTTCTCCGTCTAGGTGACCGCTGAACTGGTGGCTTTGAGTTGGTGCTATGACCATATCTACATCGCCTATGTCAGCCTTCACGCTGAAGTATCTTCCTTTAAGTCCGTCTCGTGAAACTTCCACTGAATCAGCAAGTTCTATAAGATGCGACTTGTTCTTTATCAGGTAAGGCAGCTCCTCTGTACCAAGTCCGCCGCCGAACACTTTCTTCACCAATGTCAACGAGTACCTCTTCTCCAGGCCGTTCAGACTTGCCACGAGTTCGTCGGTTCCGCTACCCTTGATTAAGGCTTTTCCGTCGCTTATTTCAATCAGACCTTTGGCGCTCTTCCACACCACTCCGTTAGCCGTGCTTACGGTGAAGTCGCTCGACACTTCGTCCAAGGTCTCGTCCTCTGCTAGTATGAAGGCTGCGCTCGCAAGTTTGCTGAAGTCGTTGTCAGTTTTCAAGGCCGGATAAAGTCCATTCTCCACCGCCATAGTAGGCACCAAGCCCATCGCCTCGGCCTGCACCAGTTCTAGCGTGTCGGCATCGTTTCCTCCGCCGCTCAAGATTGTGTACCTTATCTTTAGGTCGTCCGAAGTCAGTTCCTTGGTTGTCTTTCTCACGACTTTGGCGTTCATGCTTTCCTCATCGACTCCCATGTTAATGTCATGAAAGACAGCGTGATAGACCAGCTTTGACAAAGGCGTAATCTTTCCGGTCAGCATTCTCGTTCCGCTCGGCTGAGCCTGAAGATTGAAGCAGTTGTAGAAAGGATAGTGGTCAACATTCGCATCATCCTTGAACTGTCTGTACTCGCCTACCAGCGCACCTGTGGCGGTTGCGCCCCCGTTCTCGCTCGACACCGTTCCGGAGTTCACGCATCTGCTCAGGTAAATTCCCGTGACGTCTGTGCACTCCAAAATCCTGAAGTGTCCGACTAGTCCGCCCACATAGTCGCTCGCCGCATCATCTCCGCTAACGTTTCCGAGGTTGATGCCGTTACATATATTAGTATAAAGTGAAGCGCCGACCAATCCTCCGACATAGTTCTTGCCCGAGATTCGGCCCGCGTTGTAAAGTCCGCTGACTGTGAAGTTTATGTCGTCCCTTGAGCTCGACATTGCGCCTATGACACCGCCCACTCCGTCCGATTTGGGCAGATTCACGTCTGCGTAGTTGCTCAAGTTTTCTATGTTGAGTACGGATGACTTGTCGTTCTTGAACACCAGTCCGACGACGCCTCCGGCAGTGTTGGTCATTCCGGCCAAAGGCACTGCCAACTTCATGTTTTTCAGCGTCTTGATGTTCTTTACCGTTGTCTCTGGATAGGCCGTAGAGATTGATGAGACGTCTATACTTCCGATGGCTCCTCCGACGATGCAGTAGTCGGTGAATAGTATTCCGTTGTCTATTTCGGACACCTGGTTGTTGGCGTCGAACCTATACACGTTCACCTCTGCATTGCTTGTGACGTTTTCGACCAGAGTCTCGTACATTCCGAACGGATATACAGAACCTATCGCGCCGCCCACACCCATCGCGTTCATGAACGCCGAGATGTTGACCTGGCCGCTGACCTCGACATTGCTGACCGTTCCGCCCATCACTACTCCGCACGCTATTCCGGCGCCCATAACTACCTGGTCGTAGCCGTTATAGACCGCATCGACCGTGATGTTTTCGAACTTTACGTCATGAATGCTTCCGCTGTTCAGCGCTGAAACGAATCCGGCGAAGACCGTCATCGCCGTCTGCGGCATTTCTATGTGGAGATTCTTGATTGTGTGGGACTTACCGTCGAAATATATGTCCGAACCGGCAAAGTACTCTGACCTTGTGTAGCCAAACGGAACGAAACCCTCGACACCGCTTGCGTCGATGTCGTCAGTCAGCTCAACATATAGTGTGAACTCGTACTCGGTCAGGTCGAACTGCTGGCTTAGTTCGACAAGCTCCTCGGCTGTTCCGATTTTTATCGGTTGCTCCGCAGAACAGCTTCCGAACTGACTGGCGTAGTTAGCCGCCCTAGTGTCAAGTGCTATATTTATAACGAAAAGCAGAAGAACAACCATCGCCGCCCTTCCAAAACCATACATTTTTGATATGTGTAGTCCTGCCTGCTTAAACATATAAACTATATTTTTGAGAGATTGGCGAACCACACCGACGCATCGATGCGTTATCGCCTACTGTTCTGTTTGATCTCCCAAACTACTAAGTGATTTACTAAATTGTGGCAAATATACTACAATTTTTCTCTCCTTTATATATATAGTGGTAAAAATTTATCAACAATTTGTCAAATTTTGTGGATAAGTTCCGATTCCACAAAAAAATTAGGCATCAATTATATCACTATAACTGATGCCTGGGTTATTTATTTTTATATTCATATTTCTTGACAATACTCTAGAATTCTTGTCGGTCTTGCTTCATGAACATTCTTTCGCTCATAGTCTGCTAGAACTTGAAAATCAGTCTTTCGACTTGAATTTTGCTTTCCTAATCATCTTTCTTCAGCCTTTGATTCATGTCAAGAGCCTCATTTTGATGAACCGGACACTATACAACAACAATAACAAACTATATCAACCCGAAATAGTAATGCAAATTTAAGTCTAATTTTTGAAATAGCAAAACTTTTGGGGATAAATTTGCATCAAACTCGAAAAAAACACGAAAAAAAGGCTCTTTCACTGTGTAAAGCTCAATTTTTTCTCATGAAAAGAGACTTTTCCGCAAAGGCTGACCAAAATTTCCGTGTCAAAAAAATCTTTTCATTATGGAAAGAGCCGTTCGCCCCAAAAGAGAGAATCTGGCTGAACCACAAGTCCTGTTTGTCGATTTGACTCAAATCCATTCCTTCTCTCAAGCTCAAAAATTTTGTGCGAGAATGAATCATGACACACGCCAAGACCTTTCTTTTCACTGCCAAAAATACCTTGCAGATTGCCAAGACCATTCATTGCGCAGACAAATTTAATCGGAAGTCTGCACAGCACGAAATCTGCGTGCGAATAGAGAATTGTGCAGATGCAACGCACCGAATCCGAAAACGGATTTGCACATTTTCACATGATTTGGTGCGAGTTTCTATGCACATCGCAAGCAATTCTCATGCAAAGAACCGAAACCGCATGAGTACTTGGACCTATTCACTTGCAACGCACAAAATCCGAAAACGGATTTGGACTGATGCACTTGCAACGCATCGAATCCGAAAACGGATTTGGACTGATGCACTTGCAACGCACGAAAACCGCAAACGGATTTGATGCGTTGCTGATGAAAAGCTGATAATTCACGAACATTTTTATAGCTGTGCAGATGAAAAGCTAAAGATTCTCTCACGATTTCCGAGCCGTGCAGATGCAAAATTCCGAAATCGCAGACACATTCCGACCTTTGCAGAATGCAGATATAATTTGCACACGTTCAGGCAGATATAGACAAAAAGAAATAGCGGCACTTCCAAAGAAATACCGCTATTGCATCGTTACAGGCTTCGCAATCGCAAAGCAGAAAAAAACTAGAATGACAGCCTACCCTATCACCGCATAGACATTGAATTCTTGACCGCAGGTGAGCCTCAAATATCCGGACTTTATTCGGTTTCCGCAGATTTCCAGAGGACTTTTCGCGCGCATCATCCGGTCGAAGTTCCTCGCCTCATCCGCACTTTTGTGCCTTATTACCTCCATCTTTCCGGTTAGACCTTCGCAGACGTACCTGTCAGAGAACAGTCTCGCAACGAACCCCATAGTCATCCTCAAATTGACCTCGACACACGGATGAAGCTCCATTTTTCCGCCTGCATTGACGACCATCATATCGACACCGACGGCACGAACGCCGAGGCTAGGGCTGACCATCTTGCTTAGCATATTTTCGCACACACTAATAGCCTTATCCAGCTCATCAGCCCCGACAAACTCAAGAAGTTTCGACCTCAGCACATCGTTAGCCCCCAAAAAGTTGCCCGTGTAAGCCCCGTTAGAAGTCTCGAACACCGAATACCCCGCAAAGACGTACTTGTCGCCCCTCAACTCAAACTCAACCGCAAAGTCGAGAACCTTGTCGAACATCTGCTCCACAATTACCGAACCCATCTGGTCCAAGGCGCTCTGCACCCTTTTCCTGAACGGGTGATTGTCAGCCAGATTTCTCTGCACGAACATGACACCTCTGCCGCTGCTGCTGTAGGGAACTTTCACGACCACCTGTTCGGAGCTGCCGTTGAACACATCTTCAATCGAGCGCAACTCAACGGGCAGACTTCCAAACTTGAACAGTCCGCAGTCCTGCATTTCAGTCAGGAACGGAATCGTAGTCCTGCGGTGGCTCAGCTCTCGCACCGTCTCGACAACCTCAAGGTCGCTAGAGCTGAATTCGGTCAAAGACCTAACTACCGCCTCGTTGATACCCCACGGAGAAAGCTCCGAAAACTTGAACTTACCGCCACCGGACACCATCACATCAGAAAGCGAGACAGACAACAACTGTTGTATATCTCGCTCAAACTCAACGTCATAGACTTGACTAGAAATTATCTTGTCCCCAGGCTCGCAATACCAGAGCGGCAGCAGTGACAAATCTTTCTCAAACTTTTGAATTAGCTTGTGGGGGGTAAAGGAAGCACGACGCGGCTCAGCCAGAACCATGTCGTGCGAAGGGTTGTATATGCGTATCATCCGCAAAGTGTGTATAGGTCAGATCTTGGGTTAATTAGCATGACAGGGACGCTCGACTTGCGAATTGCCTTCAGCTCGCGAGGCCCGAAAACGATGTCGTCAATTCCGTACTCCCTAGAAGCGGAGCAGATAACGAGGTCATAGCCCTTTGACAAAGCCACCTCAGAGGCCTCGCGCTCCACCTTGAAACTATCCTTAGAGCCTTGCATGATATCGTGAACCACGCCAGCCTTTTCGAGCAGCACGTCGATGGCATCTATGGTCTGCTGCGCTCTCGAACCGTAGTCCTTAGGCATGAGCAAGGTCACGCGAGCCGAAAAGAACCTTCCGAACGAACTTGCGAAGGGTCCCTTCTCTCTATCCTCGATCAAGAACGTGACAGGAACGAGAATGTTGGTGAATGCGACCTTATGCTCAGCACGACAGAAGAAGTAAGGGATTCGCAAACCTCTGCATAGCTTTAGGTAGGACATCACCTGACTGCGCTTGTCCTCGACTTGGAACAGCAGCATGGACGCTTCAGTCTGCTCCATGAATTCAGTGAAGTCCTCATCTTTCTTTAGCACACGAAAATCGCTCGCCACACATTCAGCATTAAGCTTACTGAGTAACGAGCTCTTGGACTCGAAGTCACTGTCGGACTCCGAAATTGCCAACAAACATATTTGCTTAGAATAGGTCTTGGAAAGAGAAGCCGCCATTTGCAGAGCGACATCTGGCAGGGACGACATGCTAGTGTCATCCACGAATACGAATATTTGAGACATAAACTAGTGATTTACAGAATCCATTCCAATAAAATTGGAGCTATCATAGAGGTTAGAACTCCATTCAACGAAAGACCAAGTCCTGCGTAAGCGCCGAAACGTGGGCTAACCTCCATAGCGCGGGACGTACCTAAGGCATGGCTTCCGTTACCTATACCCAAACTGATTCCGATGGGAGTTGAAACCTTGAAAAGCTTGAAGATGGCGAATCCGAACATAGCACCGAATACTCCGGTGATAACAACGGAAGACACAGTAAGAGCCGGAATACCTCCGGTCATAGAGGAAACCTGCATGGCAATAGGAGTGGTCACTGATTTGGGTGCAAGGGAAATCACAACTTCATTCGTAGCTCCCAACCACTTGGCTATATAAACCACACTTATTATTCCGACCAGACAACCGACAATCTGAGAAACTAAGATCGGCCAAAGCTGTTTCCTGATGTCGTCCAACTGACGGTAGAGAGGTACGCCAAGCGCCACAACGCAAGGAGACAACCACACGTCTATAGCCAAACTTGCCTCCTCATAAACTTTATAGTCTATGCCGGTAATCTTGATAAAGAGAATGATAACTGTAATTGACAAGAGAATCGGATTAAGAAGAATTAGGCCTGTCTTCTTTTGAATAATCCTTGATATGGCATAAACTCCGAAAGTTAGAGCCAGCAAAAAGAACTTATTAGACAATATATCCATGACTACTTACGCTTTGAAATATATTTACGAGTTATTTTATATGCCACAGCTGTAGTTATAAAGACTAGAACTGTACTTCCGATTAAGGCTGAAATTATTGGCACAAACTGAGCTTTAATAACTCCAAAATAAAGCATCAGCTTAACTCCCGGAGGTATAAAGAAGAAAGCAAGATTGCGTGTCAAAAAGTCGGACACGTCTTTTACCCAATGAAGCTTTATCCATCCTACCTTCAAGAAAATTGTCAAAAATAACATTCCAAATATGGAAGAAGGGATCTTTACTCCCGTAATAAAAACTACCAACTCGCCAAGCGCCAGCATGGCAAAAATTATGAACAGTTGAAGTGTCATATACTAAGATCTAAAATAATACAAAATTGCAACACCCAATAAAACTCCAAAGAGAAGTACAGACTTCTTCTTTATATTCTTTTCGTGAAGCATAAAGGCTCCGTACAAAAAAGGCACGACTGCACCACTTCTTCTAATAGTGGAGACAATGGAAATCATAGCATCCTTGTTAGACAATGCCTCGTAATACAAATAGTCAGCAATCATAAGACAAATACTAATACCAAGAATTGACCAGCGCCAAGTGAAAGGAGTAGTCTTTTTCCGAAGTGGAAACCAAATGGAAAACATAACCAAAAGCATTAGTACAGACTGGTACATCGTACTATATACCTGTACTGCCATTCTTGGATAATGATTCATCAGGTGTCTGTCATACAAGCCACTTGCACTGCCGCAAATTGTAGCCAATATGATTAACCATATCCAGTGATTTGCTTTCCATGATATACCTTCACTTTTACCTATTTGCGAAAACAAAAAGAAAGAGACAAGTGTAATTGAAACACCTACTACTTGCGCAATAGAAAGAGACTCACTAAAAATGAAAGTAGCGCAAATAACAGTCCATAAAGGCTGTGTAGCCCTAATAGGAGAAAATATCGTAATAGGAACATGCTTCATTCCAAAATAGGCACAGATCCAACTTCCCAAAACTATTACCGACTTCACAAAAATCGCCAAATGAACTTCAGCAGAGACATTTGGAACATAAAAGTCACCTAACAACTTTTGCGCATCGGGATGGAAAAGGGATACGATTAAATATGGGGCAAGCAACCCAAAAGAAAGCAAAATAGATAATGACAAAACTGGAATAACAGCATTGTCTGACAATGATTTCTTTTTGAAAACATCATATATTCCAAGCCAAAAAGCAGAAAGAAGAGCACGTAAAATCCACATATTCTAATACTCTAAAACACCTTTGCCTTGTCTTACAATAACAGGCTCATCTCCTGTACAGTCAACAACAGTACTTGGATCTAGAGAGCCATATCCGGAATTAATAACTACATCGGCTATATGACCAAGCTTTTCTTCCATTAATTCAGGATCAGTGTAATATTCAAGGACGTCATCACTTTCATCTCTAACAGATGTTGAAAGAATCGGATTGCCCAGCTGCTTTACAATCTCGCGTACTACATTATTGTCCGGAACCCTTATACCTATTGTCTTCTTATTTTTGAATAATTTAGGCAATGAATTATTTCCATTGAGAATAAAAGTGAAAGGCCCAGGCAAGTTCTTCTTCATCAACTTGAAAACGTCATTGTCAACTTTAGCATACTCGCTTATATGACTTAGATCGTAGCAAATAAAAGAAAGATTAGCCTTCTTAGGGTCTATCTGCTTGTATCGGCAGACTTTCTCGACTGCCTTTGCATTAAAAATATCACAACCCATACCATAGATGGTGTCTGTAGGGTAAACAATAACTCCCCCTTCCTGAAGGATTTGTACGACACGGTCAATTTCTTTAGGATTTGGATTCTCTGGATATATTCGATAAATCATGACTAATTTAGAACATATAATAAAAGAGGCGAAGGAAAGCCCACGCCTCTTTATCATTTACTTGAAATAAACTACCTCGATTGAGCCCTTGTAAGTTTCTCCATTGTTAAGAGTAACCTCGTAGAAATAAACACCAGGATCAACCAAATTACCACGGCAAGTACCATCCCAACCGTTGTTACTTTCTGTCATCTTCTGTCCGTAACGGTTGAAGATTATTACAGGGTAACCCTCCATGAACACGTCATTCAAACCTATTGAATTCTGAGGAGTAAAGGCTGTAGGTATCTGAGTAACAACATTGATACTAACAACATTTGTCTGAACAGCAGGACAAACACCATCAAGAGCTAATGCATAGTAAGAAGCAGTATCTGTCAAATTAGTTAGTTTCAAATGCTTGTTGTTCTTCTCAGAGCCGAGTGTAGTACCGATAAGTTCGTCAGCTTCATCTGAATACTGCTGATACTCTGGCTTGATATTACCATCTCTATCAAATGACTCCTCGAACCTACCGTCGAATACACCATTTACCCTATACCATCTCAATTCATCAGGATTATTGCCAGTAACCAAATCTAGTTCAGCATTTTCACCCAAGAATACTCGTGCCTTATCCTGAGGCTTAGTAGTAAGGATAAACTCGCTGCTATGAAGTCTCTTCTTAACATCGATTACAACTTCAGCATTAGTCATCAAAGAATCGCTCTTGTATAGGTTGTAGTTCTTTGAGCCACCAAGAATTTCCTTGATCTCCTCCTCAGTTTTTCCTTCGAACTCACCATCACAAGGTTTGTAGTAACTGTCATAACTTGTACCTGTTCCACATGAGTTTGTAGCGTAGTACAACAAATGCAGATTACTATTAGTAAATGGAACCAAAGAATTAGGCACATACTTAGCAGAATCAACTAACTTCTCATGCAACTCCAACAAAGACGACATCTTGTTATAGTTTACATTAGCAGGATAGTAGTCAATATTGTACTTCGCCAAGTCATCCTCTAGCAACCATCCTTCCTCCTTGATTGTGTCACCCATATCAAATACACAAACATTGAATCTATCATATAGATTTTCATCTGTCAATCTGATTGAGTCATCCTCACAAACCAAATAAGTAGTAGGATCTAGCTTGACTCTTGGTCTCTCACGAACAGTAATGTTAGCGAATGCTGTATCAGTACACATTGTTGCTGTATCCATAGCAATTATAGTGTAGAAGCCAGACTTTGAAGCTCTATCCATAGCTATCTTCTTTTCTCCGATAGCGTTAGCCTGCTTACGACCACCATACAATGCCTCCAACTCCTTTGAATAAGTTGTTGGGTTAGTACTGTGCAACAAGTTCTCTCTACCCTTATCAGGGAATATGTCGTCTGGATGTCCCTTATAGAAGTCATACTTAAACAAGATAGGCATTTCTTCGAGTACACCATCAATATAGTCGAACAACTTACCTGAAGTCTTAGACAATTTATTCTCAGACAACTTTAATTCAGGGTAAGAACAAATTGTTGTATCATGCATTCTTACATCGACAACTGTCTCACGAGTAGGAACGTAAACCATCTTATTTACAGAGTCCTTGTTACCACATGGATCAAGTACATACAATGTTACATACATTGAATGCTCTATAAACTCGCCAGGAGCAGGAGACTGAATTGTATCGAAATACAATACCAAAGTCTCATCACAAGGATCAGAAATAGAACCCTTAGGCAAGTACTGCTTCAAATCTGGAACCATGAACTTACAAGGTTTTGTCCAAGGAGCATAGATACTACTATCAGACCAAGCCTTTGGAATGTCAATCTTAGGAGCTGTTGTATCCCTTACCTGGTAAGTTATAGTTACAGGATTAGACTTATTCTTACAATGGTCATAAGCAATATAAGTACGACTCATGTCATAAGAATAGTATTCACACTGCTTTCTATCATCTGTTCTGTTTGACTTGTCCTCGTAATAGATATATCCAGCACGCTCGTTTTCAGGAGTTACTGACAAGTCATTATGGTTCTTGTTTGCCATAGTGTAAGTAAAGCTTGTACATCCTCCATAAGCTCTTACATTATCTGGCAAAGAAGGAACATTACCGCAATCTTCGAACAAATAATCCTTAGTTACGAAACCATCCTCCCAAATAGGCGGCTCCTTGTCCTCAATAGTAAATACCTGCTCACAAGAAATCTCTCTTTCCTTCAAATCCTTGATAAAGTACTTACGAACGACAGTGTAATGACAGAAGCCTTCCTTGGCACTATTATCTGTATCAGAATAATTGAATGTAGCAGGGTTTACTCTGTCTGGATCAGACACTGTACCACCAGCAGCCAAGAAATCATCGAATGTGATGTAAGGATCTGGCAAAGCATTATTACACTCATAAGTTACATCAGGAAGCGGAGGACAAGTTATGTCAGGAATAACCTGGTCAACAACTTCTACGATAGTAGTACAAACCTTTGACTCACCTGTAGCGGAAGTGTCGGTTACAGTCCATGTAATCTCAGTTTCACCGATAATGTAATTATCTTCCAACTGCTTGTCACTACTTTCATTATCCTTACGCTTAACAGTTTCTACGATAAGCTTACAAACATTATTGTACTTAGGCAACTTCAAACCAGCCTTTACAACTTCATCATAAGTAGCCTCGTAAGAACCTGGAACAGTCAAAGTAACATAAACCTTGCTAGCTAACTGAGAACAATTAAACTCGTCAATACCTTCAGAATGAACAGCTACTTCCTGTTTACAAGTACCAAGAGGAGAACCCTTGTAAATATATGTCCATACGACAGTATCTCTCATACCTGCAAGGTAAGAATCTGACATCTTTCTACCGGACGTACGGATAGTATCAGGCTTAACAAGATCTCCTGTACACAAGTCGTAAATCTTAGGAGCAGACAAACCAACTCTTCTAGCAGAAACCTCACAACCCTCGCTAGGCTTCAAAGAAATATACTTGTCTTCAAAATCTTTCTGGCTACAATCAACTGCAGGCTTATTAATATCACCAATTACTAAATTCTGAGTACATTTTCCTACAGTATCAATTAGAGTCATTGAACTATCAGTAAATGTCCAAGTAATAGTGTAAGAACCTGTACGGAACGAGTCAAGAACAGTCTTATCTGGATCATCACTTCTTGTACCTACACCTTTAATCTTAGCACCAGTACAAGGATTAGTTGCGTATGGAGGCTCTATTCCAATAAATGGAGAAGGAGCAACACACTCACCTTCCTTAACAGGGACATTAATTTCTGCCATAGGTTCAATATCACAAGGTGTAACAAGTTTCTTGTCTGTTCTTACGTTGACAACTTGCTCGCACTTCTTGACACCAGTAACATAAGGAGATTTGAAAGTCCAAACAACTGTAGTATTACCGACTTCAAATTTAGTTGTTGTTGCAAACACATCCTTATCAGTTCCAGCGATTGCTCCTGTAGCAGGAATAGGGCTACCCGTACAAGAATCAGTTGCTACTGGAATAGGAAGCATAGTTGGATCTAGAACTATTTCACAGTCACCATGAACCTCTACAGAAACTGTATCTAGAGTGTTACAATCGAATTGAGGGTCAGAATCTGACATAATTCTCAAAACGTTGTTACACTTCTTAAATGCAGTTGTCAAACTGTCATTTTCAAATATCCAAATTATGTTATAATCCGAACCAGCCTGGAAAATACTTGGAAGAGTTGTACCCTTCTCAGAACCATCGTCAAGACGAGGATCTCCAGGAATCAATGTACCTGTACACTGATCTGTAGCAAAAATCTTAGGAAGCTTATCAAGAACATAATCCATATTTGCCTCGCAATCACCCTTAGGAAGAACTACCTTCATAGTATCATCAAGAGTAGTACAGTCAAACAAAGGTTCCTTGTCGCTCTTGATTGTAACCATCTGGTCACATGAGATCGGATCAGTATTACCTAAGTTATCAGTGAATAGGTAATTCCAATGCAATCTATATGATCCTGGCTTGAATACATAAGTGTTCAAGAATGACAATATGTTATCCTTACCATCCAACTTGCTGTCATAGTCATCATTTGAATTCTTATAAACTTCAAGTGACACAATAGCAGTTTCACCACTACAAGGATCCTTAGGGAAAGGAACATTATCAACATTTGCATACTTGTACTCACAAGTATTATTCAAAACCTCGTTGATAGTAGGGAAATCTCTATCACAATTTATCAATTCAGGAACACCACTGATAATAACTTTAGTAGTACAAGTTGTCACAGAATCCTTCATTGTGTGAGTTGTATCTGTGAATGTCCATGTAATAGTAACAGTAGTACGATATGGGCTATTCAAAGGCTTACCGTCTGAACGAGAAGGAACTCCTTCAATAATAATAGGATCTCCATGCTCATCTGTAATACAAGGATTCTCCTTTGTCCACTTACCAGTCTTTAACATCTCCATCTGTGATTCAGTTGGAGTTGCAGAACAAGCACCTTCTGGAATATCAAGAGTTAGATCTCCCTGAATATCAGTAGGACAATCTCCGACCTGTGGCAAAAGAGTCAACAACTCTATCTTCTGATAACAATAAGCATGAACAGAATCAGTGATATCAGAGAACTCCCACTTTACAGTATCTATTCCTAACTTGAACGAATGAATATACTTATTTTCAGAGTTCTTAATTACTTCATTGAACTTCTTTTCATCATCTCTAGTAAAAGGAACAGCCCATGCATCGTATCCTGCGACACAAGGATCCGGTTGACTCTTCGAGATCAACTCAATACCCTTAGGTCCACAATCATCAGCGTACTCCAATACAGGAGGGAACAATCTTTCACAATCAATCTCAGGGAAAGGATTGTTACCATAAATCATAACCTTAGAAGTACATCTTGCTGCTGGTGCAGAAGAATATGGACTCTTGAATTCCCAATAAATGTAAGTAACATTAGTTGGATAATCATCAGTCAACTCCAAACCATCAGAACGAGTAGGAATACCCCATATCGTATCATTAGGCATACACTTGTCAAATGCGAAAGGAAGCTTCTCCATTTTCAATGAATCGAACTTAGCGAAACATGTTCCGGAATCTGCCTTAGCCTCATACAAAGCATAATCATTACAATCTAAGTCTAGATCACCAGAACTTTCAATGTCCAATTCCTGAGGGCAATAAGTTCTATTACCATCTTCATCGACAACTACCCATTGCAAATCATATACCTCTCCAACCTTAAATCCATAGTCTTCAGGGATAGTTGAAATAGACAACATGTCAAGCTGCAATGTAGCCTGTATTTTAGCAGGATCTCCAGTTAACGGATCCTTGACGCAGTAATCATATCCGTAATATGGTCCAGCAGCAATATTCTTGAATAGAATCTCGCAAGAAGCATCAGTCATAGCATGAATTGGAGTGATCTGATCACAATCAAAATTAGGAGCAGATTTATCTACTACCTTAATTGGAAGATCACAAGATGCGCTGGCATTACCAGATTCATCAACAAACTCATAGTGAAGTACAGTAATTCCCTTAGGATAATCAGCTGTCATATCAGCATCACCATTCTTGTCCACAATAAGTTCTCCATCATTTGCCAAATACTTCGCCTCATTCTCATAATAAGTACGAACTATCTTTGAAGGCGCAAGCGGTGACTGAGTTGTTCCATTTGCTACATCCTCACACTCATCGTAAGCAACAGGAGCATAGAACAATTTGTTAAACTCAGCAGCACTCAACATACAATCTTTATTGTCACTAGTAACTGTGAACAGATACTCATTCTTATCTCCAAATACATTGTGAGGATCACAATCTACGACAGGAGCGGTATGATCGTCAATATAAATCTTTTGAACACACTCAGCCTCATTACCAGCCTTATCAACGAAAATCCAATGCACAATATGCTCCTTCTTTGAAGCGGCAAATTCTACCTTTTCTGGAGTTTCTTTGATTTCATCAGTCAAATAAGTAACATATTCACCACCAATCCAGGCTTCAACCTTAATCTTTGAAGCTGTAATAGTACCTTCACATGGATCAGGGATAGTTGGAGTTGGAAGATTCAACTGATCCCAAGTCATAACACAAACACCATCTGCAGCAGGAATATGCTTGTCTTCAGGACATCCAGAAGGCACAGGTGCAATATCATCCTTAACTATCAAAGTCTGACGACAAACCTTGACATTGTTATTCTTGTCATCGAACACCCATGCAATTGTGTATGTGTTATTAGTCGCAAATGTTGCAGGCAATTCAACTCTATCATCGTCGGATGTACCTGTAAGCAACCATGGCTCACCCTTAACTTCTCCAGCACAATTATCTATAGCTACCCACTCACCAAACTCAGCCTTTATTGCTTCAGCTGTTGGATTACACTCATCCAAAGTCTTAGTGTTGTAAACCAATGGATTTGGAGTAATCTTGTCACAATCAAAAACTGGTTCATCAAGATCCTGAACAATTACATCCTGAGTACAAACTTTTTCATTTCCTAGCTCATCAGTAAATGTCCAAGTAATAGTTGTTGTACCCTTAGGGAAATTAGACTTAAATTCAGCATCATCAGACCTTGTAGGAACACCTATGATAGGCGTATCATCTGTACAATCTTCAGTCTGAAGACCTAAAGGCAATCCTAAATCAACAATATCATCGAAATCAGCATCACACTTGTCAGAAGCAGGAGCTACCAACGGAGTCTTTAATACATTACAGTCAAAGTAAACAGAACCATCATAAACTTCAACTGGCTGAATACACTCAGCAGAGTTTCCTGCCTTGTCTGTTACGATGAAAATTACATCAGTAGTACCTATCTCGAAATCAGATTCAAATTCAGTCTTGCCATCAGAACGTGTCCAAGTCAATGTAAAATCTGAATAGTCAGTAGTACAATTATCTGTTGGAGCCAACTGCTCGATAGTTGGCATTTCCACACCGGAATCTCCGAAAGGCAATACACACTTAGGAGCATCCAATGCAGGTTTCTTTATCTCTTTGACGATACAGTTAGTAATTACTGGAGCAGTCTCGTCAGTTATCTCTAACTCTCCATAACAGATACCCAACTGGTCATCACCAGAACTATAGTACCATGTGATAGTTGCAGTACCCAAGTTAAGAACTATATCCTCAGTTATATCTCTGATTCCAAACTGGGCACTTGTATATTCTCTTTTTTCGGCATCTTTATATTCTCCAGGAGTAAGCATCCATCCGAAACCAGTACAAGTCGCTCTCTTTTTAGACACATAAGTCTTGTCGTGCTTATTAGAATTATTAAACACATATTTCTTACCTGTAGCGTCAATAATTTCCACATAATCAGCGTATGCTTTTACACTCTTTTTCTCCTCTGTACCTGGCATATATCCACAAGTTAATGGATCATTCTCATAAACCAAACTATAATTGATAGTAGCAGCACCAGGCATCCAATTTTTATGGAAATCATTCTTAGTAATTACATACTGACAGTTCTCATTTACAGGGAAAGTTTTTCCTGTATAATCCTTACAATCAGGATCAAATGTAGGCAATGAAGCAACAACTACCTGCTGCTCGCAAGTTGTCTCGTTTCCAGAGTCATCAATGAATGTATAAATTACAAAGTTAACTCCCTCATAGAACTTTGTATTACGAAGCTCCTTCAACAACACATTACCATCTGTAGTAGCAGGAAGAGTTTTCTCTGTATAAGAGTTCTTATCATTCTCCTTAGTACGCTTCAAAGTCATCTGAACCTTAACCTTCTCACCACAATTATCCTTTACCTGCGCAAGGATTACAGAAGGATCTGCTGGCTTGTTCTTTTCAAAAATATGTTCAAGAGTAGCCTCAGTATTCTTCTTTGTTGTCTCTTCAGATGTCCATCCTGGGCCAAAAGCACCAGGACCTGCACCTGGACCTGCACCTGCACCGGGAGCATCAGCTTTTAAAACATCCTTAGTTGAAGCATACTTAAAGATATATCTGTTGAATACATGATTCATACTAGGATCAATATCCTTGTTGACATCAACATAGATAGGTGCCAAAATATCACAATCGAATGTAGGACCCTGCTTATCAACAATTGTAATTTCACGCTCACAAGAAGCATAGACAGAAGGATCAATGTACAAGTCATTAGGCTTGTAAACACGAATCTCTAATGTATATTTTCCCTTCTTCAAAGGAGCCGAAGAAGACTTGAACTGATAAGGAGTTCCACCTTCAGGAGTTATCCAATACTCATATCTGAATGAAAGGTTCTCCGAACTTGAACAAACTTCCTTAGCTGTAGGGATATCAAGTTTAATTGTATCAAGCAAAGCATCATAAGAAAGCTCGCACTTGTCAAGTTCAGTACCGATAGTAATTGGATCTGTCTTACAGTCAATGATAGGCTTGAAGTCATCAACTACAGAAACACGCTGAATACAGTAACTTACATTACCACGAACCCAACGCCAAGCAGACTCACTCCAAACATAGATAAATCTATCTGCAAGGTTAACGTATGCGTCATAATCGTTAGGTTTTTCACCTACAATCTTTGTGTCATACAAATCTTCCTCGGAAGTGATTGTACCCTTGTAGTTATAAACTGCTTTTGCCCATTCCTCGCCCTCTTTCATCTTGTGGACATCAGAATACATCCATAGCAAATATGTATAGCCCTTCTCGTAGTTCTTAGACCACTTAGAGACTTTTACATCAAACTTGTTGATGTATCCCTGATAACCTGTAGAGAACAAGTCAAGATCAGTTGACCAACGGCCTCCATAGATAGGTCTAATCTTACCATCGAAATACTCGTTGTTATCAACTCCCATCTTATCCTCTATCCAAAGACCGGACTTAGAGCTATAGCCGTCCAACCAAAAATGATGATTCAAATTAACACTACACAAAGGATCTGGCTGCTCATACTGCTTGTCAACACGAGCAGAGTCACCATTCTCTAAGTTATATATGTAATGGTTTAGACCATCCTCGTCAAAGACAGACATAAACTTGTCAAGTGACACATATATTCTCTGGTTTACGATATCATCACAGTCAATGCTTGGAGGTGTAACATCACGGAACTCGTAAACAACTTCACAAGAAGCTGAATTACCACATCCATCAGTGAATGTATATGTAATTCTGTTCATTCCGATTACCAAAGGCAACTTCACCTTACCGGCCTTGAACTCGCTATAATGCCTATTAACCTGAACAGTAGTACCCTTAGCATCCTTAAACTCGAAACGAACCATAGGGTCAGTATCACAAACATCACCTACGACCTGAGGAATACGGAACTCGTTCAATACGATTGATGTATCCTTAGTTGTTGGACCAGCAATGAACAACTTGTTCTGAGTATTTACATTGTTACAAGTTATCTCCATCTCAGGCTTCTTGACCTCCGATGAAACTGTTACACTAGACTGACAATAGCCATCGCTTGTATCATAGAAATCCTTGCCTCCGATAGAAGTAATCTTTATATCACCACCTATATCGAACTTTGAGGCATTACACAAACCATCAATCTTGAATATCAAGTCAACACCCTCTGACTTACCCTGCGCTGAAGCCGGAACATTCTCAGTAGTAGATGGCTCTACCTGAGGAATGTCAAGATTATTAACGGCATTTCCAACAGTTGCCTTTGAATATGGCTTGTAAACATAAGTAATCGAAGAATACTTGTCATACTTAGTCACACCAGGCAAACTGTTATAAGTATCAGCATTAGTCAAGTTGTGCTGAATTTCATCCTTGATATGAATCTCAACCTTACCTGTGACATCAGAAGCACAAACAGAATTGATAGCACCACTCTGATTTATACCAGAAAGTATATTTGCTACTCCGCTTGGCGACTTATAGACTCTGATATACTTGACAACAGGGTCAGCGTCAATAGGCTTAGCTATAACCTTAGCATAAGTCGGATCATTAGGATGTTTAGGGTCATACTCATACATAAGAGCTGACTGAGTATATCCTAAACGATATACACCCTCTTCAAGAGCATTTTTGTCAAAACGAACATATGTCGCATTGTAGTCAGCATAGTAATTTGGATCACCCTCTTGCTTAGGTCCGAAACCAGCTCGCTGGCAATACTCCTTGCCATCACGAATCAAAGAATGACCACTAAGTGTAATTGTCTGACTTCCTATTTGCTTTGTCTCTGGAGTACATGTACCCTCCTTAGCAAAATCAATAAGGCCCTTCAACTTGCTGTTCAAGTCTGCATCACGCTCTTTGCCTACATACTCCAAGAACCAGTTAACAGTAATCTTAGGGTCAATTCCTGTATCATTACCATCCTTAGTTGCCCAGAATTCTGCCAAATCATTCATACAAACAACATCAGGTCCCTTGATACCAGTTCCCTTGTTGTTCAAACAGTTCAAGTTTGGACGTACCCAAACCTCGAAAGACTCCTTAACCTCGGCTGTATTATCAAGAGCACGGAATACCAAAGATCTACCCAACTGATATACTTCATTGGAAGGAATAACAGAAGCAGACTTATCAGTAGAATGTTTGAATGTGTACCATCCGGCAGGAACTTCATGTCCATCGTCAAATCCCTTGACGATCACAGTATCTCCAGCTTCAACAGTCTTGTTTACCTTCATAGTAACACCACCGACTGTTTTCCAAACATCATTCTTTTGTCCAATGAACTTGTTGTACTCAGCAGGATACTGATTCTTTGCAAAGTCATCCATGATGAATGTGACCATCTGCTGCCACTCCAACTTCACGCCATCGTCATAGTTGTGAGCAGTAAAATGAACTTCGTCACCAGGACAGTACTTGTCAGCATCTGCACAAATATGGGCAGTCTTTACATTGATATAGTCGATAGCAATAAAGTCATAAGGAGAAATATTCGAAGACTCGACACGAATATTGAAATAGTTGTTAGTACCAATACCATTTGTTCCACCATAGAAAGCAGAATTCAACTCAAGCTCACCTTCATACCAACCATACCACTGTCCGTTCTCGCCGGAAATAGTGCTTCCATTGTCAGATGCAGTATTGATATTCACGTATGACGGGTTACCAACACCAGTACTAACTTTGTTAACAGCAGTCAAACCATAATATTCATCGCCATAATACTTGTAAGTTGCTGTTGTTGAACTACCAGAACCGTTTCCGATACCAAGGGTCAAACGAGAACCATGAAATTTCAATCGCGATGTTTGAGTATTATAAATATTACGATTTACATCTTCACGACCATCAATAAGATAGTCCAAACCCCATGTACTTCCGACATGAGCCTCCTGCTTTAATCGAGGATACATGTTTCCCTGAATATTCTTGCTTAAAACAGTCGGCACTTGGCCATCATAACGAACATAATTAGACACTTCAGAACCTCCGGCAGCAGGATCTTCGATACCGATATTACCTACATAAAAACGTACCTGCACCTTTGCTGGACGACCTTTATATGTTTGGTAAGGCAGATAAATAGAGGCAATATTCATACCTCCGTCTGTAATATTATGGAAAACAAGATAAGAGTTACCATTGTCACGTGGAGCAACGGCATAAGGTCTTGAACCATATTTATTCCACAGATTATCAGTAATATAGTATGAATCCTTTATATCTGCTTTAGGTTGATTTGGAACATCTACAGGATTATAATTCACATTCACTCCAAAGTCTCTAAACGGATAACGATTTGTTCCAGAGAACTCTCCATAGTCTGGCAACAAACGCACACCTGACAAGGCAGTAGTGAACGAGTAATACATTTCACGCGGATCTTTGTATGGCAAACTTTTATCTGCCAATTCCTCATCATAGTCAAAATCTGTACCAATCATACTCATAACGGTACCGCTCGACGACTGAACACATTTCTGCGCATAAGACGAAGAAGCGACTGAACCCAAGACGAGCACAGTTACTACAGAAACTAAACTTTTGAAGTAATCACTAAAGTGTAATGATCTCCTCATATTATTTTGAATTTAATGTTATTACTAAATAAATTTTACATTCCTCTATACTGTCACAAAAAGTAGTAATAAGCATTATTCACTGATTTGATCATTATAATTCTCAAAATCAGCAAATTATCTTAATCAATCCTCTTTGCACCCCAATATAAAGTACACAAAACTAAGCAAAAATAATAATAATAATTTTAAAATCATAACATTTAGCCACATTTTTATGTTTTTTGAATCATAAGTTGATATTACAAGGACAGAAAAAAAGCAAGTCGAAATATCTTCCTGAAAAGATTCAAAAACAGATTTACTGACAAAATCAAAAAGAGCGCAAGTACAAAAAGCATAATTACAATTCAAAATTAAGGATATACGAGTATAAAATTTCAATTCTCAAATGCATATTAAAGATAAAGAGAACACAAACTACAAATGTAATTCTTTCTCAATTTACACTAGTCATGGAAAAATCTTTTGCGTGTCGCATCCCTGCATGAATAGGATTAAAAAAACATAAAAACCTATAAAAAATGAACTAAAAGCAACAAAAAAAAGAGATGCATTTATCATACATCTCTTTTCATATAATCAGATGGGATACTTCTACAACTTTATGCAAAGCATAGCACCGCACTGACCTTCAACCTTGACTTTCAAAGGATTAGACGAAGAAAGAGCAACCTTTGACTTCTTTCCGGAAATCAATTCTATAGCATCAAATTCCTTCTCTGCAACACCCAAGAACTCGAATGCATGAGGCGGAATATTAACCGAAAACTCAGTTGTCTCGTCCTTGAAGTTAGCCACAAAAACACAAAGTTCCTTGTCACTCTTTCTCAAATAAGCATAAGCGCGATGATGGTCAAAGTTAGGGTTGTTGTAATTCACATACATCAAGTCATAAAAGACACCTTGAGAGAACACCTCATGCTCGCGAACCGCGTTCAACAAAGAAGAATAGAACTTCTCTAGCTTCAACTCATCCTTAGTTAGCTTTCCATTCAACTTTCTTTGTATAGAAGGCACAAAAGAATAGTCAAAAATAGTTGTACGACCGTCATCTCCGCTAAAGCCTTTTGCTTCAAGGGCAGGCTCTCCGAACTCCTGTCCGAAATACAACATTGTAGGAGCAGTAGAAACCGTTGCGGCAACAAACATACAAGGGCGTGCCTTGACAGCACTATTCAACACGTGAGGACTAGGTAGGCGCTGCTCATCATGATTCTCCATAAAAGTAAGCATATGAGGAGCTAAACCATTAAGACTCTTCCAGTTATTAGAAATAGCACTTGCACTCTCTCTGCATTCTGCAATAGATCTCAATGTATCGTAAAGACCAACCTTGTCGTATAGATAGTCAAAACCACCACGATGAATAAAGTCTCCATATTGAGCCGGATTATAAGTTTCAGCAATAAACAGAATCTTAGGGTATTTTGCCTTGACCTGCTTTATAGCCCACTCCCAAAACTCAAGAGGAACCATCTCCGCCATGTCACAACGGAACGCATCAACCTTCTTCTTGGCCCAAAAAAGAAGGATCTGAAGCATCTTTTCCCACGTGTTCGGAACTGGATTTATATCAAGATAATTACCACGAGTATAGTCCTTACCATAATTAAGTTTTACAGTCTCATACCACTGGTACTTACCAGGATTATTAGCATAATAATCATCACCAGTAACCTTACAAGGGAACTCTTTATAAAGCTCTCCATCAGAATTCTTTATCTCTGAAAGTTCTCCCTGACCAGCAAAATTCTCATTAGGAAGGTAATAGAAATTATTGTCACGAAAGAATCTTACATCAGTAATATCATCGGCACCAAGATCCTTGACACCTCTAGGCTTTGCATCAGACACATAATGTCTGGCAACGTGATTAGGAATAAAATCCATCACAACCTTCAAGCCAGCCTTATGCGAGCGTGAAAGCAAATCCTCGTACTCAGCCATTCTGTTGTCAACATCCACAGCCAAATCCGGATCTACATCGTAATAGTCTTTTACTGCATATGGACTTCCTGCCTTACCCTTAACTACTGCAGGATGGTCCTTTGGAATACCATTATACTCAGTCTGAGTCGCATGCTCAAGCACACCGGTGTACCAAATATGTGTGGCGCCCAAATCCACAATCTGTTTCAATCGTTCGTCTGTGAAATCAGCAAACTTTCCGCATCCATTATCCTTGATGCTACCATCAAATTTAGTCTTTTTAGCGAGATTACCATAAAGTCTTGGTAGGACCTGGTATATCACCATCTTTCCTTTATTTGCCATCGTAGTCTAATTTTTCTGCAAAATTAAATAACTTATCGACAAAATACAAACTAATAGCGAAATTATAGTTTAAGCAAAACAAAAAAACGCTCCGAAGAGCGTCTCATTTCATTTACAACTTGCCTTTATGCCTTACCTGGTAAAGCTGCCAGGAATTGAAGGCATTATGCCACAAACTATAGAATCCGCCAGCAAGTGATGTTATCGGAGTAAAGAATGTGTCGCCCATCCAAATAGCAAATACTGTATTTTTTTGGCCTAAAGCCTGACCTCCGCTAATTGTATCATCATCACTCCTTCCTATGACTTTACCAACAACAAATTGCACAATACATGATATTAACGAGACAACAGCAATACCAACCATAACCCAAACACTAACATCGCTATGAACAAAGCCTTTAGCAGTGACAGCAATAGCAAGCGCCAAGGAAACAACCCAAATATAGAAAGCCAAATCCTTGGACTTCAACATCAAGGAATGGAACTTAGGGAAAAAGTACCTGACTGCAGCAGCTAAAAACAAAGGACATATTAGCATTGGAAAAACTTTAGCCATGATCTTGAAGAATGCAATAGAAAAGCTCACCCCACTTTCCGGATGAATCAAGGGAACAAAAGCAGAAACAACTACTGCATTTGCAATATTTATCAGTGTTGTATAGGAAACAAGTGTAGTGGCATTACCGTTTAATTTCTGCGTCACAACTGCAGCAGCTGTTGCTGTTGGACAAATCATGCAAATCATAGCGGCCTCGACAACAGCGCAACAATTCTCTTTTACTACAGGAAATAAAATCAAAACCAATGCTCCGACAACAAAAGAGAGAACCTGTATCAGCAGTCCTTTTTGATGCCACTTGATCAATCTAAAGTCTTTGGGGTCAACTTTGCAGAAGGAAATAAAAAGCATCATAAAAATCATCAACGGCTGAGCTATAGAAACAATAGTCCTTGCAATCTTATGTGTTTCTACAGACAAATCGAACTGATGCCAAATCATATAGGCAGAGGCTCCCACTAGCATAGAAATAGGGAGAGTCCAATCTCTAAAAAACTGTATAAGTTTATTCATTTCTAAGACTTTCAAAAAACTGTGCAAAGTTAGTCATTTTAGCAATCAAAACAATCAATAGAAGCAACTATTCAAAGCAAACATGACACTTTATCACACAAAAAAGGGAACACCTCAAAAAAGATGTTCCCTCTATATAGATATTTGAATCAACTATTACTGCTGAGTCTCTTTTAGAATTACGTCATGAGCTCCACCCTCGATAATAGAAGTTGAAGACACAAGAGTAATCTTGGCATTCTTCTGCAACTCAGGAATTGAGATAGCACCACAAGAACACATAGTAGCGATGATCTTACCAAGAGTCAAACGAAGGTTGTCCTTCATTTTACCAGCGTAAGGAACATAGCTGTCAACACCCTCTTCAAACTTAAGAGCAGCTGCGCCACCCATATCATATCTCTGCCAGTTCTTTGCACGATTAGAACCCTCACCCCAGTACTCCTTTACAATACGATTACCGATAGTAAGCTTCTTAGTAGGAGACTCATCAAAACGAGCAAAATAACGACCCATCATCAAGAAGTCAGCACCCATAGCAAGAGCAAGAACCATGTGATAATCCTGAACTAGTCCACCATCGGAACATACTGGAACATAAATACCAGTCTCTTTATAGTACTCATCACGGGCACGACAAACATCAATAAGAGCTGTAGCCTGACCACGACCGATACCCTTCTGCTCGCGAGTGATACAGATAGAACCACCACCGATACCAACTTTAATAAAGTCTGCACCAGCTTCTACCAAATAACGGAATCCCTCTGCATCAACAACATTACCAGCACCAACCTTTACCTTGTCACCATACTTACCCTTAATCCAAGCAAGAGTATCCTTCTGCCACTCAGAGAAACCATCCGAAGAGTCGATACAAAGAACGTCAGCACCAGCCTCTACCAAAGCAGGAACTCTCTGCTCGTAGTCACGAGAATTGATTCCAGCACCAACAAGAAGCTTCTTGTCTGCATCCGACAATTCATTAGGATTCTCGCGATGAGAATCGTAATCTTTGCGGAATACGAAATACATCAACTTCTGGTCCTTGTCAATAATTGGTAGTGTATTTAGCTTGTTCTCCCAAATAATTTTGTTAGCCTCAGAAAGAGTAATACCTAGCTGACCAGTAACAAGCTTGCTAGATGGAGTCATGAAATCTTTAACCTGACGAGAAAGATCTTCTTTATCAGCACGGTAATCACGACTAGTTAGAATTCCCTCAAGTTTTCCATTAGGAGTACCATCGCTTGTCACACCGATTGTAGAGTGACCTGTTGCCTCAATTAGAGCAAGTGCATCAGCTAGAGTGCTATCTGGTCTAAGATTGGAATCACTTACTACGAATCCAGCCTTGAAATTTTTAACCTTACGAACCATATCAGCCTGAGATGCGATAGGTTGAGATCCGAAGATAAATGAAAGTCCTCCGTTATGCGCCAACTCTATGGCAAGTCCTGAATCAGAAACTGCCTGCATTATGGCAGAGACAAAAGGAATGTTTAGATTGATTGCTGACTGCTCACCTTTTCTAAACTTTACTAAAGGTGTCTTCAAAGAAACATTTGTAGGAAGGCATGCCTTAGTGGTAAGCCCAGGAATAAGGAGATACTCTCCAAATGTTCTACTGACTTCGTTTACAAAAATTGCCATATATCTTAATTTTTTATTTTCTTCTAATTTCCATGAAATTTCTTTACCGGAACATATGCCCTAAGTACAAGACCAAGATTCTGAGTGTTAGATCTCTGGAACCAGTCCGCCTTGCTATGAGGATAAAGATCATGAACACCATAAGCCCATCTTAATTCTAACATAGCGCTTACTTTATCCAAATGCAAGTCATAACCTAAAGCCGCATGCAAAGAGAAATCCATTTTGTCTGTGGCTATAGAACGATTGATACGAGGATCTGAAAAAGTAAGAATCTCTTTTTGAACTTCATTTATAATTGAATTATCCTTTTCGGACAATTTAAAACTCATCTGAGGTCCTATGTTCAAAAAAAATCTCGACTTACTTCCAAAGTAGATATGAGCAAGAATAGGAATATCCAAATAGGAAATCGTTCTATCCAAATCCACTCCGTTAAAGTCAACCCTCTTATCTTTCAAGCCCACTAAACGAACATCTTCGCCATTTCTGGGACGAAATATTTCACAATAACCTTTTGAAGTGTAGCTCAAATCAAGGATAACTCCGAAATGTTCTTGAGCTATATATCTTGCAGAAACTCCGAAAGTACCCCCTCTCTTATTGAATAGAGACTGGTCTCCAATCATCGTAGAATAAGCAGTACTGTTATGCAAAAAACGCACCTGACTCATATTCACACCGCCAAAAGCTCCGACACTAACCTCTTGAAGAAAGTTTCTACGAGCCTGAGCTGAAGCTGAAGAAATACACAACAGCCAAATAAAGACAACCTTGAATATGAAGCCTAACTTATTTTGCATACAATTTTGTTCCAACTTCTGCGTTGTTCTCAATTATATAGTGACGGGCATTGACAAATCCACCATCCTCATTAACTCTTTCAAACTTGAATCCAGTCTGAAGAGTAGAAGGATTATTCATCTTATCTATAGCCCATTCGAAATCATGTCCATAATGAGAGATAGCCTCTGCAAAATACATCATAATGTCGTAACCAAGCAAGGCATACATTGGCTGAGTATTAGCAGGCTCAGCACTATTATACTTACGATACTTCATCAAGAACGAACGCATCTGCTGACTCTTAAAGTCAATATAGAATGGAGATGTGAAATATGTGTTCAACTTGAACAGCTCCTTGCTTATACTTGAGTAGTTCTGCCATTCGCTGAAACCAAATATCTCAATCTCATTGTCCTTAGTCTTAAGCATATTCACAATAGGCAAAACCTTATTCAAAGCAACCTGGTTAGTAGTCACAGGGAATACTAGGTTAACCTTCTTTTTGTCAAGAACCTTACGGATTTCATTCAAATTAGAAAATACCATAGATGTATTCTTGACACCCATTGCGTCAAGAGTGAATTTCAAAGTATCTGCCCAAACCTGACGATCGTTCTCCTTTGGATCTGAGAATGTTAGAAGTATAATATTTCTATCCATGAACTTAGTAGCAATCTGATGAGCTACGTTTGCGGCAGAAATAGACTGTGCGGCATTTATCTGGAATATATTCCCATTGTACTTTACCTCATCACTTTTAGAAGAGAAAGGTATCACCAACTTAACATTATAAGCCAAAGCAAAGTCAGACATAGCCTTTACTTGCGACTGGAAAGCCGGACCAACAATAAAGTCTAGATTCTTCAATTCAGGATATGAGAGCATACTTTTTGCCTCTGCCTCGCTCTTGCCAGAATCATAAACATGAAGATTGATGTTCAAACCGGTCTGTCGCAAAGTATCCATTGCAATCAACATACCATTATAGAACTCAATGAACTTTGAAGTTGTCGCATCAATACTGCTTGTTTCAGTAACTTTAGCGAAATTCCAAGGCAACGCAAGTCCCAAATCAACAGTATTTTTTGGTTCTACGCTGAATGTTTGACCTACAGCAGAATTTATGGAGTCAGCTGCATCTACAGCTTCAGTTTCTGATGCTGACAATGGTATTCTCAAGACCATGCCATCCCTCAATCCTTTCTCCAATTCCGGATTCATCTTCATCAAGTCGTCCTGAGAGACAGAATACAACTTGCTCAATCCAAATATTGTTTCCTGCTTCTTTACAATATGTATTTTGTAAGTAGGCTGCTGAGCATCTGTATCAACGAACTCATTATTCTTGAATACAGGTGGAACAATTAGCATCTTTCCTTCTGGAAGCTCAACATCTATACCAGGATTACGAGCAATCAAGGCATCCTGACTAACACCATAAGACTTTGATATACTGTAAACTGTCTCTCCCTTCTTAACAACATGAAGCTTCAAGTCAGCCTTCTTGGACGAAGGATCTGGCTCCGGAGCTGTAGCGCGATGAACAGGAGGAATAATCAAAATCTGACCTACCTTAATACCCTCTTTTGCATCTGGATTTAGGCGAACTATCTCATCAGTAGAGATATTGTAAGACTTGCTTATGCTGAACAATGTCTCCCCCTTCTTAACCTCATGCGCAGAGAAATTAGGTTTTACTGACTGCTGATTTGGCTCTGGCAAAGAAGATGTCTGGGCGGCAGGAGCTGGTGTTGTTTTTGAAGGAACTGCCTGAACGTCATCCTCTCTTTCCTCCTTCTTGTTTCGTCTTGCCTCAAGAACCGCACCTTTTTTAGGGATAGTGATGCCTGTACCCTCAACCAAGCCACGAGTCTTTAAAGTTGGATTTGCCTCATATAAATCGTCATAAGTCAAACCATACTTTTGCTTCAAAGAGAATAATGTTTCGCCCTTGGCAACCTTATGAGTCAAGGACTGAGTGTTCTTTTTAGGTATAAGCAAATGCTCGCCTTCTTTCAAACCGTTTACAGTTTGAGGATTTGCGGCACGAATCTCATCCTGAGTAACACCGAACTTTTTCGAAATAGAGTAAAAGCCCTCACTTTTCTCTACAGAATACTCATAATATGACTTTCCATCCACAACCTTTGTAGGATACTCTCCTGCAAAGAGCACACCCGAAATGGACGAAACCATGAATATTGACAAAGCCTTCTTAAAATCGTTCCAGAACATATTCTTCAAAATCAGAAATATAGGAATACTATTGAACCAATTTATACAATAGCTGGTGCAAAATTAGAACAAATATTCGTTATTTCATAATTTAATCTAAGTTTTAATTGTGTTTTTATTTAGATTTCTACATAATAGAAAAAAGACAGTCCAAAGACTGCCTTTCACAATATAAAAATCAATTGGGAACCTTCTCGGTCATGTCATATCTTCTGAGCAGAACATTCACTCTTGAATGAAAAAGCACTGCCGCAAGAGACAGACTGACTATGAATCCTGTCCATATTCCGGGTGCTCCGAGGCCTAGCTCGAAACCTAGGAAATAACTAACTGGAAGATTTACCAAAACATAGCAGAGAAACGCACTAATCATGGAATACCTGACATCGGCAAGGCCATTCAAAATTCCAACTCCCACACATTGCAAGCCATCAGAAATTTGGTATATACCCGCAAAAACCAACAAAGTGGAAGCTATATCGACAACAACAGGGTCATCAGAAAAGAATGAAGAGATCTGCGTCCTGAACAGAATCATCAGCAGGCCGAAGAAAGAATTGTTTACTATGGACAAATGTACCGAAGCCCTACCTGCCATACGAACAGCATACAAGTCTTTCCTTCCAAACTGATGGCTCACACGAATTGTTGTTGCCGCTCCTATACCTAGCACCATCATAAAAGCCATGTGTCCCATACTATTGGCAATTTGATTTGCTGCCGAAGACTCCTTACCTAGCCATCCGACCATAACTCCACAAAGGGCAAAAGCAGCAACCTCGCAAACACTTCTAAGCGATATAGGAACACCTACGACAAACAGTTCCTTGAATTTCTCCTTTGAAAAACATGAAAGGGACATGCTGGTAATATAGTGGCTCCACTTTTTCTCGAAAAGTATGACCACAACCAGCATTATTGGCATTACGAGTCTTGAAATCATAGTCGAGCAACCTGCTCCAGCCACTCCCATCTCAGGGAAACCATACTCTCCATAAATCAACAAATAGTTGAACAGGATATTTATCAAGTTAGAGATTAGCGTTATTATCATGGCGGCCGATGTGTTACCCAACCCGGCAAGGAAAAGTCGCAAAGTCTCAAACAGCATATATGCAGGGAGACTCCATACAACATACTTGAAATAGGGAACAGCCATGACAGCTACATCTGGGTCCTGCCCCATACAGTTCATTTTTGTAGAGACAAACAACATGACACAAACTATCAAGACGGATGTAACCAACGACTGAACAATAGAGGTCAGGAAATAACTGCAGACGTTCTTGTCATCACCAACTACATACTTATATCCCACCAATGGAGTTACACTCTGGAGAATTGTAACCGCAAGCACAAAACCTATCATGAACACCTGACCGGCAAAACTTACGCTAGCCAGTTGGGTCGTTCCCAAAGAGGTAACCATCTTCATATCTACCAGCTGAACGATTGCTCCGCCCAACTGAGACAACATTATTGGAATTGCAACCTTAAGGTTGCGGATATAAAATGGCTTATATTCACTAAATTTATACATAATGAATGCAAAATTAGTAAAAGAATATAACACATGTTACTATTTAGCCAACCGATTTACTGGCACAACAACAAATTCGTTTTTTCGATGTTTTATTCTATTGAAATAGAAAGAAGGAAACAACAGCGTAACAAAAATGCAAAACCTTACATTGAGCAATGTAAAACGAAAAGAAAAGCAACATAGACATTCCCAAAACAACAAAGCTTAATTTGCGAAACTATCTCATAGGCGCAAGCATTCTTGGATAACCATGTTAAAATCAACTTTAGAAATTTATTGGGATATACCTTTAAAAATCAAAAGACATTGCAGACATAATCACGATTAAAAGCAAAAAGACAAACAACATTCCCTTTTAAATGTTTCTATTATCACAAAAACACAAAAAAGAGACACAACTCGAAACCGAGCTGTGTCTCCTTTTTATCAAGCATCGTTATATTATGCCCTGCCTCTGATTACCAGTAAACAATAGGACATGAATAACGGAAGTGCTTCTTGACGAACACGTAAACAATCGAGAATTCATGCGACCACGAACCATTTGACTTCTGTGAAGTAAACAAGTCGTAAGTATAGTATGCCTGAAGTCCCTTATAGTTACCTCCGATCATGAAAGACACTGTGTTAAGCTTACCAATAACCTCTCTGCGGAAGTCATGGCGATATGCAACTCCTAGCATCAAATGAGAGACAAACGCACCGACATTGACATTTGCCACGTTGTACTCTCCCTGATGTTGGTATGCCAAAGTTCCCATCACATAATTCTCAACCTTTCCTCTGTTTCCCCAAAGACCGGCTGAAGACTCAAGGTTGTGAAGATAACGCACATGGAACGAATATCGTCTGTTAAGCTGATTAGCATCGTCATCAACAAATCCGTATGTTGGAGCAGCAATATGATAGATAGCGGCACCTGCGCTCAATCGGTTTTCCCACACATACTGTGCGCCGAAAGAGAAATCAGGGAACACCTGAGTATCCTGCATATTATCCTGCTCAAGGCTGTTGTCAGCAATAGAACCATTCTGCCACTGATCTCCGAAAACGATATCCTCGCCTAGTTTCTTGACGAACATGGCAGCGGTAAGTCCTAGTCTAACATAATGTCCATCAACCACACGAACATTGTGCGCATAAGTTACTCCAATCTCATGGCTCTTGAAATCCTTTGCCTGTCCATCGTACACATAATGCGCACCGATTGAGCTGACAAGCTTGAAGAAATTCTGGTCATAAGACGCACGGAATGTCCTATACTCATTCTTAAGTGTAGGCCACTGCATGCGATAGTTAAGTCCAACTCTGTAGGCGTTTGCCTCGCCTACAGAACTTGGATTTAATGCAAATGGAGAAGTGGAATGACCTGTCAACTGATAGTCAATATCCTGAGCCGCAGCCACGAAAGACATAGACGCAGCCATTAGAAATGCACTTAACTTTTTCATTCTTATTTACCCTCCATTATCTAATAAGTGTAACTTTACCTTTTTCCTCACCGCTCTTAGTGTAATCACCTACAGTTGACTTGTATGAACTTGACCAACCGTAAACACCTGCAGGACAAGGCTTACCGTTGAATGTTCCATCCCAAGCGTCACGAAGGCTGTTACCCTCGAATACGATTTCACCTAGACGGTTGTAGATTATGAAGTGGAACTCTGAGATCCAATCACCACCCTCGAACTTGAACTTATCGTTCAAACCGTTCTCGTCTGGAGTAAATGCATCTGGAACCCAAGCCTTCTTCCACTTGTAGATATGAGTCTGATCCTCATACTTACATCCGTTCCAGTCAACAGCCTTAACTGTTACAAGGAATGAATCCTCAAGAACCTGGAATGTATGAGTAGCGGACTTGCCCTTCTCTACACCACCATCAGAAATCTCCCATGTCCAATCAACATCGTAAATCTCGCTGCTTGGCACACGACCAGAGAAGCTAACCTTACGGTAATCATCATCAATTAGAGTTGGATTGATTACATACTTGATTGAATCAAGGACATAGTTAGTAATCTTAACCGAATCGCTAGAGATACATCCGTACTCATCCTTACCTGAGACGTAAACTACAGTCTCGTCGAAGATCTGAGCCTTGAAGTTATCTCTGTTAGGCTCGTTATCGATGTCGCTTACAGCTGGATAAGAAGTCCAATCGTAAGTCTTGGCACCGCTAACTGTGAATTCGATAGAATCACCCTGCTCAGGACAAACTGACTTGCGGCTTGTCTCGATCTTTAGCTTAGGCAATCTCTGAAGAGGAATGTTAACTGACTTCACTGAAGTACATCCCATAGCATTTGTACCAATAACCTGGAATGTCAATGGAGTAGTCATGTTCTCACCAGTAATTACACTTGTGTAGCTTACTGTATCGATACCGTTACCGCGTGTCCAAACGTAAGTGTCAGCACCGCTTGCAACTACCTCGTAATCGCTTCCGACACATACATAACCGTTTGTGGCGTCTGTACCCTCGCCACCAACAATCTTAGTAACAAGAGAAGGAGAAGGGTTAACTATGACAGGAACAGTAATCTGAGCGTCACATCCGTTAGCCATACCATGTAGGCTCAAGTACATTGTAGTAGGCTCCTTAGGAACCGCTGTGAAGAATGGGCTGCGGATTGTATCGTTAGCCTCAGTAATCCACTCATAAGTACTTGCACCCTGAGCAATCAACTGAAGTGAAGCGTGTGCAGTATCCTGACAAACCACGTCATTTCCAGTGAATGAAAGCACTGGAGTTGGATAAACTCCGATTGGAATTGAGTACTCGGCTGTACAGATAGCATTCTTAGCAATCAAGTAGAATGTATCAGCCTTCGAAATAGAAGGAGTGATAATCTCGCCCTGACCTGCATTACCTGAATTAGACTTCCAGTTGAATGACTTGAACTGAGCACTTTCATCGTACTTAGCCTTCAACTCTACAGAAGAACCTTCACAAACTGTCATGCTTGAAGCCTCGATAAATACCTCTGGCTTCTCGATAACCTGAATGCTAATCTGATCAATACTTGAACATCCGTTCTCGTCAGTACCTGTAACCTGGTAAGTAGCCTTGTTACGAGGGTTAACCTCGATAGAAGTAGTTGTCTCACCAGTACTCCACTCGTAAGTCTTAGCACCGCTAACCTCAAGAAGAGCAACACCACCCTGACAAATAGTGTCAGGACCGTAGATGTTGATTGAAGGAACCGAATTAACTATGACTGGAATAGTCTCTGTAGTCTTACATCCGTACATTGAAGTTCCAGATACATAATATAGAGTATCATGCTTAGGTTTGTCGATCATCTTAGTTCCTGGCTTAGTTGGTACAGATGAATGAGGGTCACCCCACTCGAATGTCTTGGCACCAACACCAGCTACTGAAAGCTGAACGTTATCACCCTCGCAAATATCAGTCTTACCTGTAATTGTCAATACAGGAGCTGCCTGCATCTTAACCTTGTAAGAAGCTCTACCCTTACATCTGTTAGCATCAGTACCCTCGACTACGAAGACTGTATTGTCCTTGTCAATCAACTGAGTGATCTCATCACTCTGGCTCTGAGTACCCTCGATCCACTTATAGTTCTCAGCACCAGAAGCCTTCAACTTGGCAACATCACCCTCACATACATACTGTGTATTGTCAGGCGAAGTAATAACTACATTCGGAGTATCACGTACTGTAGTCTCAACCTTGATTACATTAGAACATCCGTTCTTGTCATAACCTGTCAAATAGAAGTCTGTGCTGTACTTAGGAACAGCTGTCATGTACTGGTTCTTGTCACCAGATACAACTCCCATTGTCCACTCGTACTTGTCAGCACCTACAGCCTCTAGAGATAGAGTATCACCAAGACAGATAGGTCTGTTACCATATGTCCAAAGAACTGGCTTAGGAAGTACATCTACAAATATTGTAGCAGTACCCTTACATCCTCTAGAATCAGTACCCTCAACTGAGTACCAAGTTGCTGTATTAGCAATCTGACCTAGATTCTGCTCCTTAGTCTGAAGTGAATCATTCCATACGTAAGTATAAGCGTTCTTAGCCTTTAGAGTAAACTGGTTACCCTCACAAACAGCACCCTCGCCATTGTCACCGTCAATTTCAATCTCAACTAGAGGAGGATTGATCTTTGTTACAGTCCAAGTTGTTTTAGCCTCACAACCAGTAAGTGAATTGCTACCAGTAACCTCGAATGTCTCTGTCTCTGTAATTAGAGCGCGAAGAGTATCGTTATTACCGTAATCCTTCCACTGGTAGTTGTCGAAGTCAGAAGGCTTCAATCCATGAGGTACAAGAGTAGCATAAGCATCAGCACACTGCTCCTTAGGACCATCGATGAAGATGGCTGGCTTAGGCAACACGCGAACTGGAACCTTCAAGTGACCATCACAAACGAATGCTCCTGATGGATCATGAACAGTTACTATGTAATCCTTGTTACGAGTTACATTGTCAATAGTCAATGTATTACCAATAGTACCATTATCCCAAGAATACTCAAGACCATTTGTACCATTGATTGTAAGAACCTCGATAGACAAGTTCTCAGCACCCTCACAAAGCTTCACTGTATCCTTGAACACTGTACCTGCTGAAGCAGAGTTAACGTACATATCAGGAGTTTCCTTAACATCTACATCAACATCCAACTTGCCGATACAACCGTTCTGCTCACCGTACAATGTCAATGTACCAGATGATTCAAGAGCATCAACTCTTACGCGAGGCTTATCAGAAAGTGTATCCTGACTACGAGTCCACCAGTAGTTAGAAGCATTAGCTCCTGTTAGAACCAAAGCAGAACCCCTACATACCGAAGTTTCTCCGTCATAAGAAAGAACTGGCAATGGCTGAACTCTAACTGTGAACGAATCTCTATTAGAACAGTTGTTAGAATCAAGAGCTGTTACATAGAACTTCTTCTCAGCCTGAGCTCTCTGACTGATGTAACTGTCAGTTGACATGTTATCCCAACGGAATGAGTAGCTATCCTCAGCCTTAGCTGGTTTAACATTCAAAGTGAAGTCATTTCCATAACATACCATGTCATCACTAGTAGGAACATGGTTATCAAGAGCGAATGCCATCTGAGGTATTGAGTTAACCTTAACTCTCAACTGCTTCTGTGAACGACATCCGTTGAAGCCAGTTACATTTACATAGTAGTCTGTTGACTGACTTGGCTTAACAATCTTAGTAGCATTTGTATCTCCCTTAGATGTTGGCAACCACTCATAAGACTTGATGTTAGTACCAACAATATTGAAGATAACAGAATCACCGTAACAAATAGTTGTTGTATCACCACCTGTATTAGATGCGATAGGAGCCTTGTTAATTGCCAATGAAACCAAAGCCTGGCTTGAACATCCATCAGCATTAACAGCCTTGAACTTATAAGTTACATCCTTAGTTGCGATACTATTGATTGAATTGATTCCTTCAATTTCCTCAGGAGCTACCAAAGTATAATCGAATGTACCACCATAGTTAGGGAAACTTGTCGTATCAGACACTGCGAACGAGAAGCGGTCATTCTCACAAATCTCCAACATGTATGAAGCACCTGTATCTCCGATTCTTGAAAGTCCAGCAGGAGCTGTGACCTTAAGCTGAGGAGCAGGAATGACATCAATCTCGAACTGCTTAGAAACTGTACAGCTTCCATCAGTAGCAGTTACCATCACTCTCTCCGAACCTGGTGTACGGAACTGAGTCTTGAATGTGTCTCTCAACTGGCTTGTCTTACCTGTTCTCCACTGATACTTGTATGTAGCATCAGGATCGTTTGGTGTAACATAGAACTCTACGTCTGCATTAGCACAAACGCGAGACTCATAAGTTGGCTCAAACTCAGGAGAAGGAACATATCCAAAATGGAAGTCCTGACTAGTCTCACATCCAGTTGACTTAGATCTTGCAGTAACAGTGTACAAGTTCTTGTCAGACTGCTCGATTGGATACATCGCCATAACCTCGATCTCGTTATCAACGATGAACGAGTCAACACCGTACATATCAACGAACTCAGGAAGTGTCCAGTTGTACTCAAGGTCATTTGTTGCAACCGAAGCAGCTGCCTTGAATTCAACATCGTCACCCTTACAAGATGTTGTATCACCTACAAGGAATAGAGTCGGAACATTGTTGTGGTTGATTAGGATATCAGCCTCCTTATTACAACCAGTCAAGAATCCTGTCACAACCAATCCCTCGTTTCCTAGAGGATGATAGTTGTATTCATCAGTTTCAGAAAGGACATCGCCTGGAACAGAAGTAAACTTATAGTTAGAAGCTCCTGACATCTTCAAGTTCAAATCCTCGCCCTCACAAACATCAACTATAAACTTCTTAGAAACAGAGTCGAATGGAATGTTAACTCTAGGCTTACCTGAACGCTGAGCGCTCAAATACAACTTAGGAGCCGAAACAACCTCGATTCTTGCAGAATCAATGTTAGTACAACCAATGTTATCTGTTGCCACTACATGGAACAACTGATATGCAGGCTGAACAACAGGTTCAAATATTGGACCATTGATATTCTGCTCCTTCCACAAGAATGTTACATTAGGAGTTGAAGAAGAAGCCTCGATATGGGCTGGCGTATTACCACAAACCTGATTCATGTAATCAAGCTTGATATCTGGTTTCTTACGAACTAAGATCTCCTTACGAACAGACTCTGACTCACATAATCCATCAAAGCCCTGAACCTGAACATAAGCTGGACTTCCAGTGTAATTGAATGTCTTGGAATAAGTAGTTGAACTCTTGTCTCTATCATTATCCCATACATAGCTTCCATCCATACCACCCTCGACAGTAAATGTGTATGTGCCACCGTCACAAACCTCAGAACTACCGTGGATGATCAATTTAGGAATCTTATTAACATTTACAATTGGATACAACTTAGAAGTACACTTAGTACCATGAGCTGTAGTCTTTATTGCAGTCACCTCGTAAGTTGTAGAAACAACTGGCTGAGTATTAAATCTATTAGTACCAAGAACCTCGATATTCTGAACTGGATCAAACCAGTTGAAATCATAAGCTTCATTTGACAACTTAGACTTACCGTACAAATCAATTCCTGTACCCTCACAGATTGTTTCTCCATCATTCTGAACCTCGAACTCTGGCAATGTAGTAGGAGTTACTGTAACCTTTGCTGTATTAGAACATCCTAAGTTATCGTAACCAATTACAGTAACGTCGAAAGGTGTATCTTCAACAAGTGGCTGATAAACCTCACCGTTTCCATTACCGCCATCCCAAGAATATCTAACAGCACCAGTAGCGACCAAGTAAGCATTAGTGTTAACACATGGCTTATTCTCGCTCTTGTCCATATCAATTCTTACAGACGGATTAGGACGAATAGCAACCATAATTCCTGTTGTATCAGTATAACACTCAGTGTTTACATCAACAACACGCAACTGATACTTAGAATCCATCATTGGAGAATCCGTGAATGAATTTGACTGATTCTGAGTATTGTAATCACTCTGCCAGTAATACTCTACAGGATTTGAAGGAGTAGCACTTGGAACATTAGCGATAATCACGACAGGGGAATTAGCACAGATTGTATCTTTGTATGACAAATAAATAACTGGCTTATTCTTAATCTGTAGATCAAAGTTCATCTTCTCCTCACAAACACCATTCTGGAATACAACACTGTACTGACCAGAAACTGTAGGTTTGTAAGTAGCGTGGTTTTGATTTCCACTCTTTAGAGTATCTCCATTTGGAGTAAACCAACGGAAATTATCACCGGTTGCAGCAACACCAGGTAAATCAGCACGATTAACAACCAACTCAACAGGCTCGCCCTCACAAGCAACCTTGCTTCCTTCATACTGAAGCTGCTGATGCTTGATTACACGAACAGGATACTCAAGTTGATTAGTACATGCGTTGGCTGGATCCGCAGACTGAACAGTCAAGGTTACCTTTACATCGGAAGAACCTACACTGCAGTCAAACTTAGAACCTACACCAACCTGGCTACCACACTGCCATACTATATTTGTATAAGCAGCTGCATCTACGATCTTGAATGATGAAATACCATTCTCACAAGCTTCCTGGTCATAAACAACATCTGGGTAAGGAACTCCCTTATTTATAACCTTCAATGTTGTATCAGACTGACATCCTGAAGAATTCTCAACCAACAACTTGATTGGAGTCATTGTGTTGGAAGCATTGATAGCCTCACTAATAGATGAAGTATTTGTATTCTCATCTTTCCTGATCAAGTTATCATTCATAGTCCATGTGAATGAATAACCAGCGTCACCAGAAGCTCTGAATACAGCACCATCACTAGGACAGATAGCTGTGTCTCCTGTAATCGAGAAGTGAGGTTTTGGTGTTGTCTGGACAGCCTGTGTATATGTTGAAGACCAACACAAACGCTCATTTCCGTCCTCGTCTAGATCTGGCAAAAGGATATATGCCAAATAAGAGTAAACGTCGGACTTAGACAATAGAACGCTACCATCAGACTTACCGTCTTCACCATTAATCAAGTTTCCTTCAGAATCCTGCCAGTAATACTTAGTGATTCCATAAGTATCAGAACAGTTCTTACATTCAGCAACAAATTCCTGAGTCGTACCCTCACAGAAATTAGACTTAGCATTCTTGATCTGCAATACTGGGGCAGGAAGAATAGTAATAGTCTTTGAAGCCTTTCCTGAACACTGGTTTTCATCAGTTACTGTAACTGTAGCTGTTTGATCACCTGTTCTTACCATATTGAAATCAACAACCTCAGTATTCTTGTTGTTAACCTCCCAGAATCCAGACCATTTGTAAGAAACATCACCAACATCACTACCAAGCTTTGCTGTCAATGTAACCTTATTCTGAGTTCCGGCACAGAACACATTCTTACCATCAATCAAAACACTTGGAGAAACCTTTACTGGGATTGGAACTACTGTCTCGTTGTAACAAGTCAAGTCACTTCCATCGATAGTATAAGTTTTATAAGCCAAGATTGTGTAGTCAACCGTCTGATTAGGAACATCCATCTGCTCAGCTCCTGGATGACCATACAATTTCAACTGATTAGACTCCTGCTTATATTTATCACTAGTAGGATCAGGCTGACCTGCAGACTTGAATGCATAGAATGCGTTAGGATCCTGACCTACAGTGATTGTGATATCGTCAGGATTATTTTCATCCCAACAATAGTGAGTCTGACCATTAGGAAGAACCTGCCATGCAGCAGAACCAATCTGAGAAATAATCTCTGGCTTCTTCTTATGAGATACGATGAAATTCATCGAACTTGAACACTGACCTGCTGTAGTTGCTATAACTTCATATAGACCTTCAGCTGAAACAGGGAATACACCATCATTTGTTCCCATTCCGGTTTCAGGAATACCTGCACCCTTAACAGTTACCAATGAATTAGATGGCTCTGTTGAAGCAACCAAATCACGCGAATCATCCTCACAGAAGTAGAATGTACTACCTGGCTTAACATCTACAGCAGCAATATTCTTATCATCATCAGCCTTTGTCTTCAATGTGATTGTTGGAGTAACACCAGACTCAACAATGAAGCTAGCCAGATCAGAAGAACAAACACCATTTGTGGCAACTGCTGAAATAGTGAAGTTTCCTCCAGCCTGAGGTATAACCACAGTAGAATGCTCGTTAATGAATTTATCATTTGCGGCATCATAAGCCTTTGGAGTAGCACCAATCCAATCCACCTTAGTAACGCCCTCGGTCTGAGTTTTCACATCGAATGCGATCTCATCACCAGGACACTTACGATTGTTATTCTCATCTTCAACAATTGTAATAACAGGTTTTGGATTTACTGTCATCTTGTATGTATAAGTATTCTTACATACACCATCAGTCATAGGCTTAGCCTGGCCCTGCTCGTACAAAGTATAGTCGAATGACTTCTCTGCCTCTACATCAAGAGATCTATTCTCTACATTGTTAGAACCTGGAAGATCATACTCATATACATTTTTACCGTTAGCAACCCACTTAACCTTCTCATTAGGAACTCCATTTGAAGAAGCTGTCAATTTAACTGTATTACCGGCACATAGTGTACCATCAAGCAATACGTTGATAGAAGGCTTAGCCTCAGTCAAGATTGTTGCAGAGTAAGTCTTGCTCTTACACTCCTTACCATCAACTACTCTAGACAAGTAGTAATCGTAACGAGTATTGTCTGTAACAGCAGAAATTGGATAACCCCAACCTGTACCTGTTGCAGAAGTTACTGTACTCTCTGCAGAACCTGGAGTGTTAGGCTTGATGAACATCTTGTACTCAGTGCTGCTGAACTCATTGCTCTTGTCTATTGTAGCAAGTTTGATTTCAGCGCTAGCACCATTACATACGCGACCAAGATAAGTCAAAGCAGGCTCACCTACATTTACTGACTTGACACTGATACTAGCAGGATTCTCAGCATAACATCCGTAACGAGGATCATAAACTGTAGCGAACAATTCGTAATTACCTGTTGCATCACCCTTGACAACCTGAGTCAAAGTATTGAATGTGCTTATGACATTCTTCTTGTTATTAGCATCCTGCTCTGAAGCGAACCAATTGATACGATAATCGTCAATTGTAACACCGTCATCATTAGTGTTAGCCCTAAATTCTACCGATTCACCCTCACAGTAAGTACTGTTGTCGGACTCTAGTGAAATAATAGGACGCTCAACAACATCGAAAGACTGCTCTACCTTTGTACGACAATTACCCTTGTCAGCCTCTAGAACTACATCAACTCTATTGTCAACATTGCCGATAACGTGATAATCCTGAGAAGTAGCAGCAGCGCCAAACCAATAGTAATTATCAGGTTCAACTGCACTCAAAAGATTTGTCTTGATAATAATATTCTCACCTCTACAAATCTTTCCTCCAATAAGAGAAGTTCCATCAGCCTTAGTAGCATATAGAACAATCTGAGGAGCCTCTGCTACATCAACAGTAAACTCATGACCTACAGTACATCCGGAAACTGTCTTTGCCTCCACATAGTACCAAGACTTAGTCTTAGGTTCGACATTGATAGTATTTCTTGACGCAGCATCAGGCTCAATTTCAGTTCCCTGATTATTTGCACCAAGATACCACTTGATAGTCTCAAGGTTAATACCTGAAGCACCAATAGAAAGTGGAGTTGGACCACTAGAAGTACAGATTTCTCTCTGGAATGGAGTTCCAGAAGCATCTACACTTGCATCAGAAAGTACAACATCACCAAATACATCAACATAGAAGTCGATTGGAGTAGCCTCACACATAGGGTATGTGCTTCTCTTGTACTTCAACTGATAATGAGTCCTCTCTGTGATAGACTGCTTAACATTCTGACCTGCTCCTATAAATGAAGTAGTATTGTCAGCGTTAACGCGGTACCACTCCTTTGCATATACATCAGCATCAGGAACGCCATTCTCATGAGTTGTCTTCAATTCGAACTCAGTGTTAGGACAAACCTTCATGTTCTGATCAACCAAAGCAACTGGCTGAGGAACAACATCGATAACTACGTCCTGAGAAACTGTACATCCTGCAGGAGAAATCGCAGCAACAATAATCTTACCATCAGCAGAATTTGGTGTGATAATATTTGAAGTAGAACCTCCAATCTCACACTCGTTTACATCAGTACACTTAACAGCATCTGGATTAGAAGCTGTTGAGTAGCTAATTGTAAACTTAGAACCAGCCTTATCAACAGCCTTAGCTGAAATGTTGATTGGCGAGTTATCAAGTTCACAGAATGTCAAGTTAGTAGGAACATCCACAAGTGTTGGCTGAGGGTATGTAACAACCTTAACCAAAATATCCTTAGCTGGACATCCATAAACATCCTTACCTGAAACCTTCAACAAATTATTGTCGATTGGGCCATTTACTGTTGTTGTGTTAGACCAAGTACCATTGTAAGGAACACCATCAATTTCATAAGTCTTTGCACCGTCGAAGATCAAATTAATTTCCTCATCGGAACAAGTCTTAGCAACGAATGCACCTTCCTCCTCAGTTGGAGTTATAGGACTAGTCATAGAAGCCCTTGTATAACTTGCTAGCTTAATAACTGGCTTCTTAGAAACTGAGATAACTCTATATCCTTCAGCACTACACTTAGTACCCTTTGCTACAGCCTTAACATACAACTGACCTACGCCTACAAACTCTGACTTAGGAATAATCAAATCAGGATTATTGGCATCTGTTGTTGTTGTCTTGATATTGGTATAAGAAATAGTATCGTCGATAGTATTCAAATATCCATATCTCCAGTTGAAGCTGGTAGCATTTCCACCGGTAGCAGTGAATCTAGTTTCCTCACCCTCACAAACATTATCAGTAGAAGCTATAATGTTTACAGTAGGAGTTGAAGTACGGTTGATAGCAACAGTCTTGATTGGACTGAAACAAACTACAGCATCAGTAACACCACCTACAGTGTAGCTCTTCTTGGCCTGAACATCAACTACATCCAAAGAAGCAGGAACCTCATAAGAATCACCTGTAAATGCACCCTGCCATATATAAGTTACACCTTCCTGCTTAACTGCATTAAGATTAACAGGAGCACCCTCACAACCCTCAACATTATCAGAAACTCCTACTGTAGGAACTCCATAAGTGTTTACGGTAACATACTTGACAGACTCACAACCTCCGATAGCGTTTGTACCAACTACCTTAACTCTTGTTGTTGCTCCAAATATGTCTTTGTAAGATTCACCAGTGTGCTTGTGATCGTTTCCTACATAATAGTCAAATGTAATTACGTCACCAGCAGCCTTCATTGGCTTAATCTCAGCCTCTGAACCGGCACAAATGTCAAGATTATTAACTGTGAACTTTGAAGTTGCAGTCTCGATCAAGTAAGTATTAGAAACCGAACAGCCGTTGTTAGTTGTTACAGTAACTGTGTACTCATCTCCATCGTGTGCATTGACATTTATATACTCCTGCTGAGAACCTGTTGGATCCCATGAGTATGAAACATCCTCACCTCTTGTTCCACCATTCACATCAGAATTAGCAGACAATCTGATAGGAGTATTTTCACAAATAGAAGAAACATTGCTCCAACCACCTGTACCATCAGATAACTGTGCTGAGAAAGTAGGAACTGTTGGCATAGGAGAACCATAAATCTTGAACTTCTTCTCTGCCTTACACTCTTCACTTCCATTGAATGTGTAGATAACAGTCACCGTCTTTGTCTGATCACCGATAGCAGGATTTTCGAACACAAGAGAATTACTTGATCCCATTGTCTCATCACCCCACTTGTAACCCTTGATATCTACAGTGTTTGAAGTTGCTGTAGCTGTTAGAGTAATTTTCTGGTTTTCTACAGAAACAGTGTTTCCATTTCCATCAACCTGAGCACAAGCTACCAACTCAACACTCTCGCCATAACCAGATACAGACTTGTTAGTTAGAGAGTTCTCTATTGATAGACGAACTGTAGGAACTGTAATAGCAGCAATATCTACAGAAGCCTCAGTCTTACAACCAGTTGATCCCTCTGATGCAACACAGAAGATCTTCTTCATTCCTGTTACAGGAGGAACAACTTTACACTTGTATCCGTCAGAAGGCAAGATTGTAGAATGGTCAGAATCATACCATACGTAATCCTTGAATCCTTCTGTAGCAGACAACTCGTACTCAGCGCCACCACAGTGGTAAACTATATGGCCATTTCCACCCTCGATTGTAAGCGGCTCCTTAGGATTTACTACAATTGTAATATCCTGACGATCACTCTCGCAATTTCCATCTACAGAAGATGAAGAGAACGAAATCACATTCTCCTGAGTTCCTGTTCTAGGAGTAGCAACGAATGAGAAGTTAGCCTGGTCATTCGCAACACTTGCAGAAGGATACTGAACATGAGCATTTGGATCTGTAGAAGCAGAGCCGAACGAAATGTTCTTTACTGTACCGTTTCCGCCATCTACCTGTGCAGAAACTACCGCAGTAACCTCATCACCCTCACAGAATGTCTTGTCAGTTACAAGCTGAAGACTACCATCCTCGGCCTTACGATAAAGCATTGGAGTGCTCATCTCTGGTTTTGGCTGGATAGTTACAGTAAACTCCTTAGAAGCAGAACACTCACCATTACTTGCAGTATATCTGTAAGTAGTAGTTACATCTGGCTTAGAAGCAGTAATTATTGAATAATCCTGTGAAGCATCTCCTCTGTTAATTGTTGCAGAAGACTGATTAACAGTTTCTGGGAAGTTGATAGTATTTGTGGCATCGTTAGGATCAATGATAGACTCTACGGCCTTATGACCATCGACTCTTGCCTCAAACTTGAACTTATCATTTCCTGAACCTCTCTCAGAAGTAGTAGGAGCACATGTTACAAGACCAACATTACCAGTAGTTGGATCAGTCAATGTAATAGTTGGAAGTGCCTTAACCTTCAAGTTAACAGTACCTACCTTTGTACATACATTACCCTTGGCAACTACACGAACCACCTCAGAAGCACCAGCCTGAGACAAGTTTCTAGTAATCTTAGTAACACCACTCTCATAAACCTCAGAACCAGAAGGATTAGTAAAGTCAAATACGAATCCCACAGTACCGACATTAGGTTCAACAACGATTGGAGTTCCGAAACAAGCAGAATACTCATTTCCAACAGCACCAGAGAACTTAATGTCTGGCATCTTATCTACAGTTACATTGTATGGGAAGCTTGCAGACTTACATCCATACTTAGAAGTAACTGAAACACCGAAGTTATAAACCTTTGAATCATATCCGCCAACTGACTTCTCAACATTGTCGTTTACCAACTGTGTATTAAAGCTTGGCTGATTAGCGGAAGTACCTGTCCACTCGTAAGAGCGAATATCATCGTCACTTACAGAAGGAGTACCGATGTTAGCATTAGCTGTAATAGTGACCTGAGTACCATCACAAACTACACCACCAACAATTTCCTTAGTATTGTCAGAATAGTCATACATTCTAACCTCAGAAACCTCAGGAACAGCTGCATTAACTACATCAAACTCTGCAGTACCAACACATCCAGAAGTATTCTTACCCTTAACAATGTAGTGACCAGCAGCAGGCTTAACCTCAATAAACTGACGGTTAGTCTCTGCTTCTGTTTGAACAGTTGTTTCTGTAGTCGCCAAATTACCCCAATCTGTCACAACAATTCCAACAGGAGCTGAAATCTTTATGTTTTCAGTGGCATTTGTACAAAGAACTGAATAACCGTTAGGATCCTTCATTGCACTAGAAGTCAACTGGAACGAAGGTGCCTCTGCGATTCTTACAGGGAAATCGAATGATGACTCACACATTGCAACTTCGTCGTTAGAGAACTTAAAGTTGAATGTCTGATTTGAGCTACCCATTACTACATTTCCACTCATACCGGCATCGTGAATATCTACATCACCACCAGGAGTAGAACCAATGATAACATTAACTGTACCACCGGCATTCTTCGTAATAGTATAAGTCAACTCCTCACCATTACATACAGCAGAATTTCTTGTTAGCTCCTCGCTGTTTCTGAAGAACTTGACAGTCATATCCGGCTTTTCATATACATGGATGTCATAAGTTGAAACAGCAGAAGAACATAACTTCTTGTCCTTCGCAACAACATTCAATGTTGTAGTACCGGCTTTCTTGAACTTTCTGATTGTTGATTTGCCATCAACGAAAGCAAAAGTCACATCATTTGTTCCATCATTGTAAGACAACTGATAAGTATAGTCTGCCTGAGGAGAAACAATCTCGACTTCAACATCACTTCCTGAACAGAAGTTGTCAGCGACAGTAAAGTCAACTGCAGGCTCAGGAAGAACCTTGATTACAGCCTTCTCTGAAGGAGCAGACTTACATCCATTAGCATCCTCGGCAATTACATAGTATTCACCATCAGTTAGACCAGATCTCTTGATGTTTGAAGGATCTGTCAAATCCTGATTGTAAGAATCCTGAACGCCACCTACATACCAATAGATCTTAGCAATCTTATTAGCAGCATTATGAATCTGACTAGCAGTTGCAGAAACACCCAACTCTGCCTGAGCATTGCTACAAATTTCGATATCACCGAAATTAGCGCCAATCAAAGTGTTGTTGTATGTCAAACTTGCTGTCGGATTAGCAAAGACGTTTACAAGAACAGAACCTTCAATTTCACAACCGCAAGAAGTAACAATCTTAGTTCTGAACTGCTCAGCAGAAGTATTAGATGTCATAACAAACTGAGCAGGCACTCCAGCATTAACGATTTGGCTTGCCTTAACAGTTCCATCAAGATTCAACAAATAGATTGTCTCCTGAGAACAAGTTCCAAAGTCAGCGACGTTCGATACTTCGATTATATAGTCAGTATTAGGACATACAGCTGAATTTGTAACATCTCTGTTGTTCTGCTTAACAACAGCCTTAATCTCTGGCTTGTTGTTTACATTTACATCAACACACTTAATCTCACCCTTACAGCCAGCGAACTGACCGATAGAAGGAGTCTTAAGCTGAGCACAAGCGGCTATCTTGTCATTTTTACCTGCAACCAAACCTGCAAACTGATAAGTAAGAGCAGAAGCAGATCCAATCTGATCAGCAGTTAGGAATGATGAATTAACCCATGTAAGCTCATCCTTGTTAGTTTCATTTGTTGGCCATACACCGGCAGAGATATTTGACTTGTCAACACTTGCTCCAGCATAAGCACCCATAGCGTAATTGAATTCATCTACAGTACCAGCAGTAGGAGCTATTGTTAACTTAACCTCGCTCTTACCCTCACACAATGTATTTCCAGTAGCAATAAATGTAGGCAATGCAACATAGCTTATAGTGATTGGATCACTTTCCTCACTCTGACAACCATTTGCATCCTCAACCTTTACAGTATAAGTTACATCAGACAAAATGTTGCTGACAACAAACTCAGCACCGCCGATTGCCGCTGTAGCATCGGCTAATGTCTTAGTCTCTGCTACATTAGTGTACTTATTTGTAAAGATATACTTCTTTGCATAGTTACCGTTAGAAGCATCTACGGTAGCATTAGCAAGCAACTTAACCTCTGACTGATTGTCTCCAATAACAGTACCGTTGTTCTTTCCACAAATATAAGTAGCCCTGTCTGCTCCCAAAGAAGGAGTTGGACGACGCTTAGTTGATGACAACCAAGTTGTAGAGCTCTCACATGTTGCATCTGAATAAACAGCCTCACCATCAACATTCACATTATATCCTGAATTTACAGCCTCGTAAGATTCGCTTGTAATGTAATATGTCTTACCCTCTACAGTAGCAATATTTCTAGTAGTAGAAGAGATTGTAGAGTTAACTGTTGTACCATCAGAAGTAGTCAACTTATATGTTCTATTCTGAGGTGCAAGAGAAACATCCAAATAACCATTTGAAGAACCAGCCTGACGAGACAATCTAACAGTACCAGAACTGTAATTTGCTACATCATCGTGAACACCAAAGTAGAATTGCTCACCCTCGCAAGGTACCTTCTCCACATATTGGTTATCTTTATATACAAATTGCTTAACATCAAGAACAGGACTAGTAGCCTTAGCATAGTCATATCTACCGTAAGACTTACATCCGTAACTTATGCTATTTACGTCAGTATTCATTACTGCTACGTAAACTGGACTAATTCCACTAGCATCGAACGATGACAAGCTCTTAGTATAAGTAATGGACTTGGCTGACTCACCAATGTTGTTAATCTGAACCTTTTGGTCGTTAACCTCACTGAATGAATACTTGCCATCCTTCATTGCACTTATCTCAAGAGTTACAGTACTCTTGTCTTCGCAAACGAATGCCTGATTACCCAAGAATTCGAAAGCAGGAACTGGAGCAAGTTTGATGTCAATCTGATTAGAATAGTCAGACCAACAACCTGTACCCTTATCCTTTACCTTTGCAAGACGAGAAGTAGGAGAAGTAATCTCTACAATATTCAACTTATAGTCAGGAGCATCAACTATGTCCTCAACTCTATTTCCATCATACCAGTGGAACTCTACATCTGTCTTTGCAGTATTAGCACGAAGATTTACCTTATCACCATCACATAGATATACTACATTAGGCTGATCAGGATCTTTATTACCATCAACAGCATCAATATCTACAGTTGGCTTGCCATATACTGTAAACTGAACAGCTATTTCACGTGGACAACTCAAGTTAGTGTTTGTTACGAAATCACGTACACTAACAATGTACTGACCAGCAGAATCAGGAGCTACAAAAGTATATTGAGCATAATCAATATTATCTGCAGTAGTAGCAGTAGCGTCAATAGACTTTTCGAAATTCAAATGTTTGTTCTTGTCATTAGCTGAGAATACAACTGTATGCTCCTTCATATCTGCATCAGAAGCAAAGAATGAAGCATTCTTAAGCTTAGTTACAAGGACAACCTCCTCGTTCATACAGAAACCGGTAACCTTTGTAGACGGATCCGACTTCTTTGCAAAATAGCACTCAATATCAGGCAATTCATCTGGATGAACAAGTTCCTGAAGTGTATCAGAATAACATGTTACTGTAGATCCGTCAACATTGTTTTTCTTTGAGATCCATGAATAAACATCATAGATACGAGTTTGATCATGAGGGAACTTAGATGAATTAAAATATTTGAACGTATGAGCTACTCCATTGATGTCACCAGTAAATGAACCAGACTGGTAACCTTCCTTTAATGGATTTTTAGGGAACTCAACAGGGTCTCCATTTGCATCCAACTCAGCATTAGCAACATCAGTAATGGCAGTGCCGTCAACTTTCGACTTATATAGAATATTGCCTGACGCATCTACAACCTTACCGTGTTCATTAACAATGTTTCCGTTCTTATCAATTCTATTTGTACCATCCCACAAATACTCGTCCCAATGGTAGCCGGACCACTTGTTACAAGCTGTACTACCATCCTGAACTGTAATCCTGATTTCAGATTCTTCACATGCCTTTTCGTGTCCAGACTTAAACTCAGGTTTGTCATAAGGATAAATCCATCCACCATTAGCAGAAACAGCACAACCATACTCGTCTTTTACATAACCTGTAAAGTAAGTATTTGTTGTCAAGTAGAACCTAGTACCCTTCTCAGATTTATCAATCTCTCCAGATGCAGTCTTCTGATGAACTGTAAATCTGTAGGAATCATTGTTATGAGATTGGTCATACTTAGTTGCAAGTTCTGCTGCAGAATAAACCTCATTTCCTATAGCTTCGTACTCTACTGGATAATGAACATTACCATTATCCCAAGCATCACCGGCAATAGGAACAAGACGAGTTCCTGAAGGTGCCTTACCAACAAAAGAAATTTCAACGTAATCACCCTCACAGATGTAGTTCAAATTGCTAACCTTAATTGTTGGTGCTGTTCTAAGCCTATCAATTACGATAGGTTCAGATGAAATACACTTTCTAAATCCTGTAGGCGAAGACGGATCTGGGAAATAAGAAGTATCTATAACAGAGATTGTAATAGCACCCTTAGGAGCAGGGAAATGCGTATTCTTAGTAGGTCCCATTCCATGATCCAAACGACACCATCTTGTTCCTGTTCCCTTGTTGTAATCATAAAGGCCGTTTCCTTCTGTCAACTTAGAAGAATAAGTGATACCACTTACCTTAGTCACACCACCAACTGAGCAGAAGAAAGTATCACGAGGTGAAGAATTTTGCAATAATACACCATTATTGTACACACCACCTCTTGCATTACGAGCATAGATATAGTAAACATTTCCAGGACAGAACCAACCCCACTGAGGATAATCCTGATCCTTATCCTTGTCATCATAGAAGAAATTAGCCTTACTTCCTACAGGAAGACCATATTTCATCAAATCCTGAGGAGTTGGATTTTCAATCAATACAGGATTATGAGCTGCATCTACCTTCACAGTAACTAGGTCAGACTCCTTCTCATAAATATGAGCTGCAACATACTTACTAGTAGAAGCATTATACAAAGCCCACTCAATAAGTGGTCCGTCAACAGGAGTAACAGAGATATTTGCATAGCTTACACAGCCGTAATTATCTCTCAACTCAACACCGTAAGGTTGACCTTCCTCATAGTTAGGTATTGGCTTATAATACTCACCATCAGAATTTGTACGGAACTTGATATTGTCCTTGATGTTCTTAACTCCATCGGAAACAATTTCACCCTCACTAGGAGCTTCAAACTTACTGATCAAGAAATAATTGTATTTTGCAATATCTGCAGGATCATAGCTTCCTCCAACACTTTCAATCTTGACATTTGAAGGCTCGGCTCCACATACCATAGCAGGATCTGTAACTGCCACGAACGAAGGCATCTGAATATTCTCAACTGAAATACCAATTGGATCAGAAGTACATCCGTTAACATCAACCGCATCAACTGTATATGCACCGATAGGGGCACCCTTAAACTCTGATTGAAGAGTTGTAGTATTTGCATTTATTGACTCAGTAATTGTTCCTTCAACATTAGCACCAGCACCAGTTACCAAAGGAGTATTAGATGCATCATACCAAGTGTACTTGGCAATCTGTGAATAAGAAGTAACCTTCAACTTAGCATCTACGCCGTTACAGATGTAAACTGTCTTGGTTGACTCATCATATCTTGTACCCTCACCAGTAATTGCAAGTACAGGAGTAGGAGTAATTGTAAGTTTCTTTGTGAAGAACTTACTACAACCTAAAGCATTTTCAGCCACTACACTAAACTCTATCTCACTTGCAGAAGAGCTGTATGGCGAACCATTAGGAACATCAAATGAATTAGTAACCTGACCTCCAATAGAATTGATACCTAGAGTAGCGTCATGTCCAACACCTGAAATATTCCAAGACACCTTACATGTTACGTCTTTCTCCTCGTTACTATTATATACGTTTCCAGCAACAGCATTCTTATCAGTCAACATAACTCTGAAGAATGTGTTAGGACATACAGTAGTAATAGGATCTCCGTTATAATCGGCAAAAGATATCTCAATATCAGGAGCTACAGAAGAAGTGAACTCGTATGTTGCCTTATCCTTAGCGCGACATCCATTTGCAGGAATAAAGAATCCATTCTCTGATGCACATCTGTTAACGGCATCAGCAGTAAACTCAGGAGTTCCTGCAGGAAGGTCCTTAACATTAGACAACTTCAATAGGAAGTAAGGATTGTATGTATCACCCTGCTTAACATCCTCACCTGAACGAGACACGGTTGTCTTTGAACCGTAAATGTTCTCATAAGAAACAGTATAAGAAACAGCAGCGTTGTTCATCATATCAACAACAGTCTGTCTGTCAGAATTATTATCCTTAAGACGAATCTCTGTTTCCGCATCTCCACAAGAAGCCTTCAAATCAGACAAACTTGGAACTGGACGCAAACAAGGTAGAATTGAAACCTCGTTTGACACCTCCGACTGACATCCGTTATTATCAATAACAGTAGCAGAAATCTTCTGCTCACGAGCTTGAACTTCGACAGTGAAATTATCCAAAGCAGAAGCTTCTGCAGAAACTGGAGTAAAGTTGTTGAAAATAATGCTCTTGATATTATTAGCAGCATTAATCTGCGTATCAAAAGTATAGCTAGTCTTGATTACAGCTTTACCGTTTGTCTCACCCTCTGGACCATCACCGACACATAAGTAAGCGCCCTTACCGTATCCATCAGCAGTAGCGTTCTCAGCAACCTGCAATCTAACAGTTGGAATCTGATAAACATTAGCAACCTTATATACAGTAGAAGCACAACCCTGATTAGCTCCACCATTTAGAACCAACGCACCTGTTACCTCATGGTTAACTGCAGATGTTGATTTGAATGGTCCGAACTTAACAGCATTCTTGCCTTGAGTCTGCTTAGTCTCTCCTCCGATTGTAATATTGAAGAACTGAGTCTCTTTCAATGTTCTCTTGAAACCAGACTTCTTAGTAGTAAAATCAGAATCAGCAACCTTAACATTTAGGTAATACTCGTTATTAGGACAAACAGCATCTACACTGCGACCCTCTATATCAAGCATTGAAACCTCTAGTGTAGGAGCTGGATATACATAAACATTGATATTTGGATTTCCTTTTCTACAAACTTTACCAGAAGTGAAAGTTTCGTAAATTCTTGCAGAATAGGAATCCCAACTAGCCTCAGCAATCATCGTGTTGTCACCGATAACATGAGGACGAACAGAAGAAGTATTGACGTTATTATCAGCAGAATACTTGCTATCTGAACGAGATGACAGCAAAGTGATTCTCTTAATCATGTTGTCACCTACACAACCCTCACTTGGTACCGCTTCGAAATTGAACTTAACAATGTCGCGAGTCACAACATTATGATCAAGAGATACCGAACATCCGACATTAGACTTTACAGTCAAAGTTACTATAGCCTCGTACTCATCATACCATGTACCAGTTGACGCATATACCTTTGCCTCATTAGGATTTGTAGCAGAAGGCTCAAGTACAGCGTTAACATCACTTGTACTCCATGTGTATGTATAACCAGTCATGAAAGGAACACTCAAAGTAGCACCTCTTTCTGTAGCATCCCAACGGGCTGAAGTGCTTTTCGAGTCATCTTCCTTACAAATAATAGTCTTGCCCTCCTTCTCCGAGTAAGCAGTAGATTTAATCTCTAGACTAGGAGTTGAAGCGACACGGAACATGAATGATTCAGAAGATGAACAAGAAGTATTCTCTCTTGTAGCAACAACTGGAATTGTAACACTACCTGCAGCATTAGGTGCTATGATAGTGACACCATTCACACTTTCGTTGTCATCAACAGAATTTGTTGACTTATTACCATCAATAGTATAAGTTGTAATGAAACCTGTACCATCTGAGTAATTAGTAGTATTCTTTACAAACAATTTCAATTTCTCACCAGGACAAACCGACTCTCCCGAAGCAAGAGTTGTAACTCCATCCTCACGTACAACCTTGATATCAACTGTAGGAGCAGGAATTACATCGTAAGAAACTTCCTTGTAAACATCACACTTCAAAGAACCCTTAGTAGAAGCCATAACATAGAACTTCTTCTTTCCATTTGAAGCGAATGTGATATCAGCGAATTCACATGCAGCCTGCTTTGTTGTAGTTGAGTAAGCAGTCTCTTTTCTTGTAGCTCCATTGAATACTACAAGCTTCTCACCATTATAGTCAATGGCTGAAGTAGAAGTCTCGGAACCCTCAAGAACACGATAAAGTGTAAAGTCATATTCGCCGAATGCAGTTACATAAATACTGTTAGACTCACCCTCACAAACTACGTTCTTATCAACAGAAACTGTGTGGTTAGGAGTACCTATAGCAGTCGCAGTTGTAAATACAACGTCACTCTCACAACCCAAAGCATCAATATACTTAGCAGAGAACTTGTTCTCCTCTGTAATACTTTGATTTGTTCCAACATTCATGCTCTCGTTATTGAAAACATAAATGTTATTTGAAGTTGGAGTAGGCATTGGCTTTGCTAGCGAGTTCAACTCGATTTTAGGAGCGAAGCTAACCGCACTATTCAAATCCGAATAAGTAGCAGCGTAAGACTTGTTATCCTGAGTTACAGCAACAGAAGCGTTAACTGTAGGCGTTACATCAGTCTTACACTGAGGATCTGGTTCTACTGCCAAAGTAATCATTGGCTTAGATGCGCTGCGAATAACTGCAGACTGAGACTCAGCAAGACAACCCTTATTAGACTTAGCTGAAACCTCAATATTTATCTGATCGTTCTCGCTTGAACCTGAAGTATAAACAGAACTCTTAACATGACCGCCAGACGCGATGTCATTAGTACTATTTGTTACAGTACCGTCAGTAACTTCAATATTAGTTAAAGAAACACCAGCGGCAGAAGTATTCTCAATATCAAGATAGTACTTTGTACCTGGACATACTATATAATATTTAGATGCACCAGAAACAAATGTAGGTATCTCATTGTCCTTATAAATACCTTCTGCGAATTTAGGCACGATAGTAAATGTAGGAGTGTCAAACTCACCTAACTGTGTAAGAGCTGAACTTGCACATCCTCCATTATTTGTAAACTCTGCCTTTACATAGTATTTATAACTATTGTCAGACAAATCTGGAATAGAGACATTCTGAGTAATAGAAGAAGACGAAGGAACAATGTCAGTATTAACATCATTAACCTTAGTTTCTACATCACTACCGTCAACCTTAACAATTGAGAAGTCAAGATTACGCAATGTACTTGTAGTGTTTAGAACTACATCTACATCTTTTCCTGTACAAGCCTCATAAAGAGGTTTTGCGAAAGAAGCCTTAGGTTTCTCCAAGATATAAACTTTCTCTTCGCGAGTAGCAGGACAGAATTTATCTGAAGAAGAAGGAGTAATCCTGAAGTTATACTTAATGTAGTATAGACTTTCATTTGAATCCCAATTGTTGGCCTTTTCATAAACCTGCTTGTGGGTAGTTGAGTGAACATTATCCGAAACTCCGTTGATAGTCATCGAAATCTTGTCCGCAGCAATAAGAACAGGCTCATCAACCAAAGTAACCGAATTCTTTACATTATACTTTGCCTGAGCATATATGTAATACTCTTGTTCAGAACAATACTTGTTCAAAGAGACCTCACTTTCAGGGAAACCTACTGTATTAGTAGTCAAGCCTGTGTTTGGAGTTGCAACAAAATTAATTGTTGTAGTCGGCAAACTCTTGAAAATTACTTTATCAGTAAATCCACATAGAGCCTTTCCACTTTCTGTAGAAGAAACCTTTACATCGAAAGTTCTCGATCCTTCCGAAGTAGTTTCAGGAATTGTATAGTCAAAGCTGAAAGAGTTACCAGACTGAGCATCTCCTGACTTGTAAAGATTACCATTATCAAAAACTTCGAATGCAACTAAAGAATTACCGTCATTCTTGATATTTACAGTAATAGTTTTGCCAGCACACTGAGGATCTAACGTAACTGTGTGCGAACCATCAGCATTTGGAACAAAAACATAATTTACGTTTGTCGATGTACCTTCAAATACAGCAGAATACGAAAGAACTGGAACAGGAAGTGAACCCCAGTTTGAAACAGGCACACGCTCCTTGCATCCAAATTCATTCGTAGCCTCTACCTCATAATATGAAGGGCTCTTAACTGCAGGAATAGTATAACGATTGTCGAAACCACTCACTGCAGTTACATCATAATTACCTAGAATATTATCAACAAGCGGTGTAGTTAATGTTGCTGGAGTAATCTGGTGGAACAATGGCTTTTGAGTACCAGCCTTCACATTGTTTATTTCCAACCAAGTACTTGAACCAGGACAAACCTCAGGACCTGTTGTGACTGTAATCTTAGAAGGATGTTGACCTATATATATATAGTAATAGTCACTACACTGGTTTTCTACATCAACAATGGCAGGGTCTTGACTATATACACGAATCTCGTACATATAATCATTGTCTCCAATCATCGCAAAGCCATCCTCTAGCATAGTTACAGGAACATTGGAACTTGCAAAGTTAGGGAAATAACGTTTTTCACCTGAACTAGAAGTTGTAAATGTTGACTTAGTAGGAATTATCCACGTTTTCTTGTCTGTATCGTTTGTTTTCTTTCTTTGAACTACAAACCATCCAGGCTCATTAGAATAGAACTCACCCGAAATTTGCTCATTAGGACATAATGTTAGCGAGATATTCTTGTCTCCCGGAGTAGAATATCTTTCCAACATACCAAACACAGAAAGCTTTGGTGTAGCATCAAATGCGAAAGGTACAGACTTTTTAGTAACACATCCTCTAGTACTTGTAACAGTAACATTTATGTCAGGATTAGAGTTATCATAGTCATAGGAAATACCAAGATTAAACTGGTTCTGACGATTAGCATTAAACTCTCCTTCTTCAAAACTAGTCTTAACATTTGAATTTACATCTGAGGTCTGACCAAAACCTAGAGCATTAACGCTCATTGTGTAATTCACAACACTACCATAACCATGGCTATAGAAATAACCGTTTGAATTATCTTTATACAAAGATGCATCAGAATGATTATTGATAGTAATTAGACCCTTAACATCAGAGAACTTACAAACAGGATTAGCTGTCAAAGCTATTTCCGGCCTTGGCATAGGAATGAATGTTTCAGTAAGCACATTTGACCTACAACCATTGTCCGTTTCTGCATACAATTCAACCTTGTATGTTTTATCGAATTTAGGGATTACATAAGTAAGTTCTCCAGCATTATTACAATCCTTTCTAGAGAAACCAGCAGGATCATCATTTAGCTTGATGTACACATACTTGAACTTCTCTGATGTATTGATACTTCCCTTTTCCTTATTAGGAGAAATCATCAAAGTAAGAGGTTCGTCTATACAGGCATACTCTGCGTCAATCTTCATGTAAATGTCATTCTGAACGTATGGTTTATCAAGTTCATTATAACATGTTTGATTTTCGACAGAAGTGTACATTCTGCATATAATCTTACCTTGACTTCCCCAAACAGAACTTCCTCGAAAATCTGCGGGCAATTCGTATGCTCTGCCAGAGTGATATTTTCCATCAGACTGAAGACCTTCTCTAGTAACATCATCATCATAGATAGTGGTAACAATTGGATTATTACTTCCTTCCTTATACCATCTATATTCAGCATAGCCATCAGGAGCCTCTGCGGTTAAATTCTCACCACAATAATTAACATTCAAATAAGACTCCAACACTTCACCAGTAAAATACATCCATGCGGAATGTCCTCCTGCATCAGAGGCACCTACACCCCAGTTACAGTCATTAGTTGTAAATGCAAAAGCTACACGCGCACCTTCTGGAATTGATCTAATATCAAATTCCAAGGTGGACCAACCTTTCTTGGAAGTTGCACGACCAGTACTTGTTGAAGTAGAAAAAATAACAGAATTATTATTATTGTCTAGAACACCAGTTGAAGTACATGTAGTTTGCGAATTATGCCTATGAGTACAAGAAGTGTGATCAAAAGCACAAACCATATCAAAAGGTGAAAAAGATGCAGTTGATCCACAACCTTGGTTAATTTGAACCCAGCCATCTTCAACTGTCTTCTCTCCAGATTTTGCTTCATCAACATCATCAATACTCTTTGATGCCTTTGATGCAGTAGTATAACATCCAAAGATATCAAAACCATTAGGTCCAGTACAGTAATGTGAACCACCAGGAGAAATAGCAGCTCCAAGGTAGTGAATCAAAACCGTTGTTTGACCAGGCTGCTTCTCGAACTCATAAGACATCCTTTCTGCAGCAGCTCGGTGTTTAATATTCTGTCCAGTATTATTAGAATTTTGAAACTCATTTGACCATCCATTATGATGTGAAGCAGCACCCAATCTACATGATTTTGCATCACCCTTCATAAGAGGATAAGCTCTAGGATAAGAGGTAGAAGTTACAGTAGCTGGTCTGTGATATTTACTCGTCTTATTATCCCATGCTATATAACTATCATAATATTTCCACCAACCTGCTGTGGCGTTATCATTTTTATCTATCTTTCCGTAAAGATAAACACGATCTCTATCAGTATCTGACTTGTAAGTAACACCACCAGGAGCAGAATGTAAATTACATCTAGCCTTATCGCTAAATGTCATAGTAGATGTTCCTAATTGATAGTAATAGTAATTATTGTTTAAATTTGTAGGAAAATAGAAAGATTTTGTAGCACCAGTCTTTGTTGTAGAGGTACCTAGCTGATCTTTATTGTATGTATCACATCCTTGAGCATCACTAGCAGCAGTTTTACCCTTGAACTCGACAGCACCCATATAGATGTGCCAACCTTCCAAATTATTATGGAAATCAAGGTTGTTCTCTGTCTGCGCACTAGCAGTTCCCGCCGCACCAAACAGCAGCAAGCCAACAGCAGCATATTTCAGCCTCTGTCGGACAGATGTGACACACTCGGCAAAGAGCCTCCGGCCCTTCACCAACCCGGAGGCAATGCCTCCTCCACTCTCATGACTTGCATCCATACCAACGGAATCTTCCGTACCGGTATCATGCAGCCATTGGACAACTGCCCCAGGCGCAGCATATAGCCAACGCAAAAGCATAGTTATCCAATCCAAGAATTTTCGTAAAAATTCGTTCATGATAACAATTAGTTTATTTTTTATATTCATTTTTTTCTATTTACACCTAGTCCTAAAGCGATAAAATACCCAATATCAGTCCCCCGAAATAGTCCACACAAATATCAGATAATCAAATCGTTTGACCTAATTATTATATTCAAATTCATATTAAAAGCACGTGCAATAAGGGCATAATACACCTATACACGAGTGCAAAAATAAAAAATCTTTTTATATCTACCTACACAATTTGCCAATTTTTTAAGACAAAAAACAACTATTTTTATGCTGACAAACATAAAAATATGAAGACTGAAAATATATGATGTGAACTATTCATCAAATTTTTCATCCAAAAAATCCGAACATTTGCAGAAATTTAATACCAGAAAGATTACGAAGCTGAACACAAATAACATTTTCAGAATCATAATAATGAAACCTAAAAAGGAAAAAAGAAAATCCGATTGCCAGTCTGTCTTAAAGAGACGCCGCAAAAAACATTTGATTTCTTGAAAAGACAAGTATGAAGCAACGGGAAAATAGTAATACCCAACTGTAAACTAGAAAGGAAAAAACAACATTCAAGCACTATATAAATCATAGTCAAAGACGATTGCACAAATGACAAAGGCAACTCAAGAAAGATTTGATTGCGATTGTTGATTTCTTTACATAAAATAATTTTGCCACCACACCTATTATGACTACCTTTGTCCGAAATTAAGATAATTGTATCTACAAACCATAAGGATATGCTATTCGATATTATAAACGCAAGTCTTGAAAACCTTGTAATTCACCACATAGGTAACTGGAACGAGGGAGAGGACAACAGCTACTCAAAGAATGTTGTTAGATTTGGCAATGACAGCGAAATGCCGGACCTTTTAAAGCAGTATTTCTTTGCTTCATTCGGTCAGCCATGCCTATACAACTTTGTTGGAACCGCTACCCTATCGGACAACCGTGTGTATGAGTTTACAAAAAGCATTTTCGAGGACACTAACCTTTTCTATGAAAACTCAAGACTGATAGCAGACCATCTATACAACAACAGCACACACCCTAGCATAAAGAGCGGCGAACTTTACGTCACACTGTTCAAAGATGTGAAGATATTCGACACAGATGTACGTGCGCTAGGAATCTTCAAGAGCGAACACAAGGACACTTTCCTTAAAGTATATAGTGAAAACGAGGACATCAACGTGGGCTATGATGAAGGCTTCGACCTCAAGAAGCTTGACAAGGGTTGCGTTATCTTTGACATTGAGTCAGAGAACGGCTATGTAGTCGCACTGCTCGACAAGACTTCGGGAAAGAGTGAACAGAACTTCTGGAAGAACAACTTCCTTGGGCTAGAAGTCCGAAACGACAACAATTTCCAGACAAAGGAGTACTTGAACCTATGCAAGAGTTTTGTGCAGGACGTATTCCACCCTAGCGAGGAAAATCCGGACATCGAGAAGCCAGACCAGAGCGACATGCTTAACCGACAGATAGCATACTTCAAAGAGAACAAGATGTTCAACGAGGACCGATTCAAGGAGGACGTACTTGGCAACAACGAGGACCTTTGCGAAGCGTTCAACGAACACAAGGCAAGGTTCGAGGAGACTCACGACTGCATACTTGAGCCTGAATTCGCAATTAACCCTGATGTTGTAAAAAAGAGCCAGTCAGGTTTCAAAAGCGTCATAAAACTTGACAAGAACTTCCACCTGTACGTACACGGAAACAGAGAGTTGGTGGAGAGAGGCTTCGACCGAGAGAAAGGCATGTTCTACTACAAACTATTTTTTGAAACAGAATCATAATAGCACGATATAATGGAAAACGAATTTCTAGAGATTGAGGAAAAAGTTGTTAGTGTCCTAAAGACAGTTTACGACCCGGAAATTCCAATAGACGTATATGAACTCGGACTTGTCTATGGCATAGAGGTCAACGACAAGCACGTCAGCATAAAGATGACTCTAACTGCCCCTTCATGCCCTGCCGGAGACTTCATCGTTGAAGATGTCAAGCAGAAGGTTGAAGGCATTGACGGCGTAGAGTCATGCGATGTGGAAATAGTATTTGAGCCGGAATGGACGCAGGACATGATGAGTGAAGAGGCAAAACTTGAATTAGGGTTTCTATAAGAAACAGAACGATGTCAAAACTAAAAACTTGCATAGAATTATTCATAAAATTCTTTAAGATAGGAGGCTTCACTTTAGGCGGCGGATATGCGATGCTGGCACTGGTCGAAAGGGAAGTCACCAAATCAAAGAAATGGCTCAAGGAGGACGAGTTTTGGGATATGATTACCATAGTCCAATCGCTGCCGGGAGTCTTTGCAATCAACACAGCCCTTTATGTAGGCTACAAGATCTGCGGCAAGAGCGGAGCATTTGCTGCGTTCATGGGCGCTGTACTACCCTCTCTTATCATAATAGGCGTAATAAGCACATTCTTTATGAACGAGAGGGAGAATGAAACAGTTGTCCGCATATTCAAAGGCATACGTCCTTGTGTTGTAGCCTTGATTCTTGCGCCATCAATACGCATGTTCTTCAAGTCAAAGCTAACTTGGAAGCATTTGCCCGTACCAATTATTGCATGTGCCTTGATTGTCTTTGCCAAGGTTTCGCCAATATATATAATTGCAGTGGCGCTCATAGGAGGCATGTCAATAGGAATATATAACGACAAAAAGAAGTCAGAGTCAGAGGAGGTGGACAATGAGTGAGTTCTTGCTACTTTTGGGAAAACTTTTCATAACCTTCTTCAAGATTGGAACATTCGGTTTCGGAGGTGGGTACGGAATGATAAGCATGATTCAGTTCGACGTTGTTGACAGCCGGAAATGGATGACAAGCACAGAGTTTGCAGACATTCTTGCAGTCTCGCAAATGACACCAGGTCCCATCTCTATCAACTGCGCCACATACGTAGGCTACACAGCGAGCCACACACTTGCCACAAATCCAGAGACTGGCGGTTTTATGGATCCTACTTGGGCAGGAATACTAGGCTCCTGCTTTGCAACATTCGCATTGTGTTTGCCTACTATTCTTTTGATGATAGGCGTAATCCTGTGGCTGTTCAAAAACCGTGACAACAAATATGTCAAGCATGCCCTTTCATCGCTGAAGCCGGTTGTCGTAGGATTGATATTCTCGGCAGGAGTGCTGATGATGAACGGAGAAAACTTCATAGACTGGGTGAGCGTCATTATTTGCGCAGTCGTGTTTGTCATGACATATTTTTTCAGTCTGAATCCAATTTACCTAATAATTCTCTGTGGAGCTTTCGGCTACATTTACTACTAAAAACTCACAAAAATGAAGAAGATTTATTTCGCATCGGACTTTCATTTCGGACTCGACTACGACATTCCGTCAAGGGAACGTGAACAAAGGTTCGTCAAATGGCTAACTGAAATAAAGGACAGCTGTGCCGAGCTATATCTTCTTGGTGATGTATTCGACTATTGGTTCGAATACAACGAAGTAGTTCCGAAAGGTTTTGTTCGTGTACTTGGCAAGCTCGCAGAATACACAGATTCAGACATACCTGTCACACTGTTCACAGGAAACCATGACATCTGGATGTTCGGCTATATGGAGCAGGAAATAGGGATAAAAGTAATACATAAAGAAACCGAAATTGAGATAGCCGGAAAAAAATTCTTTATGGGACACGGAGATGGTTTAGGAGACCCAAGCCGCTCATTCCGTTTCGTACGCTCCTTCTTCAGGAACAAGGCTTGTCAGTGGATGTACAAGTGGATTCACCCTGACGTAACCATGCCTTTCGGCCATTGGTGGAGCCGCTACAACCGCATGAAGAAAAAGGGGAATAGAGCAGAAAACTATCTTGGAGAAGATAGTGAATACCTTGTAAAATATTCTAAGGAAACAGAGATGAATAATCATCACGACTTCTACATCTATGGCCACAGACACATAGAACTTGACTTAATGATTAAGAAGGATTCAAGAGTGGTGATTATTGGCGACTGGATTAGAAACTTCACATTCGGCGTACTAAATCCGGAGGACGGCTCGTTTTACCTTGACAACTATATAGACCAGGTGGATAGAGCTAGTTGCTGCGATTTGTCCGATGTATGCTAAACGAACAACAATAAGATGAGACAATACAACTCTGACAACAAGGAAATGTTCAGCAAATATGCAGAGCAACTTATCAAGGATACGACTGCAGAAGTGGGAAAACTCGACTTCTCAGTCGTAAAGTGCGGTGTTGATTTTCTCATGGAAAATGGCAAATATATTGAAGCTGAAAGGTGCCTGTTCTACAACATTAGCAACCCTAACAACTCAAACAGGAACAAGTTTGCCTTGATTTGCAGAGGTTTGTTTCTTTGTTCATTTGCCAAAGAATTGAGAGACAGGATATATGTTTACGAAGATTTGCTGAATGACCTTAAACAAAGAGATTCGGGCATAGTAGTCCAAGGAATGGAAACACCTCTATACTTGATTCACAGATATATACTCTATACTGAGGAGATATCCCAACTGAAAGAATTTGAAGTTAGCGAGGTGGAAAGAATGCTAAGACTGAATCTTAAAAGCAAATTCAACTGCATGGCAGATATTCTTCCTTCCATTCCATACTATAAAGCCTTTTTCAACAAATTCCACAATCTTTACCCGAAGCTTGTACTTGACATCTTGCGTGATGCGGCAAAGGTCGAAAAGAATGACGAAGAGTTATACGTATATGCAGCGCAAACACTAATAAGAATAGGCACAAAAGAATCATTGGGTAAAGCAGAAAAGTTACTTAACAATGTTCTCGACAGAAACGCCTATAATGACAAAGCTTGGTTCGAGATAGGTGAGCTTTATCACGAACTAAGGAACTATGAGGAAGAAATGAACGCCTACAAAAAGGCTGAAATAATAAACAAAAAGGATTCAAGATATCCATACCAAATAGCTGAAACATATTACGACAACGGTAACTATGCAAATGCACTTGAATACTTCCTTAAATACGACGGTTTCCCTAAAGAGAACAGAATGTATGAGGTTTATGACCGCATAGGAAACTGCTATATGAACATTGGGCAGTTCGATGAGGCTATTGAATACTATGACAAGTCACTGAACTCGAACGGAATCATGAATAGCTTTGGCATAAGCCAAGAGTTTGTAATGAAGTTAATTTGCCTGATCAAACTAGGTAGAGCAAAGGAAGCTGAAGCAGAATACAACAGAGTGGACAGCGAAAACAAAATAGATATGGGCATTTGGTCAAGCCTAAAAGCCCAAATTCTACTGGCTCTTGGCAAGCAGGACGAGGCTGAATCTTACCTTATGGAGATGGCAAACAATAACGAGTTTGACGCATTCACATTGACGGAACTAATTGAATTTCAGCTCAAACATAAAACTTACATACTGGCACGCTTCTATATCAACATGCTGTTATGCTTTACCAAAGAACTGCACAACGCACTGATGTACGAAGCTGTTGTTGACTACAAAACCGGTGACAAGAATGCCGCAGCCAACAACCTTAACACAGCCTTTAAAATTGACCCTCTTGCAAAAGAGAACTTCAACAGCTACTGTCCTGAAGCAAAGACGGACATAGTATTTCAAAACATGATAACAGAACTTCCATTTTAACATATTTTGATATGAGAGACTGGTTTAACTATAACAAGAGAGCGACAATCGACGTTAAGATTGCAGACCTTTCTTTGGGAGGGAACTTTCCCATCCGTGTTCAAAGCATGGGAAACACTGATACAAACGACATAGAGGCCTCTGTGTCTCAGGCTGAAAGAATCGCTCAGGCTGGCGGAGAAATCGTCCGCTTTACAGCTCAGGGAATCAAGGAAGCCAACAACTTAGGGCTTGTTAGAAACGAGCTTAGGAAAAGAGGCTGCAATGTCCCTTTGGTTGCAGACATACACTTCAACCCGGCAGCAGCCATGGCAGCCGCTACTAATGTCGAGAAAGTTAGAATCAACCCAGGCAACTATGTTGACTCAACACATACACAAAAGACTTTTCAATATACTGACGAAGAGTATGCTCAGGAAATAGAAAAAATCAAGGAGAAACTTATCCCGTTCCTTGACCTCTGTAAGCAGAACAATACAGCCGTAAGAATAGGCGTCAACCACGGCTCTCTTTCCGACAGAATTTTGTCCCGATACGGAGACACTTCAGAAGGTATGGTTGAGTCTTGCCTTGAGTTTCTTCGCATCTGCAAGAGCCAAGATTTCCTTAACGTGGTGGTCTCTATCAAGGCTTCAAACGTCGTCATTATGGTACGTACTGTGCGTCTTTTGGCAGAGAAAATGGACGAGGAAGGACTTAACTACCCTATCCATCTTGGCGTGACTGAGGCTGGCGAAGGAGAGGACGGAAGAATCAAGAGTGCAGCTGGTATTACGGCACTTCTGCTTGACGGAATTGGAGACACAATACGAGTTTCTCTGTCAGAAGACCCAGAAGCTGAAATTCCCGTTGCAAAGATGCTTGCCGACTATGTCCAGAGACGCTCAAGACACGCTCTTGTTATGGGTGACAAGTGCATAGACGAGGCCATTCGCTCGGGCAAGGGAAGAACATCGAAAGCTGTAGGAAATATCGGCGGCGACAACGTCCCTGTAGTCATCACAAAGCAGAAAGGCAACAATGAAAACGCACAGCCAGACTATTTGGTAAAGAGCTATACAACAGACTCAATTTCAATCGACAGCGACAAGAAATTCCAGGTTGTTGACTGTTCGGACATCGAACTGGCAACATCTTTACCAGAGGACACAGTGATTCTTGCCCGTCCTTGCGGACGCCATATTGTAGGCGAAATAAGAGCGCTTGTAAGCCAGCTTATTAAGGCTGGCAAGCAAAATCCAGTAGTTGCTCTAGTCGATTCGCCTGCGGAAAATTTGGACGAACTTCAACTTTTCACAGCGGCGGATATGGGTGCATTGCTCATCGACAGGCTTATTGACGGCATTTGCCTTATTAGTGACTTGGAAGAGTCTGCTACCGTTTGCCACGGCATTCTTCAGGCAACTCGACGCAGAATATTCAAGACTGAATTCATCAGCTGTCCAAGCTGCGGCCGTACTCTCTATGACATGCAGAATACTCTTGCCAAGGTTAAATCTGCTCTTTCACACCTTAAAGGATTGAAGATTGGTGTCATGGGTTGTATTGTAAATGGACCGGGAGAAATGGCTGACGCAGACTACGGCTATGTCGGTTCAGGACGTGGAAAAGTGAACCTATACAAAGGCAAAAACTGCGTAGAAAAAATGGTGCCAGAGGATGACGCTGTTGACAAACTAATTCAGCTTATCAAGGATAACGGAGATTGGATCGACAAATAGCTCATGACTATGATAAACATCAAGAATCGCGGTCTAATTGACTTCGACCGCAACATAATTATGGGCATTCTCAATGCCACACCGGACTCGTTCTATTCTGGCAGTCGAGTCGAAAAAGACAATGATGCAATACAAAAGAGAGCAGAAAAGCTAATCTCTGAAGGCGCGGAAATAATTGACATTGGTGGCTACAGTTCCAGACCCGGAGCGGCAGAAGTTAGCGAACAGGAGGAACTTGACCGCGTGTGCAATGCAACAGAAATTGTACGAAGTGCCTTTCCCGAAATCATTATCTCGATAGACACGTTCCGCTCAAAAGTGGCAGAGGTGTCGGTAAACAGTTGCGGTGCCGACATCATCAACGATATTTCAGCTGGAGAGATTGACAAAGAAATGCTCCCCACAGTGGCCAAACTGCACGTTCCCTATATTCTTATGCACAGCATAGGCAAGAGCGTCGCAGAACAGCAGGAAAGCGCCAAATACGGCAGTTTTCTTGATGACATCTTCAAGTTCTTTGCACGTAAGCTTGACGAATGCAGACTTTTAGGCATAAGCGACGTCATACTTGACCCTGGCTTTGGCTTCTCAAAGACTATGGAGCAGAACTATCAACTGCTGTCCCATTTGGGCGAATTCAGAAATTTCGAAGGGTGTCCTCTGCTTGTCGGAGTCTCTAGAAAACGTATGGCATGGCAGGTTGCGGAGACAACCATCGAGGAAAGTCTTAACGCAACTACAGCACTTCATACGCTTGCACTTTCGAGCGGTCTGCCTATGATTTTGAGGGTGCATGACGTGAAAGAAGCTGTCGAAACCGTCAAAATTGTAGAAATGTACAATAAAACAGGATTATAACCGTCAAATTATATTGTAGTTTGATTTTGTGACAATATTATGCGTGCAATTTGACACAAAAAAAGTTGACCAGAACTATTACAAAAATAATTAAGTGCTATAAAATGTTTTTGTTGCTTTTTTTAGCATAAAATTTTCATAACGGCAAAACAATTATGCCGTTATAAAAATTAAAATTATGAATAATCCTTTTAAGGCTTAATTTACAATAAAAGGCGTGCTATAATGCACGCCTTTTATTTAATTTGCCTTTGTTAGTTCCAACTATTTCTCCGACATCGGGAAAGATAGCATTTGACCAGCAAATGTGTCATCATAAGATACTTCTACATCAACAACCTTGCTACCATCCTTAACGAGCTTATAAGTAGGGTTTATGAAGCCCTTGTAAGGCTTGATGTTCAAGTTGGAGTAACGCTCCTTTATCTCCTTGTGAAGTTCCAAATCAATCTTTACCGAATAAGTCTCGACCAAATTGCGAGCAGCATTAAAGTCGCCTGTTGACTTGATTCTCTGAATCTCTGTAAGCAGATTTCCGAACAAGGAACGAAGCTTCGTATAGTCGTTGATTTTGACGTATGTCTTGCCATTGACTTTAGTCAGCTCTACAACATTGTCAGAAGCACCTTTCTCCAATGCCCAACGAGCAATCAATGCACGATTACGCATGTGTGCCTCCTCAATATTATCACCCAAGTTTATACGGACAAGCTGAGTCAAAAGACCGTTCATCATGTACGTATAGTACTCCGACTTGTAGGCATCGGCACTTGGAAGAAGACCAAGCTCGACCATTTTCGGGTCAGCAGCATAGTAAAGGCCGAACAAATCAGCACGAGCTTCCTCTATAGTTGCTCCATAAACACCAAGCTCGTCACCAGTCACACCGTCGGCCAATCTACCGCTTCCGTGACCAAGACATTCGTGCAAATCTGTGTGAATATTATCAGACTGAAAACCATACTTTGCAATCAATTCACGCTCTGCATCAGAATAAACAAATTCATCATGGAAACCGTTACCTTTAGCTGCCTCATGATATGCACGAGTGATATTCTCAATGGTAACTGACTTAGAGCCGTGAACCTCTCTAATCCAGTTAGCATTTGGAAGGTTAATTCCAATAGGTGTTGCCGGGTAGCAGTCTCCGGCCAAGAAAGCGGCATTGATAACCTTGGCTGTCACACCCTTGCACTTCTTTTTCTTGAACTCGGGAGCAACCGGTGAATTATCTTCAAACCACTGAGCATTCTCGCACAAGACATCAGAACGGCGAGTAGCCTCAATGTCCTTAAAATTAACGATAGACTCCCAACTTGCCTTTATGCCAAGAGGGTCTCCGTAAGTCTCTATGAAACCGTTAACAAAATCGACACGGCTAAGAGTATCCTTAACCCAACTTATGCTGTACTCGTCAAACTTTTTGAGGTCACCTGTCGTATAGAACTCAATTAAAAGATTGATAGTCTCTTTTTGCTGGTCATTCTCGGCATAAGGCAAAGCTTCTTCAAGCCAGTAAACAATACTTCTGATTCGCTCTGCATACTTGCCATTCAAATACCAAACATCTTCCTTGATAACGCCGTCCTTGTCTTTGTAGAGCTTTGAATTTAAGCCATACGAAATAGGAGTTTTGTCCGAAGAATCACGCATAGAGTTGTAGTAATCTTCAGCCTCCTTCTGAGAAACACCTTCATAATAATTGTTTGCAGAAGTAGCAATCAAATCCTCTCCGTCAGCTTGATTAACACGCTTAGTTAAAAATGTAGTATCAAACAAAACTTTTATGGCCTCGTCCTTTGAAAGTACAACTGGCTCTTCAAATTTATCATAACAAGCAGAAAACCACTCCTTAGAAAACTCTGGATAGAACTTGTCAGTAGAATAATGGTGATGAATACCATTCGAGAACCAAAAACGCTTTAAATACAGCTCTAAAGCTGCGAAGTTCTTCTCATCGTCAGCACCAATTTGCTTGATATAGATGTACTCAAGAACATCTTTGATTCTAAGATTATAAGCACAGTTTTGGTCAAAAAGAATATCACGACCTTGCTCAGCCGCCTTTGACAGATTATAGATCAAAAGCTTTTGATTAAGAGAAAGGTTCTCGAAACCTGGCACTTTATAGCGCAAAACTTCGACATCATAAAAACTGTCAACATGATAGTCGAAGACAGCAGAATCCTGAACAGATTTGCTCTCGTTATCGACTGCAACGGTGCCTGCACAACCAGAAAGAGTAATAGCCATTGTGAATGCTCCTAAAGTTTTATTCATTATATAATTAAGTTTTATTCCTTATTTTTTGCGTCAACATTCTCTCGGAGAAACCATTTTCCATCGACTAGCTGAAACGCATCATATGTAAAGTCTGGACCATAGTACGAATACAAATCCGTAAACATCACGCTCTCAGGAGCCAAATGGTCAAAAACTATCGATTTTTGGCTCGCATCATAGTTCACAGCAATTTTACCGTTGGCGTCATACTGCAGAAGATAACGGTAACGAGCAGGCTTGCCTTTTTGTTTGAAAGCCATCTTACCGAAATTCAAACGACCTTTTGAGTCCAAACGCGCAGCATCCAACACCTTGAAATGTGAATCCTTAGCATTTGCCGACCAACCAATCAATGTATAGTATTCGTCTCTTTTAAACTTTACATGTACTAGAGAATAGTATAGAGAGCCATACCAATTATCATGAGTAATACGGACATCATCCCTGGGAATATAAGGTCCATTCTTCATCTTTAGCAACGAAGTCTTGACTTGTTTTCTTTTCTTTGACTGAACAATACTTCCGTAATAGTAAGTCTTGTCACTTAGAGCGAAACCCCAGCTATAAACACACAACTTACCGTCATCAGACATTACTCGTCCAAGATTAGGAAACTCAGAATAAATACGTCCTATGACCTTTGTTTCCTTTGAAATAAGGGCGTAAAGGGAGTCTTCAATTTGACTGTTAACCTTAAGTTTTACTTCGTCCGAAACATTCTCATCTTTTAGTATTTCAAACTGCTTTTGAATTGCAGCTCTATCTAAAGCAAATGAAAAAACGTACAAAGAGACATATACGAAAAAACAAATAAGTCTTTTAATCATAGTAACAAAAATAAAAAAAGGATAGACTCTCGAAGCCTACCCTTTGATTTGAACTCTTATAGTAATGTCACCTCGAGAAAAATACAAATTTATCTCTTAATAACTAACTTTCGGATTGCAATAATACCACCCCTATCAACAACTACTTGATAAGAACCTGGAGCAAACTCCTTAACATTAAAGTTGATCTTCTTTTCAGAAGCTGGGTACTGCTTATCAAAAAGAACCTTACCAGACTGAGAAAGAATAGCAACACTAGTATTGGAAGTCTCGTCAGCAGAGTTAATTGACAAATCAAAATTAAACATTGTCGGATTAGGACTAACGCTAACAAAGTCATTCCATGTTACAACCTCTGAATTAATATTATAATTGAATGGAATAGCGTACTCAACAGTCCAATATCCAGAAGCATCCTGACTACGTACATAAAGTGTATGCTTGCCACTTTTCAAATTGTCTGTCTTCATCTGGAAATAAACAGCACCATTCTCTATAGTTGCAACCTTGCCGTTACCCTCACCTGGATCCTTGTCAACATAAAACTCAGAACGAGTGACAGGGGAAACAAGAGAAAGATAAACAAACGGAACTCCAAAAGGATTTGTCCAAGAATTGTCATTGGACAAAGCTCTAGAATAAAGAGTATGGAAACCATAATCAACTTTATTAAGAACATCCGAAGAAATCACATTGATAGCAGCTCCATCAGCTGTATTCTCCAAAAACTTACCCTTTCCTTCACCTGGATCCTTATCGAAATAGTATTCTGAACCAACTATATCTGCAGAACGCTCATAAACAGTAACAGGGATTGCAACACAATGTCCCCATCCCTCATAGTTTCTGCCACGAACATACAAAGTATGGAATCCATTTTTCAAACCACGGATATTAGCCTTGAACTTGATTGTCGAACCTGTAGCAACACCAGCCTTTATACCCTTTCCAAAACCTGGATCCTCATCAAAGAAATACTCAGTCTGAGTAACCTGAGCTAGCAAAGCAGTTGCAGAAAGAGCAAGAGCAGAAAGAGTCGCAAATATCTTTTTCATGTCGATTATCTATCTAGTTTGTAAGTAATTGTAACCTCTAGTCCAGTTCTTGAGTTAACCTCGGACGGAGCAGAGTATGACTTAATAATAGGAGCATCAGAAAGACCAGATACAACATAAGGGAGAGGGCCGCCAAAAGCACCAAGCTGGTCACCATCCGAAGCCTTGTTGTAAAGAGGGCTTTCAACCTTTATTCGATAATTTCTGTCCAAAGAGAAATCGTCACTCTCTATGTCACGAGTGAAATCACCGATATAGTTATTAAGCATTGAGCATGTATTAGTCTGGCTGTTCTTTAGGTTCTGATTGAACACATTTTCAATCACAGAGCAAAAACGCAAGTTACGAATACCTCCGAATCGATTATACTTACCGAAAGTATTGCGCTCTATACGAGAGCGCTCAAACTGACTTACATTTCCACAAATGATATTGTTCAAAACATTGACGTTCTGAGGGTAACCGTTACCCTGCACATTACCAACCAAGAAACTTTGACGAATAATACATCCGTTAACTGTATCAGCCACCTCTATAGCGTTCTGACTACCTGCCAAAACCTGGCATCTAACAACCTGGCACTCGTTGGAATAAATCTCTATACTTGGAAGGATACATCCGATTATATTAACCCTAGGACTTACAATCTTAAGCGTACTGCCGATATAAGACTCTCCTATAGGATATGCAACAATTTCGTTTTCTTTGTATGAATGTCCGATACCAATTATTGTTACAGGCTTAGTAATTCTAATTGGATCATAGCCATACGCATCGCCTGGACCGTATGCTTTAGACGAGCCTTCAAGTAAAATAGTATCGCCAGCTGCACAATCAATCAAAGCATTCTCTAATGAAGCGTATTGTGCATTAGACTCAGGAGAGTTATTTACTCTCTTGATACGCGCATTTGCCGAGAAAGACAGCATCAACGCTGCAAAAATTAATGTTAGTATTCTTCCCATTTAACAAAAGAACTTTTCTAAATACAGTTAATTCACTCAAAACTAGTAGCTACCTTTTTAAGCCCTACTATTTACAAAGTGCAAAAATATCAATATTTTTTGTTATTTCATCGAAACTTTTGCAAAAAGATATCGAAAAACATGAAAATTAAACATAAATCGTTTTAAAATTAAACAATTTTGTCCAAAACACTACTCCAAATAATAGGCATAAATAGACATTAAACCTAAAGCTACAGCCATCAGAATGTAAATCAATCCGTAAATGATTAAATAATCAAAACGAACTTTTGATTTAACAATCTGAACAGAAAGGGCGATAGTCAATGAAATAACAAAAAATGCTATATAGATACCTATCTGCCCGGTGAATTTCTTGGAAGCAATGCAACACGAGACAAGTGCCAAACCAACTATTATTGTAACTACAATAATCACCGCTTTTGCTACCTTTTTACCACAGACTATGCAAAGTGAACGGCATTCAAGCTCTCGCTCACCTTTTTCCTCCTCCATTCCTCTAACGATGTCATAAACAAACATATAGCCAAAAACAAAGAAAGATATCAACAGACTCTGATTCAATATCTTTGTAAAGATTGCGTCCGCCTTAGAAAACGCACCATAAGTCATATTTGCAAACCAGATATCGAAAAGCAACACGGTAAAAGGAATCATTGCAAAAGCAAGTCCGAACATCACATTTCCAAGCAGCATAATCCTCTTATAGCTTGCAGAATAAAACCACACAAGACCAACAACACCTGCAAAAACAAAAAAGTAAGTCGAATTACTGGCAAGATAAGCAAGGAAAGCGGAAACTACCAATGCTATAGCAGTAGCTCCCATACAAAGATAAAAAGCCGTATCACGCGACACCGAAGCATCTACGATTCTTGTTAACGGTCTGTTGACTTTATCTATTCTCGTGTCGAAATAATCATTTGCAAGGAACCCGCTTGCCGCAGTGCAAACAGTGGCAAGTACACACAAAGTCAAAGGCAAAGCTTCCATTTTTGCCTCTCCTCCATAGTACGCCATAGCCGGTTCGAAATAATAGAAATGCAAGACCAACTGAGCAATTGCCACAGCACACAGCTGAGGCAAACGCAATAATTTCAAAATATCCTTATAATAATCAAACTTATTCATAGGAAAGGAAGAAACTTATTACCTTACAATAGTAGTACCGCCAACCTTTCCAAGCTGATCCGCCTTTGTAATTACAACCTTTGAAACGCCGGCAGAAATAGCTGCAAAAGCATTCTCAAGCTTAGGGATCATACCACCTTGAATGGTTCCATCTGCAACATACTTCTTGAAATCAGCTTCGTTTATCTCTGAAATAACACTATCATCGTCATTCTCATCACGTAGTACACCCTTCTTCTCAAAACAATATACAAGAGTAACATCAAAATGCTTAGAAAGGGCCTTAGCAGCCTCACCAGCAATGGTATCAGCATTTGTATTTAACATAGAGCCTTTACCATCATGAGTCAATGGCGCAAGGATAGGAACAACTCCGTCTGCAATTAGTTTTGCCAAAAGATCAGAATTGACACTCTTCACATCACCGACGAATCCATAGTCAATGCCATTCTTAATAGGCCTCTTCGCAGATAACATATAACCAAGGTCAGCACCTGTAAGTCCAAGCGCATTAACACCCAAGGCCTGAAGTGAAGCAACGATGTTCTTGTTCACAAGTCCGGCATAAACCATAGTTACTACCTTTAGAGTTTCTGCATCAGTAACTCTTCTTCCATCTATCATCTGGCTCTCTATTCCGAGTCTTGTTGCCATAGCTGTAGCGGAACGGCCACCTCCGTGAACCAAAACCTTACGGCCTTCAACCTTTGAGAAATCCGACAACAACGCCTTCAATGTTGCTTCTTCCTCTACTATCTTACCACCAACCTTGATAACTGTTAGTTTTTCCATTATATCTAAATTTTATATATTACTTCACTACTGCAACCTTCAAATGTTTGTAAGACATACCGTCCTGTGTCGAAACGAAAATGTTATATACTCCTGTAGCGACTCTAGAGCCGTTATTTCTTCTTGCGCTCCAGCAATAGGTGCCACCATTACTCATTCCATTCTCGATCATATTTCCCTTTGAATCTGTAATTTTAACATTGCTGTCCTCCATCAACCCCTGAATAACGACTTGACCGTCATATTCTGGTCTCACCGGATTAGGAAACACCGTTACCTCATCATAGTCATCCATTCCTTCTGAAGCATCTGTTCCATAAACGCAAAGGCCCCTATTAGTCATAACATACAAAGCACCTGACTTGCCGTCATAGGACAATGAATTGATTGTATTTGAAGGAAGTCTAGAATTTTGGGATGTGAAATGCTCAAGGATTTCAGTTCCATCTGGTGCAACTAAATACAAACCATTGTCCTTAGTACCCAACCACTTTCTATTCTGGCCGTCCACAGCAATTGATATAACATGATCTGTAGATAACAAATAGTCAGCAAATCTGTTATCGTCTTCACGAGTTATCTTTGGGCGAACAACTTCGTTCATTGTTTCTGAAACTGCAGAAACAGTCTTGCTTTTGAAATATACAACACCTTGGTCAATTCCCAACCAAATGTCTCCGTTCAAATCCTCTACCACATCGTAATAGGCTGCAGGAATAATGGTATTGGAAGATACACCATCGCTATAAGTCAGGTTGCTCATTTTCACAGCCTTGTCATCATAAGAATTTGTCGGTGTACCCTTTGTGTCCAAGAACAAAAGATACTTTTGGTCAGGAGTACAGGTTATCACATCAAAACCTTTCTTTGTGCGAAGATGCCTGCGAGCTGCACGAATTGACAAAAAAGAATTGTGTTTCAAGGCAGTCCACTTTCCATCAGGAGAAAGCACATGAATCAACTCGGAAGCCTGGATATTTGCTACAAACAAGTTACCCTTTTCGTCCATCCAGGCACAATCGACAAGCGTCTTATTATCTCCACCTCCACCGGAATAAACCAAAAGTGTGGAATTGTCTTGATTATACTTCTCAACAACCTTACCGTCCTTAATAACAAATACTCCACGCCATGTAGGCACATAGTATTTAGACTTATCTTTGGGATCTGCTACAATGTCAACACAAGAATAGAAATCATTCACTGCATTATAATCATTTCCCAATACGCTTGGAGTTATGTTTGTCCATGTGCCATTCTCTAATATAGAAATAATTGCAGGAGAGGAATAACCTTCATTTCCTACTAGAATCAAACGGTCGTCTTCTTTGACAACCTTGAAGTATGTGTTCTGGTATGGACCTTCAATCATTGAATATTCGTTTGAAACTTTTCCGTCAACAAGAGCGTATAATTTATTATTTGCTAAGCACCAAAGCGTATTGCAACTCTCATCATATTCAAAACAACTGTAAATGTCATTCTCAACAGAGAAACGCACCTCGTCAAAAGAATTCTGCTTATAAACAGTGAAGAACTCTCCTCTCTTACACAAAAGACTTCCATTGTAAGAATACATCTCTCTAGGTCTTCCCATTGCCGGAGTTATATTATTCCACTTGGAATTACTATAGCATGCCAATTCTGCGCCAGTACCAGCCACCAAATTCCCTGCATGGGCATACAAATAATTTATGGGAGAAGCAGGAAGAGGTAATTCCTCCCAACTTTTATAATTTACAAGCATGTTGTTCTTGGCACTTGCACAAAGAATTTTACCCTCGGCAGTAAGCGCAAAAATTGAATCTTTGAGCAACACTACTGACTTGACTGAAAGGTAAGTTCCTTCCTCTCCAATATAATATGACTCAGAAACCTCTTTCTTATTTACATTGTACTTTACAATTCCAAAATCTGTGGAAAGATAAACAACAGAGCCATCTTCTGTGGCTTCGATGCTATTTATAGTCTTTCCTACAATATCTTTCTTGCAGATGGAATAATCCGTAAATACTACTTTCCCCTTTGAATAGTCATAGAAGTCAATTGTCAAATCTGTATAACAAATCATTAAAAGATTAAGCTTGTCCAGACATTTGATCTTCGCTATTGTTCCGTAATACAATCCAGCATCATACTTGTCGATGGTATTTATCTCCTGATACTTCTTGTCAAAATATGACAATTGAGGAGAAGACAACAAAAACACATATTGAGAAGACACCTCAATATCACTCGCGTTATTGTAGGAAAACATAGTCTTCCACTCTCCAGGAGCGACCTTGACATCAGTAGCCAATGCTGACATCAAAGAACTAAGGAACAATGCTATTGTAATAAGAAATCGTTGCATAACTATCTATGAATTATTCTATTTCACTTCACTTGGATTAACTCCGAAATGAGCCTTGAAGCATTTACGGAAATAAGCTATATCCTTGAAACCAACCTCGTAAGCAATTTCGGACACAGTCAAAGTACCCTGTTCAAGCAACTGTTTTGCTCTTTTAATACGCACATTGCGGATAAACTCCTTAACAGTCATTCCAGTCAAGGCATTCATCTTTCTATAAAGCTGCATACGAGACACTCCTGTTTCCAAAGCAAGCTGTTCAATATCAAAATCAGGCTCACTGATATTCTTTTCTATCACTTGCATAGCCTTTAACATAAACTTTTCATCGGGGCTTTGAGTTTCCACTTTCTTAGGTTCAGAGATTTGCTCAATTCTGAACTTTTTCTTTATGCTTGCCTTCAATGCGATGATGTTTTCCATCTTCTGCTGAAGAATATCAATGTCAAACGGCTTTGTTACAAAGTCATCTGCACCACACTTCAAAGCATCGTATTCAGTCTCCTTGCTATGAATTGCAGTAAGCAGAATCAATGGGATATGTGAAGTTCTCTCGTCCTGCTTAATCTTTTTACATAGCTCGTCACCGCACATCTGTGGCATGAGAAGGTCTGTAACTATAATATCTGGAACATTCTCCTCAGCCAGTTTCATAGCCTCAACACCATTTGTAGCCTCTAGCACATCAAACTTGCGAGAGAAATGAGAGACACAGAACTTACGAAGCTCATCATTATCTTCAACAATCAAAAGTATCGGTTTTTCTTCATCCTGCGTATTAGAAGAGAAGCTCTTTTCTATAATAGACTCGACAACTTCAGACTGAGCTTCAAGAGACTTGCTGGAATAAGCAGGAAGAGTTATGATAAACTCAGAGCCGTGACCTTCCTGGCTAACAATCTCAATGTCTCCACTCATCATCTGCACAAAGTCATTAACAAGGCTCAATCCGATTCCTGTACCGATGTGCGCATCGACTCCCTTGCTTTGATAGAATCTTTCAAAGATGTGCTTCTGGTCTTCATCGCTTATTCCCCTACCTGAATCCTTAACTCTGATTTGGTAGGCATTGCATACAGAACCATTATTGAACTTATGCTGTACAAATGACAACAACGAAACGGAAACACAACCTCCCTGAGGTGTGAACTTCAAACTATTAGACAGCAAGTTATTCAGTATCTTTTCTAGTTTGTCACCGTCAAATTGAACGCTCTTCAAAACTTCTGTCTGTTCAGTATCAAGCACATATTCCATGCTAATATTTCTGCTTTCCGCATTTGGCAAGAAGGAACGGAATATAAACTGAATGAACGCCACCAAATCCCCCTCCTTCATAACCACAGAAAGTGTTCCGCTCTCAATCTTGCGGAAGTCAAGAACCTGGTTCACCAAAACCAAGAGCTGATTGGCATTCTTTTGTGCCAGTTCTGCCATCTGTCTTGTTTCTGAAGAAGTGCTTTCATCACTCAAAATCTTGGACAAAGGACCTATTATTAGGGTAATTGGTGTTCTTAGTTCATGAGAAATATTTGTAAAGAAATCAATCTTCAGTTTCTCAACCTTGGCCATTTCATCTGCTTTCTTCTTCTCCAAATCAAGCTCTGTCTTCAGCTTGATTCTCCTTAAATACTGAGAGACACCTATAAAAGCAGCGGTGCATATAGCAACCAATAGCAGAAGTCTGAACCACCAAGTATTCCAAAAAGGAGGTAGAACCGTTATGTCAATCTCTTCACATTTTTCGTTCCAAACACCGTCACAATTGGAGCCCATCACCTGAAAGGTATAGTCGCCGGGAGCAAGGTTGGTAAAAGTACATTTGTTTTCTGTTCCGGCTTCAATCCAATTTCCACCTTTTAGTCTGTACCTATACTCGTTCTTTATGCTCTTACTATAGGACAGAGCAGCAAATTTGAACGAAATCATATTCTTGTCATAGTCAACAGAAATATGCTTTCTTCCGTTTTCCTCCTTTATCTCGTCATTTGGCAATATTTGGTTAAAGACTTTTACCTCGCTGATAAGAACAGGAGGGACAAAATCATTCGCCTTGATTAGTCTTGCGTCGAATATGTTTGCTCCGGCACTACCTCCTAACATGACTTCACCATTCTTCTTCAATGACATGGCACCATAATGAAACTGGTTTCCCTGAAGTCCGTCTCTCTCGTCAAAGTTAGTGATGCTGACAGAATCAGAAGAAATGTCAATAATACTCAAACCTCCGGTAGTTCCAGCATATATCTTGCCATCCTGAATAACCATAGACACGACATTGTTGTTGCACAAGCCATTACTCTCGTCTATAGATGATATATAGCCATTATACTTGCTATAGAGCAGAATACCTCTTTCATTGCTTCCTACATAGTAGATGTTGTTGTTACCCTGCACTACGCTTCTTGACTTTTCGATGTAGTTCAAAGTGCGATTTTCCTCAACTTGCCTTACAATTATTTCATCAGGTGTAAACACCCACAAATCCTCATCTTTATCCTCGAACAAGTAATAGACTTCCTTTTTGTATGCCAGTTTGTCGATATGAGAGAATGTTCCCCTCTTAACATCAAATTTATCGATTCCATTTGATGTGGCTAGAAGAACTGACTTGTCTTTGGTAATGCATATGTTCCATACGTTGTTGTCTGCGATTGAACAATTGTTTTTGGCGTCATGCTTGTATTTTGCGATGACACTGCGACTCTTGACATCAATAACATTAAGTCCACCCATATATGTACCTACGAGCAGTTTTCCATCGACCTCTACCATTGACTTGATACAGTTGGTTGAAAGGCCGCTGTTCTCTTTAGTCATATATGTAAATGTCTTTGTATCTGAGTTATAGATGTTTATTCCTCCGCTCTCAGTTCCAATCCAAACTTCGTTAGGTGAAGCCTCATAGAAAGCGTACACTTGGGCACAGTTCAAATACTTGTTGTCGTTCTTCGACTCTTGCAACAACAGAAAGTTTTGCTTTTCCTTGTTTCTGTAGCTCAAGCCGCCTCTTGTTCCAACCCAAAGGTCACTGTGGTTGTCCACAAACAAGTCAATTACAGAATTCTGTGCAAGGCTGATGTTGTTATGCACATCATGAGTACTAATATTGTACTTTCTGCTCACTTTGTCATAACAAATAAGTCCTTCGCGAGTTCCAACCCAAAGATGTCCGTATTTGTCCTCAGTTAAAGCCTTGATTGTAGCCAAACCACCTGTTGTTGGCAGGTCGGTGAACTGCTTAGCAAGAATATTAGTAGATTTTCGTGTATCAAGTGTGTAAACTCCGTTCTCGTACGTACCAATCCATAGGATATTGTCCCTTGAATGATAAATTGCACGAACTTCAGCGTCATTTTCAAGACCTTCAAACTTAACCTTTGTTAAGTCTTCGTCTTCTATGTCAAATATGAACACTCCGTCCTCGCCAGTGCCTATCCACATTCGATTTAGGGAATCAAGGCAGCACTTCTTTAGCTGCACTAGTCCTTTGAAGTCGTCAGACTTGAAATGATAGTACTCAAGTTCATCAGACTTGTTCAAGAACGCCAAACCTTCGTTCGTTCCAACCCAAATTTTCCCGTTTTTGTCCTCAATTATGGTGTTAGCAGAGTATCGTCCGTCATTCTCGTTCATCAGCTCGATGTACTGAAAAGTCTCTTTGTCTCTATTGAACTTGAAGAGACCGCCGTTTTCCGTTCCAATCCAAAGCTGTTTCCTTGAATCCTCGAATATACAGCGGATCAACACACCCTTTATTCGCTTCTTTGCATATTCAAGCGAGCGAAAAGTAGTGAAGCCATAGCCGTCAAACCTGTTCACTCCTTGTGATGTTCCTACCCAAATGTAGCCGTACGAGTCCTGCGTAATGCACTGAACAATATTGTTCGAGAGTCCTTCCCTTATTGTATAGTTGTCAAAACGAGAGTTCAGATCTCCCGTTGCTGAAATGTTAGATACAAAGCCAAAAAGCAAAGATATCAAACACAGATATAGTCTGTACACCTTCTTCATAGGCAATCCTAATTTATACTACATTTTCTTCACTCCAAGCTCAATGAAGTCACTCAAAGCCTCGTTGAACTCGAACATGTCATTATAAAGAACATCTGCACCTTTCTCAAGCAAATCTTCCGGTTTCAATATACCCGTATTAACAGCAACTGTAAGAATTCCAGCAGAAACACCAGCTGTTACACCTTGCGGAGCGTTCTCGACCACTATCGCCTCATCAAACAGAAGTCCGCCCTTCGCCAAAGCCATCAAGTACGGCTCCGGATCTGGCTTGCCCTTCTTGACATCGTGGGCTGTAACCATCCTGTCCTCACTGAACACACCTGGGAAGTAATGCTCGAGCTTGTCGAACAGGCTTTGCTGACCGCTTCCAGTAACAATGAAAATTTCAAGTCCTGCGTCCTTAACTGTCTTCAGTACATTGCGAATACCCTCGATTGGCTCTGCTGGACCAAAGCTGTCGAAAACCTTGCACTTGTAAGCATAGATTTTCTTGCACTCTGCCTCAGTGGCCATTCTTCCCTTCTGAGCAATGAACATTTCGTGAATTGTTGCATAGCCAGTCATTCCCTCGCGCAAGTAGGCGTTGTACTCGTCAAACTCGATGCCTACACTGGCGAAAGCTTCAACCCAAGCCTTTGCGTGGAACGGCATAGAATTGAAAATAACTCCATCCATGTCAAACAACACCGCCTTGAGATTCAAATCACTTACCTTTTTTCTTAAATCACCATCCATTGCTCAAAAAAAATCAAAAAGTCGGGAGCAAATTTGCAAAACTTTCACGAGATTTCATAACTATTTGCGAAAAATATCTAAATTTGACCGCAAAATAAAAAAACTAGCAATGATGATTAGCACAAAATTTTCAAACAAGTACAAATACTTCACTTTTTTGTTTGCACTTATGCCGCTCATTGCCGTTGGCGTGATTTTTCTGCTACCGGATGACGCTGGAGCAATCGTAACCGGCACATACATTTTTTTTGCCATAGCTTTTACACTTTTGCTCATCTACCGACTTTTATACACAACGCAAACAATGAGCGTTGATGAAAACGGAGTGCTTTACGTTAAGAGATTTTTTGGCCAAATAGAAGAAAAAACGGTTCCCTTAAATCTATTCGACGGCTACAGGCTTGAATACATACATCGAGGATGGAGAGGCAAAGACGTGTTCGGCTATTTCTGCCTGATCAAAAACAATGTCGTGTTTGGACGAATTTGCTTTAATAGTTATGAAAATTTCATGGATTTCCTTCGTGAAGGAATAGACCCTTATCTCGAAAGGATTCACTACAAGGCATAATTGTGAATTGAATTTATGTTGTTCGACATGTACGGTAAAAAAATGTGCGAAAAAATTTTGATTACTAAAATTTATTGCCCAAACTTGCAGTGTCGCAGTTAATATAACGGACTAAGAAACAACATTACAAACTTAAAATTTCATTGCTATGTCACACAGTATTATTGACATTGAGGGTGTAGGAGAGGTTTATGCAAAGAAGCTACAGGCTGCAGGAATTCGCACTACAGAGGCGCTTCTTGAGGCTTGCGCAACTCCAAAGGGAAGAAAAGAGATGGCAGAGAAGACTGGCATTTCTGACGCACTAATCCTTAAATGGACTAACCATGCAGACTTGTTCCGCATCACTGGAATCGCAGGACAGTTCGCCGAGCTTCTTGAGGCTTCCGGAGTTGACACTGTGAAGGAGTTCCGCCACCGCAAGGCTGACAACCTTCACGCTAAGATGCAGGAGGTAAATGCAGAGAAGAAGCTTACTCGTCGTATTCCTTCAGTTGGTCAGCTTGAGGCCATGATTAAGCAGGCTGGAGAGCTTGAGCCAAAGATGACTTACTAAGCATAAGTAATGCAGAATTCATAATGCATAATTCAGCGTGTTCACGTTGAATTATGCATTTTTCGTTTCAAAAAGTGTGTGTTTCATTTGATCTTGTGTGTTAGTTAAACTTTTTATATCGTCTGCAAACGATACAAAATTTAATTGATTCGCTCTGCATCGTCGAACTTCGTTCATAATGCATAATTTGACGGAGGTGGGAAATCAATTAGTCGGGAAATGAATTCCCCGACTAGACAACGAAAAGCCACTACGTGGCTACATCGAAAGGGCATCATTGACTCGTTGTCGCATAGCGACATCTCCCTGTCCAGCCGTGCGGTTTTAACCCACGACTATTTAATTATGCATTGACTCGTGTGAATTGACTCGTCCTTGACCTGAATTATGTAGTTGCCGGCTTTCAAACTGCTAATATCGATAATGGCACTTGACTGCTTTGTCTTGCAAGTCCTTAGCTTTTTACCTGTTACTGAATAGATTGAAACCACAGCACTACCCTTCAAGCCGTCAATTCTCAGCTCATTTGCAGATTGCTGACTGACTTTTATTTCTTCGCTCGAAGCCGAAGCCTCTTCGTTTCGCGAAGACTTTAGGAAAGCCACATCCTCGTAAGTTGTTCCGATTTTTATATCGTCAAGCCAAGTGAAGCAGGTGTCCGTTGGTGCCCAAGTGCGGTCGCTTCCACCGTGAAAGGTGGATATATAGAGGTTGTCAACCTTGTCGTCGTTAGTCACGAAACGCAAGCCGTCACGGAACAAGACCTGTTCGCCATTTACCCATACCTCAACCTCGCCGTCGTAACTGTCTGCCGAGGAATTCACCTTTACCCTCTCGGCAATATGAAACCACTTTCCACGCTCGAAGACTACGGGCGAACCATCTGGATAGACCAAGTCCACATCTTCGCCGTAAGTTGCCGGCTTGTCCATGTGGTAGAGGTAAAGTACAGCCTTGCCGCCGGCTCTCCACATGAACCTAGCAGAAAAGCCGTTTGTACCGTCGCAGTTCGAACCTCCCGAACAGTTGTTGCCTCCACCCAAGCCCGGCAGTTTGCCTCCGTAGCTCGTTGTTCCCCAAGTGAAGTCCTCGGAGAATCGAAGGCTGTATGAAGCAAAAGCCTCGTCAATCCTGTCGAACCTCAGCTGAACTTGACAGCCGGTCTCGTCAGTGCCGTAGCCTCCCTTCGGGTACATTATGCGCATAGACTTGTTACCCGAGCAAAATTCAGATGTATCAATGACAGTTCTTGCCGCCAAGCCGTTATCCCAAGTTCCCGTAGTGAATCCTTCGCCCTGAAAGATTTTGCGTGACAAAGGCACACCTGCCTCGACAGCCTCGAAGTCAGTCGAAGAAACAACTTCGCCGCTCAACATTGACGGAGCTCCGAAAGAGGCGAGCAAAGTGCAGAAGATGAAGATGTTGAATGTGTTTCTCATGTTTCAAAATTTTGAGTAAAGATACAAAATAATTCACAATGCACAATGCAACTCGATTTTAAATTGCTGTTTCCCTGTTCACTTTCACTTTGCAATTCAAAGTCAGGTTCCCTATCTCCTCTCTGATGTTTGATAGCACCACGTCTTGAACAAAGAGATGTCGCTAAGCCACAACACGCCACACATTCGCCACAACACGCGCATTTCGACGCACATAGCCACATAGTGGCTTGTCTATGTCCAAAAACTAGGATTTCAATTCCGGGACCAACAACACGCCACTAATTATGAATTATGAATTAATTGTGCATTATGCATTATGAATTAAATGTGTTATCTTTGCAGACAATAATGTATTGTTTAACAAAATTTAGGGCTATGCATAAAAGTCTATTATTTTTTGCGATGTTGCCATTTTGTGCCTTTGCGACCTCGATAACGGGAATCAAGGAGGACGGAGATACGAAAGTCTTCAACCTTGACGAGGTAACGAATATTAAGGTCGAGGATTGCCCACTCCTAGCAAGTATCGAAATCCCTGAGGCGGTAACTTATATAAGAGATGGTGCATTCTCTTATTGCACAAGCATCACAAGCATCGATATCGCTGAGTCGGTAACTGAAATCGGAGATCGTGCATTCTCTTATTGCACAAGCCTTACAAGCATCGAAATCCCTGAGTCGGTAACTTATATAGGAAATGGTGCATTCTCTTATTGCACAAGCCTTACAAGCATCGTTGTAGATAAAGATAATAAAGTTTATGATTCTCGTGAGAATTGCAATGCAATCATTGAAACAGCAAGTAACACACTTCTTTTAGGTTGTCAAAATACAGTAATCCCTAACTCGGTAACTACAATCGGAGAGTGGGCATTCTGGGGTTGCACAAGCCTCACAAGCATCGAAATCCCTAACTCGGTAACTACAATCGGAATGGGTGCATTCTCTGATTGCTCGAAACTAAAGACAGCACGTGTGCCAGTAAGTCTAAAGGGTAAGATAGATTCATACACTTTCCCATCAACTTGCGAAATCGAGTGGTATGGCGGTGCAGAGACAACAGCCGTCCCTGCAGAGGAAACAGGGTTGCGTTTCATATACAATAAATCAACAATGACTGCGACTGTGCGTGATCCTGAAAATAGAGATGCAAAAGAGGTGAAAATCCCTTCGCAAGTATATTATGACGGCAAGGTGTATGATGTAACTATAATCAGAAGTAGTGCATTCAAGAATAGCGAAAGCCTCACAAGCATCGTACTCGGTAACTCGGTAACTGAAATTAGATATGGTGCATTCCGTAGTTGCGAAAGCCTGACAAGCATCGTTGTAGATAAAGACAATAAAGTGTATGATTCACGTGAGAACTGCAACGCAATTATTGAAACAGCAAGTAACACACTTGTTGCAGGTTGTCAAAACACAGTGATCCCTAACTCGGTAACTGAAATCGGAAATTATGCATTCTGGAATTGCACAAGCCTGACAAGCATCGATATCCCTGAGTCGGTAACTGAAATCGGAGAGAGAGCATTCGCTTATTGCGAAAACCTCACAAGCATCGAAATACCTAACTCGGTAACTACAATCGGAAGAGATGCATTCGCCGGTTGCAAAAGCCTCACAAGCATCGAAATCCCTAACTCAGTAACTGAAATCGGAAATTATGCATTCTGGAATTGCTCAAAACTAAAGACAGCACGTGTGCCAAAGAATTGCAAGTACAATATTTATTATTCATTCCCTAATGAATGCACTATCATAAAGTACTAATCACTGCATAATTAACTATTAATTACAAGGGCGACTTCGGTCGCCTTTTTTTGTGTGTGGAACAGGGAAACAAAGAAACAAAATTTAATTTTGAATTTGCATTGAAAAATTGTGAATTATGAATTGTGAATTATGAATTGTGAATTATGAATTGTGAATTATGAATTGTGAATTAT
>JAKSKX010000059.1 GCA_024401535.1 Paludibacteraceae bacterium | reverse complement strand
ATATAACATCTTATGAAAATGTACAAAAATGGAAATTTTATACGTTCACTCTCGATCGTATTATAAAAGATAAACAAAAGTTGCTATGTAAATCTTAATTGTTCGAATGGAATTTTATTACATGTTTAATTGAATTTATTTTTCCTCATTTTACTTTGAGTTTTTGTTATTTAATTCCATCACAAAGCAATTTGATAATCCTTGTACTTTTTGATGGCAACACAATCAACAACCACAAATAGACTCATGGGCAGACTGGTTCTATTCATAATGACTAGCCTTTTCGCATCATTGACCTTTGCGAAATCGACAACTGTGTTCTATATGCAGGACGAGACTCAGCTTATTCACCTGCCTTTGATTGACGAAAAATTCTTCGGTACAGACAACAGAACTGTCGAGGAACTGGAAAGTGCAATCTCCTCTAACCCAAATGAAACAAAGGCGTACATCCGCCTCTGCTATCTTTTGAAGGAGAAGGGAGAACACGACCTGGCCAACGAATATGCAAAAAGGGGAATAGAGAGCAATATGAACGACAAGAATCTGCTTAACATTGCCGGTGCTGTCCTCATCCATAGTCACGAGACCGAGGAGCTTTACAACATCTGCCTCAAAGCTGTGGCTACAAACCCCAAGAACGCCGACGCATACAACCTGCTTGGAGTTATAGCACACCAGAACGGCAATTCACTTGGTGCGATAACGCATTTCCAGAGAGCTCTCGCACTAAAAAAGAGGAGGTACAACTGGATAAACTTCAACCTTGCAAACGCATACAGAGCAGCAGAGAGGTATGACGATGCGGCTGAACTATACAGAAAGTCTGCAAAAAAATTCCTTGCTGACAAAAACTTCGTGTCGTGCAACAACTTCCACTTCAGGAAGCCTAATATGGTTTGGGTGAACAACAACATCGGACTTACCTATACAATGAAAGGTGATTATACAGAAGCAAATAAGGCTTACCGAGAAGCTCTTTCTATCAAGAATAGTTCGTCAAGAGTATATAATGGAATGGCTTGCACTTACTATGAGATGGGAGAGATGGACAGCTGCCTTGTGCTTCTGGACAAGGCAATCAAGGCTAATCCACGATACGCATCTCCATACAAGAACCTTGGAAACATAAACTACGAAAAGGGAAACTTCTCGAAGGCGCTCGAATACTTCAACAAGGCATACGAACTCGACAGTACAGACGAGTGGCTGATTTCAAAAATCGCTTGCTGCCACAAGAACATGAAGGATTACGAAAAAGCAATAGGCTATTTCAACAAAGCAATAGGAATCAACCACACCAATGGCGAGAACCATTACCAAAAGGGCTTGTGCTATCACAGACTCGGAGATACGGACAAGGCGAACGAATCGTTCAACACAGCATTGAAACTTGGCTACGAGCAGGCAAGGGGATGGATTAGAAAATAGGAAGCAAAAAAATATTTTTGAATATCACTCATTTTCTCTTAAATATTTTAGGTTTTCATGCTTTTTTTTTTAGCTTTGCCCGAAATCAAAAGATAAAATAAAAACTAATATTTAACAAAATGATTTGGAGTAAATTACAAAAGGCATTTCTTTCAGCATTTGTGCTGATAATGCCAGCAATCCTGCAAGCAAAAGATGCAACTGTCAAGAGAGTAGAGTTTGAAAAGACATCTTCAAACGACTACATGAAGTGGCAGGCTATTGGAGAAAAAGGTGTGATTTTTGCCACTGAGGAAGACGACAAACAGAAAACTGCACCAAAAGGTTACGACGTTTGGACTATTACCAAACTTGACACAATGCTGAACGAAGCAGCAAGTACGGACATTAACATAGGAAGTCACAGCATTATTAACTGGTTGGAGGCTGACGGAAACTTCTATGCAGTAAACACTAACTTCTTTGCTGTCGGAATGTCAAAAAGAAAAGAATCTACAAAAAGATATGTAATAAGCATCTATGACTCCAACGACCTGACATTAAAAAACAAGTTCGAGGGTAAGGTTGAAAAGTATATGCCAAACTGGCAAGAACCCATTGTATTGGGAGACAATCTTTATATGATTGGTGAGGGGTATTCTGGAAGTGGCTTTTCATACGACAAAAAATTGATAGCACTCATAACAAACATAAAGTCTGGAGAGACTAATCTTGTGGAATTAGACAATCTTAGCCCCAAGTTCACAATTTTGTCTTGTGACATCGATAAAGCGTGTAATGAAGTACAGGTATTGGTTAAAGAAATATACAAGACCGGAAACATCACAAAACTACTCACTTTTTCTGACGGAAAGAAAACTGGAGAAATCACATTAAACTTGAACGGCGACAATAAATATCCAGCAAGTGCTTTCGTAACTAAAACCAAAGACGGAAACTATCTAATATCTGGCACATACAAGTTGGATGAGGATGGCAGTAATTCTTGGGCAGCTGGCATATTCGTTATCAAGGCTGACAGCAATGGAAAGACTCTTTTCTCTACTTTCACAAACTTCCTTGACTTGAAGAACTTCACATCCTATCTGTCAGACAGAAAGCAGGAGAAAATAGAAGAGAAGAAAGCAAAGGCAGAGGCAAAAGGCAAAGAGTTCACAAAAGAATGTCAAATCCTTCCCTACAGAGTCATAGAAGATAACGACAAATACATTTTGGCAGGCGAAGCATACAAGGATGTATATAAAAATAAAACTGACAAGAACGGTATCTCTTATCAAGTACCGGACGGATACATATATACTCACTACTTCATTGTAGAGTATGACAAGGATGGAAAGATTGAATGGAGCAATGCCGCAGAGCTACACGTCAAGAAGTCATACTCGGTAAAGAAACATTTGTCCCTAAACAAAAACACCAATGCCCTACAGATTATCTATCCTTCATACAAATGCATCTATAACACTTCGTATGATGCAAACGGAGAGGAGATTTCTTCAGAGGAAATCGAATATGTCAAGGATGAAGAGTACTTGAAGGCAGTTTACGAAAACGAGACATGGCACTGGTACGGCAACACATTCCTTTCTACTGACAGAATGAAAATCAAGGACGACAAAGGCAAACGCAAAGTGTTTAGCGTAGGAAAGATTTCTTTCTAAGTAAATAATTAGACAAAAGAAACGGAATGCGAATAAACATTCCGTTTCTTTTTGTTTATGCAATCAAAAGTGCAAAAGTTGTCAAAATAAAAAAAACAACAACGACAACATTTGATTTGTCTTTCAAACGAAAAGAACAAATCAGCTAAGATTTCTATATTAGACTAATTTTTGCAAGATATTGAAAATGACTGTCCTCATAAACCTTTTCTGCCTTTAGCCCACACGACTCGCAGACAAGTTTAAGAGAATTGAAATCTACAAAAAGCCAATCAAACTTCTCGTCAGTCTCGCCACGAAAAGACATCCAATAGTCAATTTCTCCATAGTATCTGCCTTCTTCTGCCATCTCTGACAAAACATCGTCATCATAGAGAAACTTCAAATCAGAGCTGTCAAGAAGCACCTGTCCTCCATCGTTAAGCAATGACTTACACTGCTCAAGAAACCTCGGCAGATTCCTCATTGTCTGGGCAATACCTGCTCCGTTCATAAGGAACAACAGTGTGTCATACTTGACTCCTGAAAGGGCGTAGAAGTCCTGTCTCTGCGCATCAAGGCCTTTTTCTTGCATAACCTCCACAGCACCTGGTGAAAGGTCAATGGAAGAAACATCTATTCCATTTTCTTTTAGCCATAGGGAATGGCTACCCGAACCAGCGCCAACATCAAGAGTTTTCCCTTTGCAGAGTTTCAAGGCTCTTCGCTCAATTTCGCTCATATTATCCCACGAATGAAAGAACTCTGAGAGCTTCCAGTATTCAGTGTCAACTATATTGCTCTCGACCTTAACTTTAGCCTTTCTATCGCCCTTAAAATAGGCAAGGAGAGCGTTTCCGTATGCGTCTGCCATATTAGGAGTTTATTTTAAATTTATAAGGGCTTGAATATAAATAATAATCTGAGATAAAAAGACTAAGAAGATGGTACAATACAGCAATTTCTTCAACAGTTCAAACTTTACAACATTTCTTATGCAAACAAACAATATTGAATAAATCACTGCATCAAAAAACAGATTCAATAAAAAATTGTATTCTACTATTTGGTTTGCATAAAGGTTGCGCGATATAAAATACAGAGATACATTACGAAACACAAAGGAAAGAGGATATAATATAACCAACAAGGTCGCTGTAGGATACAAAATCTTCTCGCTGACAGAAACACCTTTCCACCAATTGTTCTCGGGGTCATCAACCACTCTCGACTTACTGAAGAAATCCCCTAATTTTCTGTCTCTCAAACATAACACGACTACTGTATTCACCAAGATGTACAATAAAGGGAAATACATTCGCTCCAAAGGGCGAAGAAATGAGACAGCGGCTATCAAATACAACAAAAATGCTATACCTCCGAAAAGATTACGCTTGAGAGAAAAGACATCAAACGAGGAAAACTGCGAAGGTCTTTCAACCTTGATACCTACGACACGCTTGCCCGGAGTTTTTCCGTCAAACAGTGAATCCTTGAACCAATAAACAAACACCACTACTCCGACAAGGATAAGGCGGACAAAAGTCTGGACAGAACCGTCAGGCACTAAATCCGAGAGACTATTAAGCAAACCAACTATGTTAAACAAGATAAGAATATCTATATAGCTGGCGAATATATATCTGCTTCTACTAATTCTATTATTTTGTTCCATAAGTATAAATAATAACAATTCTTATTAACAAACGGCTAAATAAATTACATAGGTCTCATAAACTCTATATACTTGCCGGCTAAATAAATAATAAAGCCAAGCAATAACAACGCAAACAAAACTATAACCACATTCGCAAATTTCTTTGCCTTACAAAGTTTATGAATAAGAAAGCCTTGTCCAACAAAGAATGTCAAATATAATGATAAAGGAGCAACCATATTTGCTATTATCATCTTTTCCGTAGTATCAGAGTTAGAATGAAACAATGTTACATCAGGTGCCATATAAAAGCATGGATTAAACATACGGAACACAAAGAAAAAAACAATCATCGAAGACAAAATATAGATTGTTCGATTATCGTACTTGTCAGACAACACAACCTGACTTTGCTCATTCTTGACCATGTTGCTGCCAACAATAAGGTCACCTATTGTTCTTCCTGAGTAATTAACAACAAGCAACTCGCATATCGTATAGAACACAAACAAATTTGCTGTAAAAAGATTATTCATTCCCATCGTAGGAAGGAACAATCTACAATAAAACAAAGCCAAAGGAAGATTATGCAGTAAAGAAAACACTACAGAAAGTGGTTTCCCGTCCTTATGAACAGAGACACCCAACATACGATTCCCTAAACTTTTGCCATTGAAGAACAAGTCCTTTGTGAGAAGGTACAGAAAAAATAATGCAATGGTAAAATATTTATAATAATGCAACAACAGATTTGGACCATCAGTATTG
>JAKSKX010000058.1 GCA_024401535.1 Paludibacteraceae bacterium | reverse complement strand
CTTTGCCGACTGCACCATCTTGTAGTATTCATTAGGGCTTATTTCTTCCTCCTGCAACAGAGGCATGAACAGCTCCATCTTGCCCAATGATCTGATGATGCGCAAGAAGGACTCAAACGACTTTATCTCACCATCCTCCATACGTGCGATGGAAGATACTGACACGTCCGATGTGCTGGCCATGTCCTGACGAGAGATGTTTTGCTTCAGTCGAAGTTCCTTTATCTTTGCAGAAATCCTGTTGATTATTTCTGCGTCAGATAGCATGTAGATATTCTCCATATATGTCAATATTGATATTTTTACGGTGCAAAGATACAAAATATATCTCAATATTGACATGTTAAGCGCTGAAAATTTAGAAAGACACCCACAATGTTAACAGTTTTTACGATTTCGGAGCTGTTTATGCTGCAAATCGTTGGTTAATACTGCTATTCAGTTTGTTGTAGAAACCGTATATTGATAATGAGCCATATGGGACTATGTCCTCATGTAGCATAAAGCCAGCAGATTCGTAATGGCTCTTACGGAGGTTTATGATTGCAGAAGCATTCTCAAGACTGTTCAAAGTTGTGTTATAGTATTTTATCAATGTAGAATAGAGTGTGTCGAAGTCACTGTTTATATTCTCTGCCATAGATTTATGATAGTCATCAAGTAGTGGCTTCATACCAGATTCCATGTTCATCTGGTGCTTTTTGACACTTTGCATTATTCGATGTGTTGTTACACGATAAAGGACGTGAGACATGCCCATTGCTTCCGCCATTTCCTTGTCGGGTAAAGCATTTTCTTTATTCAGTAGCGTGAGCAAAGTTCTTAACAAGAGGAATTGATTACGAGGTAACAAGACCTGATGCGAATATGCTATTAGTATTGAGGCATTGTGGATCAGCTTTTCTTTTTCTAATGGGTTGTTATCATTAGATGACATCACATTTTCTCTATAGGCGATTCCGTGTTTCCTTTTTGCTATTTGGTTGTTGAGGAAGTTGCGGAATGTACTGATTATCCATGATTCGAATGCATCTTTTCTCCTGATAGTATGTAAAATAGAGTAGGGGCGTTTCGTGTTTCCTTTTCCCTCTCTAAGGTAGAGAAAGAAATCGTCAAGAACATCAGCGAACTCTACTGTCTGAAAGCCGTTCACTGAGTTGTATTTCTCTTCAAGTCTGTTGTACAATCTGTCTCTTAGGAGATAATACATTGCTTCGTCGCTCTGCTTGTTTTCTTGCAGAATAATCTCTAACATAGTGGTGGAACTTATATTATAGTATTTGTTCATAATATATACTTTAAATATCAGTATAACAGTTGTTTAATATATGCAAAGATAATAAAATATTTTGATATATGCAAATGTTTAGCCTATTATTTGTGTGAAATAATTTTAATTTTTGAGTGTTGACAATGTAACATTCCTGTTGTGTTATATACTATTTATATATACTATTATTATTAAGTTTGGGACTCGTATGTTGAGCAAGCAAATACATGATTTCCCTACTTTTTGATAACCATGTGAATTCTCGTTATTCATTGGTAATAATATTCATTAAATTGTAAGATATATGAACGAAAAAGCAAACATTATTGACCTTCTCGATGAGGTAGGAATGCTAAATCTTGGATTGGCAGAACTTATAAGCGCAGAAGTGCTTATTGATATTGATTCATGCATGAAGGCAAAAGAACGCCTGGAACGATTCAAACGTGATCTTCCATCATCTCGCAAGAAGGATGATGAGCACGTTAAGAAAATCCTAAAGGATGCAGAAAGCATCATAGAGCATGATTTACAGGGGTATCTAACCCAAAAGATGTTGAACAATAAATAAAAAAAAGTGTACTATGAGTTACGGTTATAATGAAAAGGAAATAGAACGTGACAGGATTGTCATAATGGATGCAAAATGGCTTATGCCAGATGCAAACAAAGAAGTCTCTGGAAGTGCTATCTTTTTAAAAATACAATGCTATGGTGGCTATGAGAAGACCAAATACATTTTTATAACTGATGATAAGTCTATAACAAAAGATTGTGTAAATGAGACAGTTGAGAAGTTATGGCCATACAAAAAAGAAAGAGTCTATAAATTCATTCAATATGATGGTTCGGAAACAGTAGCCGTCAGAAAAGCAACGGAAAACTTACCTGAAGATGCAATATATATGGTTTTTCTAGAAGAAAACCTATACGAGCAATTTCCTGGACGAGCAGAAGTACTTGATATTCAAAATATAGATGACAGCATTAATAAGCTTACACGTCAGCTAAAGCTGGGTTACTGGTGGGATCAATCTTACAGGCATTCTAAACTAAGATGGAAAGATCAGTTAGTTAGTGATGAGTTTGAAAATGTCATTTTCCTTGATATTGACGGGGTACTCAACGAAGATAAAGGGGATGGAAATATTGACGAAGAAAAAGTAGCATTACTCGCTGATATTGTGAATCAGACCAAGTCTGAAATCGTGTTAACAAGTTCATGGAGAAGGTATCTTCCCGTATGGATAGAGAGCAAAGAAAAACCTAAAGGTTCAGCAAGTATGCTTTTTCATCTGTTTGCAAAATATAATCTCACAATAGCAGATGCAACAGAAGATCTGACATCAGGTCCAGATGCGCGTCCATTCGAAGTTCGTTCGTGGTTATCATATCGCGACTCGGTGATTAATTTCGTGATTCTTGATGATGAGAATTTTTGGCGATGGAACTGGCTTGCCCCACATGTTGTCTTAACAGAAGTAACTTGGTTAGGTGACAAAGGTAACTATGATTACCACCGTCAGGCAGGTCTTAATCAAGAACAGGCAAATAGGGCTATAGAGATATTGCAAAGGTTTAAGAAAAAGAAACCTTGGTAAAGGCATAATTGTAAAAACTTACACATAACATTTGCTTCGTTGAGGCAATCAAAATTCAGAATATGAAGAAGGAATATTTTATAGGCGATAGACGTAAATATGGCTTAATGCTGATGGAGACAGTAAGACTCGAAGAGAAATTACCATATAGGGAAATCTATAGGGTAAAGTGGACATCGTTGACTAACTACGAGGGATTAAACATTCAGGTATTTCCCATGGTTAGAACAGATGGAGAGTTTGCTTGTTTTACACCAATAACAAAGGTTGAGTATAATGAAATCATCACCACTTTACGTAATGTAAGTGATGAACTCAAACCATTGCTTGAGGTAAAGAAGAGGATTGACAAGAAAATCTGCGAAACTCATCAAATGGTGTGGGATAAATTCGAAAATGGCTAAGGGATCATAAGATGTTATAAAATTCTTACTACTTGTAGTAACGGATAACTGCTTGAAAAATAGTTATTGAAAAGTTTGGTTATTTGATTAAAATGCTGTAATTTTGCAGCTAATTTTCAAAAACTCACAAAATTTTCAATAATGCTACAAGCAAGAATTAACATATTATCGACATCTCATATCCAGGGCAAAGAACGCTTTGGAACGTCTTATGATGTGCTTGCTTTGGCCGGCATGGCGTGTGAGTGGATTAAGCATATTTTCCAACGAGTCTATTTACGAGATTATGGTTTGACGGTTTGACAAAAGCCGACAAGCGTATAACGTAGAGAATAAAGATAGTTGGAAAGTCCTTACCAAACTTTTCAACTATTTTTTTTGTGCCCAATCAATTCTTCTCCATTCCTGGCATTCGGCACAATAGTAATCAATAAATTTATTAACCGAGGACGTTACGCAGCGATGCGTATTTCCTCAAAACAAACTGAAAAAGAAAATGTTAACTTTCAAAAAGTATAGCTCCATTGAAAACCACTTCATTCGTGAGTTTATGGAGAAGGTCGTGGCTGAGATGCCACAGGATTTAGAGTATGTAGTACAGGAAAAAGTACATGGTGCAAACACCAGTTTCCTATGTGACGGCAATGAGGTGAAGTTTGCAAAAAGAACCTCAATGCTGGCAGATGACGAGAAGTTCTATGACTATCCCGAGCTGCTTGACGCATACAAGGATAAGGTCATGAAACTGTTTAACAGGATAAAGGAAGGGCGTCCAGAAGTCGTTGCTATTTCTGTGTTCGGTGAGATGTTCGGTGGCCTCTATCCACACAACGAAGTGAAGGCTAACCGCAAGCTCACTCTCATTCAGAAGGGTGTATGCTACACTCCTGAACATGAGTTCTATGGCTTCGACATCTATCTCTTCGATGGTGAAAATGACTGGTACCTTCCTGTAGATGAGGTTAATGGACTCTTTGAGTCTGAAGGCTTCTTCTATGCAAAGACTCTCTTCCGCGGTACCCTTGCTGAATGTATGAAATATCCAAATGCATTTCCAAGTAAAATCTCCGAATGGCTCGGTTTTCCTGCCATCGAAGACAATATCTGCGAGGGTATCGTGATTCGTCCGGTTACTCCGATGTATTTGAGGAACGGCAGCCGTGTTCTCATAAAAAGCAAGAATGAGAGGTTTGCAGAGAAGAAGAGCGTGAAGAAACGTAATAAGCTCTTTGCAGAACCTGTTCCGTATAGCGAAGAACTGAAGGCACTTGTGGCAGAGGTTGAAGCTTATGTTACCGAGAACCGACTGACCAATGTGGTGAGTCACATCGGTGAGGTGCACGTTCCTAAAGACTTTGGTAAGATCATGGGCTTGTTCTCAAAAGACGTTCTCGAAGACTTCCTAAAGGAGCATGGTGGTGACTATGCTTGTCTTGAAAAGAGTGAGCAGAAGCTGCTGAACAAGGAACTCAATAAACTCGCCACCGACCTAGTCAAGAAGGTTTATATGAGTCAGGCTTACATACTCTGACCTCAATTAACTCGTTCAATCGATATGTGGATTTAGTTATAAAATCTCGGGGTAAAAGAGTTTTTGCGTATCATATGCTACGTCATAACCAAAGACTGCGCCCAAGCAGGTATGTCTGAAGTGTATTGTTTGAACACATTGCCTTCAGTCGTGCGGAAAAGCAATTGGGGTAAGGCGTTTTCCACGCTGTTGTCGTAGATGTATGCACGATCAACAATGGCGATAGCTTGTGCAGCAAGTTCTAAAGACTTATAGTAGCGCGAGATGATTTTAGAGATGGGAACCTCATGACCGCCGTCCATGTATCGGCGTGCAATACGCATGATATTTATCTCGGGGTCAGTTGTGCACACGTAAAAGAAACGGATGAAGAAACCTGCTTCCTTGGCTTTGCGTACAAATTCGAGTTTCTCGACGGAAGAAAAGACTGTTTCGAAAACGAAGTCACGTCCTTGTTCAAGGCAATCGTAGCGTTGCTGCGTTGCCAATTGAGCTGCTTTCAGGACAGCCTCAGGTGAGTTCCAATCACCAAACTGCTCTTGAGCAATGTTGTCAGGATTGATATACAAGCTATCAGCCGTCCACTCGTTAGCGAGTAGTCGTAAGGTTGTGGAAGTCTTTCCGGAACCATTTGGACCTGCCACAATGCAGAGAGTAGGACGGTGAATTGTCATACGGCAAGTGCTTTTTTGATGTTGTCACAAGTGTGCTCCATCATTTGGCGTTTGAAAGCTTCCACACGTTTCGATGATTCACGAGCCGACTC
>JAKSKX010000057.1 GCA_024401535.1 Paludibacteraceae bacterium | reverse complement strand
TCGTTTAACATAGTCATATTAAACGGATTCAAAAGAAACTGAAACTGAGTATCTCGATGCGCCCAAGTAAGGAAACCTATGCTGTCGTTTTTCACGCTTCCCCTAATCGCCTTGTACTGCGAGCTTGGAAAGGACAAAGCCTTGACATGTCCAGAGCCCGCCACTTGCTCAAGATGGCTGACAACTTTGTCGTCTATCTCTTTGAAATCAACATAGTACGAAGTGTAGTAGCCGTTCTTTGTCAGCAGTTCCAACGCCTCGTGACATCTGCTCTCTATGATGAACTGCTCTTTGCTCAGCTTGTTGTTCGCGATGAAAGAGTCGAATTTCTCTAACACCCTGCTGTTATTTTCTAAAGAGAGATTCTTGACATCCACCCACATACAGCCGGCGATTTCAGGCATATACTCGTCCAAAGTCAAACCAAAAGTTGTGTCAGCATCATGCGTAATGTCTAGAACAATGTTATTCAAAGAATCCTCTCTGATAGTCACGTCCACTTCAATATTTGGATACATCTCCTTGAACTCGGCTCTTTTTTCCAAAGAGTTCACTCTATGCGCCCAAAGCTTTTCCTTGTAGTTGCCGACTCTTAGGTACGAAATCGCACACCACACTAAAGCCACAATCACGAACGGCACAACCGAGGAAAGTGAAAAATGTTTCTTGAAATCCATAATTACTATCGTATTCGTAAAAGATGTGCAAAGATAATAAAAAAGAAAGTGCAGACAAATCCGCACTTTCTCAAACCTAAATTATGAAGATAATTATTACTCCAAAGAAATGCTGAAATGCAATCTTAGGGTTTCAGGATTATCAAAGAAATCGTTTCTGCCATGTATATCATATTTTTCCTTGTCATATACACGATAAACATCCACAAAGAAAGTTTCTTTATGTGATGCACCACTCTTAAGTTTGTCAATAGCCTCTCTGAATATATAACTAGAAACTGTCTCGCTTGAAACTTTATATCCAAAGAGTTTATTGACCGACTCTCCATATTTTGTTCCAGCGTAAGTGAAATATGGATCATTCTTGTTATTCTTTCCATCTTTGTCAGTAAGATTAATACCGACATAAAAATCTTCGACATTATCCAAATTCAAATTAGGACCATCATTTGTATAACAAGACTTTCCTCCCACAGAAGCATTATTACCCTTTCCTTGTATATCTAGTTTCTGTCCCTTTATAATACTGAAATTTTGAGACTCCAACATTGTGAATATAGTGTATTGAGTACCATTCAAATGTATTTTGATATCACCATAAGGTTCCAAATCATCTCCTCCGCCATGCTCACCTGTCATTGCTTCTATATACTCAAGCTTTATTCCACCAGAGAAAGATTCACAATTCTTGATTGTATATTTTGCGGCTTTCTTCATCGCGAAAGTAGAGCCATCCGACAACTTGTTCAATTTATAAGATAGCATCTCTGCAGGATTCTCCTTGCCAAAGTTACCTTGCGAAGACACAAAATCCAAAATATCATCTATGCTCTTTACACCTTTTGCTGCAGCATCGGCGTTTCCACCAATAATTGTACCACTATAAGAATATGAAGTACTACTCTTATACTTTTCAAGATTAGTATCAACCTGACCCTTCACAAAGAGATTAAGAGAAACCTTAAGTTCTTCTTCGATTTTAGAACTCTTTTCCTCTGTCTGCATAAGAGCATACACTGCCCTTCCGTAACTAACAGAACCAACATAACATGGCATAGCCTTGCTTGAGACTGCTTGAGACAAATCGCTACTTGATACGTCCTTTGCAAACCATTCGTTTGGTTTATTAGGAGAAACTATTGATATGTTATACATTGGCTGAACATACTTAATCAAAAAGTTTCTCTTACTACTGCTCTGACTAAAATTAAACTTGTTAGTGAACTCAAACTTCTTTGCATTAATAGAAACACCCAACTCCAAATCCAGCTGGTCTTTGTCAACGATTTCCTTAACTTCAAAGTTTACTTGGGCAGGAGTTGAACCATTAATGTTGTCATCATAAAGAAGTTCTTTTATAGCTTGATTGATAGTCGCACCATTAGGATTAGAAACAACCTTGAACAACTCTCCGTCCTTGTTCTTGAAATTAGTATAAATGGTAATAGGAGCACGAGCAATAACAATAGGAGCATAATCTCCGGTAGTAATAGATGCTCCATCAATAAGGGCACCAGGATAAATAACATCAGTAGAAGGATCTAGAAGGAAATTCTCATCGAACGAAGCTCCTGCGCTATACTCTTGATAAGTACATATTTCTCCAGATGACCTTTCTGTATAGGACGAATCCACAGTACCGACTATAACATCTGGCTGATAAGGGACTTGCAACGAAGACACAAACTTGTCGATATTCGACTCTCTCTTCTTGCCAGACTCATCGTCGTCTTTACAAGAACAGAAAGAAAAGACACCAACTATTCCCATAATGGAAGGGAATAACAAATTCTTTAGTTTCATAAAAATAATAATAAATATTAGGAAAAACCGAAGTAACGCACTTCGAAAAGCGATGCAAAATACATATATAAGACAAAACAGCAAAACGAACTGCCATTTTTCTTAAGTGTTTTAACAATTTTTAACAAACAAAAAGTTGTAATGCTACCTCAGCACCACAACTTCACTATCTAATATCTATATTCTTTTCTTTGTTTTGACTGTACCAACCAAAAGAGTTTAGCAAGCGTGACTTACTTCGTCAATTTCGCTGGAACTTTTTTCAAACTTCTTCTCTTCCTTGCGAAGTTTTCTTAGTTCTTCCTGCACCTTCACGAATCTCTGGTTTTCGCTTCCTCTGAACCTTAGTTCGGGATTATACTTTGACTGGTCAAAACGACCGTCAACCAAAACATCAATATCTTTAAGCAAAGGTCTGCGAACTTCATCAGAATACAGTTCCTCGAAAGTGTAGCCAGTGTAGCACCAAATGTTCTTCTTTGTCTCTTTCTTTACCCTATGAAGGAAATAACCGAACTCTTCGGGATTGAAGAATGGGTCTCCTCCCGAAAAAGTAACACCATCAAGGAAATCATTTGCGTTTATGGCGCTGATAATGTCGTCAATGATGGAATCGGTCACCAACACTCCGCATAGAGGGTTCCAACTTTCAGGATTCTGGCAACCAGGGCAGTGATGTCTGCAACCTGCCAAGTAAATGGAGTATCTGAATCCCTCTCCATCCACGATGGTCTCTGGATATGTCTTCATCAAGTGAAGTTTGCCTAAAGGAGAACCCATAACAAATAGTTGGTGAAAAATAGTTTAAATTTAATGTATCACTTATTACATCTTTCGATGTGTATTTTGCATCGAGTCATTTCGTCTTTGCGATTGCAAAATTGAAAAAAGAAAACCATTATTCAAAAGAAAAAAAAGGAAAATTGTATAAGAAATTCATAACTTACTGAAAACTCTTGCAGTTATGAAAATGTTACGTTTTTTTTCAATTTTTTATTGCCTAAAAATAAAATTTTACATTTTCTCTGACTCATTAAAAATTTAACATTTTTATTATGCATCTTTTCAAAATTGTTTCCTAATTTAGCAAACGAATAAGCATGAATAATTATGCATTAAATGAGCGGATTACCTGTTCAGATCAGGCAAAAATCCATATATTTGCCACAATTTTAAATATAAACAAAATTTATGTCAGTAAACAAAGTAATCCTTATAGGAAACGTGGGCAAAGACCCCGAGGTTAAGTATTTAAGCCAGACAAATGTTGTTGCTCAGTTCTCTTTAGCAACAAGCGACCCATCTTACACAGCATCTAACGGAACTGTTGTTCCCGAGCGCACTGAATGGCACAATCTTGTAATGTGGGGAGGCCTAGCAAAGACTGCCGAGACCTATGTTCGCAAAGGGCAGAAACTTTACGTTGAAGGCAAACTTCGCAACCGTTCTTGGGACGACCAGCATGGGGTGCGCCACTATACAACAGAAATATATGTAGAGAATTTCGAAATCCTATCTCCACGAACTACACAAGAGAACAGCAATCAAACTACAGGGCAGTTCCCTAACAACGGAGGGAATTCCCCTTTCTAATACAACAAAAACATTACAACTATTTTATGAGAAGAATTGCATTACTTGCAATGCTGTTTCCAATTTGCGCTTGGGCAGATGGGAACACATCAACACTGAGTGAACTTGTTGTTACAGGAACTCGTGAAAACAACACAAGAATTAGCTCCACTCCAATAACTATTTCTTCTGTTGACAGAAGCACATTGGAGAAAAACATGCAGCCTAACATACTTCAATCTGTCGAGGAAAATGTGCCAGGCCTATTTGTAACTTCAAGGGGAATGATGGGTTATGGCGTAAGCGGAGGTGCTGCGGGAGGAATAAACATACGTGGAATATCCGGAGGTTCAGGCGGAGTAATGGTACTTATTGACGGACATCCGCAGTATAACGGAATCTACGGGCACCCAATTTCTGACTCATACCAAACCCTTATAACAGAGAAAGTCGAAGTTCTGAGAGGCCCCGCATCTACTCTTTACGGCTCAAACGCCATGGGAGGAGTAATTAACATCATTACTCGAAAAATGGACAAAGACACCGTAATGACTGACCTTAATGTTGGTGCAGGCTCTTACGGAACTATACAAACAGAAGCAACTAACAGATTCAAGAAAGGAAAATTCAACAGCACTGTTGGCGCTCAATACGGACGTAGCGACAACCATCGTCCACACATGGGATTTGAGCAGTACGGAGGCTATTTGCGTATAGGCTATGACTTCAACAAGAACTGGAGTCTATGGGCAGACGGAAACGTAACACACTTCAACGCCTCACACCCGGGAACAGTTGACAAGCCGATGCTTGAAGCAGACCAATGGATTACTCGCGGTGTTGCAACAATAGCCTTGGAGAACCACTTCAAGAACACTAACGGACGCATTTCATTCTACGACAACTTCGGAATACACAAAATTAACGATGGCTATGCAGAGGGCACTCAGCCTCAGACAAGGCTGTTCCGCTCTAAGGACGCTCTGCTCGGTGTTTCTGTTTACCAGACAGCGACTATAGACCAAGGCTCTCATTTTACCTTGGGATTTGACTACCAAAACATATACGGTAACGCCTACTACACATCAAGGAAGACTGGCGAAATTCTTGAGACAAAGAACAAGCAGAGTGCCGAAGTTCGCAATCACGAAGTTGCAGGCTACATAGACTTCAAACAGGACATCAAGAAAGTAACTTTCAACACTGGTTTAAGAATTGACAACCATTCAGTCGCAGGCCTTGAGATGATTCCTCAATTTGGCGTTGCATATCGCCCTATAAAAACAGGTGCGATAAAAGCAATAGCGAGCAAAGGTTTCAGAAATCCAACAATGAAGGACATGTACCTATATCCACCTTCAAACGAAGATTTGAAGGCTGAGCGTCTTTGGAACTATGAAATCGGATGGTCTCATAGTATAATTAAGAAATATGACTGTGGTGGTTTCGACTCTGCAACAGGGATGGCTTGGGATGGAATTTGTTCACACAATTGGATAAATTACGGAATCAACATCTTCTATATGAAGGCAGACAACTTGATTCAGACTGTTGCAAAGAAGAACATCAATACAGGAGAGTTAGAGAATTGGGGGGTGGAAGGAAACCTGACATGGTATTTACTTAACGGCATAAGCGTTAGTACAAACCACTCATACATTCATCAGAAGAACAAACTTGTGTCCGTTCCTACATACAAAGGTTATTTAGGCGCAAATTGGCAAAG
>JAKSKX010000056.1 GCA_024401535.1 Paludibacteraceae bacterium | reverse complement strand
TAACGAATTTTAATGAACAGAACTCTTTTCGATGAATTTCGTTAACGAATTTTAATGAACAGAACTCTTTTCGATGAATTTCGATAACGAATTTTTATGAACAGAACTCTTTTCGACGAATTTCGTTAACGAATTTTAATGAACAGAACTCTTTTCGACCAATTTCGATAACGAATTTTAATGAACAGAACTCTTTTCGATGAATTTCGATAACGAATTTAGCTGTTCAGAACTCTTTTCGACGAATTTCGTTAACGAAATTTATATATGATTAAAAAAAAATAAATAAATAAGAACCGTGGCAACGGTTCGCTACAAAGGCAAGGGTTGACGATGGGCAAACGCCTATCGGCTACCCTTGCTAATCCGGTTATTTATTTACATTACAATATTTCCCTCGATTATAAACCCACGGTAGCCAATCGTTTCACGATTGTCAACCATGGGCTATTTTACGAACCGTTGCCACGGTTCTATGGTAACTTCACCACCAAATTTCTTTCTTTTTTAATCAAAGAATGAACATTCTGCCAATGGCAGACTTCATTTATACTGCCATCATTATTTAGATTGGTTTGCAATGTTTCCGAAGACCGTACAACACTACAAGAAACAAAAATACAAGCTACAAATGCAAACTTGGCTTAAACCAACACCAAAACACAACTTTACAGAGATTCGGCAGAGCAAACCTTCAACAAAATGTAGTCTTGCAGAATAACGATAATTTCTATCAGAGTCCAAATGAAAATTCATCAGACCTTCTCTTATATTCTATAATCAAAAATACACAACAATTGACTCGCTTTGCATCGCCAATATAAATACTAGGCTACACCTCGTCAAAGATTCTGGTTACGATACCATGTGTAATGCCCTTGAAGATTTCAAGCTGTGGAATGACAAGAATTCCAGCCATGTCCAGAGCTCCAGGTGAAATCATAACACCTATATCATATATGCAAGGTCTGTGCTTCCTGCGCTCGAACAAATAGAAAGTATAGCTGTCCTCGACCTCGTTGTACTTGCAGAACAGATTTATCATCTGCTCATAGTTCTCATCTTGCCAGTATTCAATATACGTTCTGAGTTCCGAGATACTGCCGAACTTCTTCATTCTTTTCTGCGAAGGAGTTCTTTTCCCATTTTCCATAGGAGTTTGTCCGGCATAGACAGCCTGGAAGTGCATGTGGTCAGGCGCACTTGCACCACACTTTGCTCCATTATAGAACAGTATGAATTTTGGAAGAGCCTTTGCCAAGTCAGCCATATCGTTCAGATATGACATGAGTCTTTGCGGTTCATGACGCCTCAAAGGTATTGTCAGATGTCCCTCCAGAATAGGGAAAGGATTGACAAGTATCTCGAAGTCGTCGTTCCACACAACACTTCCCTGCCCTGCAGGTCTGTTGTCTTTGCATAGGAAACAAGGTCGTTTTGCTATGCTTGCTGAATCAACTTTTGCACCGGAACTTACCGCACGCTTGGGATTGTGCTGCAATATCATTCCACAAACCTCACGAGTCTCTATGCCAACGAGTTTGGGAGCCTCTTTCTCTAATAATTGAAGGACTTGTTGCTGTATCATCGGAATAAATGTTTTTTACTTTGTTGACAAACAATACTATGACGCGCCAAAATTACTTATAAAAAATTATTTCTTCGGCCTATTCACAAGAAAATAGCACAAAGATGCAGTTTGATGGCAATATAAGAGTATATTTGCAACAGATTTTGTTTGACACAATAATGGACTTTATGAACAGATGGATTTGGTTGTTAGGCTCCGCCCTTATACTTGCGTCATGCCAGCAACAAAAGAGTGACATCAACAGCGCCACAGAACAGGACTCGTCAGCAGTCGTCATTCAGGACACAACTGAAAACGGACGAAACGAAAGCGAGCAAACAACTATATCGACGGAACAGCGCGAATCAACGGTAATGTCTAAGGACACAAATGTTATAGAGAAGCCAATAGAATTTGACGACACTATAATAGTTAGGAAAAGCCTCCGACATCACGAACCGGTGAAAGGTATCTATGTAAGCGGACCTATTGCAGGACACAGCAGGTTCAAGGAACTGCTTGACATGGTCGAGACTACCGAACTTAACGCAATGGTAATAGATGTCAAGAACGATAACGGAAACGTCACCTATAACATGAACCACAAGCTTGTGAACGAGTTCGGCGCCAACATTCGCTACATTCGTGGTATAAATGCCTTTCTTGAGAATCTTCACAGCAAGAACATATACACCATTGCCAGGGTTGTTGCCTTCAGAGACCCTCTGCTTGCAAAGAAGAAGCCTGAATGGTGCGTACACAGAAAGGACGGCTCAATATATTACGACCGCTCTGGACTTGCCTGGGTAAATCCTTACAACAGAGATGTATGGAAGTACCTTGTCAGTATAGGCAAACGCGCCGCGGCAGACGGATTCGACGAGATTCAGTTCGACTACATACGTTTCTCTACCGAAGTGAAGGACGACGAGGTAAACTACGGATTCGGAGCAGACACGATGTCAAAGCAACAGGTCATAACCGAGTTTGTGAAGTACTCCGCTTCGGAATTCAAGAAATGCGGCATAGAGTTTTCCGCTGATGTATTCGGCACAGTTATCAACAACGATGTAGATACACGCCTTGTAGGACAGAACTATGCAAAAATGGGAAGATACCTTTCGACTATATCTCCAATGATATACCCTTCACACTATGGTCCAAATGTGTTCCAGATTCCTATTCCTAACAACGAACCTTATCGTGCTGTCTTTGGAGCAATGAATCTGTCAAGGAAAGTGCTTGACTGCCTTGACACAAAGCCTAATGTCAGAGCCTGGTTACAGGACTTCAGCGCTCCTTGGGTAAAAGGTGCAAGAGCATACACCCCAGCAGATGTAAGAGCCCAGATAGATGCAATCTATGATGCCGGATACAGCGAATGGATACTTTGGAACGCATCAGTAAAGTATCGTAAAGACGCACTAATCATGAACGGAGACAGTATTCCTATGTATAAAAAATACAAGAAGAACTATAATGCTGTTACTTCCGACTCCATACATACAGAGAAGGCTTCGCATGACAGCGCAAATGTTGAAAGCAGAATAGACACAACTAAAAATGAGTAATATGAACAAATACATTTCAGTTCTTCTTTTCCCAATTTGGCTATCTTCTTGCAACGGGAATGGAGATACAAAACAAGAAATTAACCAAGACTCTACGGCTCAAGTAGAGGCTGATACAATTTCTGTTTCAAGCGATACTCTTACTATTTCTTCAAGTTCAGATAAAATCGATGAGGAAGAAAACGAAGAGTTTTATGTGGATTCAAATTGTCAAAAATACAGCATAGAACAATATCATGCTATTTTTGACAGTCTTGCCAAGAGTATTGTGCCTCACGATTCCATTCTTATTAACGGCAATTACCAAAAGGAGTATAGCAAAGACAAGAAAGTCACAATAACATATCTGCCTAATATATCTCCACTTATGAGAGTCAGGGCTATAGATAATCGTTGCTATCTATGCTACGAGTTTAGATCTAAAGTTAATAATAATATAGTAATGGGTTACCTTCTATATTCAAGAGAAATCCCAGTATGTGATGAATGTGAGACAAAATATAAGCTAATAAAAAAGAATGACTGGTTGCTTTCTGGAAATGTGCAATTAGTAGCAGACATTAGTTATACTTCCGATAACGAAGGCCTAAATCTATCGTACCATTGGGAATGTTCTTGTTGTACAGAAACTATCCGTATAGAAGGCACTTACAATCTAAACAAAGGTTTATTGCTATATTCCTCAATAAAAGATGCTATTGATGATGAATCTGAAGGTACTATATACGGAGCAAGTCAAACAATCGAAAGCTATTACAGAATTAGCACTGACTCTATTAAATATGAAGCTACAGAAATAAAGTATAAAGGTAACACTGATGAAATAAAGAGTCAAAAAGACTCAACTCATATCCATATCCTAACTCCAGAGGATATCGAGAAAGGGAAAGACAACGAACTAATGGAGATTCCGGAATTGGGAATGTGCTGTTAGTCCATAAATCTATACAAAAAAGAGGGCGCTTCAATTAAGCGTCCTCTTAATTTATTCAATTCTTTCAAATAGATTAACCTATCTTGCTGATTCTGCGAAGCTGGTCCTCGTCAATAATCTTAATCTTACGACCGTCCATTGCAAGAATCTTATCTACGCAGAACTGAGACAAAGTACGGATAGCATTTGAAGTAGTCATGTTTGACATACTTGCAAGGTCCTCTCTTGACAAATAGATGCTAATTGTAGCACCGTCTTCTTCGTAGCCGTAACTATCTCTCAAGAAAATAAGAGACTCTGCAAGACGTCCACGAATATGCTTTTGAGTAAGGCTGACAGCACGAGCATCGGCAATACCCAAATCAACACTCAACTTGTGGATGAAATGCCAGGCAAGATCAGCATTGTGAGCTATCAAGTTTCTAATAACTTCGCGAGGAATAGAATAAATAACTGTAGGCTCGAAAGCTGTTGCACAAGTTACAAAATTCTCCTCAGCAAACATGGCACGATAAGCAAACGACTCAGAAGGACCAACCATACGCATAATCTGTGTACGGTTACCCACTCCGCGCTTGAAGATCTTTACCTTACCTTTTGCGACACAATAGATATGTGTAGGAGTATCACCCTCAGTATAGACCATTTCGTTCTTGCGGAAACGAAGGATCTCGTAATTCTGTTTCAAATAAACGAGCTGTTCAGGTGTCAAGCGCTTGAATACCTCATTTATCTCCTCGATACTCTTTAGTTCCTCCTCGTATTTTTTTGCCATCTACTTGTCCTCAATAAATAGTTAAACGATGCAAAGATATAGAAATAATGTTAAAAAACATACTTTAATACATCTTTTTTACATATAAATAGGGTAAATAGTTACACTTTACCCATATTTTTGTCAGCTATCTTACATATTTCTATATCGTTTATGTCTTTAATATCCTTTGGAAAGATATCTCTGAGCAAATCCCCGAAATGCTGACATTCATCTGTGTACTTTGAATATTCTGCCGCAGAAATCCTGATAACCTGATTGAACTCTACGCTCTTACCACAAATCAAGGAGCATACTATTGTTTGCGTTATCCTTTGGTTAGGACAAACCAAAACACCATGGTTCAACGAATCAGTCTGAATAACATCTCCATAACCGTAAGCACAACCACGAGAGAAAGAAGCAGTGGCAATATCTCCTAAGAACGAGACACACCACCAGTGCTTGGGATCATGAATCTCCTTCTCTTCTCGCACCCAGTCTGCAGGCAGAAACATCAGGAACTCGCTATAATCCAGATTATTTTCCCGTGTACGCACATTTTTAGGCATCTTCATTGCACGGGCACCTATACCCAAAGTGGAAAGAGTATAAAAAGGATGTTCATTTGTAGGCGGAAACACAAGTATATTGGCGTTCACATACTTCGATTTCTTTTGACGGTAAAGAGCTATGGGGGCACCAAACTGATTCCTTAGCATAGTTATTATCTGCTTCTCCTCATTCTCTGTATAAGGTATTGGAGTTCTGGCATCTGCATAGTTGTTTACCCTATTCTCCTTCCAAAGAGAGTAAAGTTGAGGAATATATTTCTTGTCAAGCCTAATTGTGAAACACGGAAACATGGCTCCAAAATTGCGAACCTCATAAACACCTATTGTATTTGCAAAGTTAACAACCTTGAATACAGACTCCCATGGCAACATATCGAGTTTGATGAATATGCCATATTCATCCTCTCTGCATACCGCAAGACCTTCTCTATCAAATCTAAAAACTAAATCCTTTACTGTTTTGTATATGGAACTCGCTGCTTTCAACTGTATTACTATATATATGAATTGAGCAAGCAGTGTCAAGAACAAAAACGGGACCACATACACCAGAAAAAACTCTTTGCTAGATAATATCACAAAAAGCAATAGAAACAGGACATCAAGCGCCCATACCCAAACAGGCTTCTGCAACAACAATGATGTTACAACAGAAGCAAACATAAAATGAGCCTTTTTTTCATGAACTTTACACGAAAAAGGCTCGGCATTGTTTATTGAGTCATAAGACTCTATATTATCGAAAAAATATGTCTTCAAACTATAAAACAAAATAAATCAGGAGCTATTCACTCCTGACTATACTACAACACTACTACTCTACCTCTTCTTTTGCATCCTTGCTTAGCTTGACAATCTCATCTAATTGATCCTGAATACCAGCAATTTCATCTTTGATGGAAGATGTTTCATCCTTCTTCTTAACATCAGCAGGAACATCAAGAGGGAAGATGTCAAGGTAAGGGGTTTCTGTAATTGAAACGACCTCATATACATCCATACACTCCTTGAGATTATCAGTCAAGTGGTCAAGTGCATTAGCCAAATCTGTTCCAAAAACAAGAATGATAGAGTTAATCTTCTTCTCCTTAGCAGAAACTTCATCGATGGACATAAAGGAAACCTTACACTTGTAAAGCTTGTCACCTTCGTCATTAGGGAATATCTCGTTGATAGATGCTTTGCGAAGTCCGTTTACAGTAAACTCACCTAAAATAAATGGAGCCACCTGCTCACTGATTCTATCCTCTGCCTGAGAGAAATTAAAAGCCTCGACAAGATATGACTCTGTCACACGCTTCCTTTTTCCTTTGTCGTCCTCCTTGTAATAAACGACTTTGCAATCAA
>JAKSKX010000055.1 GCA_024401535.1 Paludibacteraceae bacterium | reverse complement strand
TGTTGCTTTGTACAAACCATTTTCAAAGCGAGAAGTTCATGAAGGACGAAAGAAATCTCAAGAACTATAACGAGACTGATACAAAGTATAGATTAGAGTTGTTGGAAGAGAAAGTTGGCGAGTTGGAGCGATTTGACCAATATGATGTAATGAGAGTATTGCTAAATCCTTTCGGTAAGGATTATGAACTTATAGGAATGGGGAATGAAATGGCTATAAACCAGTTGATTGCTCATCATTCTATAGTTTTTGAACCAGATAGTGGCAATATATATGTTTGTATGCACCCCAAAGCTTTAGGTTCTTATTATAAGATGAATTTTGATAGTATCTTGTCCAAAGATTTCAAGATTCAAAGTATTAAATTAACAGACTATCTTTTGGATTCTGAGGAATATAAAGGTTTTTTAGTGTATGAAAAACTAAAAAAGCAGTTAAGTGATGGTATTTGTCAGGATTCTTGTGATAGTTTTTGCGAGTCATTGATACAATCTAATCCATATTATTTTGAAGCGTACAATCTAGCAGGAGACTTATGCCTAGAGTTCAAAAAAAATGAGTCTGCTGTCAAGTATTGGAAATGTGCTTTGGAGTGCAAGATTCCTAAGTTGGCACAGAGAAAGCAGATAGAAGAAAAAACAAAGAAGTATGAGTAGTAGTATATATAATCAGTTGACATTCAAGCGTCAGCCAGAAATACAGTTCAAATCAAAGTCTGAAATCTCTGAATTCCAAGATGCAAGATTGAGAGAGCAGATAGCATACGTTGCAGAAAACTCTCCGTATTACTCTGCAATGTTCAAGCGCCTGGGAGTTTCTCCTTCTGACATCAAAACTGTTAAAGATTTAGAGAGACTCCCGGTTACCACAAAGAATGACTTGCTTGAACATAACGATGATTTCTTGTGCGTGCCTAGAAGCATGGTTACTGATATAGTCACAACTTCAGGAACTACAGGAGTCCCAGTCATTGTGTACCTTACAAAACACGACTTGGACAGATTGAGCTATAACGAGTTTTTGACATTCTCTGCCGCTGGTTTGACCACAGAAGATACGGTTCAGTTGATGACGACTATTGACAAGAGGTTCATGGCGGGACTTGCTTACTTTCTTGGCGCAGTAGAACTTGGCGCAGGAATTGTGAGAGTTGGAGGTGGAGTGCCACAGCTTCAATGGGATACAATAGAGAGGATCAAGCCGACAACTTGCATGGTTGTTCCTTCGTTCCTTCTAAAACTTGTAGAGTATGCCCAAGCAAACGGAATAAATTTCCATAATTCAAGTCTTAAGAAGGCTGTTTGTATTGGCGAGTCAATGCGTAATCCGGATTTCTCTCTTACGGCTTTGAGCAAAAAGATTAACGAGCTTTGGCCGGAACTTCATTTGTACGGAACCTATGCAAGTACCGAGATGCAGACCGGTTTTTCGGAATGCGTGTACGGGCTTGGCGGACATCATCAGCCTGAACTGATAGTAGTTGAGTTTCTTGACGAGAATAACCAGCCAGTTGCTGATAACGAGCCCGGAGAGGTCACGATAACTCATCTTGGTGTTGAGGGAACACCATTAATCAGATTCAAGACCGGAGACATTTGCTATCATCATACTGAGCAGTGCAAGTGCGGACGTAACACTATGAGGTTGAGTGCTGTGCTTGGACGTCGTTCTCAAATGATTAAGTACAAAGGAACTACGATTTATCCGCCTGCTTTGTTTGACGTAGTCGATACAGTTCCGCAAGTGGCAAATTATGTTGTCAAAGTTACTACAAACTCGCTTGGTACAGATGATGTGACTTTGCTTGTAGGAACGAATAATCCGTCTGCAGAATTGGAGAAGATTATTAAGGACAAGTACCGTGCAAAGGTGCGTGTTGCTCCAAGTGTTGTGTTTAAGACACCTGCAGAAGTGGACAAGATCAGGTTCCCAGAAATGAGTAGAAAGCCGGTGAAATTCATAGACGAAAGATAGTTTTTTCCACACATTTATCAACAATTTGTAAAAAAATGAATAAAAAACATTCTTGTTTAGAAAAAAGTTTCTAATTTTGGACCGTTCATTGAAACGGATGTTAATTAGATAAGCAAGAAAAACACATAAATAGTTATGAAATTAAAGTTTTTCATATTAGCGTTAACAGCTCTAATGTTGACTAGCGTAGATGCATTTTCTCAGTGCAAGGGAAAATGTAGAAATGGTAAGGGTGTATATACTTTCGAGGATGGAGAGCAGTACGACGGTCAGTTCGTAGATGGCATGTTCGATGGTAAGGGTGTTTATACCTACAACTCTGGCGCAAAGTACACTGGAGAGTTCAAGGCAGGTAAGAGACATGGTAAGGGTACTTATGTTTACCCAACAGGAGATATCTATACAGGTGACTTTGTAGATGGTCTTCCTAGTGGTCAGGGTACATACAGCTTTGCTAATGGCGACAGATATGAGGGAGAGTTCCTTGAGGGAAAGCGTAACGGTCAGGGTGTTTACATTTTCTCAAGTGGTACTAAGCAGACTGGTATCTTCGAGAACTCTTACATGATTGAGGAGATTTCAATCGAGCGTCCTAAGAAGAAGTAATTCCTGCTTGCTCGATAATATAAGTATTGAAGACGGGGTTCGCTCCGTCTTTATTTTTTATAACATTAAATTGATAGAATTATGGCAAAAGTAACATACCAGTATGCACCTCAGAATGTGTGCAGCAAGATGATGCAGATCGAACTTGACGAGGAGACTCATGTTATTTCCGACGTTAAGATTATGGGAGGTTGCCCAGGTAATTTGTTGGGGATCTCTAAGATTGTGGTTGGTATGAAGGCAGAGGATGTGATTGCAAAGTTTAAAGGCAATCCATGTGGACCAAGACCAACATCTTTTGTCCAGATCAGTTGGCTACCGCTTTGGAGCAGATGATAAGCAAGTGATTATAGGAATATTTCATGGACTAGTACAATGAAGTGCTTTGCTTTAAATAAACTTTTCGTTTTCCTTGTTGTTATTGTTGCATGTTTTACTCTTGAGTCATGTGACAATGACAGCTCATATTCAGGATATTCAGGAGCGGGAGCATTGATTGAAAAATACGAAGGATTTTGGTCATGCATAAATACTGAATCTAAGGAAGGTTATGCTCCGGAAGGAACAATAATGAAAATCGACGCTTCTGGTGGAGTGACTTGGCAAAAGCCAAATGGGGAGATGTCAACAGGAATCTTCAGAATCCTGAACAGTGAGTGGATGGAGGTTACCTATGCAGGTTCTACTTTCCGAGCAGAGTGGTGGGAGGGCATGACCCAAGGTCAAGTAATATTAAATGTCAACCAAATCCAAAAGGGTGCATCTTTCCCGTTTTACGGCAGGTTCAAGAAAATGCAATAATGACACATAAAAGAAAGTCGCAAGTAACAAACTTGCGACTTTCTTTTATGTACTAGTTCCAGTTAGAAGCGAATCAAATCTTTTTCTGCATAAACTTTTCTCTTTTCGGTTTTGTTTTCTACCATGTGCTCCTTCCCATTGGGATGTGTCACTTTTTTTGTTGTCACCTCCTTTATTGTCACCCTTTTCTTCGTGCCTTTTTTTACCCATGTTGGGAATTTGTCGCTCGCTTTGATTAGAGTGCGGTCAGGGAACTCTAACTTTGTCAGATTGTCGCATTTCACGTGCGATTGAGGTTTCGGTTTTGTTCCAGTAGAAAGAAACTTAATTGTTCCCAATTTTGAACAGCAATGAAACTCATAGTTGTCCAAAACAGAAACATTGATTGGAATAGTTATCTTCCTTAAATTTTTGCAGTTATAGAATGCATCTTTCCCAATCTTAGTTAAAGAATCTGGAAGTATTATGCTATTCAACTTGACACAGTTTTCGAACAACCTAGGTGGAATATTCGTTACTTGACATTTCAATTTCGCAGAAACCAAGTTAGTGCAGTTTAAAAATGCGTTATCTCCAATTTCTTTCACCGAGGTAGGAATAACGATATCTTCAAGACTTTCGCACTCGTTGAAAGCATCTTTGTTTATAGAAGTCAGAGACTCTGGCAGTTTTATGTTTTTTAGACTTTTGCAGTTGCCGAAAGCTAATCCTTTTATAGTTGTAACAGAATTTGGAATATCTACAGTTTTTAGATTTTTGCAGTCCCAAAACAACGCATATTCAATAGTCTTTAATGACTTTGGAAGAGTGATGTTCATCAGTTGACTGCCGGAGAAAGCATTATACATTATATCTTCTATGTTGTCTGGAATTTTTATGCTCTTGATTCCGGAAGCGGAGAAAGCCCACTGTTCTATAGCTTTCACAGAACTTGGTATTTCGAATGATTGCAAAGACTGGCAATTTTGGAATGTGCCTCTGGGAATAGACTTCAAGGAGTTCGTTTTAAACTCTACATGTTTAAGCATTGAACAATTTTTGAACACTTCATTACCTAATGTTGTGACAGATTCGGGGATTGTCATGTTCATCAGGCTGTCGCAACCATAAAAGGCACTTTCTTCAATGCTTGTAACCGAGTTTGGAATAACTATATTCTTTAGTCTTATGCAACTTGAGAAAGCTCCGCATTCTATAGTTTCTACTGAATCAGGAATAGTAATGTTTGTCAGATTCTTGCAATTCCAGAATGCGTTTTTAGAAATGCATTTGACTGTATTGGGTATAGTTATTCGAGTCTTTGCGTCAGGACAATATACTAGCTTCGTTACATCTTTGTTATAAAGAACACCGTCTATAGATGTGTAGTATTTGCTTTCTTCGTCAACCTCTATGTTTTCTAGGGATTCTGGACTTCCGATATAAGCTTTGTCCTTTATATATATGCCTTTGGAAAGCTTTATTGTCTTCAAGTTCTTGCAGCTGCCAAAAGCAAAGTTCTGGAATTTAACGACAGTGTTAGGCATTGTAATTGAAGTCAGGGTTGTGTCCCTACTTCCATAGCAGAAAGTTGTATCTGCGCTATATTGAACCCCGTTTATAGTGATTTTGTCGTTTGCTTCCTGAGCTGTACATAAAGTTGCAAAAGTAATCGTAGCTGTTGCCAAAAACACTTTACATTTGTTGTTCTTCATATATTCTTGCTTCAAAATGTTTTTCATTTTAATGTTTAGTGCAAAGATACAAAAATATGGCGAAGTGTCAAAATGTAAAAAGTGTCTCTATACGAATAAATATTCTTTGCAAGTTAGCGCAGCCTTTCTGAGTCTCAAACATTTAGTTTTGACAAAATGTAAGTCTATTATGACATGTATCATGTTTGCTTTGATAAATGTTTAGGCGTGTGTTGTGAAAATTTGAAAGGAAAAACACAAAAAATTAAGGTCAAACTATTTGTTCGTATCATACACATGCCAGTTTAGCAGATAAACCCTTTGCGTGGCACGAGTAATGGCGGTGTATAGCCATCTGTAGTATTCGTAGTTTATCATGTCAGTTGTCAAATACCCGTTGTCAAGGAATACTGCAGACCATTGGCCGCCTTGAGCCTTGTGGCAAGTGACACAATAGGCAAACTTTATTTGGAGAGCATTGAGGTATGGGTCTTGTCGCATTTTCTTTCTTCTTGCCCTTAGGTCAGGAATGTCCATATAGTCTTCCTCTACAGCAGAGAACAGTTTTGCCATTTGCTCTTGGGAAAGGGAAGGGGAGTCGCTCGACAAGGTGTCAAGCAAAACCTTGACCTCGAATTCTGTGTCGTAGTCTGGCAGAACAATCTCTACATCAGCGAATCGAAAACCATAGAGTTCGGTTGTCCTTCTCACTCGCTTCACTCTTGCTGTATCTCCGTTGGCAATGAAGTCCAGACCTTCGATGTTTTGCGCCCAGAAGTAGTTGTTCTTGACTATCATGATAAGGTCTCCACTCGACAGTTCGTCCTCCTTGTCAAGAACTTGGTTTCTGATTCCAAAGTTGAACTGGTTGGCACGTTTGTTAGACCTTGTAATTATTATTGTGTCATCTTCTCCGTATTTGCTGTATGCGGAGGCGATGTCCTCTATCAAAGTTTCGGAAGTTATTTTTAATATGTCCTTGTAGCCTTCTGTTTCAAGTTCGGGAAACACTGTTACAGCCGCCGCGTCGTAAAGCTTTACCCTCAGCATTGTTGCGTTATATAGTATTCCGCTGTCAATCTTTTGTCTTACTACATCTTTTAGCAAAGCTTCATAAATACTGAATCCCATTCCTTTCAATAGCCTTGATTCAAGAGCTGGGCTATAGTCCCTTCCTACAGGAGGCAACTGCGCATTGTCTCCGACAAACAACACCTGGCAGCCTACTGTTCCGTCATATACATACTCGAGCAGGTCGTTGAGCAGATTTCCCGAACCGAAGGAACCCTCTGCCTGGAAGTCAGTTATCATCGAAGCTTCGTCCACCACAAATAGGGCATCGCGGTATTTGTTGTAGTTCATAGAGAATTTTCCTCCGACCTCTCCGGCAATGTTCTGCCTGTATATCCATCGGTGGATAGTGTATGCCGGCAGATTGGAATAGTCGGAAAGCACTTTTGCGGCTCTGCCTGTCGGAGCAAGTAGTACGACAGGTCTGTTGATGTCTTTCATTGCAGCAATCAGAGCACTTACCACGCTTGTTTTTCCAGTTCCGGCATATCCCCTGAGGATAAATAGGGATTCAGTTTCTCCGGACAAAGCAAACTCTGCAAGCTTGTTTATAGTGTCGGTCTGACAATCCGTGGGTGTATGCTGAAAATGAGATAAAATCAGCTGTGAAAATGCTGTAATGTTCATTTTTTTACAATAAAAGTATTAAAATTTCTTTTTTTCCTTATATTTTTATATTTTTGCCGTGCTATTATTGTGAATATAGCAAAGTGCGCTCTTTTCAGCGGCGCAATTTAGAAATAAAAATAATATAAAGAACAAAATAACATGAAAATTTTCAGAATTCTAATGCTTGTACTTTTGGTAGGCTGTTCTGCACTATTGGCATACATGTGTTACGACAGCATCAACACACCAATCGTATTCCAGGAGCAGAAAGAGCAGAGAGATGCACAGGTAATCGCTAAGTTGATTGACATTCGTAAGGCTCAGATCGAGTACAAGAATGTTAACGGTAAGTACGCTGGAGATATCGACTCTTTGATTTATTTCGTTAAGAACGGCGAGTTGCCATTCGTTAACAAGAAGGGTGAGTTGACAGACGAGCAGCTTGGCAAGGGACTTTCAGAGCACAAGGCTTTGGCGTTCATCGCAATGTACAACGAAGACCCTGAGTTCAAGGGACTTGCTGATACAGTAGCTAAGTACGATTTGGGTGACATGGCTGAGTTCGCTGAAAATTTCCGTCGTGATACTACATTCGTAAGCGTACTTTCTCAGATCTTCCCTAAGGGATATGACATCGACAATTTGAAGTACGTTCCTTTCGGTAACGGCGCTGTTTTCGAGGTTAAGGATACAATCCAGCCAACTAAGTCTGGCCTTCCTTTGCCTTTGTTCCAGGCTCAGACTCCATTCTCGGTATATTTGTCTGACTTGAACAACCAGCAGAGATACAACATCATTGACCAGGCTAAGAAACTTGACAAGTACCCTGGACTTAGAGTTGGTGATGTTGAGGTGCCTAACAATAACGCAGGTAACTGGGAGTAATAACGGTCGTAGGCGAGTGCCTCGTACGATTGATTTATATAGTTTATGCAGAAGAAAGTACTTGAACATAAGTCATTCGATATTGCAC
>JAKSKX010000054.1 GCA_024401535.1 Paludibacteraceae bacterium | reverse complement strand
GTCTTGTCCATTCCCAAAAGCGAGAATGTCTTTACTGCAGCATCAAAAGGGGTCGAAGATGAATGGCTATCCACATGCACACGAATTTCTCCGGTAGTCATAGACTCGGCTTTAACGATAGCCTCAACTATCCTCTTTTCGTCTTCCTTGCTAAAGAATGAGTGCGGATCCATAGTTGAACAATTTACTCAAAAGAAACCTGTGGAGCTTTCTCTGCACCTGCTTCAGCCTTGAAGTAAGCCTTAGGAGAGAAGCTGAAGATCATAGCTGTTAGGTTTGCAGGGAACTTCTTGATAGTTGTATTATAGTCTCTTGCAAGGTTGTTGAATTTCCCTCTCTCTACATTGATTCTGTCTTCAGTACCCTCAAGCTGAACCTGAAGATCACGGAACTGCTCGTTAGCCTTTAGGTCTGGATACTGCTCGTGAACAACCATCAATCTATTAAGAGCCTGAGACAAAGCGCCCTGAGCCTCCTGGAACTTGGCGATATTCTCCTCAGTAAGGTTAGAAGCGTCAAGAGTAATCTTTGTTGCGTTGGCACGTGCATTGATAACAGCCTCAAGAGTTGACTTCTCGTGATTAGCATAACCCTTGACAGTAGCAACAAGGTTAGGAATCAAATCAGCTCTGCGCTGATAAGCACTCTCTACATTAGCCCACTGAGCATCTACAGTCTCACCCTTCTCTACAATACTATTGTATGAGCAAGAAGATAAAAAAGGAAGCATCGCAATAAGCGACACAATCAAAAGCTTAAAATTCTTCATTTCTAAAATAATGTTAGTGTTATTTATTTTTATTTTATTTGTTCATTAACTCTCTGGCATTAGCTCTAGCTGCATCGGTAGGAGAAGCACCGCTCAACATCTGAGCTATCTCGTCCACACGCTCATCCTGGCTGAGCAACTTTATGCTTGACACAATCTTCTCGCCCTTGTCAGCCTTGAATACCATGAAGTGATTGTCTCCCTGGGCTGCGATTTGAGGCAAGTGAGTTATGGAAATAACCTGCATCCTTGTAGCCATCTTCTTCATAACCTTACCCATTCGACCTGCCACTTCTCCGGAAATACCTGTATCAATCTCGTCAAGGATGACTGTCGGAAGCGATGACACTTGTGAAAGAAGATTCTTCAAACTCAACATGACACGCGAAATTTCACCACCGGAAGCAATGTCCGAAATTGGAAGCAATGTCTTATCTTTGTTTGCAGAGAAAAGGAATCTTACCTCGTCAATTCCAAGGGGAGAGAAACCGTCAATCTGAGACACCTCAACCTTGAGCTTCGATGCCGGCATTCCCATCTCTACAAGATTCTGGACTATGCTATCTGCAATCTTGTCCGCGTTGTTCTTGCGCTTGTCGGAAAGATTTTTCGCTGACTTTGACAATTCCTTTCTTGCCTTTTCAACCTCTTTCTCGAGATCTTCCAATTCCTCCGAAGAAGAAGTGAATCTTGCAACCCTCTTCTCAAGATCCTTGCGTGTCTGGATAAGTTCCTCGACTGAATCCACCTTGAATCTGCGCTCAAGAGTATATATTGTATCAAGACGCTGCTGGATAAACTCAAGCCTCTTTGGATCGCTATCTACCTTGTCGATGTAGTCAGACAATGTAGCCGAAATGTCCTTGATGTCAGCAAGCAACGAGCTACTTCTCTCTACAAGTTCTTCCATTCCGCTAACCATATCAGCAACCTTGTTCATCGAGTTGATGCTTTCTTTGAGTCTTGAAGCGATGGAAGAGTCATCGTCCTCCATATTCCAGTATGCATTGCCCAGCGACTCCCTGATAGTGTCTGCATTACTTAGCACATTCTGTTCCTCCTCAAGCTCAGTCTGCTCCCCTTCAACAAGATTTGCGGAGGTAAGTTTTTCTAGCTGGCTCTCCAGATAGTCTTGATTCTCTCTATCCTGTTCCTGCTGCAGCTTCAGTTTTTCAAGTTCTTGAGAAAGCTTCTTCCAATTTTTATACTGCGCTGCATATTGCTCCAACTCGATTTTAGTGTCGGCCACAGCATCAACAACAGACAGTTGAAACTCATCGTCCTTTATCAAAAGATTCTGGTGTTGAGAATGAATGTCTATCAGTCTGTCACCCAACGACTTCAAGACAGACAGAGACACCGGTGAATCATTCACAAACTGACGAGCCTTGCCAGATGTCTGAATCTCTTTGCGGACTATGGTCTCGTCATCATACTCTAGTTCATTCTCATCAAAGAACGACTGAAGATTATAGTTGGAGAGATCGAAAGTGGCTTCTATCACACACTTCTTCTCTGCGTCTTTGAAGTATTTGGACTCAACCTTGTCTCCCATCAACAATCCAAGAGCACCAAGAAGTATAGACTTTCCCGCACCAGTCTCTCCTGTAATTACAGTAAATCCTGACTCGAAGTCAATCTCGCTGCTCTCTATCAACGCATAATTATCTATGTGCAGTCTCTTCAACATCTTATTTCTCGCTTAACAACTCTGCTGCCTTCTGTGTTTTAGTGGGATGAATTGCCAAAATCATGTCATACACCTCTTTACGCTCCTTGCTCGGCGAGTTAGAGAACATGTCAACCAACTCGTCCAACTTGGTCTCTACAAACAACTGAAGCACGACATTGAACGGCTTTGCGCTGTTCATCTCCTTCAAATATGGAACAAGGCTATAAATTTTTGCCTTTCCTTTCTCTACACTACCTGCACATTCGTCCAATCCCAAACGATGATACTCGTAGTAAACGTCTCTCAACTGTCGAAGATTCGAGTCAAGATAACCAGTAATCAAGGCGTATCTGTTCCTGTCACTTTCAAAAGCCTTCCACCCGTCATCATCGGAACTACGTGCGACATTAGCAATCAACTCCGCCCTCTCGAAATACTTTGTTCCTCCATAGCGCGAGTAGGAGTCAAAATTGATTGCAAGAACCACATTCACATAAAACGCAAGAACACTCAAAAGGTTGCTCTCGTACTCATTCTCGTTAAACTGGAACTTGTCGAACTCAGCGTACTTGAACTTGAACTTCTGGTCGCTGAAATTGAACAATGTTGTTGTATATGAAGAATTGTAAACAGGACGACTAGCCTGAATAGTCAGCCTGCCTGAATAGTTGTCTCCGGAAACAGACTCCAGTTCAATATTGAAATTGCACTCAATTCTCTCCTCGCTCTCGAATACTGCATCAGTCCACTTTGTCGAGTTAAGGAAATCGTTAAGGTCATTAGTCAATGTTGTGAAAACGTCCTTGTTTGTTCCCTCTATCTTGTCCGAACTGATATTGACTCTGCAGTTCATCTCTTGCGCAGAGGCAACCGAAAACGTCAGTATAGACAAAACAAAAACATATATATAGTGTACAAACCTCATATTCATACTATTTCTTAATTATGCTGACAATATGATCGACAATATCTTTTGCCACTTCGATCTTCTGCTTTAGTCCGTATTCAATCTTGCTTCCGTCAGCATCAAATATTGTTATCTTGTTGGTGTCATGCCTAAATCCGGCACCTTCATCCTTTAGTGAGTTCATGACGATAAAGTCAAGGTTCTTGCGTTCGCATTTACCTCTTGCATTCGTCTCCTCATCATTAGTCTCCAATGCAAAACCTACAGAAATCTGCCCCTCTCTCTTGACTTTTCCAAGAGATGCGGCAATGTCTGGATTAGGGACAAGACGAATAGTCATCTCTCCTGTTTTCTCCCTCTTAATCTTCTCGTCAGCCATAGATTCTGGTCTATAGTCAGCAACGGCTGCACAAAGAATCTGTATGTCCGCAGTCTTGGTTTCCTCCATTGCTGCGTCATACATTTGCTGGGCGCTCTCCACACTGATAACTTCGATAGAACTGTGCTGGGCTTTCACCGAAACAGGTCCTGAAATCAATCTGACCATAGCGCCTCGCCTGGCACATTCCTCAGCCAAGGCATACCCCATTTTCCCGGAAGAATAGTTCCCGATAAACCTTACCGGATCTATCTTTTCGTGGGTTGGACCTGCCGTAATCATCACACGCCTGCCCTTCAAATCCTGCTCGGCAGAAAAGAACTCCTCGATAGCCTTAACTATGTCTGCAGGTTCAGCCATTCTACCCTTTCCTTCCAATCCCGAAGCCAAAAAACCTGTTCCCGGCTCTATGATATGGTTGCCGAATGAACGAAGAGTCTCCAAGTTCTTCTGTACAGCAGGATGTTTGTACATATCCAAGTCCATTGCCGGAGCTAGAAACACCGGACATTTAGCGGACAGATACGAAGTAAGCAACAGATTGTCTGCCACTCCGTTTGCCATTTTGCCTATGCTGTTGGCAGTGGCTGGAGCTATCAGATATGCGTCAGCCCACATTCCAAGACTTACATGACTATTCCACTCACCGTTCTCTGGATTGAAGAAATCCACAAGAATAGGATTCTTTGAAAGAGTGGCAAGAGTAAGCGGCGTGATAAACTGCTTGGCAAGCGGAGTCATTACCACCTTCACCTCAGCACCACGCTTTACGAATTCTCGGATTAACGGAGCGCACTTATACGCCGCAATTCCACCCGTAACTCCAAGCAAAATGTTCTTACCATTCATAGTCATTTACTAAAATGAAAAATTAAGAATTAAGAATCTATCTCAATCCTTAACTCTTAATTTTTATGCTTTTAACTTCTTAGATTAGTTTCTCTTCTGACCACGGAAACCATATACAAGGTCACCATCCTCGAACTCCTTTGCTGCAATCAAAGTTGGCTTTGGAAGCTTCTCGTAGTAACGAGACACCTCGATCTGCTCACGGTTCTCATGAGTTTCCTCCATAGTATCACCAGTAGTACCGAACTCCTTAAGCTTCTGGTCAAGCTCGTTCTTGATGTTTAGGCTGATCTGGTTAGATCTCTTGCCGATGATACTAACTACCTCGTAAACATTACCTACGCCCTCACAAAGAGTGTTCATATCTCTTGTTACTGTAGTTGAAGGTGCATTAACTTTCTTAAAATCCATTATTTTAGAGTTTTAAAATTCTTTGTTTGAAAACTATATTTTTAATAATCTTTCTCTGCCTTTTTCTTTGGCAAATACTTGTCTATGTATTTCTGTGACTTGCGATACATTTCATCAGCCTCGGCCTTCCACTTGCTCTCGGGATACTCCTTTGTGAACGAATGGTATTCGTCAACCGCATCAATATATCTGTCGAGCTGCTTGCTTTCCACACTTTCCTCAGCCTGCTTGTACAACGACTTCAAGACATAGAAGGAAAGTTCCTCGCAATATCTACTCTGTGGATACTTCTTCTTTGTATTGCGGGCCGCAATAACAGAAGAAAGATAATTGTTACCCTGATAGTCTCCGAGGTTGTAGTACAGCTTCACGTTAAGAAGTTCCTTCTCGACCAACTTCTCCTCCATCTCTATCTTCATCTCTTTGGCCAAGTATGCATTCTCTCCGTTAGGGAAATAGCCAAGATAAGAATCGAACTCCTCAATAGCCGCAATAGAAGGCTCCTGGTCAAGTTTCACATCCGGACTCTCGAGATAATAGCAGTACGCCAAGTTGTAGCGCGCATTTTCTATGTGCTGTCCGCGCGGATAACTCTTGACATAGCTTTTGATATAAGTTCGGGCAATAGAAGGATCGTTGTTGTTTATGTACGACATGTAAGTGTAATACAAAGCCTCCTCGCCCTTCTCAGTACCACGATATTGCTGTAGCACGGACTCGCAAAGCAAAGCGCAATCCATCCACTTCTTTTTCTCGTAATACTCCTTCGCTTTCCCGAAACGGAAATCGGCATCCGGATTCTTCTGAATCTTTGTGAACCCTCCACATGACGAAAGAGTCAACAATAAGCCCAATATGTATAAAACTCGTAACTTCATATCATTTCACGATGCAAAAATAAAAATAAACAATCAATTTAGCAACATAAGTATAAAGAAAATCATATATTTTAACTTTTTTACTACAAAACCACCCGTTTGTTAAATTTGTTTTCTTATTTTTGCATTCCGAAAGCGCAAGACTTTCACTAATACAGAATTTTGACAAGGAAATATAAAGACATGCTAAGAAGAATTTTATCTATCGCAGGCAGACCAGGTCTATACGAACTTGTGTCTCAGGGCAAAAATATGCTAATCGTTAAGGAAGTAGGTACAGACAAGAAAACTCCTGCTTATGCAACAGAGAAAATCATCTCTCTTAACGACATTGCTATCTATACTGATGAGGGTGAGGTTTCACTTGCAAGTGTATTCGATTCTATCAAGAAAAAAGAGAATGCCGGTGAGACTTCTGTAAAGCCTTCTAAGGATGGAGACGAAATGCGCAACTATTTCGCAGAGGTACTTCCAAACTTTGACCGAGAGAGAGTTCACGTAAGTGACATCAAGAAGGTTATGATGTGGTACAACCTACTTGCTGCTAACAAGATGACTGATTTCGTTGCGGAGAGCAAGTAATTACTACACAACAAAAATATACAAAATAGGCTGTATCAAATTCAAATGACACAGCCTATTTTATTATTTATTCATCTCTTCAAAAGCACCATAAGGCAATACTTCTCCTTTACTATTAGTGAAGAACCATCTTCCATTAAATTTCACCAATAAAAGACCTTCCGAAAAATAGCCAATTTCATCAAAATTTTCAGGTAGTATCAATTTGCCATCACTAGAATATAATCCATAGGCATCCTTCTTGTATTCTACCTCTACTCGCTTCATTAGATTAGATTCTGGCACCTCCCTGAAAATGGTACGGCGCCCCTTCTTATGAAACGATTTACTACAAGAGATATTCAGTAAATTATCTTCTTTGGAAAGCAATTCATTATAGTACCCATCATTATAAAGAGATTTATACTTTTTCACTTTAAGATCATCGAAACTCAAAGCACCTCGTTTCAGATATTCAGTTGCGTTTATCTGCAAACTTTCAACATTGATAGTATCTCCTTTTTCATTAAGAAACCATAAATTATACTGACCTTGATCACTGATGCTGTATATATTATTCCCTAAATATTCAAAAATAGAGAACTTCATATCTAAAACAGGTCTGCCTTCATTGTCTTCCAATGTCCATAGATTCTCCTTTTCATCATAGTTTAGGAAGTTATTGCCATATTGTGTTCGGCTTATTCTATTACCACCTTCATCAATCATAAATGTTTCAAAGACAGAACTAGGCAGATCAATACCTAATTCTTGCTTATACATATTGTCTTGATATTTTGGAACGCCTTCAATGAATAAAAAATTATGGCCACTAACCATTTTTTCACTGAAAGAAACCCCTCTATGCAACAATTCTCCATTTCTATATACATCAATTGATATAGGGTAACTCGCATATCCATAAATTTCTTCTTCAACAATGATGAATACATTATGATGTAAAAAGAAACCATGACCATAAGCTATGAAATGATCATTGAAAACAAAAGGAAAAACTGTAACGCCATTATTGTCTATCACACCATATTTCCCATCTTTACACATAATATATCCGTCAAATCCATCCGCTTCATTAGAACAAAATAACGGCATATACTTGGCTCCTTTTCTAATTTCTCCTGTAAAAGGCGAATATCCTTTAGAGGCAAGTTCATCCTCGCTAACATACTTGCCATCAATTGAAAGCATTTTTTTTAAAATAGGGTTTATAACAGGAGAGCCTTTCATTTCTACCACCTTTTTCCCGTCTTTGAAGACAAATGACTGCAAACCGGAATAAACCACAGTAGCATGTTCATTTTCACAATATTCTATAGATGATATTCCATCTTTTGGAAGCAGCAAATCACCAGTTCTGCTAATAACACCTATATTTTTATCTGCAAACACACCATTCTTGAACATCGAGTTATCGAAAGACTTGCCATTGCTAACAAATTCAAATTTCATCGGAATAACAAGCTTTCCCTTCTTGTCTATAAAACCCA
>JAKSKX010000053.1 GCA_024401535.1 Paludibacteraceae bacterium | reverse complement strand
CCTGTGCATTGCAATTCTTGTCAAAGAACTCTTCCTTGTGGCGAACTTTTCGTTCCTCTTTCTCTAGCCTCGCTTGGCCTCTCTAGCATCGTTGTTTCCCGATTGCGGATGCAAAATTAGTGCTTTCTCTTTTACCCACCAAACGTTTTGGCAACTTTTTTTTGAAAATGTTTGTAAGTAGTTGATTTGACGAGGAATAAAATTCAAAAAATAGGGCGACATTGCTGTCGCCCTAGTAATACCATTACTTATTCCGAAACAAAACGAACTTTACACATACTTTCGCGACGTTCCGTGCTTTTGCTTATACTATTCCTATATTTTATATCAAAAATGTCGAGGCACTCATTTTTCGATGAAGATGTCATACTAGAAGACCAATAACTGTATTGAGAAGCAAGAAAAATCCAATTACTATTACCCGCTTCTTTACTTTCTACCTTATAGCCCACTACACCATTCAGTTCTATCCATGTCCAAGTGCAGTTCTCAATCAACTCTTCTATCTCCTTCATTGTAGGAGTTCTCCATTTATTTACGAAAGAAGGAGCACTTATCTCATACGCCCTAATAGAAGCTCCTGGTTCTTCTGGTTTCGTAGCTCCGTAATTCGTTGTTGCCCACTTCAATCCACTTGGCAATCCAAGGTCAACATACTCATATTCAAGTTCGGCTACAGGCTCTTTAACCTTCATCCATGTCACTGATTTACAAAAATTAATAGAATAAGCATCTGTTTTTACATTTTCCTCGTAATTATCAATATAGAGATCAAGATTCAAACTACCATAAAAAGCTTCTCGTCCTATATTGGTTACACTCGAAGGCACTGTAACTTTTGTTAGTTTATTTTCATAATTAAATGCATAATCATCTATATCTGTAACCCCATCAGGAATGACAATTTCAGTATTCGCATCCCTATCTCCTAACAATCCATAACACCTTGTACCATTGTTATACACTAACAACTCGGGTTTTAATTTATAGCATTGATAAAATGCACCCGTACCAATATAAGTTACACTCGAAGGGATTTCTATGTCAGTCAAATTTGAGATTCCACCTTTGGGAGCACTAAATGCATGGTCCCCTATACTTGTCACACTATCTGGGATATTGATATGTTCCAAACTTTCGCAGCAAAAAGCATAACTTCCAATTTCCTTTATTGTATTAGGCAAAGTTACAGACTTAACCAATTCATACCCCCAAAATGCACGATCTCCGATTGCTGTAACCACATACACCTTACCGTCAAGTATAACTTTAGGTGGAATTACAATGGCAGAATCTTGACATTTAGTTCCATCTTTGACCTCGACAGTAGAATCTGAAGTCACATTAAAGGTAAAACAAAAGTCCCCGGCGTTCGGAATAGTTTCCGGAGTTTCTTCTTCATCCTCATAATAGACCTGTTCCGTATTCGCAATGCTATACTTGACTACCGAACCATCCTTCTGCTTTACGCATGCCATGATTTCCTGAGTTTCTTCACCTTCGTAATAGACCTCCTCCACATCTTCGATGTTATACTTGACCACAGCACCGTCCTTAAGTTTGATGCACATATTTGTTATTGCGAACATTGACGCACACAAAGAGAACGATGCAAGCAAAGAAAGTAATTTCTTCCTCATAATTATTCCTTATTTATTATTTCCTTATGACTTTGAAAGACTGGTCACCGACAGACAAGAGATAGACACCTTTGCTTTCCGGCAACTTTACAACCACTCTGCCATCAGAACCGGCACAAGATGACAAAATCTGCACACCACTTGTCGAAGTAAGTGTTACCTGTAACATAGGCTTTGCGTTCTGCACCTCAACTGTCTCGTTGTCAACATTAACGACTTTCAACGAACTGTTCACTGTTTCGAGAAAAGTAACATCCGACTTGGTAAAATGGTAGTTCTTCACGTCAGAAATTGCGTAGCTTGTCTTGTCATTGCTATTGATTACAAGGCTTGCATCATTGTATGACACGACTGGCTTATCAGCCAAAAGAAACGAATACAAATCTCCGTTCTTCAACTCTACTGTCATATAGTTCTCTGTAGCAAATATGCCACAAGCCGAACATAATAATGAAATTGTAGCTAAAAGTTTGTGTTTCATGTACTAATATTTGTCCTGATTTTAGAAAACAGAGCAAAACTAAAAAAAAAAAATGGTTAAAACAAAATTTTATTGCAGAAAAAATCAAAAAAAAGCCCAAACATCAAATATTAGTGCTTAATTTTTCTACAAATACGATACTCGACAAATGTTACTAAAAATGCAATAAGCAGAGCTATCACCGATTTTATGACATAAAGATTATTATCATTATGAATCCGCCAAAATTCCTTTGAACAATAATTCGAAGCTTTAATAGAACTATCAAGATAATCTTTATCACAATCTATGAGCGACGAAAAACCTTTGTTGTCAATATTATAGCTCACCGAATCATGAAATAGGACTATATTATTCTCGCACTCCTTAATCCTGTAATTAAAGGATGGTTCAAAATGCATATTGTTTGTTTTTACAAATACTAGACCATCAATATTTTCAAACTGTCCATAGTCATTAGACACGGACATAATCTCCCAATTATCATCATACAATCCATAGTAGCTTTCAACCTCAGTGGAACATATATAGTAAGCCAACTGCAGATTGAAAACAAAAGCGAATACTATAATACAATTGCGCTTGACATTCACTCCCTTACTTTTTTTGAAATAAGAGGCTATTAAATAAAGTATTACACCCAACAAAGGAAGCGTAAAACACAACATCACGAACAATAAGAACAAACCCATCAATATTGTATTGAACAGTGAGACAAAACTATAAAAACGAAGTGTTCAAATATACGAACACTTCGATTTTCAGTACATCTTTAACTTAAACTATTTAAGTACATCATTTTGGAACCTGTACTCGTTCTATAATGCCGGCAATAACCTTTGACACTGTAACTCCGTTCATTTCAGCCTCTGCAGTTAGCGAAATACGATGGCAAAGAACAGGATATGCCAAAGTCTTCACATCATCAGGGATAACAAAAGTTCTACCCATAATCAAAGCATACGCCTTGGCTGCATTAAGCAAAGAAAGGGACGCACGCGGAGAAGCCGCAACATAAACCATAGCGTCAGTTCTAGTCTCGCCTATTAGGTCAACTATATAGTTCATCAGTTTCTCGTCAACAAACACCTTGCCAGCCTGCTCACGCAAAGACAAGACATCCTCTTTTGAAAGAATTGGATTGATGTTTGCAAGCTTGTTGTAATCCGAAGACGAGTTGTGTGCCATTAGCACCTTCAACTCTGCGACCTTGCTTGGATAGTCAACGTTAATCTTGAACATGAATCTATCCATCTGCGCCTCTGGCAAACGATAAGTACCTTCCTGCTCGATTGGGTTTTGAGTAGCAAATACCGTATATATTTTGCCGAACGGGTAGCAGACGCCATCAATAGTTGCCTGACGCTCCTCCATAACCTCGAACAAAGCGGACTGTGTCTTTGCAGGCGCACGGTTTATCTCATCAACAAGAATAATATCTCCGAAAGCGGGTCCCTTGTGCAACTCGAACGCATTCGTTCCCATGTTAAAGACATTCGTTCCAAGCACATCGCTCGGCATAATATCCGAAGTAAACTGGATTCTAGAGAACTGAGCGTCAATCAACTTTGCTATCAAACGAGCGGACAAAGTTTTGGCTACACCTGGAACACCCTCAATCAACACATGACCTCCAGCCAAAACAGCTGTAAGCAAAAGATCAATAGTCTTTTCCTGACCGAACACAACGCTCGAAATCATAGAGCGCATCTGCTGCATCTTGTCCGAATATGTATTTTCAGAGAAGTTCTCAACTATGTTCTCTGAAGCATTTACTATACCTTGATTATCTTCCATATTTTAAATCTTTTTATTTTTCACGTTATAATTTAAAAGTTTCGATTGCACCTCGTTTATGTCATCGCAAACTGAATTGAACACACTTTCGTTAAAATCACTACGCTTGCTGTCGTATCTGTACTTGTTTAGTTTGATAATAAGCCTTTTCATCTTCTGTACATCAAGCAGAGTCGTGCGGGCAAGCACACTTGCATTAGCCTCAACATCAGCCGGATTTTCCGAAGAAATATCTATACCAAACTTTTCTGCCAAATCGAAAGTGAAGCAAGTAATTTTCTTGCGCAGTATCAGCTGCCAGTCGCCTTCCTTAAAATAGAGAACGCCAACACGCATAACGTAATCCTTAGTCTTGTTCTTGTAGAAATCAATCACAGGAATTGCCCTATGTCTGCGCTTTAATACGAAAGGAAGCATCAACAACAGATATGGCCAAATGGTCTCAAAAATGCGTTTAAATTTTTCAAAAAAACTCTCATCTGCATCCTTAGGACCTACTGTTGCACGTTTCTCCTCTCTATACTTCTTTTTTGACTTGTCTATATTGGACACATAATAACCATAATCGTCTTTACTAACCTCATTATAGAAGTTAAAAGAATGAATGTCACCAAGGGAAGAAACATTGAATCCATGCATTAGCAGTCTCATGCTAACTTCCGAATTCAAACCTTTCGCACTTGTTATACATGCATTTGTGAACAAGTATGGTGCAGAAACAAAAGTAACTGTCGCTCCGCTATCAAACTTGAACTGGCAGTCAATTCTATTGCCTTCCACATCACAGCAAGAAGAAACATACCTTGGATTACCACCCAAAAGCTCTAACTGGCTCTGTATTCTTTCGATTGCAGAATCGTCAAAGAATACACCACAGAACTGGGAATATACTTGATATTCCTTGCCGTCTATCACTAACTTCTTTGTCTCATAAAAGTCTTGCTTTGCCTCGTCTATAAAGGAAGAAATGTTAAACTTTCTTCCCCTCATGGGAACGCTGTTTCCTCCGAATATGAAAGTTTCCGAAACTAATATAGTATTGAACCCATCCCAAGCCACTCGACGTGATAACACGTTCGAATTAACGGTATTTGTTTCCACACAGATTCGCAAATCTTCTGCACAAATTGCAAAGAGATTAGGACATGTATCAAAACTATATATTTCAAGCTCTTTCTCTGAATCTTCTGATATCTCAACTGTATCTATAACAGGAATATCAGCATCCACAATCAATTCGTCGGGATCTGACTCGTACTTCTTTACAGTATCAAGAAGTTCTCCGATTGGTAGCCAATATCCATAATAAGTTGGTCCCCCTTCTGTTTTGATACCATTACGAGAACATAACCAATCAAAGTTTCCTATGTTTAATGGATATTTACCATTTTTCCCATCTTCATCATAACCAAATGGATTATTGAATGATATACTTTGTTTCTCTTCTTTACAAGAACAAAGAAGAAGCAAGAAAGATACTATAACATATATGTATTTCTTAATTTTCATTTCCTATTCTTTTTTGTTCCTGCAATGCAGAATTAAACATATCTTCATCAGCGACAATATCAGCATATCTGGCACGCAGATAAAGCATAGTCAGGTTGTATAGAGGCTTACGATATTTGTCAGTCTTCAACTCATAGTAGTACTCTGTCGGAGTTTTACTGTCCTTCCATGCTATCAAATTATGCGAATCCAAATTATATAGACAATGTAGATACACGAGCATTATCGCCCTGCCCCATTCACCGTTGGCTTCCGCCTGTTCTATCTCATTGCTCCAATCATGACCATATATGGTGTCAAGAGATTCTTCGGCACCACTACCCTTTACAACTTTATTTTTGTTATTAGAGTTTATGTTTCTATAAAAGTGCAGAGCTATCATCAATAGTATAACGGCAATGACAATTATGAACAAAACTTTAACCAAAGGAGCCAATTCCTGAAAGAACTTCAAAAGATTGGGGTAATACGAAGGAGACTCATGATCAGGCAACTTCATGTCCTTTGTCGAATATTCGCCCAAGTGGTCTATGTATTCGTTGCCCTCCTTCGTATAGAGCGACAACTCTGTTTTTTGATTCTCGTCATTATCTGAACAAGAAACAAAAACGACAGAAAGCGCACAAAGAATGACATATATAAAATTCTTCATATTCATTTCTTCAAAAATTCTTCAGTCTCTTTGTTTTTCTTGTATATCTGGAAAGGCATATATACATAGTAGTACAGCCAAGCTGAAAACAAAGTGAAAATAATAAGTAGTCTCACAGCAAGCGGGTCATGACTTCTTCTGGCTATATAGCCCTCCATGAAACCGGCAATCACAATCACGGGAAGTGCGGTCAGCAAAACTTTCATCGACTCGACTCCACCTCTCTTGATTGACTCCCATCTGGAATACGAACCTGGAAAGACAATGCTGTAGCTCAATATAATAGCAGCTGTTGCCTCTATCAGTATCGAAGGAATCTCCAGACTTCCATGAATCCAAATGGATGTCATAGACTCGAAACCTGCATCGTACTGAAAGAAGAATGTCTGAAATTCGCCAAGCATAATACCATTAACAGAAATGAACCTTAACGGACCGACAAAAGGGAAGAGGCCGGAGGCATACATCCTAAGGCAAACCATCAGGTTATTGAACGTCACTCCAAAAAAAGTTTCAAACTCGCCGGAACTACCATACACAGCACAAGGCTCACCTGCTTCGATATTTCTGATAGTTTCATCAACATAGTGGTTTCCTACTATTTCACGAAAAGCGTTGATATCCTGAAGTTGAAGAATCACACCAAGAATCACGAACAAGATGAATGTCACACTCGTAATGATATACTCCTTCCTATGCTTTACCACAAGATATGGCACCTCGTAGGCAAAGAGTCTCTTGATTGTTGCCCAGCTGAACTTGTCCGGAGTATATATCTTTTCATGCAGTTTCTTGGCAACATTGGACAAATATATGCGTATTCTGGAATCTGGATACTTAGTGTTTGCATAGGCCAAGTCGGCAAGCAAATCGTGATAGGCATTTGTGTACGACTCGACAGAAGCGTTTCTGTTTGAAGCCACCTCATCATATTCACGCCACTTCTCCTTATTTTCCTTTATAAAATCTACCTCTCTCATACTATTCTTTCTTCAAATAATGGTAGTCCATAACTAATTGCTTTAGCCACATATCTTCTGAGCCCCAGAATTTCTCTTTTGGGAACCTTCTCTTGATTCTTTTACACATTTCGGGCTTCAAGCTCTTGTATCGACTGTTGTATATAACCTTTTGAATAGAAATAACCTCCTCTTTTGTGAAGGATTCAGCAAAGGGATACTGTACCGTATAACCATCCTCGGCATAAGGAAAATCCCTGTCCAAATCAATCCTTGTATCTTTGAAGCTGTTATCATACACCACATAACAACCAGATGCAAGGTCGCCCAGTCTTTGGTTCTTTTTTGCCATAAAGATTATTCCGACAAAAAAATCTGCGGGGAAGAACAATATGAATCTGAGAAAACACTGAAGAAAATCCGGAGGTGTACACTCCTCGCTGATTACCTTTATTTTCATCAACATTTTCCCGATAGATTTTCCGTTAAAGAAATATTCGCACATAAAGTGGAACATAGTGACTAATACTAATAATGTCACAATGATATAATCTCTTACAGGGTAGGGAATACCTCTGAAGGTCTCAAGCTCCAATACTCCGTAGAACATGAACCATGACACAATCCAATCAATGACTACAGCAAACACGCGTGAACCAGGCTGAGCGCATGTATAATGCAAATTTACATACTCTCCGGTTGTAATCTCTATTTGGTCTTCTCTTTTCTTCTTCATAATAATCAGTTAATACCCGGAAGCATTGGGACAAACCTGCATGCTTCGTATTTGGTAACATCATATTCTGTTTCGTTCTTTCTCACAATTTTATAATAGTAGCACTCGCCATTCTGCTCTATCGGAGTTACCATAATGCCACCTATCCTTAACTGAGAGACTAATATATTGGGAAATCCTTGGGCAGCAGCTGTAACAAGTATCTTGTCGAAAGGTGCCGCTTCCGGCATTCCAAGATACCCGTC
>JAKSKX010000052.1 GCA_024401535.1 Paludibacteraceae bacterium | reverse complement strand
TTTCTTTCGTCCTTCATGAACTTCTCGCTTTGAAAATGGTTTGTACAAAGCAACATGTCCTTATTCGGAGAACGAAATAAATCAATATCCTCAGGAGACTTTTCAATAATTGCCATATCGTTATCCTCCCTTGATGCTATAACGATATTCTCGGCTACGAAAGTCTTCATTTTCTTTGCCTCCTCATAAGCCTCGTCTATATTCTTGCAATGAATCAGAATATGACGGACAAGCATAGATATTGGCATTGCAACAGACTTAGGAACATCAAGTTTTGACGCGTTTATACATATTGCCAAACCTTTCTCATTCATGCCAGAAACTACACCAAGCATTCCTCCCCAAGTAACTGATACGAAGGCATATCCGGAGTCTGGCTTAGTTACCGAGACCACCTTTGTCTTTGCAAACTCATCGCCGCAATAGAAATCAAAATTGCGACCGAACAATAGTGTACTATCCTTTGTCTTGCTGTCGTTCAACACAAACGAAGAACAACCGACGAGCATATAATCCTGCATCGCATGGCCTATATCATGAGCCGCATGCAGATTAAGCTGCCGCTCGAACGGTTCAGCCAAATAATCGAAATCATGAGTATCTGCAAGACTCAGTCCGTAGATTTCCCTGCGCTGTTCATCTGTCAATGATTCTATTATTCCACTATTATAAAACCTTGCCAGGCGGCAAAGGAATGTACGATACAACTCATTGTCAATAGTCTCTTTCATTCTATCGAACAAAGACTTCTCCTGATGATACATCAGATCCTGGAGAAGCGCACCATAAGCATAACCTCTCTCCTCAGGATTACCCTCCGTGTAACAAAGATACAATTCATCATTAACCTTTACGGTCCAATTATTATCAAGCGTTCGCGACGAACTGTCAATGGAACACACAACTTTTGATGATTGGGATCTAAGGTTAATCTCTGGTTCTTTCGGAGTATAATAGGAAGTATATATAAACATGTATAGCAATGCCAAGACAGGCACTGCTATAACACATAATAACATGTTTCTTATTAATTTCTTCATAAACTAAACCAAACGCATTGGAATACCCTCCTTGGCAAGGTAGTTCTTCAAGTCTGGAATCGCAATCTCGTGGAAGTGGAATATGGAGGCTGCCAAAGCTGCATCAGCCTTTCCATCGACAAACACATCCTTGAAATGCTCCATCTTTCCTGCACCACCCGATGCAATTACTGGAATAGAAAGGCTCTCTGACAACACGCGAAGCGCATCGTTTGCGAACCCCTGCTTCACACCGTCATGATTCATACTTGTGAAAAGTATCTCGCCTGCACCTCTCTCCTGAGCTTCCTTTGCCCACGAAAAAAGCTTCTTGTCAGTCTCTACACGACCGCCATTCAAATAACAAGTCCACTCGCCGTCTGACGCCATCTTTGCGTCAATTGCAACTGTACAAACCTGTGAACCGAAGTTCTTTGCAACCTCAGTAATCAAATCAGGATTCTTGATAGAGGCAGAATTTATGGACACCTTGTCAGCTCCAGCCGCTAGAAGAGTCTCTACGTCTTTTAGCTCGTGAATACCGCCACCAACTGTAAACGGGATGCTGATATTCTCTGCTATTCTCTTTACCAAGTCCTTGAAAGTCTTGCGGCCCTCATGAGAAGCTGTAATATCAAGGAACACCAACTCGTCAGCACCTAGTCGGCTGTACTCAGCACCAAGTTCTACGGGGTCACCTACAGACTTGATGTTCAAAAAATTAACTCCTTTTACTGTCTGTCCGTCCTTAATGTCAAGACAAGGAATGATTCTCTTTGCAAGCATAATCTACTCTATATTACAGTTTTAGGAAATTATTCAAAAGCAACTCTCCAACCTTGCCGCTCTTTTCCGGATGGAACTGGACTGCATAGAAGTTGTCCTTGTGCAAAGCCGCGCTATACTTGTTAATATAGTCAGTTGTTGCGATAGTGTCAATACCAACTGTCGCATGATAGCTATGCACATAGTAAAAATAAGGGTCATTTGTCAAACCATCGAAGAGAGGGTTGCCATTTATTGCAGAAACTGTATTCCATCCCATGTGGGGAACTTTGATTGTCTTTTCATCAGGAACAAACAGCTTTACCTCTTCGTCAAAGATGCCCAAACAATCGACCTTTCCACTTGTAGCTTCCTCACTCGACTTGCACATAAGCTGCATGCCGATACAAATTCCTAAAGTCGGCTGCTTTAGAGATTTTATTAGATTATCAAGATTATGTGCCTTAAGGTAGGACATTGTAGTCTCAGCCTCGCCCACACCTGGGAAAATCACTTTGTCAGCAGACAAAATCTTTTCTGGATCACCTGTGATTTCGGCCTCGATACCAAGGCGCCTCATAGCATAATCAACAGAGAAAATGTTTCCGGCGTTATATTTTATAATCGCAACTTTCATATTACTTAACCACTGCTTTTCCACTAGCCTTCCAACCTAGGATGCCAGTATTCAATTCAACCACCTTGAACCCCATATCGGACAATACGTTTGCCGCTTTCTTGCTTCTCTTTCCTGAACGGCAATAGACAGCCAACTGCTTAGACTTGTTCAATGACTCCGCTTCCTTAACGAACGCCACATTATTGACATCAAGGTTCACAGCGCCCTCGATATGACTCTCTGCAAATTCAGCAGGAGTACGGACATCGACAAGCATAACACTGTCAGACTTCAATATTGTCTCGAACTCGTCAACCGAAAGAGACTGAAACTCTGCGGCACAAGCTGTACAAGTAGTAGCCAAGCCAAGAACTGCCAAAATTTTTCTAAACATTTTCATAAGCTTCTTTGATTACTTTTTCGATACTCTCCGAATCCAAGCCGCAAATCTTATACAGCTCATCAGGTGTACCGTGTTCAACAAACCTATCAGGCAAGCCCAAACGCTTGACCTTGATATTTATATCATGATCAGCAAAGTATTCAAGGACTGCTGAGCCGAAACCTCCGTTACGAGTTCCGTCCTCGACAGTAATAACCTGCTTAAACTTTGCACCAACCTCGGCAAGTATATCCTCGTCTATTGGCTTTAGGAATATCATATTGTAGCAGGCAACTGACATACCCTGCGACTTCAATGACTTAACTGCGTCAAGCACCTTGTTTCCCAACGGTCCGAGTGTCAATACCGCAACCTTTTCTCCATCCTCAAGTTTCTCTCCTTTTCCTATCTCTATGCTGCGCATAGTCTCGTGCCACTCTGGCATCACGCCCTTTCCTCTCGGATAGCGAATCATGAAAGGACCATGACCTGGAATCTGTGCAGTAAACATAAGGTTTCGAAGCTGAACCTCGTTAAGTGGAGAAGCAATTGTCAAATTTGGCACCGGACGAAAAGCCGCAAGGTCAAACACTCCATGATGAGTTGCACCGTCAGCACCAACTAAACCGGCTCTGTCCAGGCACAATACCATATCAAGATTCTGCAATGCAACATCGTGAATAACATTGTCATACGCTCTTTGCATGAACGAAGAATAGATGTTGCAGAACGGCATAAGTCCTGCCTTTGCCAATCCTGCGGAAAAAGTGACCGCATGCCCTTCAGCAATACCAACATCAAAAGTTCTGTCCGGCATCTCGTGCATCATGTATGTCATAGAACAGCCCGTTGGCATTGCAGGTGTGACACCAACAATCTTGTCGTTCTCTCTTGCCAACTCGAGCAATGTATGTCCGAAAACATCCTGAAACAACGGAGGTGTAAGTCCTGAAGCAGAAACTTTTATCTTCTCTCCAGTATTCTTGTCAAACTTGCCTGGAGCATGCCATTCAGTTGCACATTCCTCAGCAGGCTTGAAACCTTTTCCTTTCTTAGTCTGGATATGTAGAATTCTTGGACAATTGAAAGACTTCAAATCCCTAAGTACACCAACCAGCTTTATGACATCGTGACCGTCAACAGGGCCGAAATACCTTATATTCAAACCTTCAAACATATTCTGTTCGTTTGAAATTAGGGATTTCAAAGCATTATTGAAACGAGAGATTCGTCCTTTCTTATCCTTGTCAACTACACCTAAGGCAACAGCCTTACGATAAAGTTTTTCTCTTACCTTGTTATATGTCTCTGATGTAGTCATCTTCAACAAATAATCACTGACTCCACCCACAACCGGGTCTATTGCCATGTGATTATCGTTTAGAACTATAATCAGATTGCTTCCACAGATTGATGCATTGTTCAATCCCTCGAAAGCCAGACCACCGGTCATGGAACCGTCACCAATAACGGCAATGGACTGGTTCTGCTTCTTCTGAATTCTTGAAGCTACACTCATTCCTAAGGCAGCAGAAATGGAATTAGAGGCATGACCGGAAACAAAAGCGTCATATACGCTTTCTTTAGGATTTGGGAATCCGCTGATTCCTCCCAGATGTCTGTTTGTATGGAACCTTTCGCGTCTTCCTGTCAAGATTTTATGTCCATATGCCTGATGACCAACATCCCAGACAATATTGTCATTGGGTGCGTCGAACACATAGTGAAGAGCGACAGTAAGCTCTACCGTTCCAAGACTTGATGCAAAGTGTCCTGGATTGCACGATAGCTCATCAATGATAAATTGTCGAAGTTCCTGACACACCTGAGGCAACTGCTCCACCTTCAACTTCTTCAAGTCTGAAGGGAGAACAATTCTCGACAACAAATTTTCTTGACTTTTACCTTCTTCCATCACTATTCAACTTCTTACCCGATAATTCATTTCATCATCTCCGAAATCATCACCCTTGTTTGGTGAATAAGCCCACACTTATCATCGTTAACGATAACAAAATCAGCATATCTGCTAGATTCGTCATCATCTGCTTGATTTGCGATTCTCTGCACAATCTTTTCTCTTGGGGCATTGTCTCGCTTCATTGCTCTTTCGATTCTCAATTCAGTTGGAGCAGTGACCAGACAAATTACATCCAAAACTTTTCTTGCACGTTCGGACTGCATGATCAATGCACTCTCCATACCTACTATCAAAGAATCCTGTTCGTTCGCCCAAGACTCAAAGTCCTTGAACACAGCAGGATGAACGATATTATTTATTTTCTGCAACAAATCCTTGTCACCGAAAATTTTGTCTGCTATATATGTCTTATTAAGTTTTCCTCCGGGCAGGTATGCCTCTGCGCCTAATAGTTCTATATATGCGTCCTTTATCTCTTGGGAAGTCTCCTGTAAACGCTTGGCATTTGAGTCGCAGTCATATACTGGCACCCCCATCACTTGCAGCAAGCGACTAATTACGCTCTTGCCAGAACCTATTCCACCTGCAATTCCAAGTTTTATCATAATGACAAGTCTGTTTACTGAGCCCCGAAATCATCAAGAATATACTCGACAGTCTCAGGAACAACCTTTACGTCAAACGCATTCGCTGACTGCTGCAAGACTTTGATTTTAACCTTGTCGCTCTTGGGATCCACGTCCTGATAATCCACCGCTAAAGTGAAATGAGAAGGGCCAAGGTCTTTCCAGTGGCTTAGCGCTGTCTTGCATATTACCTTTGCAGTAGAAGGAAAAACTCTCAATTTCTGAGATGAAGGAACCCCAACAACATTTATTGCCACAGTCTCTATAATTTTCTCTGTGTACTGCTCGACTACAACCTCCACCTCTACCCTCTTTTGGGAGCTTACAATGTGCTTGCCGAAATCCAAGTCAATGCTATCTCTGAACACGTCTTTGATGTCATAGAACAAGTCATCAGACTGCACAGTAAATACGGTGTCTATATTGTCAAGAGACTCCTTTGTTCCCTCAATCACAATGTGCGATGGAGAAAGAACCGGCTTCATATTGATATACTGGGAATAAGGCCTTATCTCTGCATTCAATGCCACAGGAACTTTCTTTGACACTATCTTAGAAAGTCTGATATCTATCACGTCCGGATGAACGGAAAGAACACTTATCTCGCTGCCAAGAAGTTCCTTTGCATCTTCGACATACTTCTTTGTTCCAACTATATTTGAACCTTCGGAATAGGACTTTGTCTTTATCCTTATCGGATCGACGTTAGAGGTCAAAGACTTGAAGTAATGAGGAAGTAGATTCCATCCACGCCCCTCGACCTCCACGAACAAAGTGTCGCACAAATTTTCGCTCTGGCAGAAACCTTCCGGCAAATCCTCATAGATCAAAGGTATTCCAATAGTGGACTTCTGGACTCTGGAAAGAGACTGAAGCGACCACATGATTGTAGTCAAAACCAAGAAAAAAAGAAATATGAACAAGTCCTTGCTTGTCACAAAAACTTTCGCCTTCTTCACAAGACTGTAAGCGAAATTTTTATAACTCTCCTTGTTCATACTCAAAACAAAAAATATGTTTCTTACTTAGATGCTGTTTCAGATGCAGAATTGCCTGAAGGATAGATGCTGTTGATGTTCACCTTTACAACAACGTTGTGAGCAATCTCGAGCATAACATAGAAATCGCTGATTTCCTTGATTGTTCCATAAAGGCCTGATGCAGTAACAACCTCGTCACCCTTCCTCAATGAAGCTCGGAATGCCTGTTCCTTCTTCTGCTGCTTCTGCTGTGGGCGAATCATAAAAAACCACATTGCACCAATCATTAGAACAATCATAAGAATCATCTGCAATGGGCTACCTCCACCTGCCTGCGCCTGCAACAAAACTGAAATCAAATTCATAGTTATCATTTATTTAGATGTTTTACTTCTGTGTCTTCTTAATGGATGCAGCCTTAACCAACTTTCCTTCTGCCTTCAACTTCTTTAGGACTGCATCAAGGATTCCGTTTACAAAAGAAGAACTCTTACCTGTACTATAGAACTTGGCAATCTCGATATACTCGTTCATTGTTACATCTACAGGAATCTGAGGGAAAGAAATCAACTCTGCAATGGCAGACTGCATGATGATGATGTCCATGAAGGCAATACGGTTTACATCCCAGTTTTTGCAGTTCTCGTTGATTAGGTCATGATACTCAGCCTCGTTATAGATAACTTTAGTTAGCAAAGTCAAAGCGAAAGTCTCGTCGTTTGCATCCTTGTACTTAGGAAGAAGCTCCTTGTCTTCGCCCTCTGCCTCCTGATACTGAGAGATCGTCTTCATTACAAAGCTTGTAACAATCTCCTCGTCATCGTTCCAATAGATTGAAAGACGCTCAAGTTCCTCGCTCAAAATGTCGCTCTTTGCGAATACATCACGATAAACAGCGCGAAGGAACTTCTTATCATTGTCATAGTTCTGGTCCTCAGCCAAGGCGTCCGCATAAGTCTTGCTCTGCATGACCTCCTTGTAAAGTGCAAGGATAAGGTCATTGCGTCCCTCCCAACCAGTCTTGTGCTTCTCAAGAAAATCATTCAACTGAGAGCATTTTGAAATCTGGTCAACCACCTTGTTCTCTGCAAAGAAATCAGCAGGCATCTTGTCTCTCTCCTCAAACTCTACAGCTCCACGCACGCTACGTACCTCATTCTTTCTTTTCTTGACATCTGCAGCATAGTTGCAAACATCAACAGACAAACGAAGCAATAGCATATAAAGTTCATAAGACTTGTCAAGGCTTAGAATCAACTCGTTCTTGGCTGCGTCCACACCCGACTGTGCTCCCTTATAGAAAGAGAAAAGAATCTGAATAACCTTGATTCTTATTAGAGTTCTGTTTATCATTTTGTTTTTTGTTTTCTAGACTTTCAACTATTAATTATGACTAAAATTTAGCCACTTAGCCATAATCTTGGCAAAAGTAATATTTTTTTATGGATTTGTCAAAAAAGTGGCAAATTTTATGATTTTATAAAAAGGTTCTTTTCTTATTTTCATATTTTCTAAAACTATTTCAAAAGACTAATATGAAATATGAGGGCACGTCAAAAGAAAAACTTGACGCACCCTCATAGCTTTTAACAAAACTATATTTGTTTTAGTTAAAACAAACCATGTTCCACCTCTTCGAAAACTCCAGAGTCTTTCAAAACCTTAACTTTGTTTGGCATAGCAGAACGCTCAAAGAACATAGCGCTACCAGCTAAGTCTATAAGTACAAGTTTGTTATCCGATATTGTAACAGAACAAGCCTTTTCTATCCCGTCATTTATATTCCACAACTTACCATCACTAAATGTATATTTGCATCTGTACAAATACCACTCTCCATTATCTCCTTCAGCATTATACAAATAGCCATTATCAAAAATAATAACGAAATCATCTATTTCTGTAGATTGCCAAACACCATCAACAGAAATAACAGACTGATTGTCCTTGCCGTTTTCCTTTTCGTCATCACTACACCCTGAAAAGGAGAATACAGAGACTAGCAATGCAAAAAACAAATAAATTAATTTTTTCATACAAAAATCCTTGCATTAGGGTTAACACATACACACAAACCCCTAATATAAATTTGGTGCGATGGCATAAGCAATAAACTTACACAACGCAAAATTAGACATAATGACAGCATGAACAATGGATACAATATATCAGATAATTTGACGAATTGTATAATAATATTTGACATGCTACAACAAATTAGAATAAACCGAAAAGAAATCGAATGAAAGAAGTTTTGAAATACGAAATAAAAGATCAGTGTCGAGGCACTGCCTCTTGTAGATGTCATATATATTGGCTCGCTCACATCCCAAATGTTCTGCTAGCCATGAAGGACTTCGTCCTTGATCTTTCATAACTTTCTTTATAAGTTCTCCTATATGTATGTTTGCGTTTGTCTGCATAAAAAGCGTAAGCCGTTCGTTAATTGCTTATTTACTCGGAAGGCTCTGGTAAACCATTGATGACAACAAGCACGAAACGGCTCACGCCATAAGACGTGAACCTCTCGCTTGCTTATCCTCTCATCATTAAAATTTACCAGATTTTACCAAGTGAGAATAAGAGCGTAAGCTCAGAATTATACTATATGAATATTATTGACTTCTTTTTATAATATATTGATTTTAATTATTTTGATTACTCGCACAAAGATAGTTTATTTTCTTTCCTATACCAAATTTCACAAGCAAAATCTACAAACATACAAAAACAAAAAAAAGGCGCACCTTGCGGTACGCCTTTATTATTAAGCAAATGCCTATTGATTACTTCTTGTTAAGAACAAGGTCAACCTCTACTGCACAAGCAACCGAGCAACCAACCATTGGGTTGTTACCGATTCCAAGGAATCCCATCATCTCAACGTGAGCTGGAACTGATGAAGAACCTGCGAACTGTGCGTCCGAGTGCATACGACCAAGTGTGTCAGTCATACCATAAGAAGCAGGACCTGCAGCCATGTTATCTGGGTGAAGTGTACGACCTGTACCACCACCTGAAGCTACTGAGAAGTATGCCTTACCAGCGCGGATACGCTCCTTCTTGTATGTACCAGCTACTGGGTGCTGGAAACGAGTTGGGTTTGTAGAGTTACCTGTGATTGAAACATCAACATCCTCTTTCCAGAAGATAGCAACACCCTCACGTACATCGTCAGCTCCGTAGCAGTTAACTGCAGCACGAGGACCGTTAGAGTAAGCTGTGCGGCTAACCTCCTTAAGCTCTCCTGTGAAGTAGTCGAACTGAGTCTTTACATAAGTAAATCCGTTGATACGGCTGATGATCATAGCTGCGTCCTTACCTAGACCGTTAAGGATACAACGAAGTGGCTTGTCAGCTGGTCTCGACTTGTTTGCCATCTGAGCAATCTTGATAGCACCCTCAGCAGCAGCGAATGACTCGTGACCTGCCAAGAAAGCGA
>JAKSKX010000051.1 GCA_024401535.1 Paludibacteraceae bacterium | reverse complement strand
GAATAGAACCAGTCTGCCCATGAGTCTATTTGTGGTTGTTGATTGTGTTGCCATCTATGTTGATGCGTCCGCCCATTATTAGTGGAAGGTTAAGTGATTCGTGGCCGGCAGGGAAGCCGAACAAAACAGGAATGTTGTAGTCCTTTGTCGCATCCAATATCAACTGCTCGATAGAACCGAAAGAAGAGTCGTTGTCAAGGTCAGAGAAGTCTCCGACAATTATAGCCTTTGTCTTGCTCAACAGACCGCTCATGCGCAAGTTCTGCATCATTCGGTCAACTGAATACATTCTCTCTCCCACGTCTTCGATAAGAAGAATGCCTCCCTTTTTTAGTACATCGTAGTTTGTGCCTCGAAGCTTAGTTATAAGGGTAAGGTTTCCACCGTATAGAACGCCGGAAATTTTCTCGCTAGAAAGTCTGTTCTGAGGATTAGTCGAAGTCTGCTTGTAGCCGGCACGCTTGCCCTTCAGTAGGTCAAGAAGCATCTTGACACCTTTCTTGTGGTTCTCTACTTCTTCCTTAGGAAGTTCTCCGTCACTAGTCTTGTATTTTCCTGTAGCGATTGCGTATGACTTTGCCATAGGTCCATGGATTGAGCAAGCCTGTGCGTGTATGTTGATTGCTGCGTGTAGAGCTGTAATGTCGCTGAAGCCAACAACAAACTTCGGATTTAGTTTGAACTTCTCGAAGTTTACCTTGTCGATAATTCTTGTAAGTCCGTAGCCGCCTCTTCCACAGATAATAGCCTTTACATTGCTGTCGTCAAGTGCTTTCTGCAGGTCGTTTAGCCTTTCCTCGTCTGTGCCAGAGAAACGGTTGAACTTTCCGTATGCGTGTTCTCCGAAAGTAACCTTGAAGCCTTCTGAAGTTAGGTACTCAGCAGCAAGGTCAAGAACTTGTCCTTCTACTGAACCGCTTGGGCTGACGATTCTGATTTCGTCGCCTGGTACTAGTTTGTTTGGGTATTTCATATTACGTGTGATTTTTAATAATTAAAGAGGTGCAATGTCTATCGACGACGCAAAGCCAGTCAATTTCTTGCACCTCTTGTATGTGGTCCTAATTGTGGAATTATTGTTCTTCAACCGGTGCGGCAACTGTTGGAGCCGGCTGTTTCTCTATAGCTCCCGGTGTTACCATGCCATCGCTTCTTGAATATCCAGTCTGGTCAGTTTCAAGATATTTGCCTTTCATAGCAGGAACTCTGTCTATAGGCTTTGCAAGAGGAAGGTATGGTGTGTTGCTGCTTCCAAGTTTCTCGTTCTCGAAGTATGTCTTGAAGTCTTCGTGGTCTGCCTTAGGAACTTCAGAAGAAATACCTGGTAAAGAGTTGGCTGTCTTGACAAAGCACTGGTCTGTAGAAGCGTTGCCCACTGCTTCAACTATAGAGTTGTTAATCTTGACATTTCCATACTCGAAATAGTAGCTTCCGCAAAGGGTAGAGTGGTTGATGTTCACATTCGCCTTGCCGCTTCCTATTCTGAATGTTGTTGCCGCCGCCAACTCGTTTACCGAACACTCGTTGTTATAGAACGAGCAGTTGCTTATATTGATAGTTGGATCAGCTGTAGAATAGATTACCGCACCTCCGTACTTTGTTGATTTGTTGCTGGAAGCATTGCATCCGTTCAACGTAATCTGAGATTTGTTGCCCTTGTCAAGTATAGAAAGGAATGCTCCTGTCTGGCTGTGGTTGAAGTAAATATAGCAAGAGTTGAATGTAATGTCTGCAGTTTTCTTGATGGCGAAAGCAGACGCGTCGGCATCCTTGCCTGCCTTGAATCCGCTGATCAGACATGAGTCGAATCTTACTTCTCCACCGTTTACTGTAACGCCGTTAACAGTTCTGTCTTGATTTCCAAGCAAGTGCATTGTTACGAATCTCAAGCCAGTGTTCTCAGGGTAAATGTCCATAATTTTACCCTTGCTGCTGTGAGGGGTGAAGTATGTGTTGAATCCAGGGTCTTTGGCTGTGCGCTTGTGAGCTCTCTTTGAACCCTTGTTAGGCGAGCCTGAGTATCCGCCATAAACAGTGGTGTTCTTTAGTCCAGCAAGAACAATACCCATGTCTGATTTCAATTTGTAGCCGCCTCCTGCTACGTGAATTGTAACCTTGCTGTTGCTTCCCTCCTTCTTTTGATACTTTATTGCCGCCTCAAAAGCCTTTTCAGGAGATGCGAACGCCTGATCCCAAGTTGTACCTGCAAAGTCATCATTACCGCCCTTGTCCTCAGTCTTTACATAGAATACACCCGGCTCCTCGCAGACGTCTGAAACTCGTACCTCGTTACTTGAAACAGTGACTTCGTTGCCGAGAAGGTCTATTCCCTTGACATCAAGCCAGTATGTACCAATCTTTGCGTTCTTCATTGTCGGATTGACTTCGTTTGTGATGTCGTTGTAGTTGTCAACCCACTGATACTGAGCCTTCTGTAAGCCTGCTATCGTAGATTTGAATGAAGCCACTGTGTTCTTATGGTCTGGACAGCCCTGCTCTGTGATTTCGATTACAACCGAGTAGTCTGCATCGCAAGCTCCGTATGTACTCTGGATAGGTGAACGCTGAATTCCTCGCGCATCGTAAGGGGTTAGAGGGTGAGGCGCTCCTGCCTGACCGATAATCTCCAGTCTGTTAGACGGAATCAATACTTGTGTGAAGCTTCCTCTGTAAGTCAGCTTTGATACGACTGTTCCCTTGAAGTTTGCTAGAAATGCCTTTGAATTATCCTCTTTAGCGTCTCTCTTGTCGTTGTCAACGAAAGTAGTCTTTGCCGGATAGTTGTGCTCGTATGTGTTGCAGCGACCTGCACACTCCACAAGTGAATGATAAATGTTGATCTGTCCGCTCTCCTTGTAGAATCTGCCGCAAAGAGTTGAACTATAGATGTTTATCTCTGGATTGCCGCCAAGAGTTCTAAGCAATGCACGTCCATAATAGCCAAGCGCTTGGGTTGACTGGTTGTCATAGAATGTGGAGTTGAGGATGTTGACCTTAGGACTTGAATTGTAAGTCAGCAATGCCACAGCGCCAAAGTACAAGGAAGTGTTGTTTGTGAACAATGAGTTGTGTATGTTCACCTCAGCATCCTTCATTATTGATATACATGCTCCTATTTGTCCACCCTTTATAGAAGTGAATATGGAGTTGCGTATAGTTAGCTTTGACTTGCCCGAAGGAAGTCCCTCCTCTATAGCTACTGCGGTCAAAGGCTTGTCTGTTGTCGAAGAGAATGCAAAGTTCATTACTATACAAGAGTCGAGCTCGACTGTTGAGTCGTCAATGTTGAGCGCTCGTCCATTTATCTTGCTCTCGGTAATCAAACTTGAGCCCCAGAAACAGATTCCTACGAACTTTATGTCCTTCTTGTTCTTTAGCTTGACGATGTAGCCGTTAGGGTCATCGTTCCTTAGAATGGTTGTGTTTCCCTCGTTGTATTGCGGAGTTCTCGGGTTGCGCTTTGTTCCACTGACAGTTCCATCCACAGGAGAAATGCTGTAGCCTCCATAGATTGTTATGTTGTCAGGGAAATCAAATCCGTTCTTGTCGTTCGGAGAATATTCTCCGTCAGCAAGGTGGATTGACAATGGCGAGTCCTTGTACTTTGCTGAGTTCCTCATGTTTCTCGCTGCCCTCAGAGCCTTGTCTATGGTCTTGAATGCTGTTGCCCAGCTTCTTCCGTCATTTTCCTCATCATTACCCGAAGCCTTTACAAAAAGGGCTCCGCTCGAACAGCTTGCGTCAGAGCGGATTTCTGCTCTTGCCATCTGTTCTGAAGTCTCTTTTCCGTTACATCCGATTACTTCTGCCTTATACTGGGCTGCTGCAGTAAGCACTTCCGAAACTGTTGCCTTGGTTGTTTGTGTCTGAACGGAGCTCATTGACTTGTAGTCGAAGTCGAAATCTCCCTTCCTTGAGAACTTGAAGTCATAGACTCCGTTCACAGGCTCCCCGTTCTTCATTACAGTTGCGGTGATGTTTACCTGGTTGCCCTCGCAGACTTTTTCTGGCGCAGTCTTTACAACTACAATTTCTGAACCGGTCAACGGGCTGAGCTTTCTGATTACAACTGGCTTTGAAACAACTTCTTTCTCGTCTTTTGTAACTGCAAGGTAGTATGCCTCGCCTTCCTTTGAAGGGGGAGCGTTGAACACTTCCGAAATGGCACCTTCTACTGGCTGCAACTGAGAAACCATGTTGTCAATGTCAAGATTCTCAGGTCCGACTAGCCATCTGTAAGTATATTGGTTACCCTTTAGTGATGAAGATATCTCAGTGTATCCGCCCTCGCATGCCCACTGGTTTCCATTGACGACAATTTCAACTTTCTGGCATCCGGAACTTTTTGAAAGCACTTCTACAGGTTCGCTTGTGCAAGAGAACACTCCGTCCGTTACATAAACCTTATAGAATCCTGCCTTTTCTGGAATGAAGTTGCGGAACTGAGGAGCAGTAACTTCCTTGTATTCACCGTCTTTGCTCTTGCTGTATAGCCAATGGTAAAGTGCGGAATTTGGAAGGAATCCTGTCGCTGTTGCCATGAGTCTGACATTACCCTCGTCGAATGCGTTCTCGCAAATCTCACTCTGGGAAGGAGCTAAATGAACACTTGGGGTGATATACGGCACAGTCGAGAAATTAACCGTATCGTTCTGGAATCTGAAGTAGATTGTATGCTCCTCGTATGGTTCTGTAGATTCCACCTTGATGTTCAAAGGCAAGTCGAAGAACTTGAAATCAACGGAGTCGGCTACGCTTCTATGGATGATCTGGAAATCCTTTAGCTCTGGGTCGTTTGTTATTGTTCGCTCTGTAATCTTGCGGTTTACGACCTCCATGTAGAAGTGAGCGATGTCCTCAATAGGTTTCAAAGTAAAAGAACCCCACTCGCAAATGTCTGAGTATCTGTAGTCTGGAATAGAGTTTTCATCAGCACAGTCTGTTCCCCAATAAGGGTAAACTGTGATTCCCTTTTCCCTGCATTCATCGGTGGAAATCTGTGTCAAGGCATAAATTCCCTTTGGAGAAGGAAGGCTCTTGTTGTCCTTTAGCTTTACAGTACACTCGATTCTGTGTTCTCCGTCATCCCAGTTTGTTCTTGAGTAAGTCTGGAACCAGCAGTCGTGACGTCCCGACATTAAAACACCGTCGATATACCAGTCAAAAATGTACTCGCTCTCTGGATAGCCCTTGGGAACGCTCGCCTTGAAGTTGTAGCACTTACCTCTGCAGACGAAACGGCTGTTTGATGTCAAGTTTGTAATAGATGGCGCTGTGAACTTTGGTCGTCTGTCAGGTGGTGTGACGCCGACATACATTGTGTCAGGAGCTCCTGATTTAGCGAAAGTTACAACGATTTTAGACTTTTTTGCCTGTTCCAAAGACTTGAATCCCATTGACTTTAGTGAAACCCTTTCCATAACTCTAGGCTTCAAAGTCTGGATGCCTGCCTTTGATTTGATGACGATAGGAGTGAAATTACTCAACTCCCATATAACTTGGTCTCTTTTTGATAGTTTGTATTCTGAGGAACGGAACGTGATACTCTGGTCAAGTGTAGTCAACTCCGAGCAAGACCAAACAATATTGTTGTCGATTCTGTTCTTTGTCTTCATTTCGCATAGGGAGTCCGAAGCGCCTTCGCCTGGGAACAAACCGAAATGATAGCTCTGTTGTGCTAGTGAGCAAAGTGTACTCGCTAGTAGTATTATACCGGTAATTATGTGTTTTACAAAAGTTTGCATATTAGAGTCTAAAATTCAATATACGAATATGCAAAAATAGTACTAATAATTCATTTTAACAAACAAAAGTCTTGATTTTTAGTGTAAAACAAAGTAATTTGGTTGTTATGTGATTCTCCTTTTTTATTATTAATTTATATCTATTTCCCTTCTTCAAATTTTAAGATTTTAGAGAAAGTTCTCAATTTGATGACGTTATTAGTAAGATATAATTAACAGAAAATGCTTTTATGTCCAAAATGTAAATTAAAATGAGGAGGTTTGTAGCGTTAGCTAGTCTTTATAATCCTCAAAATTTGTTGTTTGAAGATTTGTGGCTGATTTTAAAGATTATTTTTCTCTGAGAGAAGATTTTGGTTAGAATTTTATTATTTTCTGACGATATCGACTACATGGCTACCGGCACCAATCAAGTCTTCTCTCTCGGCATTCGCCATTTGAAATTCAACAAATCGCTCGAAGGACTCCTCGCTCATTTTGTTTATCATCGGACGCATGTAGTCGGAAGGTCCGTCCGGAGAAAAAATCTTTATTCTAGTCAGCCCTGCCTTCTGGTTAAGTCTGTCAATGTCGGAAATCCTTACATAGTCATAAAGTTCGCCTTCGGTACTGTGAACGTGAAAAGAGTCGTCCACAAAATTGTCCTCTCTGAGTTTGGGCATTCTGTCCTCGTCAAAGCAGAAAGACAGCACGCAGTATTCGTTCATGACGTATGCATTCAAAATCAGTCCGTTGGGTTTTGTAACGCGTTTAGCCTCGTTCATGGCGATGAGCTTCTCCTCGTCGCCTATCAAGTGGTACAAAGGGCCGAAATTTATTACAAGATCGAACGTGTTGTCAGCTAGAAATCCGATGTTCTTGGCATTACCCTGGAAAGCTTTTATTTCCGGGTCTTTCTTTTTCATTATGTCTAGGTTGTGCTTTACCAGTTCCACTGCGGTCACATCATAGCCCATTCCCTTTAATGCTATTGAATATCTGCCAGTTGCCGCACCGAGGTCAAGAATCTTGAAATCTTGCTTGTTTTCTTTGGGCAGAAGTTCGAGGATGTACTTCATAGAGACGCGGTATTCAACCATTCCGTGTCTTCGTGTAAGTCTCAAGTCTTCCTTGTGCTTGTTGTAGTATTTGTCAAGCATTTTCTCTCTGTCCATCTTGGTCAATTTTGTTTGGTTGTTTTTTTCTGAATATGGCTAGCAGTCCATAGCAAAGGAAGTAGGAAGCCACTCCAAGAAGCATGGCAAGGACGATTGCCCCAACCACGTAAACTATTAGGCTTTTGGAAACTTCCTCCAAGGTTATTCCGTTGAAAGATAACGAGTTCTCTCTTCCGAACAAAAAGCATCCGATTACGTATGACAGGTAAAGCCATACGGGTGTAATTGGCGGAATACTAATGTTGGAAGTGGCGACAACAACAATCTTGTTAAGTCTAAGGAATCCGGCAATCGCAAAAGCGGCAATCATCTGGAACCCCCAAATGGGTAGAACTGCACACATGCATCCGACTGCAACTGCAAGAGAAACCTTGTGGTTGCTTTCGTTTGCTATTTGGAAGTCTTGAACGAAAAAATCTTTGATCTTTTTTATCCAACCCATTTCCTAAAAAGGTTTCTCGGTTTTATGTAAAATACTGATATTGTGCTTAGTATTGTGTTTAGAATTGAAATTCTAAAGAAGTCCTTGAAAGGTCTGAAATGGGAAACGCGTTCACCTTCCGGTGCGTAGTAAACCTTGATTGGATATGAAACGACCTTGACATTCCTCCAGGCAAGTCGCACAAGCATTTCAAGCTCAGCCTCGTATTTGGTCGAAAACACGTGCATTTTGTTGACTTCCTTGACTGGATAGATTCTGAATCCGCATTGAGTGTCGGGCAAAGTAAGTCCTGTTTCAACCTTGAACCAGAAGTTGGAGAAGTTGTTTGCAAAACTATTTTTGCTCGGCATATTTTCCTGAGTGTCAATGTTTCGTGAACCAAGAACTAGATAAGTCTCGTTATCATTATCTATTTTTGAAAGAAGGTTGGGAATGTCCTCTGCAAAGTGCTGTCCGTCGCTGTCCATCGTCACTGCATAGTCGAAACCAAGTTCTTCTGCTTTCTTGAACCCTTGAAGCAGAGCATGTCCCTTGCCTTGATTTTTGGGGTAGGAAACAATAATCACTTTGCTGTTGCGCAAGTTCCCAAGTATGTTCAATGTGTCGTCAGTGCTTCCGTCATTAACAACTATCACGTAGTCCGAGTATATAGATGCGTCATTGACAACTTTTGCCAGCGTGTTACGGTTGTTATATGTGGGAATTATCGTGCAATGCGACATGTCGAATAATTTCTTTATTTAGTGAGACTTAGCTTTAGCCCAAGTTTTGGATGAGAAATAACTATGTTTTCGTCGTCATAGTTGAACTCTGCGCGAAGAATTCCTCCAGACACGCAAGTGTGCTCTGGCATCTTTTTCTCTTTGTTCACAACATATTTTGTTTTTCCTGTTGAAGTGCGCATCTTGAATCCAGACTTTGTTCCGGGAAAATCTTTGTGACTGTATTTCTTGGCCTTGAAGTTCGACTGGACATTCTTAGTGAACAAAGTAACAAGGTCTTTTCTCAAAATTCTCACAATCATTTTGTTGTCAAGCTGTTCCATGCAGGAATTGACAACGAAATCCTTGTCTGTGATAGTAAAGTCGAACAAAGTCATTCCCATAAACGCAGTACAAACTGCGCGGACTGACTCTTCTCCATTTTCGTTCTTTTCCATTGTTGCGACCAAGAATCCGTCCATTGAAAGGTCTTTGTATGAAAGGTTCATGTTGAACATGACATTGTCGCCGTCCTCGTTCAGCAATGGATAAAGTTCTGTTCGGTCATATTTCCCGCACTTGCCTTGCTCCATTGCAGAAAATGTTTTGTCTGAACATCCCGAAAATGTCAGGATATTCAGACAAAACATTAGACTTAAAAGTTTGATAATTAGCTTTCTCACTGTACACTAAATTTTTTCTCGTCGATGCTGACGTTCTTCTGCATATTAGTGAAAGTGAACTCCTGGTAGCTGGAGTCCTTAGAGTTAGCATTCTTAGTTTTCTCGATAATCTTCACACTCAAAATGTTGTACGAGACTTTCTCGATATTAACTTCGATGTGGTCATTTTTCTTTGTAAATGACTCACTCTTAGGAGTTACATAGACAAGGAACTGCTTGTCATTCTCGTAGATTACCAACTCCACGTCCTTTGAGTTGGTTGGCAGCTGACCTGAAAGACAAGAAGAAAGCATGTTCTTCAAGTTTGCTACAGTCGGGTTGCTGTTTGCGTCGATAGACTTTTTCTGTCCTCCGCTTACCATGCTGATTTTTGAACCATTCATGATAATCTGAGACTTCATAGGAGTCAAGTAGTCAAGTGCTAGCTTGTCATCCTTCTTGAAGTAGAACTTTCCTGTCTGCTCGATGTTCTTAGGCATACCTACGATGTGTTTCACCTGCTTGAAATCACTTTGCATGGATGTCATGGTCTTTGCAGAATTCAGCATCTGGTTCTTGAAGTCATCTGGTGAAGCAACCTTCTTATAGCCTGCTGGCTGGGCGAATGTTGATGCTGATACAAGCAAAGCAACACTCAAGAATAGATTTCTAAATATATTTCTCATCTCAAAATATGTTTTCTAGTTAATAATTTCTTCTATGTTTACTACTTTATAGTTCTCTTTTTTCAAATAATCCAATATGAGTCTCAGCGCTTGGGGAGTCTGCTTCATTCTGTCGTGTAGAAGAATGATACTTCCCGGCTTCAATTTTTTCTTTACCCTTCTGAATACTTCCTCTGCATCGTTCAGTGATGTGTCAAAAGGTCGGACGTTCCAACCTATGACTTTCATTGTTGTGCCTCTCAAAGCAAGAGCAAGCATGGGGTTCGTAACACCCAGAGGTGGACGAAAGTAGCGAACTTCTTTACCAGACAGATTAGTGATGATTTCGCTACACTTATCAATCTCAACTCTCATTTGTTGTGGCAAAAGTATAGAAAAATTATCTTTGTGATGGTATGAATGATTGCCTAATG
>JAKSKX010000050.1 GCA_024401535.1 Paludibacteraceae bacterium | reverse complement strand
TACCTGCGAGAATAGCGTTTGTGAGGCAATGACCGAAAGAAATGTGAATATTAATCTCATGACTGTCCTGTTTGGTTATATGGCAAAGGTAGGAATAATGTAGAAACAAAACAACAAGGAGCGTCAAAATAATGAGTTTGACGCTCCCTTGTTTATTTCAAAAATCCATATTCATAGACTTTCGGTTCGATAGCCTTGGCCAAGACTTTAAGTGCATCGCGAAGATTGGCAAGCCGCTTGTTGTAAGTTTCATTATTACTCGAGCTGTTCATTCTGCCTTTGGCATCCCTTCCTTGAAAATACTCTTTAATGTCGTAAAACGATGCGTTTACATTGGCATTTGGCTGAGAATGATAGTATTTCCATAGCTCGCGACCTGCATCCATGACCGCTTGTGCTTTGGGAGTAAAAGAAATCTTTTCAGTCTTCTTTGTTTCTTCACCGAAGTCAAGAGTGCTGGAATCTTTCTCGTTTTTTATCTTTCCGGCAATGAAGTCGGTCATAAAGTGGCTTTCAAAGCACTCCTTTGCGTCAACTTCCTTTTCTGTAAATGGAATCCAATGGTTTGTTATATTCTTGTTTGTAATTCGATTTTGTATATTGAACAATGTGTAGGCAAGGCAGTTGGCTTGAAACACTTTGTCTGCTTTCCATCCGTCATTAGGGTATAGAAATTGGTCTCGGTCGTTGAGCCATGTGGCTTTAATACACCATCTTACTGACAGGTAAATACAACTTTCAATTAAGTTGTTTGCATTTATTTGCCATTGATATTGATGATTCCATGTTTTGTTTGGGTTTTCTATAACTACAGTACTTTGGTGTTGAAAATCGTTTCCGACACCAATTATATTTGCTATTGAAGTTTTGATTTCTTTTTCTTTGTTCGTTTCTATAAATGTTAAAGTCCAGTCATTTATGACCTTTTGTCCGTCATAATTGTATATGATTTTGCTATTTATTTTACCACCTTCTGCATTATAAACATCGGCATATACTTGTGAGAATCGTTTGATTTTGTTTGTGTTCCAAATGTGAAATGCAATAGGAAATAGACCCTTAACATTGTCGAATGTATCGGCAGGAACTAAGAATAACTTTTCCAATTTTGCGTCAAAAAAATTACGCATTTGAGTAAAAGAAGGAGCGCAAAGAAATTTTAGAGTAGAAAATTGAGCTAAGATACATCCATTGAGTTCTTTGTTTATTCTTGTCATGAACTGAATAAACAATTCCCTTTTTGCATATCCCATTAGATTAGAATATTTTTCTTGTATTTTTGAAGTTGCAACTCCAGTTCTTCCTTCTCCTTTCCTATTGTCTGCCTCCGCATACGGCGGATTGATATATATTAAAAGTTTCTTGCGTCTTTTCTCGTCATTGATAATATCTTGCAGATTTTGAGGAAGTTTTGTAAACTCGTCATTCAAGAAGTCGAATTGAAATACATGATTTTCAAGCAAAGAGCCATTCTTTACCATTGTGTCTTTCATTACCTCAACATCCTGTTTGTCGAGGGTTGAAGCCCAAATGTTGTACCTGTTTGTTAGTCCTGCAAGCAGGTTTCCCGTTCCGGCACAGCAGTCCCACACAACATATTCGTCCTGCCAATCTTCACCAAGTACATCAGCTATGTATTCCTGACTTTTCTCTACCCAAATTTTAGGTGTGAAGTAAGAGCCTTTGCGCTCTCGAATGTCTTGAGGTACGAGTAAGTCGCGTCTTTCAATGATGTAGTCCCAATATTCCTCTTTGGGTGGACGCTCATATATATTCCAAAATTGGGTGTGCGCTTTCTGATTGTCCTTAAAACCTACTGACTTGGTAATGATGAATCCGCCTTCGTCAATTCTTCTGTCAAGTTCATAATGGTCGGTCTTTAGCAAGGCAAAAAGTTTGTCCCTTAACGATACATTATTCTCGCTCAATATGTCGGCAAGATAGAAATCGGCTGCAATAATGCCGGCTTCCCTTGATTTCTCCCAATCAACATTGATAGTGTCTCGAACTTGTGCAAACCATTTGTTATAAATGCTTACAAAGTTGTTTTTCGTGATTCTTATCTTGGAAGTCGAGGATTTGCCTACGATGAAATTGTTTTTAATAAAGAATTTTAATTCATCTGCATCACTCTTGAATCTATAGATAAGAGATTCGCTGTCAAGTATTCCGGTTACCCTGTCAAGAACAAGTTTGAATTCCTTTGTCGTGTGGTCGCTTGGTGTTACATTCCAATTAAAGTCGTTCATATAGAATATGTCAACGATTTTGTGATAGGAAATAAACGCAATCTTTTCCGCATCGAAAGCACCGAGATAAGCAGGTGGCAGGTTGTTGTCGAATGTTCTGGCCTTGCCTATTGTTAAGATTAGCTGAACAAAAGACTCGTAGATGTCATTTTTGTTTCCTTTCTTTGCTTCTGCCCAAAGAAGGTATTCTGTTTCTAATAGGGACTTCTGCCCTTTGGGTGTTGAGACAGCAACTGCAAAATCAATCTTGCCGATAATTGCTGTAGCGTCAAAATCGGCAAACCAATCTACAGCCACTTTGTTTTTCAACTCCTCTTCCAGTAAAGATAAGTCGTACATTTGGCTTGCTATTTGTGCGTTGCCAAAGTGTCTTCGTTCTCCGAGGACTGTAGGTTCGTATAAAACGAGCTCGCAGGCATTCTTGCCTGCATTGACAGCCCTCGGAATCGCTGGAAAAAACACGGCAAAAAACGCCTGCGATTATCGCAGACGTTCACTTTTTGCTTTGTTTTTTCCTTGTGTCAATTAAGAATTTCCGAGGTTCTCAATGCTTTTGAAACAAATAGCAAACGCTAATTTACAATATATGTCCGGTGCGTGCAGTCACGCATCCGCTTGCAAAAGTAAGCATAATCACAATAATTAACAATACCAATCATAGAATAATTTGACTGCCTTTGCAACTTGTAATTTCGTTCTCTGTGTTTCTGCAATCTTTTTTGTTGTTATAAAAATGCTAGTGCGGAGATTTCGGGAGACAGCTGTGTTTTTGTTGGCGGCTACTGTTTCTGTGTCCGCTTCTTTTGTTGTTTGTCAGTTAGTTAAAGGCGTTAGTTTGAAAACTTTTGTTACCTTGTGTTTCTCGTTAAAGCGGAGTTTGGGTCTTTTTGCCTTTTGCTCTCTCCGATGCAAGAGACTTTTGATTGGAAATGAAGAAAAAACAGAAAAATCCCAGTTTTAATTAGTGTGTTGAGGATAGCCTGTGAGAATTGATGGTAAATTTGTCGCTTTGACGTGTGTTATATAAAAGATATTCCATTATAGTAACGAGATAAGAAAAAATGTATTACCTTTGGCGAGAATTTATACTAATCGTATGAGAAGAGCTATTTTTCCAGGAAGCTTCGACCCATTGACACTCGGCCACTATTCGGTGGTGAAGCGCGCGCTGACATTCCTTGATGAGGTAATAATCGCTATCGGAGTGAACGACTCGAAGCGCCCTTATTTCGAGACAGAAGCAAGAAAACTAATCATAGAGAAGGCATTTGCCGATGAACCGCGTGTCAAGGTTGCGACCTATGACTGCCTGACTGTTGACTTTGCAAAACAGGTAGATGCCACGATTATCCTCAGAGGAATCCGTGCTGTGGCTGATTTCGAGTATGAAAAGACTGTGGCTGATGCCAATCGTACAATCTCGGGCATAGACACAATCCTGTTGTTCACAGAGCCTCAACATTCATTTATCAGTTCAACGGTTGTTAGGGACATTCTTCGCTACGGCAAGAATCCTCAGGACCTTTTGCCTCCGGGAATTGACTTGGATGCGATAATCAAGGAGTATAACAATAGAAATTTATTAGCATAGAATAAACAATTAACTATATAGTATGGCTAAAGAGACGTATAAGGGACTGACAAGCCAAGAGGTAGAGGAGTCGAGATTAAAGAACGGAACAAATATCCTTACACCTCCAGAGAAAGAGTCTTTGTTTTCAAGATTTTTGGGAAAGTTCAAGGATCCGCTAATCATAGTGCTTCTTGTTGCCGGAGCGTTGTCCATTGGAATTTCATGCTATGAATATTCACAGAAAGGGGAGCTGTCTGTATTCTTTGAGCCTATAGGAATCTGGGTTGCCATATTCCTTGCTACGGGAATGAGCTTCTACTTCGAGTTGAAGGCAGACAAGGAGTTCGAGATATTGAACCAGGTCAATGATGACGAGAATGTTCAGGTAATCCGCAACGGCATCACTACTGAAGTTCCAAAGAAGGATATTGTAGTCGGAGACATTGTAATTCTTGTTACAGGATGCGAAGTTCCTGCTGACGGAGAACTGCTTGAAGCCACTTCCCTAAACATTGACGAGAGTTCGCTTACCGGAGAGCCAATCTGCCTAAAGACTACTGTCGAGGCGGACTTTGACGCAAATGCAACATTCCCTTCAAACCACGCCATGAGAGGTACAAAGGTGATGGAAGGTCATGGAGTTATGCGCGTCTTTGCTGTCGGTGACAAGACCGAGAATGGAAAGGTTTTCACTGCCGCACAGATAGACAACAGCGTAAAGACTCCGCTTAACGAGCAGCTTGACGGACTTGGAAACCTTATTACAAAAGTCAGCTATGCTTTTGCAGCACTTATCGTTGTGGGCAGAGTAGTCATATTCCTTGCAACAAAGGATTCTTCGGCTGACTCGTTCTGGTTGGATTTCATTTCAGAGACACTTCAGTCATGTATGGTTGCTGTGACACTTATCGTAGTGGCTGTGCCTGAAGGCTTGCCTATGGCTGTAACTTTGTCGCTTGCTTACAGCATGCGTTCAATGCTAAAGACTAACAACCTTGTCCGCAAGATGCATGCCTGCGAGACTATGGGCGCAACAACAGTTATCTGCACTGACAAGACAGGTACCCTTACACAGAACAAGATGCAGGTGCATGAGACTAAGTTCTTTAACCTGCAGTCAACTCAGGCACTTGTCGGAGATGACGCAAGCAACCTTGTTGTAGAGGGAATTGCCGTGAACTCGACTGCACTGCTTGACATGTCGGATGCAAAGAACCCTAAAGTATTGGGAAATCCAACTGAGGGAGCATTGCTTTTGTGGTTGAACAAGCATGGATATGACTTCGAGAAGATTAAGGATGCGGCTGAGAGAGTTGACGAGATTCCGTTCTCTACAGAGCGCAAATATATGGCGTCGCTTGTCAAGTCTCAGTTCTTGAGCGGCAAGAAGGTGCTTTACTTGAAGGGTGCTCCGGAGATTGTTCTTGGTCTTTGCTCCAGCATTGCAAACGGGGAGACTCCTCAGTCTGTAAACGAAATTCTTTTGAAATACCAGAACCAGGCAATGAGAACACTTGCCTTTGCATACCAGATTGTTGAGGATGGCGAGACTGTAATAAGTTCGGATAACAAGCTTCTTGCAAAGAACTTGACATTCATGGGTGTCGTTGCCATTGCCGATCCAGTCCGAGACGAGGTGCCAGGTGCCGTAGGAAGTTGTATCAACGCAGGTATTGACATCAAGATTGTAACGGGTGACACTACTGCAACAGCTCGAGAAATCGGAAGACAAATCGGCCTATGGAAAGAGGGTTATGGCGACAAGAACATAATCACAGGTCCTGAATTTGCAGCTCTTTCGGACGAGGATGTTTACAACAGAGTAGAGGAAATCAAGATTATCGCCAGAGCAAGACCTCTTGACAAGAAGAGATTGGTGGAGACTCTGCAAAAGAGAAACCAGGTTGTAGCTGTAACAGGAGACGGAACAAACGACGCACCTGCACTGAAGGCTGCTCACGTAGGTCTTTCTATGGGTGACGGAACAAGCGTTGCAAAAGAGGCTTCGGACATCACTATCGTTGACAATTCGTTCTCTAGCATTACCCGTGCCGTGATGTGGGGACGCTCTCTTTACCAGAATATCCAGAGATTCATCCTTTTCCAGATGACTGTGAATGTGGCGGCCTGCTTCATCGTGCTTGCCGGTGCATTCGTTCCTGGAATCGAGTCTCCGCTAACAGTAACACAGATGTTGTGGGTGAACTTGATTATGGATACATTCGCCGCTATGGCTCTTGCTTCCCTTCCGCCGACAATGGAGGTTATGAAAGACAAGCCAAGAGACAGAAACGCATTCATTATCACTAAGCGCATGGCTACTTCTATCATACTTGTCGGTCTTGTGTTCTTCTTTACTCTGCTTGGACTTGTATTCGTGTTCAAGAATTATGAGGTGAATATGCAGGGCGGTTTGCTTGGAATGGCAAAGGGCGGAGAAGAAATGACAGACTACGAGCATAGTGTGTTCTTTACAATCTTTGTTATGCTTCAGTTCTGGAACATGTTCAATGCCAAGGCCTTTGCAAGTGGCAAGAGCGCATTCCATTTCACAAACTGCAAGGGATTCCTTTCTATTGCGGCATTGATTTTCTTCGGCCAGATATTGATTGTCAATATTGGCGGTGCGATGTTCAATGTTACTCCGATAAGCTTGATGGACTGGGTGGTTATCGTTTGCGGTACATCAATAGTTCTTTGGATTGGAGAAATCGTTAGAAAAATCAAGAAGTAAATAGTACGAACAAAAGTATAGGGGCGGTGAGTCAATATACTCGCCGCCTTTCTTATTCAAGTATGTTATGAGACATCTTATTCCTTTAATGTTGTTGTCTTGTTCCTTCCTTTGCTCTTGTTCCGAAGTGCAGGGAAGCAGAACGTCGCAAAGAAAAATCGTGTCGCAAGAAGAAAAAGCGGAGCCTATGGAAGAAAAAATAGAAATTCCAGTGTTGGATTCTCTGGACTTTAACGTAGAGAGTAAAACAGTCAATGATACCGTTTCTTTGAAGTCCGGTTCTTTCCGTATTCCAGCAATAGCAAACCCTACGACAGGATATGAATGGTCCATTGCAGACTTTGACGGTATGGACACAACAGTAGTAAAGTTTGCCTATAAGCACATAGAGAAGCAGGCTAATAATGAAGGTGTAGTAATGTTTGGCGCGCCGACCAATAGTTTCTATGAGTTCAATGTTCAGTCTGTTGGCAGCGCTTCCATAAAGTTTGTCTATAAGCGAATTTGGAAGAGCAAGGAAGCCCCTATTGCTGAGGCTGTATATAACATAGCCATAACAGAGTAGCGTATGTGGTCGCAAGTAGAATTTTCCCTAAAGGAGAAGTCAAGAGGGTTCCATCTCGTAACAAGCGAGATTCTTTCGCATCTTCCTGCTTTGCCCAAGGTCGGTTTGCTTAATCTCTTTATCAAGCACACTTCTGCCGGACTAACGATAAACGAGAATGCAGACCCAGATGTTCGTGTAGATATGGAAAGCATCTTTAACAGAATGGTAAAGGAAAGAGAGCCTTACTATCAGCACACGCTCGAAGGTGACGACGATATGCCTGCCCATGCGAAAAGCACTCTTGTCGGAGACAGCCTTACGATTCCGATAACCAACGGCAGACTTAATCTCGGCACTTGGCAGGGAATATACCTCTGCGAGTTCCGTAACTATGGCGGAGCAAGAAAAATAGTAGCAACGATAACAGGAGAATAATGGGTAACAAATTCTATGATGGTTATAAAAAAGAAAATAATAGGAATTGTCATTGCTTTTATTGCTGTTTTAATTCTGACACCTGTCTGCTTCTATAAATTGGTGGAGAGCAAGACAGCCGACAAACTATACGACGATGTGAATAGCATTCCGTACAATGATGTTGGAATGGTGCTTGGAACTAACCCGAACACAAAATATGGGAAGAGAAATCCCTATTTCTATAATCGTGTAGATGCAGTAGAAAAATTATACAAGGCAGGGAAAATCAAGTTTGTCCTCATCAGCGGAGACAACAAGACGAAGAATTATTCCGAACCCGATGTTATGAGGAAATTTCTTATAGAAAGAGGTGTTCCGGCAGAAGTTATCTACATCGACTATGCAGGTTTCAGAACTTTGGATTCTGTAGTCAGAGCTAAAAGCATTTTCGGCCAGACAAAGATGACAGTCATATCGCAGAAATTCCATAACGAGCGAAGCATAGTGCTCGGAGAATGGCAAGGTATGGACTTGATAGGTTTCAATGCCAAGGATGTGGAAGTAAAGCGAAGCAAATACAAGGTCATAGCCAGAGAGGGCTTTGCAAGGGTGAAACTCTATCTCGATATGCTTGTAGGTAAAGAGCCACATTTTGGAGGAAATCCGATAACAATAGCTGAAGGAAATCCCCAAACAGAACTGAATATCAACAAATAATAGAACAATTATGCTAACTATATACAAAGGAAGACCAAAGGATTTGTCTGGCAGACTTGACAGAGAGATTAGGGTGTATGATTTTCTTGACTCGATAGGTGTGGAGTACGAGCGCCTGGATCACGAGCCTGCAATGACTATGGAGGTTTGTGCCGAGATTGACGAGGCTTTCGAGCGTCTGCCTCTTGAAGCATTCAAGTCCGATACGAGCGAGGACAAAGGGAAGCATGCCATAATCTGCAAGAACTTGTTTTTGACTAACAAGCAGAAAACGAAATACTATCTGTTGATGATGCCTGGTGACAAGAAGTTCCTGACAAAAGATTTGTCTGCGCAAATCAACTCCGCACGCCTCTCTTTTGCCGGAGAGGAGGAAATGTTGAAGTTTCTTGACGTTACACCCGGCTCTGTTTCTGTGCTTGGACTTATGAACGACAAGGACAATGCCGTGCAGCTGCTAATAGACAACGATGTTTTGGCAAGCGAATATGTCGGATGTCACCCATGTATGAACACATCCAGCCTAAGAATGCTTGTTAGTGACCTGAAAGAGAAGATTCTTCCTGCTCTGCATCACGAACCAATAGTTGTAAAACTTTAGGAATTTTTATAAATAACAAAGGCGACCGAATGGCCGCCTTTGTTGTTACTAATAGATTTTATTTCACTTTACTGAATGTGGTTCCAGTAGCACTTAACGAATTCATTGTGTCATTAAGTGTAGCAGAAGTTATTGTATAATCTAAATTTGAATTATAACAAGCAAGACACATAACGACGTTTTGAACATTTTCTCGAGCATTCATCGTATTACTAGCAACGAACTGAGAACCATCCCATACTAGGTAAGAATCTCAGCACTCGAAAGAGTTGATTTGAGAGACCTCATCACTATGCCAAAGAACTCAATCATTCAAAACCCAAATGTCAAAGAACTCACTTTATTTGATAATTTTTAATAACCGTGCGATTTTATCGCATCAGTCTAATTTCAACTTAATCCTACACTTTAAAAAATCAGATGTATTAGGCAATATTTCTTTTAATAATTCAGTAAATATACCAGGTCTTAACATCAAATTTATGTAATTTATACTTTTGCAAATTCCATCTATATGGTCGCTATTATTATATGCATATTTGTTTTTGTTGTAATTCTCCTTTATTGCCTCAACAAAGCAATCGGATGGATAATAAGAGTGTGAAAAACGGTTGGAAAACAAACCATTCACCCAAGGATATACAGATAACACACTAGAAAATACAGCAGGAGAAGAGGTTTCGCCAAGGATATCAAGTAAAGTAGTGCTTAAAACCTCCATTAAATTTTCTTCTGAGATAAATTCACGGGAATCCGGATTTGACATTATACTAAAAGCTCTACAAAAATTATGTCCTTCTCCAGAAAATTCATCTGGTGCTATATAATAATCGCCAAATCCCAGAAAAAATTCTTTTACTTCTCCTTTTTTGTATGCATCCAAAAATTTATTGTTCATTTTATCACTTTTTTTATAATTTGTAATTCTTCTATTTTAACGTCAGTTCGATGATATAACTAATTAAAAATTTAGTAATTAGCGTTATTTTTCGCACTTTTGAAAGTTCAAAAAAATAAAAACAAACGAAAAACAACGCCATGATTACCGACGACAAAATTACCG
>JAKSKX010000005.1 GCA_024401535.1 Paludibacteraceae bacterium | reverse complement strand
GAACTCTTTTCGATGAATTTCGATAACGAATTTTAATGAACAGAACTCTTTTCGACCAATTTCGATAACGAATTTTAATGAACAGAACTCTTTTCGATGAATTTCGATAACGAATTTTAATGAACAGAACTCTTTTCAAAGAATTTCGTTAACGAATTTAGCTGTTCAGAACTCTTTTCGACGAATTTCGTTAACGAATTTTAATGAACAGAACTCTTTTCGACCAATTTCGATAACGAATTTTAATGAACAGAACTCTTTTCAACGATTTTTGAAAACTCAAAAGGGCCAAAAACAAAAGCTAAACCCATATTACGGATTTAGCTTTTATATAATCTTACTTGTTATTATATTTTCTAAAATGCGTATGTGAATTTAAGCGAATATTTCTGCTGAATCTGTGGCCACTCTCGGTACTCGCTCTTAACTCGCTTGTCGAAAATCAGCTTGAACATAAGCTGCGCAGAGAAGAACCTGTTTACCGTGAAGTTTCCCGACAACTTCCAGTCCATCATAATATCGTTTGAAAAGACCTTAGGACTATATGGAACAAAGAATGAAAGTTCGTTGTTTATTGACACGCCTCGGGTAATTTTCCAAAGCATATCGGTCTCTACCTTGTAGCCAGGAGCTATACTTGCTCGCTTGTCCGCATCAAGTCCGTGATCTTCGGAATACAGCTTGTCATTTATTAGCCAGAACAGACGGCCGCAAACAGGAAGCACACCTATACTCATGTTTCTGTTATACTCGTAATATATACCCGAGCCTAGATATATGTTCGTCGGTGTAAGGAACGAAGTGGCTGCACTGGTATCGTTGTAAGAGTCATAACTTGTAAACAAATGCGTCTTCATCTTGGCAGACGGCGCCATAAAGAAAAACTTCTTGTTCTTCTTCATTTGAATAAGGTATGTAGAGGAAACCGTCGTTTCATCTTCGTTTATACGGAACGGATGAACCTTATCCTTCTCGTAGTAAATGAAACCGAGGTACATGTCAAGTCGGTTATTCCACCTGCGAGGGTCCTTCTTGTAGTTTCTGTCCAATCTGAAGTCAGACATGAACGTAGTTGTATTCTTACCTCCACCAGACCAGTGCGAAATAAAATAGGTTACGAAAGATACATTAACCTTACCCTTTGTACTCCACACTTCGTCCACCTTCTTCTGCTTTCGCATGGAAGGAGTTTCCAGCTCATAGTCCTCGGGATTATTCTGCTTGACTTCAATAAGCCGCGTTCTTCTATCCCTAAGCTTGAAGTCAGGCTTCTGGTATTCGCCAAGCGCATAGTATGAAATGAAAGACGGGTCCAAAGACGAGATATTGTAAAGCAAACGGTTTTCCAAACTTTTTCCCATCTTTCGTTGGGCAAGTTTTCGTGTCATAGGCATTGTGTCCTTCACTCCAACCTGAGCAACAAGAGAGTCCGAGAAGTGAGGCTTGAACACCTCGTCCGAGACTGTGGAGAAGCACAATGGCAGATGAATCTTTTCTTTGCCATTCAAAGATTTCAAGGTCAACGAGTCCGCGGACATCTTGGTCTGCTTCAACACCTTCTGCACCCATGCGTTTGTTCGAGCCTGCTCCTCTTTTGAAACAACAGGCACTCCGTTCCTGCGGGAATTATATTCAAGAGAGCTTACTCGTTTTCTCAACTCGTCGTTCTCCCTCCTCAACCGTACCAACTCACCTTCGGAAGCCTCGTTATCATTATCTATGTCGTCGAGCGAGCCATAGCTTGAAGGCGTTGTTTCGGAATAGAAGCTGTACATATACCTCATCGCCCTTTGCGAGAGAGAATCGTATGCCACAGTCTGTCCAAGCACAGCATTGTCCTTCACATACTGCTTGACAAGTTCATATTTAATGCTATCCACATTGACTGCCTTGTTGCCCGAAATGCGCTGTTCGATATACTCGATGACTGCAAACGGATTCACAGATGTCGAGTCCTCCACCGACTGCGCAGACAAAGCAGCAAGCGACAAGAAAATGAACACAACAATATGTACTATTCTCGCTTTTAACATTTATTCCGAATAGCGTTTAATGACATTGTAAGATTTATAGATACCCAACTCTCCGGACTTGCTCAGGTTAATGACACCCAAAGACTTGTTGCCGAGATATATGTTGGTAATTCCCCTGTTATAGTATGCCTCAGCAAACTGTTTGTCAAGCTTCAAAGCCATGTCATAGTTAGACAACGCAGCCTGATAATCTTTCCTTATAACTTGAAGATTTGCAAGGTTGTAGTATGCGAAAGGGAAATTAGGGAACAGTTCTATACATCTCTGCAAATCAGCCTCCGCCATAGCATAGACGGACAGATGCGCAAGATTGTTCAGTTCAGCATTGTCACTTGATGCGTTGCTGAACTGGACCTTGTGAACATAGATGTTCGCCCTCACAAAGTAAAGCATAGGATTGTCTGTTTCCAAAGTCATCAACACATTCATATCTTCCAAAGAACGCTCGTAATCACCAACATAGTAGTAATCCAAGGCACGACCGAACAAGGCTATCTTGGAAATGTTCTGCTTTAGAGAATCGCTCCATGCGGAAATTGAATTGAAATGGTCTGCCACCTGTGCTGTACTTAGCTTCTTATCCTCGTTTGTAAGCAAAAGTTCCTGTCCTACATTATAGTCTCGGTTGAAATACTGCAAAAATGAATTGTAAGCCATATTGCCCACTCTATTCGTAGGCTTGTAGTACGAGATAAAGTAGGAAGGCTCAAGAGTAATTTCGGTGTTCACGTTCTGCACCTTTCCTCGATAGTCATTTCTATAGGAGATTCTCTTTTCTGCCTCTTCTGGATCTGCTGCGACGAGCTTGTTGTACTTCCTTATGCTCTTGTCTGATTTTTTGCGGGTGTTTTCTGACTCCTCGTCGTCCTTGTTCTTCTTGTTCTTCTGTTTCCTGGCTTTCTGCTCGATTACGAAACCGGTGTTGGAATCTATCTGCGCACCGGTATTGTCGAGGTTTAGTCTCTTAGCCTCAGCTCTTGCGTAATATAACGGAGCATAGTCTGGATTCTGCTCTATCAACAGAGAGAAATCTCTGATAGCCTGCTTGTAATTTCCAATTTTTGTAAGAAGAAGAGCTCGATTATAGAGAGCCAGCTGATTGTCCGGTTCTAGCAATATAACCTGGTTAAAGTCCTCGACAGCATTGTTGTAGTCTCCGACCTCGAAACGAAGAAGTCCACGGTTGAACCTAGCCAAAGAGTTGTCGGAATCTATTTCTATCGCCTTGTCGTAATCCTCCATAGCGCCTACCAGCTCCATCTTCTGGTAACGCGCTAAAGCTCTGTTCACATACAAATCCACACGTGGGGATGATAGACGGATAGCCTCGTCAAGATCAGCAATAGCATTCCCATACTTCTGCTCCTCATAATATATCATGGCACGTAGAGCCAGCCCGTCCGGATTGTACTTGTCCAAGGATATGACATGGTTAGCATCCTGCATAGCCCGAGCTGTATCTTCCTCCAAAAGATAGGAGCGGCTTCTATATAAGTAAGGCTGAGGGTTCTTCGGCTGATACTTTATCGCCATATCAAACTGATTGCGAGCATCTTCATATTTCTTGTCCTGCATAAGCACCAAGCCTTTGCAGATAATCAAGTTTTGGTTTCTCGTGTCGAACTCAAGACCTTTCTCGAAGTCAGCCAATGCTTCTTCAGTCTTGTTTTGGTTTATACGTGCAATGCCTCGACAATGATAGGCCTTTACAATAAATGGATTTCTTTCTAGGGCTAGGTCGCAGTCATTCTCTGCACCAACATAATCCTCAAGACTAATCTTTGCAACAGCTCGACAGAAATAAGGTTCTGCAAGGTAAGGCTTTGCACCTATCACCTGATTAAAATATTGTATAGCAAGAACATAGTCCTCGAAATAGAGAGCATTCTTTCCGATGGACATCACACGATCAGTGTTGATCTGGGAATATGTAATGCAAAAGGTCATCACTGCAAAACACAGTGACAGTAACCTGTTAAAAATCATTTTCTAAGTTCTTTGATATACAATAAAAATATCAAAAAAGGAGCACTGCCGCTCCTTTTCTATATTTGTTCGAGATTTATTAGCTACTCGTTGCTGATAAGCTTCATAAGCTCATCCATGTTAGGGCTAAGAATGATTTCTGTACGGCGGTTCTTTGCCTTAGCCTCCTTGGTGTCAGCTGGATCAAGAGGTACAAATTCTGCACGTCCCGAAGCTGTAATTCTTGCAGGATCGATATCCTTGTTGCCAATCAATGCACGCACAATAGCTGTGGCACGCTTTGCACTCAAATCCCAGTTGTCGATAATATATCCGTTTCCTGTGTATGGAACATTATCTGTATGTCCCTCTACAACTACATGAATGTCTTTGTTCTGCGCAAGGAAGTCACCAATGCTCTCAAGCGCCTCTAGTCCGTTCTTTCCTACCTCCCAACTTCCGGAAGAGAACAAAAGCTTGTTGTCCATAGAGACGTAAACCTTGCCGTTCTTGTTGATGACAGAAAGTCCCTTGCCCTCGAAGTTAGTCAAGGCGTCAGAAACCTTCTTCTTCAAGCTCTTCATCATGCTGTCCTGACGTGCAAGCATAGCTGTTAGCGAAGCCATCTCCTTCTCTTTTGCTGAAAGGCTGTCCTCACGGCTTTGAAGCTTGTTCTGCATGCTAGACAACTGGTCAAGGAGCTGCTTAACCTCGCTCTCACTTCTCGAGTTCTTCAACTGGTCGGCAAGCTTCTTGTTAAGTTTCTTCAAGTTGTCAAGGTCAATCTTGTTCTGGGCTAGGCTCTTGCCCTTGTTCAAAGTATCTTTTGCAAGAGCATCTATAGTCTTTTGAAGTGACGCACGGTTTGACTCCAAGTCATCTATAGTCTGGCGATTAGCTGCAAGAGCTGAATTCTGCGCCTGCTTTGCCTTGTAGCAGTCATCCAACTCCTCACTTAGCTCTGTATATTTCTTTTTGGGAACACACGATGTGCAAAGCATCACCGATAGTGCAAAATAAACGAATTTCTTCATAAGTTCTCTGTATTTAGTTTTGAGTCTCCTCATTTTTCTTCTTGCTCTCCTCTTCGCTAGCCTTCATCTGTGCGATGTGGTTCATCATATCCTTTGGCACAGGAACGCTGATAGAGGCGCTGTTGATTACAAAACCAGCACCGTTGTTAGAGTTTATCATGTCAACGATTCTGTCGAAAGGTGTTGGAATAGAAATCCAACCGTCTCTCATTGGGAACGCACCGTCCATCTCCTGAACATCAGTAAAGACAGCAAGCATTCTCTCTGTTCCCTCCGGATTCTGGAAGCTTGGGTTCAACTCGCGTCCCTGCTCGTCCTTCTTTGTTGGGACAACGAAGTCTGCGTTTGCTATCTGATAGAACATCTGTCCCTGCATGCGTGACAAAACCTGCTTGTAGCCCTCCTGCTCCTCTGCAGGCATTGTGTTTACATCTATGCCTCTGCGAATCTCCTGCATGAACGATATCATTGCACCCATCAACAACGGGTTCTCCATCTGTCCAATCTTTGGCTCGTTTTCTCCGGTAAAGAACAAGTCAAGAGGAATTGCCACACCTGGATGTCTTCCGTCAGAAATCGCGATGCCTGCATAACCGCATCTTCTCAAGAAATCTGCAAAGTGAGAGAAATGCTCGTGAGCGATCTCATTCTTGCCTACCTTATAGTTCTGCTGGTTGCTCATTATATCGACCATTTCGTCAGCGTACTTGTCCTGAACCAAGACAAGAGCCATCTTGCCCATCTCGAATGGGAAGCCAGTAACCTGAGAGCCGATTGCAACCCACTTCTCAAGTCTAGTAATCTTTGCTACGAACATTCTCGAATACAAACCGATTAGGTTCGAGAATACAGCCAAGTCGTTCTGGTTGTTTGCCTCATGAGCCTTAGGCACCATTACATTCTGCATGTAGGAAATCAAGAAGATGTTCTCTATCAAAGTGTCCTGACCGAAAAGCTTTACACCCTCTGGGCCTTTGAAAACCTGCTCCACCAAAGCCTTTCTTCTATCGTCAGTCAAAGACTCCTCGTCACCCATATCGCACTTCAAAAGCACCTGCATTTGCTGTGTTCCGTCTGCGCCCTGTTGGAATTCAGGAGTTCCGTCCTCTCCATTTGGAGCGATTCTCCACTTGCTCAAATCCACTTGACCGGCATTATTTGAGCTAGCAGTTTTTGTTTCCGCAGATTTAGGCTCTTCTGCCACTGTCTTCTGCTGAGGTTCTTCTGCCGGAGTCTCAACTTCTTCCTTTACAGGTTCTTCAACAGGTTTCTCGACAGGTTTCTCCTCTACAGGAACTGTTTTATTTTCAACTGGTTGAACTTCTTGTTCTTTGTTTTCTTTGCTTCCGAATATCTTACTAAAAAAGCCCATTATCTAAATATATTTCTTAAATGATTGTTGAATTCGGCGCTAAGTTAGTATATTTTTTGTTTATAAGCGCTAAAATAAATCAATAAATGAAACTTACAACACAATTACCTCTGGATGCAGTTCAATTTCAAACCTGTTCCTCACGTCCTCCTGAATGGATTTCGAAAGGTTCTGCACATCCCTTCCACTTCCGTTTCCATAGTTCACAAGAATCAAAGCCTGCTTGTGCCACACACCTACATCACCGCGTTTCTGCCCCTTCCAACCGCATTTCTCTATCAGCCAGCCGGCAGGAATCTTTACCTCTGTCTCTGAAACCTCGTACATCGGCACTGCAGACTCGTCGTTTTCATTGCGAAGAACCTTAACGACCTTTTCATATTTCTCCTTGCTGACAATCGGATTCTTGAAGAAGCTGCCGGCACTTCCATACTCCTCCACTGCAGGAAGTTTGTCCCTACGAACAGCTATCACGCAGTCACGAACAGACTGCAAAGACAACTCTTTACCTTCCATCATCTTGCTCAAGCCACCGTATGAAAGCACAAATTCAGGATTCTTGTCCAGGCGATAGGTAACAGAAAGCACAGCATATTTGTCAGCCCAATCTTTCTTGAATCGGCTCATTCTATAGCCAAACTCACATTCTTCCTTGCCAGCCTCTACAACTTCGCCGCTCTTTACATCGACCATACGAACTGTATGGATTCTGTCTCCGGCCTCAACTCCGTATGCGCCGACATTCTGCACAGCCGAAGCACCGACAGTACCAGGAATAAGCGAAAGGTTTTCTATTCCGCCGAAGCCTTTCTCCACACAATATGCAATAAGGTCATCGAAATGAAGGCCTGCGCCCGCCTTTACAAAAACTTCTTTTTCATTTTCGCACACAACACTAATCTCTTTGTTGAGAGAACGCACCACAACGCCATCAAAATCCTGAGAGAAAAGCAAATTACTGCCCTCTCCAATAAAGATATACTTCTCGCCCTCCAGTGCTCCCGACCTTATGTAGTCAACAAGTTCTTGTTCAGTCTCGTATTCCACAAAGCACTTTGCAGTTTGGTCTATACGAAAAGTATTGTTATTCTTTAGCGAGTAGTTGTGTTTTGCTGTAATCATAGGAAATAAGATTTGTCTTTGTTTGGCAAAGATACGAAAAAATTTGGTAGATGCAAACCTATGCTACAAAAACAAATCGTTCATCAGCAAGTGCCGATGAACGATTATGAAATGAGATTAAAACTACAAACATTCCCTATAAAGGTTCATAAACTGAACATATAACATCAAAAGAATGAAGATGAACTACTTTTTTTTCTTCTTTTTTTATCAGAAGAACCTGAAAGGATTATATGAAACATACCAACTATTGCCAATAACATAAAAGCAAACCATTTAAGCAAACTACGACATTCTTTGCTTCGCCTTTGACTATTCCTCTCTTTTTCTATTTGTTCTCTTTCATCATCAGAAATTAATCTGTTGGCTGTTCTTTTCTCAATTTTTCGATCAGAACTTTTATTAGTAGCAACTAAAGTACCAGCAGCAACAGCATTAAATGCAGATCCTAGCACTGAATTTCCAACTTTCCTATCTATTCCAGTTTTAGAAGTTGGGATTCCAGTAAAACGAGCAAATTTCTGCTTTGCAGAAGTTATACCTAAAGCTCTCTTCCAAGAAAAACTAAATCCCCACATAATCAATTATTATATTTATAATTCCAATGTTACCTTGCAAAGGTAAACAATAACCCCACACAACTACCCAAACCACTGTTTTGAATAGCAGTACATTCAGTCTTGATTTTCAAGACTAAAATTATCAGAAAACACCTTGAAGAAATCAAAGTCCAACACCTTAGAAATTCTTTCAAGCTCGCCCGTGTCTATTGAAGCACGATTAAAAAGTGCAAACGTAGCACTCTTGCTTTTCCCAATCTGCTCGCTGAACCAACTGACCTTTCTGCCTTGCCTGTCCAGTTCGCTCTTTATCATTTGTCCTATATGTATCGCAGCCAAGTGTCTTAATATTATGTTTTACAAGAAAACACAAAAAAAGCGTGAGAAAAGTATTTCACCGTTCCACGCACAGAGGTCTTAGCATACCCGAAACTAGTAGAACGGGTAATACAGAAGCCCACGCAAGCAATATACGAACATGACAAGCCTAATGCCATGCTAATACACACCATCGCAGACATCCGTCATACCCTTGTTCTTAACTAATTTCAAAAAGTTGCTAAGTTTCTGTGCGTTAAGTACAAGCGTCAACAAACGCCTTTTTATATGTTCTGCTACAAACTCGTAGCGAGTGCAAAGATACGAAAAAAAGTTATCTCTGAACTTTCAATCAAAATATTTTCGCTAATAGATGCACAAACACGCTTTTTCGCGATATTCCAATCAAATATGCCTTTCACCTTAAATGACATTTGTTTATTTTTCGGCCAAATACTTTCCTTTAGACTTTTCATTTGTCAAAATCAAGGGGTTAAATATCTTTTTGCTTTTGTTGATTTTCAAAAATGGCACTTGCAAAGTTGCAAGGGAAATATCACCGTAAAAATCGTCCACGAAAACTACAGGAAGGGAAAAAGAAAGGTAGGAAAGGCTCTCAAAGAAAGTAACTAGAAAAATGACAAACAGAATTTGTTCAGACAAAGTCTTTCAATCAAAAACAACAAAAAAGGGTTCATCTTCCCAGACAAACCCATTTTTATTTTTGAACATTTTAGAAAAAGATTATTAGTTGTAAGCACTTTCTCCGTGCTCATATACGTCAAGTCCTTCCTCCTCAATTCTCTTCTCAACTCTCAAACCGTGGATCTTGTCCAAGCTCTTGAAGATGATGAATCCCATTGTTGCAGCCCACAAACCGATTACGACTGCACCTGTCAACTGAACTAGGAAGAAATCTATACCTGCACCATAGAACAAACCGCCCTTTACTGCGAACAAACCTGTAAGCAATGTTCCTGTGAAACCACAAACTCCATGTACTGAGCTTGCACCTACTGGATCGTCAATCTTTAGCTTGTGCTCGATGAACTCTACAGAGAAGATCATCAAAACACCACAGATTAGACCGATTGCTGCTGCACCTGCTGGAGCTACTGCGTCACATCCTGCTGTGATACCTACAAGACCTGCAAGCACACCGTTCAATGTGAATGATAGAGATGGCTTCTTGTACTTAATCCAAGACACGAACAATGCTGCAAGACCACCGACTGCTGCTGCGATGTTAGTGTTTACGAATACCAATGTCGAAGCTGTTGCATCCTCTACTGATGCGATAGCAAGCTGAGAGCAAGGGTTGAATCCGAACCATCCCATCCATAGGATAAACACTCCAAGAGCAGCGATTGTCAAGTTGTGACCAGGAATAGCTCGTGCACTTCCATCCTTTGCAAACTTACCTACACGAGGACCAAGAATCCAAGCACCTACAAGAGCCATCCAACCTCCAACCGAGTGAACGATTGTACTACCTGCGAAATCGTGGAAACCTTCTGTCCAAGTTCCGATAGAGAATGTTGACAACCATCCTCCACCCCATGTCCAGTGTCCGCTTACTGGGTAAACCAAAACTGTGATTAGAAGCGAGTAGATCATGTACATGTAGAACTTAGTACGCTCTGCCATAGCTCCCGAAACGATTGTTGCTGCTGTAGCACAGAACACTGTCTGGAAGATTAGGAATGCAAAGTTTGGAATACCCATTTCGCTCATACAATCCTTGAAATCAATGTCAAAGAAGTTAGGCATACCCATAAAGTCACCAGCTCCGAACATGATTCCATAACCAACCGCCCAGAAAAGGACTGTTCCAATCATGAAGTCAAAGAAGTTCTTCATAAGGATGTTCGCTGTATTCTTGCTTCTTGTAAAACCAGCCTCTACAAGAGAGAATCCTGGCTGCATGAAGAACACAAGCATTGCACCAAGTGCCACCCAAAGTGTGTTAAGTCCGACTGCGACAGGGTCTATAGAAGATTCAGCAGCGGCAGCGGCTTCTGCGGCCACCTCTTGAGCAGATGCAGTAGTTACGAAAGCACCTGCGAAAAACATTCCGATTGCTGCGAGAGCCTTAAAAAATCTCGAGCGTGATATTATGTATTTCATTTTCGTTCGTTTTAATGTGTATATCAGAAATGATGTCGTCTAAGCGACAGATATAAGGAAAGGAGTTTGTGAAATTACTTCTCCTGCTCTGCATTGTAAAGAGCGATATCTCCTCTCTCTCCTGTACGAATACGTATAGAATCCTCGACTGGAATGATAAAGATACGACCGTCACCAATCTCACCGGTCTGAGCTGCCTTCAACACAGCCTCAACAGTCTTCTCCACATTCTTGTCTCTTACGATAACCGAAACCAAAATACGCTCGATACAACTTGTATCATAAACAACACCACGATAGATTCTACCCTCGCGGCTCTTTCCGATACCACGAACATCGTAGTACGAGAACCATTCGATTCCAGCATCAAGCAAAGCATCGCGAACCTCGTCGAACTTTGTCTTTCTGATAATAGATTCAATCTTTTTCATGACTTATATCGTTTTATGTTCTTAACCTAGATGATTTAGAATGACATACCTACTACGAAATGTGCCTTCTCTGTGCGTGGGTTCAACACCATTTGTGCAAATAGCGGCAAAGAGAACTTGTCAGTAATTGCTATATCCTTGCTTGCCTTGACACCGACATTGATTACACCAAACTTGTTAACGCCATAGAAGTCTGACTTGTTCACACAAGCACCAAGCGAGAAGTCCCAGTTCACAATCTTGCTCTCTACAGGATAACCTAGCTCGATGTAGGTTGACATTTCTTCTTTCTCCTTACCGTCGCGGAAAGACTTGTCGTTCAAGAAGTTCATGTTAGCAGAAACTGTCATGGCAAACTTGTCGCAAACCTCAGCGAAGTCCCAACCCAAGTTAAGCTCAAGAACATGAGAGTTATCAGCGAAGTAACTATGGTCGTTCCAAGATGGAGTGCAGAAATAGTCTGTCAAACCAAAGCTAAACGCCTTAACCTGATATGAAGCATAGAAGTCAAACTCCTTAGTATCTCCGTCATTGATTCCAACCGAACCCCAAGATCCAAGAGTAAAGTTTCCAGCATTCATCTCAACGCAAGGTTGTGCAGCAAAGCTACTCATGTACTGGCCTCTCCAGATGTAAGAAGTAACCAAATCAGCTCCTACGCTAAACTCTACCTTCTTCTCCTTTGGAGTAGCTACATCCTCTTGCGCCATTGCACCGCTTGCTACACCAGCAAGAGCAAGCGCAACCAATGTTAGTTTAGTTGTCTTCATGTTCGTTTCGTTTTAAGTGATTCAAAAAATATTTCAGTTCGTTTTATGTTTCTGAATGCAAAGGTATAGCATTTTGATAGCATATAATCAAAAACAATAGCATTTTGATATTAAAATTGTTATTTCGTTACAATTTTGCTAAAACAAACCAAAATCTTGAATAAAATCGCAAGTATAAGGTCATGTTTTTGTTACAAATTATAAGTTTGGCATTTAAAGAGAGCAAGAATATAAGTTTCACCAAATTCACCTTCTTCTTTTTCTTCTTAATTTTCAATCATTTATGAAAAATATATTAAAATAAAGATCCAAAATATTTGGTACTATCGAAAAAAGTAGTAATTTTGCATTGCAATTCGGGAATAAACGGATTGAATGGATCGCGGAGTGGAGCAGTTGGCAGCTCGTTGGGCTCATAACCCAAAGGTCGTTCGTTCGAGTCGGGCCTCCGCAACTAATAGAGATTGATTACGGTCAATCTCTTTTTTTGTTTTCATGAATGAAGGTTATACACAACAAATAAGGCAGTCCAGATTCACATTTGGACTGCCTTAACTATAACATATAAATGTAAAGCCAATTTTAACTCTCAAGTTTCAGCTTCTTTCTCTTTCTATGCAACTGTATAGTGTAATAGGCTAGAGCTAGCACTGTATAGACTGCCGCCTGAATAATCAAACCATGATGATAGAAGCTAATGTCTTCAAGTGACGAACCCATTGTATTAGTCATTACATAGGCATGAATACCGAATGTAGAAGGGAACAGGTAAGAGAACATAACCCATCCATTTGACATCATCGGCAATGGCCAACTGACTCCAGACAAGAAAATCAATGGAACACTAAGGAATACGAACAGCATGATACAATCCTCACGCCTATACACGAAAGCTGAACACACAATCGAATATGCAATACATGCGATCAGGTAAGGTATCATCCAACCCAAATATGTCCAGAACGTGGACATCTGAGGCAAGTCAAAAAGCCTTGTCACAACCGCAAACATGTAAACTGCTGCTACGAGATAAATCAAAAAGTACGCAAGTGCCTTTCCAAAGAATATTTCTACAGCGTTTGAATAAAGCGCATTGTTCGGAATACAAATACCGCCAGTCTGTTCCCTTGTTCTTCCCATGTGCATACCGATTCCGAGCATTAACGACTGCTGAATAATCAACATCAGTACCGGAGGAATCAAGAACGACGCGTATCCGCTCTGCGGATTAAACATCGCATGAGTCTCGTATGTCACAGGAGCCTGAAGAATCTGAGCTTCCCTTGATGTACTGCTACCCATTTTGCTTACCTTAATTTCCTTATTCATCTGCTGAGCAACCATAGATACAGTCATAAGCAACGCCTTGTAGTTCATCATGCTGCTCATCTCGGCATACGCACCTACTACAGCCTGCTTGTCTCCATTGTTAATGTCATCGCTAAACTCTCTGGGGATACGGATTATTCCGTACGCTTCCGTATTCTCAAGGTATTTCTTAGCATGGTCCATATTCATAGCATGGCTCACAACTTTCATGTCCGGAGACGCATCGCATCTGCGAATGAAGTCGCGGCTCAATGCAGTCTGTGACTCGTCAACTACAACTACAGGAACTTCTCTGACAACTTCCCCATTATATAGCCACGCATAAAGCAATGGGTACGCCAATGGCAGTATCACAACAAAAATCACGATACCGAAGTCAGCGAAAATCTCCTTTAATTCCTTATAGCATATTTTCAACAAATTCATCTTTCAATTTATTTATGCTTTGTAATCCACATTCTCGAAGGCATAGCGATACACCCTAACAAATAGCAGTGGAAGAGCCGCAATAGTTAATAGAATAGCTATAGACTTCCAGCTGCACATCAACGGAAATCCGTTAAGCACCTGGCTGACATACAAAAGGAAGTAGTGACGCAAAGGCAGACACCATGCAACAGCTTGCATCAGCTTTGGCATTGCCATAACTGGGAAAGTAAATCCGCTTAGGGAAACTGACAGCACTCCCAAAAGCGAGGCAACACTCATAGCCATTCGCATCTGTCCGGCAAGTATTCCGAATATGGATGCAGCAAATCCCTGAGACGCCAACACCGAAAGGAACTGGATTAAGATTATCCTCCACATACTACAGTTCAATACAAAGTGTTGAATCTTGTATAAATAGACATCCATAGCGACAAACACAAGCATGAATACAAGTGCCTGAGGCAGAAGCTTGCCAAACAAGGCCACCATCACACTATTTCCTGCCTTCTCATACCATTCCTTGTGGCTTTTTCTCTTCCATTCCAAACCTATTGAATATGTAGTAGCAAGGAACACAACCAAAAGGATAATTCCAGGCACGAGCATATTTGTCAAGTATATTGAATAGTTGAGGGACGGATTGTTCAAGGCATGTGTTTCCACAGAAATAGGCTGTATCACAGGCATAATCTGATCCATAGTATAGCCTTTTGCCTGCATGGTCTCTCTTGTGATTGCAAGACCGGATAATTCTCCGATTAGCTTCAAATCTTTCAAAAGGAACGAACCTGAAAGGAAATATGCCTCGTTCGTATAGCAATAGATCTTAGGCTGACGCTGGGTTAAAGCTCCCTTTGTTGTTCCTTCTGGAATATAAAAGATGGCATAAACCTCACCACGCTGCATACTTTTCTTAGCTTCGCTGAAGCTTTGATATTTCACAGCAATGTTAGTCTCCTGCATAGCGTCAAGAGTGCGGACAATAGTACGGGACACCTGAGTATTATCCTCGTCAACCAATGCTGCAGGCAAATCGTTAGGTGCGCCCTCAGTCATCAGACTGCAGAACATGTAGCAGAAGAAAAGCGGAGCAATCAGCATACAGAACAAGTAGAGAGGTCGTTGTCTTCCCATCTCCACCTCACGAAGGAACAAATCCTTCACGCGTTGAACTGCTAGTTTTAATGTCTCCATTTTATATTGAGTTAAGGACAAGGGCAAAGTTCATTGCCCTTAATCCAAGTACTTAACTGACTTACTTTATAATTGCGCTCATTCCAGACACAAGTCCGTCAACCTTGTCAACCGGTCTCAACTGAACCTCTATTGTCTTTAGGTCGTACTGGCCGTTCGCTTTTGTTGCCTTCCATACAGCATAGCTGCCCACGTCCTTCATCTTGCTTACCTTAGCCTTTACTGTTGTATCCTTTGCAACGATATATACATCCTTTTCTGCACCAACCTCAAGACCTTTCAACAAGTCCTCGCGAATATTGAATGTAAAGAATGCACCATCAGTCTTGGCTACGTTCATAATAGGAGCGCCGCTTCCTACAAGTTCGCCGACCTCTGGGAAAATCTCTGTAACACGACCAGAAGCAAGTGCTACAATAATTGTCTCGTTAATATAAGAGTTAACCTCAGCAATGGCACCCTTGGCACGAGCCACCTGTGCGGCTGCAGCCTGCTTGTCTTCTGCCTGCGCACCGTTCATTGCCATGTCGTACTGGGCCTTAGCAGCCTTCTCTGTAGCGACTGCAGCATCATACTGAGCCTTAGCCTCATCAAGTTTCTGGGCAGCAACTACGCCCTCGTTATGTAGCTTTTGAACACGCTGGTATGTCTTTTCGTAAACTTCAAGACCGGCCTTTGCCTTCTGCCACATTTCGTATGCGCCTTGAATCTGCTCGCTTCTTGTTCCTGCCTGAGCCTTGCTCTGTAATGCCTGAGCGGCTCTCTTGGCAGCCTCTGCCTGAGACAACTTAGCCTCAACCTCTGGAGCCTCCATTATTACAAGAGTATCACCCTTGTTCACATAGTCGCCTTCCTCTACTTTGATTTCCTTTACACGGGAAGGGACCTTTGAAGAAAGTCTGTAGTCAGAAATTTCCACCTCACCTTGAAGTACAGGTTGAGGCTCGCTCATTGTTAGTCCAGTAAGTATGACTCCAAGTATAACAGCTATAACTATTACTGCTACAATTAGCACTGCATTATTCTTTTTCATTTTTATCTTGAGTTTAAAATGTTTTACTTTATTCCATAAGCCTTCTTTAGATATACCTGGGCAAGAAGGACATCAATCTCTGCCTCTACAAGATTTGTTCTTGCCTTCAAGAATGCTGTTTCAGCCTGAAGCACATTAGACACAGGGATCATACCCTCCTTCATTCCAACCTGAGCGTATCTCAAGTTCTCGGCAGCCTCGTCCTGACCTTCTCTTGCAGTGGCTAGTCTCTCTTTCGCCTCTGCAAGCTTCTGCTCTGTCTGGCTTACCTGAAGCTCTATCTTCTCCTTAGCCTCGTCAAACTGGTACTCAGCAAGCTTAGCCTCTTCCCTTGCAGCCTTTACTTTGTATATTCTCTCTCCGCATGTAATAACAGGAACCTTTACCATAACACCTACGTTCCACATTCCACCGAACTCCTTCTGGAATCCGTCGAAGCAAGAAGGATAGGTTGTAGTGTAACCTCCTATCAAAGCGGCACTAGGAAGGAACTCACTGCGAACTACCTTGACCTTCTCGTCATTTATCTTCTTCAGCAAGTCAAGACTCTTTAGCTCGTTTCTGTTCTCTATTGCAGTGTTTACATCACCCACGGCAGAAGCAGGCTCAAGGAAATTAAGCGGATCGAAATCCTCATCCTCAAGCTCAACCTTTGTATTCATGTCCAAACCACATATCTGGCAAAGCAACATCTTTGCAAGAGCTATACCGTTGTTCACCTGAACCACAGAAACCTTGGCTTCGTTCACCTTGACCTTGACACTCAAACCGTCCGCCTTAGTAGCGAAGCCTGCCTCTATAAGCTTGTCAACATCCTTGCTTATTGAATCCACTGTAGCAAGGTAGTTCTCTGCCAAACGCTTCTTGGCAACAAGTCCGACAACTCTCCAGTAAGCCTCGTCAGCCTCGACTACGACATCAGTTTCCTTGCCAGAGGCTTGGATGTTTGTCAGTTCCTCCACACTCTTAGTGATGTTGTTGTATGCTCTGATTTTGCCACCCATGTATATTGGCTGGGTAAGCATAACATTTATCACACCTATATTTCTTGTGTCCAATTCTGTTGCTTCAGCTATCGCCGAGCCCTTTGCGTCAAGGCCCTTTGCCGCTGCAGGAAGCATAGGGGCTACCTGCTGCATCATCTGCGACATCATTCCGGCAAGCAAAGGATTGCTTGCAGAAGCCGCCATCATCTGCTGCATTACAGGCATCAAATCCTGAGTCATACCAGAACCAAGAGTGTTCAATTCCTGCTTCTGCTCATCGGAAAGCAGTTCAATCTGCTTGGAAGTGAACATATACACTCCAGTAGCAGTAACTCTTGGGAAATACTTTGTGAAAGCAGCCTTTCTTTCGTAATATGCCTTCTGTTTCTTGGCATCCGACATCTTGATTTCCTTGTTATTCTGCACTGCCATTCTGCGACAGCTGTCCAACGACAACTTTACAGCATCTTCGTTAGCCCAGCTTGTCAAAGCATAAAAGAATAACGTCAACAGAACCAAACCCTTCTTCATATTTTTAAACTATTTTTTCTATCTATTATTGACATTGCAAAATTAGGGATTTTTTCGTAACAAAAGAACACTTTTTGTGTACCAAAAATGTCCTAAAAGTACTTTGATTGTTCACTATGTTTTATCTCAGGATTTTTCATGGGATTGTAATACCAAACATATTGGGAAGCTACCAACAAATACCATTTCAGGCATAAAAAAGGAATGAAGCAAAATGCCTCATTCCTTTTCTTTGTGAAAGCTCCCCTATCAGAAAGGAGCACCTGTCAATTTGAACTTGATACCTCCGGACGAAGAACTCATTGACAACGTATTGTCCATCATTGGAATGGCATCCAAATCTCCATCTTCATCTAATGGTTCTATTTGCTCAATGTTCTCTTCGGCATCTGTCGTAAGCTCTATTTCCTTCGGAGCAATGCTTTCGAGATAATTTATGAACTTCTGTGTTATTTGAATACCTTTCTTTCTCGAAACCAAGTTAAGCATAGTGCCGTTTTTAGTCTTGCACTGGACAGCAATGCTTGCCTTACCCTCAGGACAATCTTTTATCTGGCCAATCAGCTGTGAGACCAAGAATTCGGACAAATCGCTCTCGTCCATAGTAAACGTAAGCTTCATAGGAATATTATCCTTAATTTCCGACAAAAGGTTGAAGTTACTGTAAGTCACCCTGAATACTCCATCCCTGAATCTGTCAGGAACAGCAGTAGCTGAAAAGATTATGATGTTGTTGACATGAATAAAGTTGACCTGTCCCAAATCCTTACCCCATAAGGCAATTTCTCCTGAGCCGGCATAGTCCTCAATCTTTATGATAAGTCCATCAGTTCCGCTTTTGGATTTCTTTGGAGTTATAGATGTCACAACACCACCGGCAACAACTTTTCTTGACTTTACTACATCTACGTTGCCAATCTCGGACATAGGCGTATTGCAAAGGTACTTTAGTATGACATAGTAGTCATCAAGCGGGTGTGCCGACAAATATATGCCGACTAGTTCCTTTTCCCTCTGTAGTCTTTCCAAAGTTCCCCACTTCTCGCACTTAGGGATAGGCGGCCTCTGTACTGTTGCAGTTGACATCGAGTCATCATCACCGAACAGAGAGTTCTTTGATTCGTTAACAATCTGGCGAATAGTTTTTCCGTATGCTACAAGTGCCTGGCTGAACGAAACATCCCTCTTGTCTTTCTCAAAGAATATCTCTCTTTCAACCTTTAGGCTGTCGAAAGCGCCTGCCAAGGAAAGGGACTCTATATCTTTAGCCGAACATGGAACCCTAGAAACGTAGTCAAATATGTCTGTGTATGGGCCGTTAGCCTCTCGCTCTGACACAGTTGCTTCCGCACACGCACTACTCATTCCCTTGATGCCCTGAAGTCCGAATCTGATTTCGTTTTCCGGAGTTACAGAGAAATTAAGATCCGATTCGTTCACATCAGGACAAAGAGTCTTTATCTTCATGGCCTTGCACTCCTCCATAAACTTCTGGACCTCAGTAATAGAGGACTGGCTTATGGTAAGGTTGGCAGCCAGATATTCTGCAGGGAAATGCGCTTTCAGGTATCCTGTCTGGTATGCCACCCAGGCATAACAAGCGGCATGAGACTTGTTGAACGCATAGGAAGCGAAAGCCTCCCAGTCCTTCCAAATTTTCTCTAGTGTCTGGCGCAAAGTGTCATCGCTCATCGGCTCAGTAAGGCCGTCACGTATGTTAGGGTTCTTCATGGCACCCTCGATGAACAAAGGCTTCAACTGCTCCAGCATGGCGAAAATCTTCTTACCCATCGCCTTACGCAATGAGTCGGACTGACCACGAGTGAATCCGGCAAGAAGTCTGGACAAAAGCATAACCTGCTCCTGATATACAGTTACGCCATAGCTGTCGCCAAGGTACTTCTCCATTATCGGAAGGTCGTACTTGATTTCCTCTCGTCCGTGCTTACGGTTGATGAATGTCGGGATATAGGCGATAGGTCCCGGACGATAAAGCGCATTCATAGCAATCAGGTCAGTGATTACAGAAGGCTTTAGCTCACGAAGGTACTTCTGCATACCAGGACTTTCGAACTGGAACACTCCGATAGTTCTACCTTCTCCGAAAAGCTTGTATGTAAGTTCGTCATCAAGTGGAATATGATCGATATCAACGTCTATTCCCTTTGACTTCTTCACGTTCTGGATTGTAGTCTTGATAAGGGTAAGAGTAATCAAACCCAAAAAGTCCATCTTGATAAGGCCGACACTCTCGATAACGTGTCCATCGTACTGTGTAACAAGAACATCACGGTCAGTTTCCTTATCTTTGACGGTACACATCGGAGCAAAGTTTGTAAGGTCGTCTGCACCGATAATCACACCACAGGCATGAATACCAATCTGTCTGTTAGTATCCTCCAACTGCTCAGCGTACTCGCACATAGTCGAGATATTCGTATCTTCCGAATACCTTGCTGCTTTCAGCTCAGGTATATATTTGAAACAGTTCTTTAGCTTAACCTTTGGAGGTTTCTTGCCCGAAGAACCGAATGTCTTGCCAGTTTCTGGGTCAATAACGTCATCAAACTTGTCAGGAACGAGCTTCTTCAAACGGGCAACTTCGTCAAGGGGAACTTTCTGCACACGAGCCACATCGGCCAACGCTGACTTCGTAGCCATTGTTCCGTATGTAATGATTCTGGCAACCTTCTCTGCTCCATACTTCTTTGTAACCCACTCGATAATCTTTCCAGTATCCTCAAAATCCACATCAATATCAGGAAGTGAGATACGGTCTGGATTCAAGAAACGCTCAAACAGAAGGTCGTATGTAAGAGGGTCAATATCAGTAATCTTCAAGCAATAAGCGACCACAGAACCTGCCGCGGAACCACGTCCTGGGCCGACGAACATTCCAAGCTCCTGACGTGCAGCACGGATGTAGTCCTGCACAATAAGGAAGTAGCCGGGGAATCCCATGGTCTTCATGATATATAGCTCGAATATGATCTGATCCTTTGCCTTCTGCTCCAGCTCAACCTCATATTGATTCTCTTCCGGCTTCCAGGTAAGCTTCGCTCCATAACGCATGGCAGCACCTTCCCATGCAAGTTTGTTCAAATAGTCTGCTTCAAGCTTTATACGGTAAAGTTTTTCGTAGCCACCCAGACGCTGAATCTTTTTGTCAGCATCCTCCTTTGTAAGCACAACATTGCCCTTCTCGTCTCGGGTAAACTCGTTGAATATATCCTCGTCTGTGAAACGCTGACGATATTGTTCCTCAGTTCCGAAATCTGCTGGGATATCATATTTAGGCATGATAGGGCCGCTGTCAATAGAGTACACCTCAACTTTGTCAGCAATCTCTAGAGTATTGCTTAGTGCTTCTGGAATATCAGAGAAGATTTCTGCCATCTCGTCAGGAGTTTTCAACCACTCCTGCTTGGTGTACATCATCTTTCTGTTCGGATCATCATAGTCAACTCCAATAGAAAGACACACTAGACGCTCGTGAGCCTCACCATGATTTTCCTCGACAAAGTGAACGTCATTAGTACAGATGAGCTTCACACCACATTTCCTAGCCAGTTCTATTAGATGGGGTTCTACCTCTTTCTGCCTCTCATAGGTTTCTGTAGAGGCATTAGGTTTGTCAGTCTTGTGGCGCTGAAGTTCGATATAATAGTCGTCTCCGAATATTCCCTTGAACCACATTATCGACTCCTCTGCTCCTTTCAGGTCACCACCTATAATCTTCTGAGGAATCTCTCCTCCAAGACAAGCGGAACACACAATAAGTCCCTCATGGTACTTTTCAAGAATTATCTTGTCAATACGGGGCTTTCCGTACATACCATCAACATAGGCCTGAGATGCAAGTTTGCACAAATTAAGGTAGCCAGTTTTGTTTTTGGCCAACAAAATAAGGTGCCAACCGTTACGGTCAGGAATGAAATCCTTACCTGTTTCAGGGTCAATCTCCTTGTATGTTTTATCCTTGTCGTGAAGAGTTCGACGTGCACAATATGCCTCCGTTCCAATAATCGGCTTGAAGGGGATAAAAGCGGCGGCATCAGCCTCTAGTTTGGCAAGCTTTTCATTTAGTTCAGCGAGTTTAGCCTCGTCGGTCGTCTTTCCAATCTCCTCCTTACACTCCTTAATTTTTTTCTTTGGGGCACCATTTACTTTTCCAACATAGTCGCACAAATCCTTGATTCCAAACATACAACCATGGTCTGTAAGGGCGATGGCGTGCATGCCGTTTTTTATGCACTTGTCAACAAGGTCCGGTACCTTACTCATGCCATCGAGCATGGAATAGTGCGAGTGCACATGTAGATGAACAAAATCTGTCATTAGTTTATCGTAATTAAGATGTTGCAAAGATAGTCAAAAGTTGGAAATTTAATTTATCCAGAGAACGGTTTTTATTTTTATATATTAAAACAAAATAGTAGTCGTATGTTGCCACACGACTACTTAAAGCACAAACGCTGTCAGCTAACAGATGGAGATGTAGGCAAAGACTATGGCAAAGACTATGGCAAAGACCGACAGCACGAATACTGTCGCCAATTTTAATTACACATAATCTTTTTTAGGGGCAAATGTCCCAATAATATTCTAAAAAAGCCCTCCACCATATCGCCGTAAAGACAAGCATAGAAGATCCTTTGCGGCTTCAGGTACTTGACACCAGCGATATTTCAATACTACTTATCTAGAGATGACAAGTATTCATAAGTTTTCTGCAAAGACTGGGGAACTACAATCTTAAGTTTTGAGATACGCTCACGCTCCTTTGCTCTCCAGCTCTCGAAATCGCTTTGCTGTCTGGCAATCTTAGCGTTTGCCTCGTTGGTCTTCTCAGCAAATTCCTTCTGCTGAGCAATAGTTTTTGCAGTAAGCTTAGCCTTCAAGGATGCCTTAATCTGGTTAAGTTTCTGCTCGTTCTGTCTATGTTCCTTCTGCAATGCAAGGTATAGTTCCTCGACATTGCTTTCTGGAACAGAAGGCTCGTAGCTGTATATCAAAAGGGAAGCACCCTCTCCGGCAGTGGAAACAGGATTGGCAAGAATGTCATGCAAACGCTTGCGAGCCTCACTGAACGGCTCCTCGGGATGGATATACTGACCTATAGTTGCAGCCTTAGCCTCAAGGGCAAAATACTCGCAACGCTCCCTGACATCAAGTTCGTCAATAACCTCCTCCATTTTCACAGGATCTGGAGACATTGGCAGACATTCCTGCTCGATATCATTGTCCTGGCACCATTGCCAAAGCTGCATCTCTGCCACACTCTCGTCCATGGCATCCTTGGCCTTGACAGCCTCTCTCATCCATGCACAAAAAGAGTTCATTTCAGAGATTTGCTCAATAACAGACTGTATCTCGCCAAGTTTTTCCTGAGAATAGCCCACTTGAACCTGCTTTGCCTTACTTGCTGAACCCACTATATCAACAAAAGCATTAACGAAAGATGTCTGCTCAAGCTTTGACTTGCTGCTCGTAACAATCTCCTGCGCCAACTCAGCCAAATGGTTTGCCGCAGTACTTGTCAAGCCATGTTCCCCAAAGAAAACTTTGTTAGTTAGTTTATTCATAATCAGTTTATATATTACTTCTTGATTACCTTTTTCACAGTTCCGTCACTCATCTGAATGATGTTAATTCCCCTCTGCAGCTCATTGGTCTGTACTCCAGTGACTGAATAGACAGCAACCGGAATAACTTTGTCTGTAGGAATGAATACAACTTTTGAAGGGTTGTTTCCGCTAATCAGCTCACAACCGGTACGATCGGCAGACAGATGTATGTTGAACACAAATGTCGCCACAACAGTCTTTCCGTTCTTCTGATACCTGATAGCCTGGGATATTGTAGTTGAGGCTCCGTTACTCATTTTTCCGGGATACTGTCCCAACGAGAAAGTAAGTGATTGGGCATCGAATTCGCTGAAGAAATAGCCTGACGAGAATGCACATTTGTTGCCCTTGTTGTCGAACCAGTGTCCATATCCATTGGCAGAAGATGCGGAATTGTTAATCTGCCCGTTTGAATCGACAGCATAGAACATTGCCTTTCCATCTGAAGGCCCTGCATTGCTCCACTCAGTCATGACTCCACCCAACGAGGACGACTGCATCTGGAATGCTGTTCCAAGTGAAGAAAGTGACTGTCCGTCAAGCTTGAATCTCAAACCCACATAATCTGTGGCGGAAGCAGGGAAATATACATCATATTCGAGTGTAACGTCACTAACAGACTTGTCCGCAGAGATGTCTGCCGCGCCATAGATGTTCGTGTTGGTGAACTCGACGGTATAAGGCCACTGGTCGTCGTTCAAGATGTTCTCATCCCACTTATGCTGAATATACTCTGCCGGAGCAGGAGAGACAACCAAGAACAAACGGTCAGTATTCTCCGGCACTATACAGCTGACTTCACAGCTATTTTCCTCGCTTTCGTTTCCTCCTGTGCAATAGACTTCATCCTCATACATGTACTTGCGCTCTCCGTTTTTAAGCAGAGCCACATAACCTATACGAAATCCTCTCTTTGAGTAGTTTGAAATACTATTGTATGTATTGGCCGAGACATCTGCGAACTTGTCCCCGTCAAAATACTTCTTAGAGTCTCCGGTTGCAAGAGCAGAGCCATTAGGCAGAGATGTAAACTTTGTTGCCACCTCAGTTCCCGCCTTTGCCACGTTCAAAGGAATAATGTTAAATCCGGTTGACTGAGGGCAGCTGCTGTAGGAAACCTGATGTTTTGTACCTCCCAACGAAACATATTCATACTTCATCGAGCCGATATATGGGGCTGCCTCGTCTCTGGCCACGTCAAAGTCCATAGTCGCGCACTTCATCGCATAGTGGAAAAACTCGTCGTACAAGTCATCAGAACTCATTCCGGACATGCTCATCAGCGACTGGTTAGGATCTACCCCTTTGCCAGGATTATATCTCCACAATTTGCCAATATAGTCTATACCAAACTTCTCTGTAAGATAGTAGTGCCACCAATAGGACTGGTATCTGTGCCATTCGTGAGTCATTGCATAGTTATGCGTGTTCTTGAACAGATTCCAGCTCTGCTCCCACTTCAACTCGGGATATGACTGGTTTGCCTGCCATTGTGCTGTCTGCTCCCAAAAAGTGGAGCCGCTTCCTATGGCAGTACGGAATCCGGAATAGCCTTTAATGTCGGCAAAAACCTGATACTGGAATGAATGGCCGACCTCATGGCCGACAGAATGACCGACGGGCTTGCTAGTGCTTGGGCTAAGCCACAAGGCGCCTATCACGTCATCGTACCCTCCTCCATAGCACACCCATTCGGTAGTATGGTTAAGGAGTACCATCATCTTGTATTTAGAGACGTTGGAATTCTTCTCGTCACAAAAGGCAAGTTTCCCTACATTCATTGCATAGAAGCCTTCGCACTTAGACAACAAATCGTCAATATCTACACGGTAAGTTGACTCTGCGTTTGTAGGCAAAGTGTTGCCGTACTTGTTGTCCCAATATACAATGTAGTTCTCTGTCTCCTTGGAACGAGACTTAGACCACGTATATTTGTTGTCGGGATCAGACTCGCTATATATAAGCGTGTCGTTTCGATTCTGCCATTCTCTGGGAATGTAAACAGCTTTCTCTGCCATAGCTTCAAGTCCGGCAAATGACAGAGCTAAAAATGTAGTGTAAAAGAATTTCATATGTATTGAATTAAGTGTTATGTTAGTTTAGGACGATGTTCATCAGGCAAGAAACAAAAGCGGCCATTACACCGCTGTCTGTTATTTTGAAAGTTGTGCGTATGGCAAAGACGCAAGCACAGTAGCCGCCTTGTCAATATATTCCTCAAGATATTTGCCGACCATAGCCTTGAGCATGAAGTTAAGCTCTATCTTCATAGTAAGTTTCAACGCACATTTGCCCGGCTCAATCTGCTTGAGCTGAACCCAAACATTGAACTGCATCGGAGACTGTGTAGTTCCGTACTTGATTGTATTGTTTGGAGTAGCCTCTACTATAGCAATCTCGAAGTTGCCGAAAGGAGAGACACTAAAGCTGCAAGTTGTCTGAGTTGTCTTGAAGTCCTGAATCTTGTCCTTGGGCAATCTGCTCTCAAATCTCTGCAGGTTGTTCATGTTGCTCAATACGGCGAAAATCTGCGAGTCATTGGCAGCTACGCTCTTTACTTTGCTCTCGTATGTAGTCATAAAGTTGTGTATGAATTTTTTTACCATTAAAGACCTGACACCCGTTTTCGGGTATCAGGTCAATAACAAAAATCATTGCATTAGTTATGTCGGCCCTTATTTTAAGCTTTCCAGTTTGCTGGATCTTTTCTCCACTCCTGAAGTGTTGCACGCTCCTCCTCGGAAATGTAGTTAGTATCAACAAGGTGTGCAAGAACTGCCTCGTAGTTTGAAAGAGTTGTCAACTCTACTCCTGCCTCGCGGAACTTCTCCTGTGCGATTGGGAAACCGTAAGTAAAGATGGCAACCATACCTGCAACCTCGCAACCATCCTTGCGGATAGCCTCTACGGCCTTCAACGAACTACCTCCAGTTGAAATCAAATCCTCGACAACTACAACCTTCTGACCTGGCTTCAAGTCACCCTCGATTAGGTTCTCCAAACCGTGATCCTTTGGCGAAGAACGAACATATACAAAAGGCAAACCAAGTTCCTCAGCCACCATAGCCCCCTGAGCGATAGCACCTGTTGCAACACCTGCGATTACGTCCACGTTGCCGTAAGTCTCACGAATGATGCGAGCGATTTCAATCTTAATTAGTGTGCGGACATCTGGATAAGAAAGAGTCTTACGATTGTCGCAGTATATCGGAGATTTCCAACCGCTTGCCCAAGTGAATGGGTTTGAAGGTTGTACCTTAATTGCTCTTACTCTAAGTAGCTCCTCTGCTACCAAGTTTTCAATGCTCTTAATTGCCATAAAACTAAAATTTAGTATTATATACCATCATCAAATTATAGAGTGCAAAGTTATATAAGTCTTTTAAAAAACGTATCAAAAAAACATGTGTTTTTGAGCAGAAACAAAAAAAATAAATACTGCCCAACTCACGTTGAACAGTATCTCGATACAAAACATTAATTTATTAGAATATCTATTTTCACTGTCTAACTGATATTATTTCAATGAAAGCTTGACTTTGACTGTGCCTTCATTGACTTTAAGTATATACAAACCCGAGTGAGGCGCACGAATGACACCGTTTGCAATAGTGCCAACCTTAACTCCGAGCATGTTGTATAGCTCTGCTGACTTCACGCTGTCAGAGAAATGAATCTCGTTCCCAACAACAATATAGTCAGTCTCAGCCTTTGTTTCATTCAATCCTGCATTCGGATCGACCTCCCAATGAGCAACCAAAGTGACGTCTCCCTGTCCGCAGTCAACCTCTGTAACCTTTTCATCTCCCAAATACCAGCCTTTGAAGATGTACTTCTCCTTAGTTGGATTTGAAAGCACGTATGGGCAAGTTTCTACATTATAGAACTCCTTATTTTCTGGAGAATTGACTCCTCCGTCCAATTCATAAGCTATAGTACTGTTGATTGGAACGTACTTTGCAGTAAGTGTCAAGTCCTCTGCCGGCATTACAGTCACCTCCTTGTCCCAAACCAATTCATATCCCTCTCTGTTGTATGATGCGGGAAGGTTTATGTTTATCAAAGCACCGCTCTCATAGGAAAGATTTATCGGAGCGTTATCCCCTATAATTAGGGTAAGGCTGTATGTACCTGCGCCAATAAGCGTTTCCTCAATCACAATCTTTGTGTTGCCCTTGATAATGAATGGGAAAGTCTTCTTGAAAGTGTATTCGTAGCCGTCAGCAGGCGGAAACAAATCCATATCCTCGATATTTGGAGCGTTAACTTCCGAACCTGAACTGTAAGTTTCCTCATAGACTACAGAGCCGTAAAGAGTATAAGTCACCTTGTAGTTGGTTGAATATACAGTGCATACTGCAGCGAACAAATAAATTAGCAAGAAACTTAACCTTTTGACAAGCATTGATTTACTGTACTTCATACTATAAAGTGTAATTTAAGACCCTAACTCAGAATGTCATTAAAAAAAGAAAGCCGTACCAGACTATGTAATGACTGTGCAAAGATGGGATTTTTTTTAATACTAAAAAAATTTTATCAGTATTTTTTGTGCGTAAAGCCCAAATAAATAGCAAATCATACGTTTTGGCTCACACAAAAACAAAAAAAGAGTGGCGCTGTAAAGCACCACTCTTAATTATTTAGTTACGTAATACTAATTACTTAACCTGAAGCTTAGTTGACTTAACACCGAACTCAGAAGCAACTACTACATTGTAAACACCTGCAGCAAGCTTCTCAGAGATTGTTACGTTCTCAACACCCTCAACAGAAGTAGAGAATACAACCTGACCAGCCATGTTAACTACGCTTACCTGAGCAGCCTCAGTTGTACCAAGAGCTACAGTAAACTCACCTGAAGTTGGGTTAGGGTAAACTGCGATAACATCCTCAGCGTAAACTCTAGCCTCCTGAGCCTTGATCTCTGGAGTTACATCCTCAGAAACAAGCTCGAAGTAAAGAGGACCTGTGTTACCGTTCTCCTCGTTGAATGTGATAGTGATTGACTGCTCACCTGCCTTACGGAATACGACACCAACCTCGTCGTTCATGTTCTCAGCATCGTTAAGCTGCTGGAGTCTCCAGTTCTCGTAGTCATCAGATGCAAGACCAGCACCCTTCTCAGTCCAAAGAGCTGAAATAGCGTCGATGTTCTCCTTGTCATCCAAGTCACGAACGATGTTACCACCGAAATCCTTGTCATTCAAAGAGAAACCTAGAGAAGCCATAGCGTTCTGACCAGAAGCTAGGTAGTGAACCTTGTAGTAACCAGCCTTCTTTACATCAACTGTAAAGCGAATCCACTCACCTGGCTCAACTGAACAAATGTTACCATACTGGTAAGTAGCTGGCTCAGCGTCGATAGATTGATCACCAGCAGCAAGCTTACCAGAACACTTAGAAACATCGACACCGCTGTATGCACGACCGTTGTCAACATTTACAGGGTCAGCACCAGCAACAGACAACTTGTCGTTAGGGAAGAAGTTAAGGTCCTTAGAGTAACCAAGACCTGCGTTCAATGACTTGTAACCCATTGTACCACAAACACCTGTACTCCAGTTCATGTCACCGATACAAACCTGGTCAGCTGCAGCAGCTGCTGTTGGAAGAATACCATTACCGTAAGTAAAGTTCTTGTTCATACCCAACTTAGTATTCTTACCTGTCTCGAAGTTACGACCCTCAGAAAGAGCATCAGCCTCGTCATTACCTGAAGTATAAGCTACATAGTAACCAGTTTTAGTGTTCTTGTCGTAAGCAGCACCGTTACCATCGTGGTAAGCGATACCCTCACCACCGTAATCGTATGCCATCCAGTCAAAGAAACCTGTAGCAGTAGAAGGGATTACGTTTGGATCTGGATAACCCTCTGCCTCTGGAATAGGCTTGATTTCACCACCACCAAGAACCTTCAAAATGTACTCACCTGGAACAGACTTAGTTGCAGTTGCAGGATTATCACAGCTACCTGCGAATACAGTAGAACCCTCGTTCTTCTTACCCCAGTTCCAGAAGAACCAGCTGATAAGCTGCTTACCGTTGTTCTGACCTGCTACCTTCTCTCTACCGTTCTCGTCTGATGTACCACAAACAGCCATCAACTTGTCTGAAGCAGAACCACAGTGAGAACCGTCACCAGTAAAGTTTACAGTTGACCACTCAGAAACGATACAAGGAACGTTTGAAGTAGCCTGCTGGAAGTCACCGATTAGGTACTCGTGTGAACAAGCGTAGTAGTGGAATGAGTAAAGAGCGTGATCTCTGTACTTCTGGTCAACTGGATTCTTTGAAGCTTCAAGAATCTTCTGACACCATCCCTCAGTACCGATGATACAAAGAGCGTCAGCATCGTTAGCAAGAATCTTGTCCATTACTGGCTGTGCGTACTTCTTGATCTGGTCGAAGTTAACACCCATTGAAGGCTCGTTACACAACTCGTACATTACACGACCCTTTAGTGCAGGGTTTGAAGCTACGAACTTAGACATAGTAGTGAAGAAGCTCTGAGCCTGGCTTGAGTAAGTGTTAGGGTCACCTGCGCTACCACCGTTCTGCTCTGTCTTCAAGATATGCCAGTCGATAACTGCGTACATACCGTTGTCGATAGCCTGCTGAACATAACCCTTAACAGCCTCATCGAACTTTGTTGGGTTAGAGATGTATGCACCACCATCGTTAGGGTCATCTACATAAACAGCGAAACGAACTACGTTAGCACCAAACTCCTTCATAGCCTTGAAGTGGCTGTTCTTCAAACATGCAACACCATCGTTGAAGTGAATAGAGAATGTAGAGAAACCTTTTAGCTGAATAGCCTTACCATCAGCTGTAGAAAGCTGCTTTCCAACAAGCTTAAGAGTCTGAAGCTCTGCGTTAGCAGAAACTGCAAGACCTGCTGCAGCAGCAAGAGTTAAAAATTTCTTCATTTTTTTAGTTTATGAAAATTTTTTTTGATAATTATTTACTTAAAACTGACCAAAAGAGACGGCTCCTAAACAAACTGACTTTTACATAATTCATTGTCTTAGTATAAATCAATTTCGGCCGCGGGACCATTTACATCATTTAGCGTCGGCAAATATGCACGCTTTTTCTCAAACAAAAAACTTTTTTAGGCAAAAAATCACTATGCCACCGTATTTTTAACACTTACGTATGTTCTACAACATAAAAGAGAGACTACACCCCAAAACACGAAAAATATGTTACAAAAAACATAAAATTCTAAAAAAAGAGCGTTTTTAATTAAAATTTCTTTCAAAATATGTTGCAGAATATAAAAATAGTACTAATTTTGCATCGTGTTTTTCATGGTATTAGATTTAAGGTTGGAAGATTGGAAGTCGAGAGGCTTCCTTCTTTTTTTGTATCACCCTTCATGCTACCCCAAAAATAATAATGTAGATTCGACAAAGAAAGAGCAGGCTTCTATTTTTACCGTCAAAATTCATGGCTATAATTCTGCGAGCAAAATTTCACCTTCATTTTTTATTTCTGCTCTCCTGAAGCAAAGAAATACCGCAAATACCACTCACCAATACAATCCCCATTGAAATCAACCATTTATATTTAAAGTCAGAAGTTCGGGGAGCAAAATTTTTCTTTATTTTTTGGACGCACTACGTTTTTACGGCTTTCGCACACGACTTCATTTTCCACAAAAAAGTTGCATTTGTAACCAAACAAGACTATCTTTGTCTTCGCTAACCATGGAGCATTATGCAGAAAAAGACTATTGACATAGACAAAATCCTCGAAAGCAAAGCACCAAAACTGAACAGGTGGCTTCCACGCTTTGCGGCCAACTACCTCAAGAAAATAGTGCATCAGGACGAGTTGAACGACATATTCTGCAGGGCCCAAGAACTGGAAGGCAAGGACTTCACATCATTTATCATCAAGGAACTCGGCATCACTTTCTCTGTTTTGGGAGAAGACAAGCTGACGGAATCAAAGCACACGACATACATCAGCAACCATCCGCTCGGAGGTATGGACGGCATAATACTGCTCGACCTACTCAGCCACAAGTGCGGCGAGACAATAGCTCCGGTGAACGACCTGCTCATGTATATTGACAAGATGAGAAGCCTTTTCATCCCCGTAAACAAGTTCGGTTCTCAAAGCCGAGAGAACGCAATGACGCTCGACCGCTTCATGCAGAGCGACACAAACGTGCTGTTCTTTCCCGCCGGAAAAGTGTCAAGGAAACAGGCAAACGGGGACATAAGGGACGAGAAATGGCACAAGACGTTCGTGAGCAAAAGCCGCGAATATCAAAGGGACATAGTTCCAATATACTTTGACGGGGAATGCTCGAAATTCTTCTACAACCTCGCATACTACAGGACAAAAATCGGACTGCCGAACATAGAAATGCTCTATCTGGCAGACGAAATGTTCAAACACAGAGGCAAGCACTTCAACATCTATATCGGGGAGAGAATAACGCACGAGGAACTCCCAGAAAAATCCGACAAGGAGTGGACAGAGTTCGCATACAACCAAATTTACAACCTCAAAGCAAAGCAATAGCCAATGAAAGCAATATCAGAAGCCATAGACTCAAAACTGATAGAGGCGGAACTGTACAGAATCGGCATGTTCAAGCCGACTAACAAGGCAGACAACCAAATCTACATCTTCACTTCCGCACAGGCTCCGAACACCTTGAGGGAAATTGGAAGGCTAAGGGAGATTGCGTTCAGGGAAGCAGGCGGAGGCAGTGGCAAGGAATGCGACCTTGACAAGTACGACTATATGGACAACATCTGCAAACAGCTGATTGTCTGGAACCCAGAGGAAAAGGAAATCATCGGCGGATACAGGTTCATCAAGGGCGCAGAGTCAATTCAGGATGGAAGCGAAGAACTGCTGCTCACATCCTCGCACCTGTTCAGCTACAGCGACACATTCCGCAGAGAGTACCTGGACAAGACAATAGAACTGGGCAGAAGCTTTGTCAGGCCCGAATACCAAAGCGCACTGAGGGGACACAAGAGCCTCTATGCGCTCGACAACCTGTGGGACGGACTTGGTGGCATTATTCTATGCAACCCCAAAGTCAGGTATTTCTTTGGCAAAGCAACCATATACCCTTCCTTCGGTATAGCTGGATTCTCTATGATTCAATGCTTTATGAACAAATATTTCAAGGACACGAACAACCTTATCTATCCCAAGAAACCTATGGATTTGCCAGACGCAGAGAAAATCAGCAAAATCTTTACTGGAACAAATTTCAAGGAAGACTACATAATACTAAAGAGGGAGCTGAAAAACAAGGGCAAAAACATTCCTCCGCTTGTCAACGCATATATGACGCTGTCCCCTTCGATGAAGGTTTTTGGCGTCGCAATCAACGACGAGTTCGGCGATGTCTATGAAACAGGTCTGATGATAGACATAAACGACATTTACGAGGAGAAAAAGGCAAGGCACCTTATTTGAAGATTATTCGCGGCAAAAGGAAATCCAGATCTTTCGCATTCGGATATTTTCATCAAAAAAAGTAACAGCACAACACAAAATACCTAAAAGTAAGTATTGCATAACACCCCATAAAGCACTAATTTTGCACCCGCTATGAGGAGTAATGTCGAAATATACAACAAAGACGGAGTAATTGTATTGGTCTCTTCGGCCCGAGTGGAGTCGAACGGACGAACATTCATCTATTCCACAATCAAGCCGTACAGTGAGGGAGGCAATGCCCAAACCTGCATTCAGGCACTAAAGTTCGCACTTGACGAGACACGAAAGAAAGAGCCGCAGAATGTTGTCATGCTCAGATTCCTGTTGAGCGACGTTTCCTCGCAGGCACACATAATCAAAGAGACTTTTGCAGACGAAACCGACACTGCGATTTCCATCGTAGGACAGCCGCCGCTATGCGACGAAAAGGTCGTGGCTATTGCGTGGAGCGAAATCGGAACAAGCGTAAAAAGAATTGACGAAAACACAATCTGCGTAAGCGGAAACACGTCAAATTCGGAGCAGGAGTACATTACAACGCAGGTCACAACACCTCTGAGAGACAGTTTTGCCGAAACCAAGGCCCAACTTGAAAAGTACGAGGAAATGCTGACGAAAGACGGAATGCAGATATCGGAAAACTGTATTCGCACATGGTTCTTCGTAAGGGACATAGACAGAAACTACTCTGGAGTGGTGGATGCAAGGCGAGAGAACTTCCACGCCAACAATCTGACTCCAGAAACGCACTACATAGCAAGCACCGGCATTCAGGGAAACGATGCGGACACAGACGTGACTTCAATCTTTGACGCCTTCGCTATAAAGGACATCCCGCAGGACAAAATCCGAATCCTCTATGCAAGCGACAAGATGAACAAGACCATAGAATATGGAGTAACATTCGAGCGAGGTGTAGCCGTTGACAGAGCCGAGGGAGTAAGACAAGTGTTCATTAGCGGCACTGCAAGCATAGACAACAAGGGCAATGTGCTTCACATTGGCGACATAGACAAACAGGTCAACAGAATGCTAGAGAACATCGAGGCTCTGCTGGTCGAGGCGGAGATGAACTGGGACGATGTGGCTCAGGCGACAGTTTATGTCAGAGACTATGCTGACGCAAAGCGCGTAGAAAAGACCATACAGGAGAAAGTTTCGCAGATAGTAGTGGTGCTTGCTCCGGTATGCCGACCTACTTGGCTTGTTGAAATGGAGGCTGTAGCTATAAAAAAGCTATAAATTCACTTAATACTAACCATTAACAAAATCTAACAGTTCTAAATTATAGACAGAACTATGAACATCAACAGAGACAAGATTGCCGTTTGGTCAAGGAACATAAGCTTCATACTTTTGGGCATCCAAATAGTACAGATGGCGGCTTACACATTCATGGAGAGATTCTCGAACGACATAGAAATGGGAAGTCTGTTCACAACAGTCCATTTCTGGTCAATTTGGGCTCTGCTTGCCTTTTTCGGTCTGGTTATGAGCTTCACAAACAAAAACATAGGCTTCACATGGAGGCTCGGAATCCACTTGGCGTTCATATTCATTCTTCTTGGGGCCTGCATATCCTACCTTTTTTCTGAAAAGGGCACCATATTCACCTACACAAACAAATATACGCAGGCGCTGATAAAAAACAACGGGGATGTAAAGCAACTGCCATTCAAAATAAAGCTCAGAAGCTTTGACATCAAGTACTACAATGGCACAGACACTCCGCAGGACTACAAAGCCTATATAACAATCAAGCAAAACGGAGAAGAGAACTATCCGGAAATAAGCATGAACAACATTTTCGTAATCGACGGCTACAGACTCTATCTGACAAGCTACGACGACGACAGACAGGGCATTCAGCTGACAACGACATACGACAAATGGGGAGTGATAGTGACTTACATAGGCTACCTGATTCTGCTTGTGTCACTCATCGCCTACGGATTTGACAAGACAAGGTGGCTCGCATTATTCAAGAACCCTCTGCTTAGGGGACTGACGGTCCTTCTGCTTATTCTGATGCCTTCGACAAGCAAGGCCGCATACAAGACTTTCGACAAAAACACGTCGGAATCGTTCGGACAAATACACATGCTCTATCAGGGAAGGGTGTCCCTAATAGAAACCTATGCGATAGACTTCACAAAGAAGATATACGGCAAGGACAGCTACGAAGGATATACTGCAAACCAGGTGCTTGCAGGATGGCTGTTCAACGAAAAGTACTGGAGGCGAGAGAAAATCATCAAGACCAAAAGAGACGGGTACTTCTCTTTGGACGACGCATTGGAAACTTTGGAGTCAAGGCACTGCGCACCGAAACTGAAGGAGGAGCTGAACGACAAAATCGGACTGATAGAATCACTGAAACGTGGCGACGAACTTACCATATTCCCTTTTAGAATCCAAAACAGCGCAGAGGCTAATGTAGTGTGGCTGACGCCAAGAGGCAAGGACCCGAGAATTGATGAGGACACACAGAACAAGGTCAAGGGCGTACTGTCGCTTCTGTACAGGGAAATAGATGAGGAGACCAACAACGGCGAAATATGGATAAACAAGTTCAGATACCTGCAGCACACAGTATTGGGAGAGGGCCATAACGAGTCTTTCGACTACATGGAACACTTCTATAACAAATACTGCAACATAAAGCTGCTGGCAATGATTTCGCTGACACTGGGAATCGTGGCGTTCGCATTCGTCGTGTTCATGCCTGGCAGAATTGAATGGAAAGAGAAATCTAAGAAGTGTCTGTCCATAGGCAACTACATAATTTTCTTCTCAGTCCTTTCAATCCAGCTGCTGCGCACATTCATTTCAGGACACCTGCAGTTCTCTAACGGATTCGAGACCATGCTTTGCATAGCCTGTTTCGCTTCCGGACTTGCGACAGTATTGGCAAAGAGGGTTTATGCGACATACATTGCAACATTCCTGATTACAGGATTTGCACTGCTCATAAGCTCGATGGGACTAATGAACCCGGAAATCACACACATTGTGCCTGTACTTGCATCCAAGTGGCTCAGTGTCCACGTTATGCTGATGATGATTGCCTACACTCTGTTCGGACTCATGTTCATCTGCAGCTGCACGTCAATCACTCTATGGCTGATTAACCATAACGAGGAGGAGCTAATGAGGTACACTCTGCTGAACAAAATCATGCTCTACCCTGCCGTAACATTCATCTGCGGAGGAATATTCACCGGTGCAGTTTGGGCGAACTCGTCATGGGGAACTTATTGGAACTGGGACCCGAAGGAAACTTGGGCTCTAATCACAATGTTGCTTTACAGTCTGGCTCTGCACAACAGGTCGTTGAAGAAGATGGACTCTCCATTATTCTTTCAGTGCTACACCATGCTTTGCTTCTTCTCACTACTGATCACATATTTCGGAGTAAATTATGTATTCGGAGGAATGCACAGCTATGCTAACTAAAAATAAACGGAAATGAATAACACTCATCGTCTTTCGGACATAGAACAAGGAAAGGAGTGCGTAGTCTTTCGCGTGAACGGACACGGAGGATTTCGTCACCGCGTCATGGAAATGGGATTCGTAAAGGGAGAAAAAATAACAGTACTCAAGAACGCTCCCCTGCAAGACCCCATCGAATACAAAGTTATGCAGAGCCATGTGTCACTGAGAAGAAAAGAGGCAGCGCACATCGAAGTAATCAGCACGGACGACTCCTTGTCGAATAACTATGACTACAAAGGAACTATCAGCGAAGACATTGAGGCTAGGCTCGAGAACCTCAGCAAGACTATAACTGTAGCCTTGGTCGGCAACCCCAACTGCGGAAAAACATCACTGTTCAACCACGCAACAGGTCTGCACGAGCACGTTGGAAACTATAGCGGTGTTACCGTATCGTCAAAAACTGGAACTTTCTATCACAATGGCTACACTATCAACCTTGTGGATTTGCCGGGAACATACTCAATCACAGAGTACTCTCCGGAAGAACTATATGTCAGGGAATTCATAACAGAGAAACATCCAGACCTTATTCTGAATGTCGTTGACGCAGGAAACCTGGCACGAAACATGTTCCTTACCACACAGCTGATAGACATGAACGTGCGCATGGTCATGGCATTGAACATGTATGATGTTCTTGAAAAGAGCGGCTCAAAGCTTGACCTTGACCAGCTAGAGAAAATCATAGGATTCCCATGCGTGCCTACCTGCGCAAAGACTGGTGAGGGAATAACCCACGTCTTGGACCACATTGTCAGCGTATATGAAGATCAGGATAAGCTTATAAAGCACATCCACATCAACTACGGACCGGTAATAGAGAACGAGATCGCTGTCATAAAGCCCATGATAGCACAACATAAAGAAATCGCTGTTGACTACCCTTTCCGCTACGTTGTCCTTAAGCTTCTGGAGGGAGACAAACATACAGAAGACAGCATAAAGAAGTATTTCACCAACTTCGGAGAGATAAAGAAACAACTGGAAATTTCCAGAGGAAACATATCGAGAACCTACGGAGAGGACACTTCTAGTGCCATAACAAACGCCAAATATGGCTTTATCAGAGGCGCTCTAAACGAAACTCTGACACTTCAAGAAGGAGCGACTAACGAACTTGAATACAAGGCCGACAAAATCCTAACACACAAATTTTTAGGATTTCCTTTCTTGTTTCTATTCCTTTTCATTATATTTGAAGCGACTTTCACTATTGGAGCATACCCTCAGAGCTGGATAGAAAGCCTTGTAGGTCTAATTTGTGAGGGTGCAAAAGCTGTAATTCCGAAAGGAATACTGGCTGACTTGATAATAGACGGAATCATTGCCGGTGTGGGCGGAGTTATTGTATTCCTACCTAACATCTTGATTCTGTTCTTCTTTATCGCAATACTCGAAGATACTGGATATATGGCCCGAGCAGCATTCATCATGGACAAGGTGATGCACAAGGTTGGTCTGCACGGAAAGAGCTTCATACCTATGCTTAGCGGTTTCGGCTGCGGTGTTCCCGCCATAATGGCAACCAGAACACTCGAGAACCCCAAGGACAGGATAATCACAATGATGGCTATTCCGTTCATGTCCTGCTCAGCTCGACTTCCAGTATATCTGCTGCTTGTCGGTGCTTTCTTCAAGAACAACCAGGGATTGATTCTGTTCCTAATCTACTTGATAGGAATTGTATTCGCAATCCTCACTGCTCTGCTTCTGAAGAAGACAAAGTTCAAGAACAATTCAGAGGAGTTTGTGATGGAGCTCCCTCCGTACAGAATTCCTACAGCAAGAAGTGTACTTATCCACATGTGGGACAAAGCTGTTCAGTACCTCAAGAAGATGGGAACAGTGATTCTGCTTGCCTCAATTGTACTTTGGGCACTAAACTACTTTCCAAAATCATCTCCAGAAATAGAGGAGATTGAAGCTCAGATAGAGCAGTTGGACAAGAACGACGCACAACGAGCAGAACTAGAACTAAAGAAAAACAAAATCCACAACGAGAATTCATACATCGGAAAAATTGGACATGCTATAGCTCCAGTTGTAAAGCCTCTGGGATTCGACTGGCGCACAGGAGTTAGCATTCTTACAGGTATTGCTGCAAAAGAGATTATAGTGACTTCAATGGGCATTCTCTATCAGGCAGACCTCGATGCAGACGAAAATAGCGAGAAGCTTGTACATGTACTGCAGAACGTGAAGGACGAGAACGGCAACAACATCTTTAATCCTATTGTTGCATTCTCTTTGATGCTGTTTGTATTGCTATGCACACCATGTATAGCGGCAATATCGGCATTGGCAAAAGAGTCTTCATGGGGATGGGCGGGATTCTGTGCCCTATACACCATAAGCGTGGCATGGATAACATCTTTTCTATTCTATCAAATTGCAACAAATATTATTTAGGACTAACTATAACACAAAAGGAAATGCAGGAAGCAGTAGTTTACATCATAATTACAATTGCTGCAGCAACATTGATCAAACTGATCTTCTTCAAAAACGAGGATTGTTGCGGATGCAAGGATTGTAATTGTGAGCATCGTGACGAGATGCGAAAGAAGGGCGGCAACAAATGCTGCGACAAAGACAAAAAAGATAAGACAGAGTGAACAACATCATCAAGGTGGTCAGCAACGACCACCTTTTTTGTTTTATTCAACACACAAAAAAAGGTGCACCCATAAGCGCACCCAACAAATAATTTCATATAAGATAACTACATCTTGTTAATTTCGACAACCAAATCACGGAACAGAGTCTTTAGATACTCCTTTGCCATGTTTGTGTTTTTCTGCACCTCCTCGTGAGAAGTCTCGATTCCATTCAAGGCGTCACCCAACGCATTCGAGACAATCGAAACTCCAAAGCACTTGATTCCACACCAGTGAGCCACGATAATCTCTGGAACTGTACTCATTCCGACCGTATCTCCTCCGATCAAGCGGAAATACTTGTACTCGGCCACAGTTTCGAATGTAGGACCTTGATTACCTACATACACACCCTTTTTGTATGGAATGTTATTCTTAGCGGCAACAGACTCTGCCCTGGCAAAAATATCACGGTTATAGGCATTGTTCATATCAGGGAAGCGAGTACCAAAAGTCTCGTCGTTCTTGCCTCTCAACGGATGTTCAGGGAACAGATTTATATGGTCGGTTATCAGCATAATGTCTCCTGCCTTGAACTCAGGGTTCAAACCTCCTGCAGCGTTGCTTACCATCAGATATTTGATTCCCATAATCTTCATAACACGCTCTGGGTAAGTTACATCCTGCATCGAATAACCTTCATAAAAATGGAATCTTCCCTGCATAGCCATCACTGGAACCCCTGCAATGGTTCCGAAGATAAGCTTTCCGCTATGTCCCTTTACTGTACTTTGGACGAAGTTTGGAATCTCTGAATATGGGATCTCTGTCTCTATCTTGATTTCCTCTACCAAACCACCCAATCCGGTACCTAGTATGATTGCTATTTCAGGTCTTAGGCTTGTCTTACTCTTAAGATAAGCGCATGTAGCTTCTATTCTTTGTAACATAACTAATAATTTGAGAGTTAAACGTTTGTTCGTCCTTCTTTAAATAGCTGATGAAACGAACTTTCATAGGTATATAATAAACAGCCGACTTCAACTCATCTGGGAACAAGTTGTCATTCATCATTCTCACAGCGTCCTTTTCTGTGACGAATATCACCTTTTTGCTTCCTTCGAGTGAATTATAGGCTTCCTTTATTCTTGAATAATCTTCATCCGTGAAATTGTGATGGTCTCTGAAACGCATCTCCTTCATATTCGAGGACAAGGACGCGACATGCTGCTCGAAAGTTAACGGCTGCGCTATTCCTGACAAAGCAAGTGCAGAACAGTCTGCATAGGAATCCTTCAATGGAGCAGAAAATACAGCCTTAGGCTCATCGTAAACCATAGTTGTGAAATATAGACTCTGGTAGCTGAAAAGCTTCAGGTCTGCCGTAACCACTCTCAAGTCCATAGGAGATATGTCAGCGGGACACTTTGTAACCACAACTATGTCAGCCCTGTTCTTTGCCGAAACCTTTTCTCGCAATCTTCCTTTAGGAAGAAGCTCGTCCTTGTAAATCAAATTATTGAAGTCAACGAGCAGAATGGATATATCCGGAGTTACATAACGATGCTGGTACGCATCATCCAAAAGGAATATATCCGGCTTGTTTTCACTGGCAAGCAGTTTCTTTATTGCTCTGACTCGCTTTTCATCCACCGCCAAAGTTATGTTCGGGAACTTTCGCTTCATCTGATAAGGCTCGTCCCCGATGTCAGAAGGGGTGCTGACCGACGAGGAAAGTACAAAACCGCTTGTCTTCCTCTTGTAACCTCTGCTGACTACAGCTATCTTGAACTTGTCAGACAGCACAGATATCAAATGTTCTGTAAGGGGAGTCTTACCTGTTCCCCCGACCGAAATGTTTCCGACCACTATCACCGGAACACCAAACTTTTTAGATGGAAGCAGTCCGATATCGAACATCAAGTTTCTGACGCTCATTACAGCCCCATACAACCACGACAATGGTGTTAAAAATATGTCTCTTATCAACGATTTTGTGGTCATATAAAGTAAAGTTTTTTCAATTATGCGCCATATCTGTTGACTAAAATAATACTCTTTAAAATAAATAGCAAGAAAAGTTCAATTATTCTTTGAATATTTCACACTTTTCACATATTTTTGTGATACATAACATAAAAAAGGATGAATAATGGAAAACAATAGCAGAAAAATGGAATGGAATAAGCTCATAAGTACCATGAGGCTAGGACTTGAAACTTATCATAGCGAGAAATCCGAAAGCAGGACAGAATTTCAGAGAGACTATGACAGACTTGTTTTCAGTTCTCCTTTCAGAAGGCTTCAAAACAAGACGCAGGTATTTCCTCTTCCCAAAAATATATTTGTTCATAACAGACTCACACACTCCCTCGAGGTGAGCTGCGTAGGCAGGTCATTAGGAAACGAGGCAGCGAAGTTCCTGAAGGGTAAATATGGTGATGCTGTAGCAGAATGCACGTCGGAACTTGGAGCCATCGTTTCCGCCGCATGTCTTGCGCACGACATGGGTAATCCACCGTTCGGACATGGTGGAGAGACCGCCATATCCTCATACTTCTCGGAAGGCAAGGGGCTTGAGCTAAAGGACAAATACAACATCAGGGACGAGGAGTGGGCTGACTTCACTCACTTTGACGGAAACGCCAACACATTCAGACTTCTGTCACACCAGTTCAAAGGCAGACGCGAGGGAGGATTTGTTTTAACCTACTCCACACTTGCATCCATTGTCAAATACCCATACGAAGCATACACTGTCAAGGGAAACAAAAACAAATTCGGATTCTTCCAGGCAGACAAAGACATTTACCAGAAGATTGCCGACCACCTTGGAATAATAAAAAAGGAGGACGGTTCGTATGCCCGTCACCCGTTAGTGTACCTTGTCGAGGCTGCTGATGACATCTGCTACGAAATCATGGACATAGAAGACGCCTATAAACTTCGTATTCTTGACAAGGAGGAGGCAATGAACCTGTTTCTGGACTTCCTTCCTATAGAGCGACAGAAAAAGATTCAAGCTAGAAGGAATGACGTTCCGGACTTTAACGAGCATATCGCATACCTTCGCTCTGCAGTGTTCGGCACTTTGATAGATGAATGCTCAAGAGTGTTCGCAGAAAACGAGGAGGCTATACTTAGAGGAGAATTCAAAGGCTCACTGATAGACAATATGCGCGAAGACATCAGTTCCGCCTACAAGAAATGCCAGCAACTGTCATACGCAAAGATTTACCGATGCAAAGAGGTTGTTGACATTGAAATCGCCGGCTACAACATCATGTACACACTGATTGAGAAAGAGATAGAGGCCGCTTTTGCTGCAGAAAAGGCCTATTCCAAACAAATACTGGCAAGAGTTCCAAACCAGTACGAACTTGACAATGACGACCCTTACAAGCGCATACTTGCTGTACTTGACTATGTTTCGGGAATGACAGACGTCTATGCCCTTGACCTTTACAGAAAAATCATGGGTATTTCTCTTCCCGAAATGTAGAAAACTCTTATCGGGACAAACATATAAAGGAAATGAGATAGAACGGTTGTTCTATCTCACATCTAACACGTTGTCCATTGAAATATCCCACTCATCACACTCGATTTCTTCGTCTTCGAGTATCTGCCATGGGAAACAAATCGCTATTGTAGGAGCTCCTACAGCTGACAATATCCTATCGTAATATCCTTTGCCTCTGCCTACCCTCTTGCCTTTCAAAGAGAACGCCAGACCAGGCACAACAACAAGGTCAATGCTGTCATAATCCTCAAACAATTTTCCTACCGGCTCCATTATATTGAACGCGCCCATTTTCAGGTCATTTTGGGACGTATATTCGCGTAGCTGCCAGTACGGAGGACAATCTATCAGCGCAGGCAGAACAATACGTTTCTCGCCCGCATATTTGTCTATCAACTCATGAGTGCAGACTTCATCCGGAAGGGAATGGAACAGCATCACAGTTTTGGCATTGCGGAATAAAGGCGTACTCTCTAACTTAGCTATAACCTTTTCACTCGCCTCTCTTTTCTCTTCGACACTCTTCGATTTGGTTAAACCCTTGATATATTTGCGAATTTCCGATTTTTTAGACATTTGGAATATAAAATAAAAAAAGTTCAGGGAAACTTGCCACAATAACACATCCCTGAACTTTGTATTTGTATCAGCGAACAACTATTCGTATCTCAATGCGGTAATAGGATCAAGCTTTGCTGCTTTTCTTGCCGGCAACCAACCGAAGAAGATTCCGATAAACGCAGAGACAACAAAACTGGCTATTACAGCACCTACACTCACAACATAAGGCATATTGGTGAACATTGCAATGAAATAGCTTAGGACAAGTCCCAGTATAATGCCTATGATTCCTCCTACTAAAGACAGGATTGCGCTTTCGATAAGGAACTGCCAAAGCACATCTCTGCTCTTGGCACCGATTGCCATTCTCAAACCGATTTCTTTAATACGCTCAGTTACAGTAACGTACATGATGTTCATGATTCCGATACCTCCGACTATTAGGGAAATGATGGCTGTTGCAGTAAGCAAAGCAGTCATTGTCTCTGTTACGGAAGACATCATTTCAAGCATTTCAGCCTGCGTTCTGACATCAAAATCGTTAGACTGATCATCGGAAAGGCCATGTTGCCTTCGGATTATCCTCTCAATCTCTTGAGTTGCAAGGTCAGCCACATCCTCGCTAGACGCACTTGCATAAATCATCTGCAAATGGTTCTGCGCAAGGATTCGCTTCTGCACTGTTGAATATGGTGCAATCACAATGTCGTCCTGGTCCTGGCCTCTTCCGTCCTGACCTTTTGACTTTAGTGTTCCGATAACTTTCAAAGGAATCTTTCCGAAACGAATCTCTTTTCCTATAGGCTCCTCGTTAGGGAAAAGCGTGCTGACAACAGTCTGTCCGATAAGACACACTTTTGCATAGGTTCTGACATCCTCGTCCCTAAAGTTCACTCCAGATTCAAGCTCATATTTCTTGATTTCAAGGAACTCTGGACTACCTCCCTGCATTGTTCCAGGCATATTATTTGCACCCTTCACAAGCTGTCCACTTGCAGTAACCGAAGGAGAAATTGCCGAAACATATTTTGCGTACTTCCTTACGGCCTCCACATCATCGACAGTAAGTGACTGAACGTTAGAGGCACCCGTATTAACTCCTCCGCCACCCTTTACATTACGAGCTCGCATAACCATAATCAGGTTAGTTCCCATACTGCTGATGTTGTCGGAAATACTCTGCTGACTGCTCTGTCCAAGATTGACCATTGCAATCACAGAGCTGATACCGATAATTATACCGAGCATAGTAAGCAAGGCACGAGTCGTATTACGAAGCAGTGCCTGATATGCAATTTTTACAAGATTCAATATATTCATATCTCACTACTTTTAATAGTCATCACTCGCAGGAAGTGCATCAAGAGCTGCCTGTGCGCTCTTTGTCTCCACCATTTCATCTTTAGTCACATGACCGTCACGAAGCATAACCACTCTTGAAGTGAAGCATGCAATGTCAGGTTCATGCGTAACGAAAGCGATGGTCTTGCCTGCCTCGTTCAGTTTCTGGAACAATGCCATGATTTCGTAGGAAGTACGTGTGTCAAGGTTTCCAGTTGCCTCGTCAGCCAGAATAATCACAGGGTCGTTAACAATAGCACGAGCTATTGCGACACGCTGCTGCTGACCTCCAGACATTTGGTTTGGCAGGTGATACATTCTTGACTCAAGTCCCACCATTCTCAAAGCCTCCTCAGCACGTTCCCTGCGTTCCTTTGCACCTATCTTGCTGTTGTATAGCAGAGGCAGCTCAACCTGCTCCACTGCTGTTGTACGAGGCAAAAGATTATAGCTCTGGAACACGAAACCTATTTTCTTGTTTCTTATCTCAGAAAGTTCGTCCTTAGAAAGCTTTGACACGGATATTCCATCAATCAGGTACTCTCCGTTGCTTGGTTGGTCTAGACAACCAAGAATATTCAGCATAGTCGATTTACCGCTACCACTTGTTCCCATGATAGCAACAAACTGACCTTTCTCTATATCGAAGGTTACCCCACGCAAAGCACGAACAACCTCGCTGCCCACTTGGAAATTACGCTTCAAGTCACGTATTTGAATTATAGAATCAGCCATAGCCGTTTGCTCAAAAAAGTTAATATACAGCTACATTTATCTTCTTCTCTGGCCTGGAGCCTTCATTCCAAAAGGATTGTTTGCCTGACCTCTCTGGCCTGGCTTCTCCTTTTCTCCGACCTGGGCTGAAATAACAATAGTATCGCCAACAGAAACTCCACTCGTTACTATAGTGTTTACTCCGTCATTGATGCCTATCTCTACAGGGCGAGGCATGATATTGTTTCCGTTCTTTACCCAGACAACCTTGCCATTTTCCATGCTCTTTTCCATCTGAGCTCTGCGAGCTTCACGTTTCTTAGCTCTTTCCTCGTCACTTAATCCTTCTCCAGATTTTCTCTTGCCTTCTCCATCCTTCTTCATATCTTTCCTGTCTGGCTTGCCAAGAGCATCGAACAACTCCTGGGAAGGCTGGAAATTAAGGGCAGACAATGGCACAATAGTTGACGACTGAGCTTCAGTAATGATTGAAACCGAAGCAGTCATTCCAGGGAACAGCTTTCCGTCTGGATTGTCAGCCTTGATGATTACTGTATATGTTACAACATTGCTTGTAACTTTTGGTTTGCGGCGAACCTCGATGACATCACCAGAGAACTCAACACCCATATACGAATCCACTGTAAATGTCACTTTCTGGCCTACATTTACAGAACCTATGTCAGCCTCGTCAATGTCAGCCTCTACATGCATATTCTTCAAGTCACGCGCAATAACGAACAAAGTAGGAGTCGAGAAAGAAGATGCAACTGTCTGGCCTTCCTCAACCTGCTTATCAAGAACAATACCGTCTATAGGGCTTGTGATCACGGTATAACCCAAATCCACATTCACCTGACGGACATTTGTCTGCGCGTTAGAAAACGAGTTCTGCGCCTGGATATAAGTGTTTGTAGCTTCATCGTAGCTCTGCTGTGTTGCAGCCTTAGCCTCGTACAAAGCCTTTGTTCTCTCGTAGTTCTGCTTAGCAAGTTTCAACGCGCTCTCAGCACTTGCCTTGCTGGAATTAGCCTGCTGAAGCTTTTCAAGAAGCGTTGACTTGTCGAGTTCGGCTAGAACCTGGCCTTTCTTCACCTTCGAGTTGTATGTTACATAAAGTTTCTTGACAATACCGGACACCTGTGTACCGACCTCGACTTCCTCTGCAGGCTGTACATATCCGGTTGCAGTCACCACCTTGCTCACTGTACCCTCCTCAACCACTTGAGTCTTGAAGCTTACAGACTTCTTGCTTGGCCAAAGGAAGTAAACCAACAACCCTATGGCCACCAACGCTACAAGCGCTATGATTAGTTTCTTATTCATTGATTTATGTGTATTTTCTTAGATTGTTTACTCAAAATGCCTATTCTTCAGCCACATACTTTATTGGATAGTCCATATAGACATCCAACATTTTACGGCTAAGGATAAAGTTATATTTAGAATTGAAGTAGTCCTGCAAAGCATTGACATAATTGTTCTGCTGCTGCAACAAATCAACACTTGTTATTGTTCCGTACTCGAATTTCTTGGAATACACGTCAAACACTTTCTCGTATGCGTCAGACTTCAGCTTATAAGCCTTGTACTGCGCATAGGCAAGGTTGACGTTACTGCACTCCTTGGTCACTGTCTGACGAAGTTCAAGTTCAGTGTTCTGCTTGTTTATTTCTGCCATCTTCTGCTCCACATCCCTCATCTTTAGCGAAGTCTTTGTGTTTCCTCTGTCATAGATTGGAATGCTCATAGAAACACCCAAACTCTGACCGAAGTTATTGCCAAGCTGGTTTCCGAAATCCTCGAAATTGCGGTGAGATGTATGCAAGCCTGCCGAAGCGGATATTGTCGGCCTGTGTCCTGCCTTGGCTATCTCCTTGTTTATTTCAGCAATGTCTATCGAATACTGTGCAAGCTGAAGGTCAGGATTTGTTGCAATAGTGCGTTCAATAACAGTCTCTATTGGTGGTAGCAGAGCCAAAGCCTCCATGTCTGTTGTGTCAGGATAGACTAGGACAAGTTCCTCTGTTGGATCGAGCGAAAGAACCTGCTTCAATGACAACAACGCATTGTCATGGGAAATCTGCGAGTTCAACACATTGCACTTGTCCGACTCGTACTGAGCCTTTAGGATAAGGTAGTCGCTTTCAAGAATTGTTCCCACCTTGTACTTTTCCTCTCCCTGTCTAAGCTGTTCCTTCTGCATTTCGAGTATTCTCTGCTGGCTGTGCATCATCTCTTCGCTTGATATTGCAGTCATGAAATACTGAAGAATCTGAAGCAAAAGGGTATGGTCATACTGGACTGTGGAAACCTGCGATTTCTTAGCCTCGAGCTTCGACTTCTCTATATTGTTGTTGATTGCTCCTCCCTGATAGATTGTAATGCCGGCGTTCACTCCGATACTTCCTCCCAAGTTAACGCTCTCCTCATGCCCGTTATGCGAAAGTGACTCGCTGACAGAACCGGACACATTTGGCTTTCGAGCGTTCTTGCTCTGCTCCAATCCCAGTTCCGCGCTTCTCTCGCTAAGCTTCATGTTCTGCCTCTTCAAGCTGTTTGAAAAAGCATAGTCAATACACTGCTCCAAAGTAAAATTATAGCTCTTACTTTGTTCAATCTGAGAGAACGCCGAGAATGGCGACAGCAGAAATGCGGAAAGTATTATCTCGTTTATGTGAATCCTCATGTCCTAAATAAATTGAGAATTATGTTTTTAATTTTTATTGATACTTTTAAACGTCTATTGTCACTTTCACAGACGACTTGCAAATATAGGAATTATTTACCATTATTCTGCATTCAAAGGTGTAAAAAAGAAAAGTCAGGAACCAATTTTGCTTGTCCTGACATTGTTATTATCTTCACATTTCAATTTTTATCCCTCTTGTCGCAAATCCAAAGTACAGCAGCACAAAACAAACTTGCAGGCACTATAGCCCAAAAACTTGGACCTCCTGCAATGAAACAACCAAAATAGAAGCCCAACCAAAACGACAATGCTGCAAGAATAATTCTTCGAGTTGACATCTAATTAAAATATAATATTCTCTATAATTCCTAAATTTTTCTGCAAATATGTAAAAAAGAGGCAAAAAAAACACGAATTTACAGCAAAAAACTTAGTTTTGAATAGACAAGTTGGCATAAAAGCAGGATTATTCAAGCATAGACACCTATAATTCGAAAAAACAAACGCTTCCACCTCCATGAACTTTTTTTCAAGTTCATAAACAAATTACAATTAAGCTTCGAGCTAAAGGGGAACGAGGGGAAACACATTGAATACAAAAGGCACTAAGTTTGTTCATCTTTTGAAAAACACCTTTTGACATCCCAAATACTTGTGTCAAGCCATGACTTTTGAAATTCTTGTTGAAACATAGACGATTGTAAAACAGACAAACATATACTCAAATACCAACGTTCTATGATTTCAGCAGAAAGAAGAACAGGGGGACACCCCAAGAAAAGACAAAGAGGGGGTATCAAAATTGACACCCTCTCCTTCATTTCATATAAATCTTGCTATTCTGTGGGAACTACTCGTTTGTGTCGGCGTATTTAAGCGACAAGCAATCAACAAACACACTGTCACCCAAAGCTACATTTTTCATAAGATTCTCAACCTCGACATTAAGCTTATAGCACTCCAAAAATGCCTTGTTTCCAATAACCTTGACACTTTCAGGAATAATCACATTTGTAAGAGAAGAACAACCTAAGAATGCCTCAGCGCCAATAGACTCAACATTCTTTGGAATAGTTATGGAAGTCAAGCTCTCGCAACTTCTGAACAAGGCATTGTCTATCTTCTTCAAATTCTTGGGAACAGTAATAGTTTCCAGGCTCTTGCATCCAGAGAAAGCATAAAGATCAATTGTCACTACACTCTCTGGGATATAAAGATTTTTTAGCTTCAGGCATCCCTGGAAAGCACCAGGACCAATTGTCATCAAACCATCATAAGTGCTGATGCTCTCAACTTCAGAACATCCTTCGAAAGCCTGCGCACCAATGTTTGTAATTGTCTTGGGAAGTGTGATTTTCTTGATTCTTTGCATTCCAGAGAAAGCCTTGTCTCCGATACTTGTCACTGTATATTCCTTTCCCTTCACTGTAATAATCTCTGGAACTTCATATATAGCAGATTCAACGAAGTACAAAGAACTAGTGTTAAGGCCAGTCACCTCGATTTCATTCTCGTTCAAGATAAAAAACTTGAAATCCGAGTCACCTGTGTTTATATCTGAATGCTGTTCATCCTTCCCCTTAGAATCATCCTCGTCATCATCAGTACAAGATACAAAAATCGTATTAAATGAAAGAGTAGCGAGTATAGCTACAAAATTTAAAATCTTCCTCATTATTTATAGTTATAGTATTCTAATTAAGCGTGACAATTATCCGAAAAAGTCCATAAACACATTAATACTCAAGGCCTAATATTAAGAGTTATAGAAACTGAGTGCAAAATTGGGAAAAATCGCAAAAGCGACCAAATTTTTCAGCTTATTTTAAATGAAAAAAAATCAATTATCTTCTAAAGCCTATCAAAAAGACACGCAAAGGCAACCGAACATGCCACCGACACGGGAAATATCAAACAAAAACAAGCAGTTATCTTTACTTGATTCTTGTATATCGAGTGTACTTGTGGCTCTTGCCATAGTTGGCATAACATCCCTTGAACTTGTGAGGAATTTTGAACTCAAGACCTATTTCGTGAGTTCCTTTGCTTGTATATCTCAAGTTACCAAAGAAACAGTCATACGAATAGAACACATTCAGGAACGAGAACAAGTTTATTCCTCCCATTATACTACCCTCAAGTGTTGGTCTGAACGCAAGTCCAAGATACACCAAATCCTTTGGCTTAGCCTCGTAGTCCCACAAATATTGGAAATAAACGCTCAACTGATGCTTCCATCTTTGCCCATAGTTCATCTCATGATAATTATAAAGTGAATATGAAGCTGTAAGTCTCCACCACTCCTTAGTCTGGAAAAGATAGTTTGCATAGGCGGAATAGAACTTTGTCATAGGGCGCTCGCTATTTCCCTTTATCAAATGATTCACAGATGCTCCCAATTCAAAATTCTGGATAAGCAGTTCGAATCCAGCCTCTGCATCTGGCTGTCTGCTCTCTATCAGTTTGTCCTCAATAGTAGCGTCATTGATAGTGTTTACAGGGTCTATCATCTCGGGATGATAGCCTCTCTTGACAAATCCGCCACCCACTCCGAGATTCAAATAGCAGTCATCAGCAAAAGGAACCATGAACGCATACTGAAGCTTCGGCTGCAAAGTATATTGATAACCAATCTTGTCCGCCATATAAGACAAGGAAACTTGCGAATGGGCACCCACAAAGAAGTATTTTCCAGAGACCATTATAGTCTTAGGTGCGCCTTCGATTCCTGTCCACTGGTTTCTGCCTCCCACTGTGATGGTAGCTTCCAACAGCTCTGGGATATATGCTGGATTGTAGTACGGCATGCGCATCTGCTTGTTGGTAAACAACACATCCTCTTGAGCTATACAGCTGACGCTCAAGAGAGCGCATACCAACAACATATATATGTATCTGAAACTATTGACTCCTGCGGTCATCGAACTTTGTTTCATTGATATTTCTAATTTAATGTTCTATTAGCTAAAAGTCAATTTTAACGAACCAAGGTAATGTATCCGTTCTTGACATACTTCTTGCCATCTATAAAGTACGTGATTGCATAGAAATAAGTGTCTCCGAACACTTCACGTCCGTCCATATCCTGGCCCTTCCATCCATCCCTGCCTTCAAAAATCAAATTGCCAACACGGTCAAATATCTGCAAGTTGTAGTTAGGCATAAAATGGTCATCAGCTCCCATAGTGTTAGGTACCTCAAAATCAGGATTTACACGGAGTATTGCAGTTGCATTACCCATACAGTGTTCATCAAACTCGTAATAGACACGAAGTTTGACAGGTATAGGCTTGATCATATCCACGAAGTCATACTCATACTCGTGAGTGAAAGACTTGGCGTCGTAAATATTTCCATCACCAACCTCCCAGTAATAAACCAACTCAGCTGTTTCGTCTGCATTGACAATAGCCTCGAAACTGATATCCCTGTCATCGCGATCAAGATCGAAATTAGGATGGTCCACTGTATCGCCTACAAGGATCGAAGGCTTAGGACTCTCGTAAACATTCACAAGAACGGACTTCTGTGTATTACATCCATACTTGTCAATTCCAAGTGCAGTGACATAGCCGCTCTTAGAAGGAGCATATACGAATGTTTCAGTCACGAACAAAGTGTCAAACATCATCCAACTCTTGTTAGTGATGTTTGTTGCAGAAAGGCTGAATTCGTTGCCTGCACATATTGCTGTGTCTCCTACAATATCAAACTCCATCTTTGGTGCAACATTGATTTCGAATTTAAGCTCACTCTGACACTCCGGATGTCCCTTTACACTCATTGTCAAGAACAACGAGTCGGATTCAGTTCCAGCCACAGTATTGATAGTGGAAACATACCCTACAATCTTGTCCTCGTTCTGGCTGTACCAACGATAGTCAACTTCGTTCGGAGCAACTACACTAACGTGAACTTTGTCTCCGGCACAATACTGTTCCTTAGGTTCCTCAACTATAGGGGCTCCAACACTCCAAGTCTTGACTGCCACGTTGAACTGAGCCTTACATTCGTCCTCGTTATGCACATCAACATGGTAAGTACCGTCACTTGCTATAATATGGTCGATTATGTTGTTCTTGTCATCCTTAACTTCATCAATAACCTCGCTTACAGACAACTCTTCAAATAGTTCCTCGATACTGAACTTGTCGCCAAGGCACATATTCTTTATCAAAGTGTCTCTTCCTGCCACTGGCTTCTTCAACTGGACTGTAAACACTGCTGGCATACTCTCACATCCGTCAAGAACGGACTGAGTAACCTTGTATGTTGCAGTTGTCCAATTTGGCTGGTCAGTATCTATAGTTATGTTGTCCATACGCTGGTTACTGAACTCATAGTACCAATTAAGTCTTGCAGAAGAGTTTGTTGTCTTCGCCGTCAAATCATAAGTTCCTGTTTTAGGGCAGAACTTCTGAAGTTCATCAACCAAAGGCATGTCCTGATAATGAGGCTCAACCTTGACAACAATCGTAGAAGCGTCTCCCTTACATACGCCCTTAGTATAGCGCGCATAATACATCTTTGCACCTACTTCATTAGTCAAAGGAAGAGCTGTTCCATCTACAACAACCTCCTCTTTGTCACTCCACTCCAAGTCATACATAGAAGATACCAATGGATTGTTATAGTCTGATTTAGACAACAGCAATGGATCAGCATCTATACAATATACTGTATCTCGAAGAACAGGAGCATCCTCAATCCTAGGCTGAATCCTGATTGTGTAGTTCTGAAGCTTTGTTGAACATATACCTAGAACCTGCTTGAACTTGTAGTTGAAATCTCCGCTGCTAGCAGCAACCTCATCCAATGACTTGATAACATAAGGCTCAGTATAGTTGTCAGCATATGAATACCATACTATACTTGCTGCTGGATCTGTAGCAACAATCTCCGGCAACTCATTTATCAAAGTGTTCTGGCAATAAGCAGTATCAAGTTTGCCACCAACAAGTTCAGGAACCTTAGCAAATGACACTGTTATTGAAGTATCTGCATAACAGTACTTGTTGTCACCATCTATAGGTGCAAACAACTTAACACGAAGGTCAACATTCACATCCTGGTTCTCCTTGCTAGTGACTGCAAAAGATTTTGCGGCGCGGTTTGTATTGCCTTCATAACCCCAGAAATATTGGTCACTGCCAACTGCCTCTAGAACGACTGTGTCGCCCTGACAAGCAGGATGATTTCCTGTAACCGAGAATTTTGGACTCTGGTGAGTGATTATGTCAAGAGAAACCTCTGCAGTACATGTAGATACTGGATTGACAGCAGAGAACAAGAGACTTGTCTTGTCATCAGTAACCTTGCGTGCCTTGTTTGTAACCTCAAGATCATCAAAGTTATTGAATATTGACTTGGACAACGAATCTATGTCCAAAGTCTCGTAATCGCAGACGTGCTGATCCGAATATGGATTGATTGATATCTTCGGCATTACATTGTAAGAGAATGGTGTTGTAACGCTTCGACAACCGTAGATAGTATCCACTCTGACAACATCATACATAATTGGAGATACGGATTCCTTGTCGGCCGATATGGCAAGAGTGTCGCTTATCAACTTTGATTTGTCTCTTGTATTTGTCCATTCGATAACGTACTGACCAGCGCTGACAACCGGCTTGACAACAGTTTCAGAGCCAAGACACATATTGAATCCGTTCTTTGCTATGATTACTGAATCCGGCTTGCTGATAAATCTGACATCAGTAGTTGCGGAAGTCTGGCAATGCCACTTGTCCTCGTACGTGATGGTGTAAAGAGCAGACTTGCTAACAGCCAACGAATCCTCAACCTTTGGAGATATCGAGTAAACCTTCAACGACAGATCCGGCTGTTGAACTGCCTTCATAAGGTTATATGTGCTTGGAACACAAACATTAGTATCTGCCAATGAGACATTTATATGCTTGACAACCTCAACATTCACATCTATTGGAGTGGATCTACAAACTGTATCCATTCCTAGCTTGCCAGTAGTGACATTATTTATAAGTCTAGCCTGAAGAACGAATGCAGTATCCTTTGAAGCAGACACTGGATAGAACTCAGTAACATTCACCTCGTCTCTTGCGTTTGTCCACTCTATCTCATACTCCGAATGATTCAAAGTTATGTCATGGCTTTCGTTAGCCTGACAGAATCTGAATGTCGGTACATCCTCCAACTTCTCAGGCGTGTCATATACAGTCAATGTATGAGTCAAGGTGTCACTACACTCTGTTCCCGAAATGTTTGTAATCAACTTAACTTCAGTTGTCTTTGTCAAGGAAGTTATATCCAACTGCTTTTCTGTTCCGACAAGTTCGCCGTCGATTACCCACTTCAATGTATGAGGTCTTGACTCGCCAACAGCAACTAAAGATGCGTCATCACCCTGACAGGCAATATTCTTTGCCAAGATTGAATTGTTGACCGCATCCTCCCAAACCACTCTAAATGTATTCTTGGCGGAACATCCGGTCAATGTGTCCATCATCTCTATCTCGTAATTGTTGACAGTATGGGCAGTCTTCTTTGCCTTAGTCAGCTCGCTTATGTTTTTGACAAGCATACCGTTCTCTGTAACCTTGTATCCAATACGCGAGGTGTATGCAGGAGTGTAAACAAACGACTTCTTCAAATATTCGAACACATTCACTTCTTCGCCTGCACATAATATAAGCGAATCAAGAGTCTTCGCAGCCATTACAGGAACTACAGTCGCAACAATCTCGCTAAGGTCACTTTCGCAACCAGTCTTTGAGTTCTTGACATAAGACTTTAATGTGGCTTTGCTAACCTCGGAGCCGAGAGTATATGTGTCGCTCTTGTAGTCGGTTCCGTTCACCCTCCACCAGATATCAAGATTTGTAGCATCGCTATTTGTTGGCTTGGCGCTTACCTCAAGCGGAGCAACTCCATTACCACAAAGGAATACAGAATCCTGACCTTCCTCTATCATTGGAGCTGAAGGAATCTCATTTATGATTACCATGAACGTGTCGGCAACTTCACATACCTTGTCGTTGTCAGTAATCTTGAACGAGTAAAGAGTAGTGTCCGAGTCCAACTGGCGAACTATGGCTCCAGTCTGCGCCTCGCTCAACTCTCCGTTCATGTCAGCATAAGAAAGTGTAATGGTTGACAGATTGGCAATACCAATGGAAGCACGCTCTGTTGAAACATAATTGTTAACATACTTGCCCATATCAAACACCTGATCCTTGCATGTAGGGCCGAAGTCAGGAATCTCTGGTGTGTACTTTCTGCGTACGGTAACATTGATATGCGCAGTATCAAAACATGTAGTAAGCATGTTCTCCTGGCGTACAATATACTTCAAAGATTTGACAGAGGATGTAAAGTCAAGTTTGTCTGTATTCACATAAGCATCGACCTCCTTTCCTTTCTCCATCTCGTCATAGTTGTAAACCAGAAGTTTCAACTTGGCTGCTGTATTTTCTGAACTAGGATCGACATTGTTGTCCATCTTCAAGTTTACAATACCGGAATGCTGACATATAACAGCATCACTTACCAAAGGCTTCAAAGGATTTACATGAATTATTACGTCAAGTGTTGCAGTATCCTTACAAGCATACTCGTCAGTAACAATCACGTATGGCTTCTCGCTCTTGTCCAAAGACATGTTCCTGCCGCTGTGCGGTGTGCTGTCCTCACGATACCACTCGACAATGTCCTCTGCTCTTTCTGTAACAATTGGCAGTACGAAATCTGCCATGCTGCATGTGTCTATGCTGTTCTTTATCTCGACAACAGGCAAACCGCGGAACTCAAGACTTAGTGTGTCCTCAATCTCGCAACCGCTCTCCTTTTCCCAAATCTTGACCAAGTATCTCTGCAGCTTGCTCTCGTGACGCTCGTATGGAGACTTGACCTTGTCACTCTTGCCTAGAGGTGTAAGGGATGGAGTGTTTCCGGACAAAGGATAGACATTGAAATCTATATCGGAAGTTACATAAGAGTTCTTCTTATGTTTGATTCTCTTTGCCACCTCAAGGCACAACTCCATAGTCTGGCCGTAGCACAAAGTTGTATCGAAATGGACATAAGAGAATGTTGAGTCAACATTGATTCTCAAATTGATAGTATCTCCCTCGCAACCAGTCTCGTTATCATACTGCTTTACAGAAACCAAGAAGTTGCTCAAAGCAGTTGATGAACTAAGTATTCCGGTTGGATCGACTTTCGGCTCACGGCTTAGGACAGAAGACCAGACCAACGAGTTTGAATTATAGTTCACATCTTCGGCTACAGTTTCCACTTTGAACAAATCAACCAAATCTATATCGCCGCTCTCCAAACAGAAATTTTTAGTCTTGAATTCAGAAACAGGCTTCTTAGGAAGCTCATGGATTCGCGACTTGATTGGGGTAGAATCACTTGTACATCCAGTAGTCGAGCTCTTGAACAGGACATATCCGTTTACAACGGGTTCCTGGTCCTCTGGTGTGGCCTCATCAGCATTTACATAGAGTTTAAGAAGATAATTTTCAACATCATTATCTTTACCATCCTCTACAAAGAATGTGGAAAGACCCTTGTTCTCAGGTTTGTTTTTCACGACTACTTCGACAGGGTCTGCTCCCTTACAAAGTTCTATCATATCCACCTCCGGAGTCAGTGTTACCGCAGGATGAATCATTGCCCTGACTGGCAGCCACTTTCCATGACAGCCCAACGCAGTACTTTGTCTAACCTTGTATAGCAAAGTGTCCGGATAATCGAATGAAATCTCTGCGAAAGGTTTTGTCACCACAGTATCCTCGACAAATTGAGTAAGGCTGTCAACCTTATACCACTCGACAATATAGCCTGGCTCCGTTCCCCATGCAGGAATGTATCCTGACTTGTACTTCTCCTTGTACTGGCAATAGTTCAAATCAAGACGGCTCAACCCGTTGCGCGGCATCAAAGGATCATCCACATACGGCAAAGTTGTGATATTTGAATCCACATGAAGTCTGAACTGCTTCGGCTCGCTTATACAGCTGTTGGAATCCACTCTGACAACATACATTGTATCGTGTCCTGCCGCTGTTCCGTCAAGGTACGAGGAATACGAATCTCTGACATTACTGTATAATGTTGAAGTAGGAGTATATTCAGGAATGTTCGATATGCTGTGAACCCACATCCATTTAGGCTGTTTGACAGCACCATCCACCTTAGCTGTTTCTTCCTCGCTCAAATACTCGTTAAGGTTTTCCTTAGGCTGTGCTCCTAGACAAACCAATGCAGAATCCACGAGTACGCCCTTGACATCGACAGGGAACTTAGGCGCAGTCAAATCGAACTGGTTTCTCTTGATCTCGTTGCGAGTAGGAACGCTATAACATTCGTTATTGTCATAAACTCTGACATAGTAAGGTGTGTAACCGCTATTCAAGACATCTCTGTTAAGAGACTTAGCCATATCCTCGACTTCAGTCGGCTGGTTAGCCTCCGCCTTTGCAAGGTTGTCATAGTACGAAAGAGTCACGCCGCTCTGTACAACACTTCTCTGTGCCGCATTGCTCAAGTCGGTTGATGTGAGCTCGTAGTTATAGCATATTGCGAATGTGTCAGGGCTTAATGTGTCCGGCAAAGGAAGAATCTCCACTCTGATTTCATCCTTCAAGTCTCCTACACAATCATCATTAGCATACACTACAGAGTAATATGTAGTACCCACAACATCCTTTTGAACATTGATTGAGTTACCCTTTCCTAAAGCCACAAGTGAAGTGTCTGTCTTGGCAGTCCAAACCGCTTCGTAACTTGGAATAGGATCAAGAAGGTTAATGGTAAGAGAGTCAAGTTCCTCTCTGCTCTTACAAATCTTTATCATTTGGACGTCACCATTCAACTCGTCGCCCTCGATTCTTGCTATTTCAGGAACTTCTGTAATCTTAGTTTCACTTACAGTGATGCTAAAGTGCAGCGTGTCAGTATAGCAGTCCATATCCTTGCCATACACTATGAACTTCTTGGTTCCGCTCTGCTTTGTGTCAAGTTCAGACTCCTTTAATATCCAGTCGAACTCTTTTACCGGATCAACATTTATTGGCTTTGATTCACCTCCGTCAATAGAGACGTAGATGTCATGTGTAGCGCTCTGCTTGATTACCTTGAATGGGTCAAGATTTGAGTCAAGACATACACGAATAGTTGTATCTCCCTTTGCAGGCAGTGTTGAACCTCCGTACTGAACTACAGGAGCATTGTTCTTGAACGATCTGATCTTGACAGGTATAAACTTGTTGCAGGCACCATTATCCCAAGGAGACTTGTAGTACATGTACAGGTCAAGGGAGTCAGTGAACACCCAGCTCTTTCCGTCTCCTCTCAACTTGCGCAAAGATACTGAATCCTTAGGAGTGTCATACAAATCTCCGACTGCAGGTGAATTATAGAACAAGAAGATGTCCGAGTACTCAATCTTCATGTTCATGATGCTGTCAAGACCTCTGTCATATACAGGGGTGCCGGCACCACACGAAGAAAGGTTTACAATTCTATCTGTCGTTGCACTTACGCTGTTAAAGTTGACAAGGCCCTCCATCTCCTGGCGAGTAACACCGTACTTCTTGATATAGTCATAGACCATTGCCTGCTTTGCTTCAAGCCATATCAACGAATCACGCTTGGCAAGTGAATCCAAATCGGCCCTATATCTTACTTTCAAGATTTCCTTGATGCCGGCAGCTGAAACCTCTGTATTCTCGCAGAAGCTAAATTCAAGCGCATCGGGAAGAGTGAACTTTGGACAGAATTCCCCATTAGGCTTGACGTTGATACTGACGTGGGTAGTATCTTTTGTAAAGACACCGCCTTTTGCCGCATCTTCCCTTGTATAGCCGCTCTTTTCGCAACGGCCATTGCCTCCTCCGCCTAAATCAAGATCTCCACCACCGCCGGCGCCTATACCGCCACGGCCTTTCTGGTCACATATATAGGTTGACCAGTCGAATTTACCTTTTTTATTATACTTGTTATCTGTGTCCATGCTCTGGAGCACAGAATTTCTGTCCGAAGGTGTATGGAATGTCACTTCGCTCTGCTGAAGCATAGGAAGTTCTCTGTTTGCCAAAAGGTGGTTCTTCTGATATGCCCAGTCTGTCTCTGACTTGGAATGAAGAGTCAACTCTATCTCTATGGCATGATCATCGTCAACTCCAAGCGAACGAATTGAATCGAAAGAAATCTTCAACACCCTTTGTTTTACAGACAGAGGATCATCAAGGAATGCAACCAAATTAAGACTGTCAGTCACGAACATGGCATTTCTAAGTGCCGGATTGAAAAGATTTTCTCTGTCAGACTTATTGTCCTTAGACCATGTAGTCTTGGAATTACTTGTAAAACTAACGCTATTTGCCAATATCCTGTACTCTCTATCCTTCCATTCGAGCGACATGTCCATTTTATTCACTAGCTTGACATAGTACGACTCCCCCTGAGCATCAACAATCTTCAACTTTACATCCTCGACATAGTCCACGTATTCTGTCAAAGGAATACGAACATTGATATTGTCAAGCTGCTCGGTATTCTGGTGCAGACCAACAAAAAGCGAATAATTGAATGACTCGTTCGGCTTGACATTACTAGGACTAACATCCTGAGCAACTACGCCGGGAATATCCGGCTGTCCGAACATCAATACAGCGTCAGTAAAGAAATGGATCTCAGGCAATAGTCCCACAAAGAAATTGAATGTCCTGTTGGCAGTATCTAAACAAGAATTCAAATTTGACGATATTGCCTTCAGGTCATAACCACGCGTATAGGCTTCTTCAGATTTAACGGATCCGCTTTCAAACTCATAAGAATAGCTTATAGTATTGTCAAAGCAGTTGCCCTCGGTTCCTGGACTTACAAATAAATCTTGACTTTTAATTGATCCCTTATTGTCACCGTTAGCAATAATTCTATCCTTTACCTCTGTACGATAAGCACCAAGGAACGTAGAAACAAAGCTAATGTCTTGATCTTTGAGAACCTTAAAATTATCACCCAATCCTAATTTCACAAACAAATCTGTACGACCTTCACCTCCCTCAACTCCTTCTGTACCGGAAACGTCACCCATCATGTTTGGCTGGAATATATAAATTGAGCGTTCAGGCAATCCCTTGTGCTTATAGACAATATTAAGGGTCCAACCGCTGAATTTACCGATTTCTGCTCCACTTCCAACCTCTGTACTGGAAGTGTTCAAATCAGCCACATAGAAACGGTATCGACGATCATCAGTATTTACGTTTACAGCCTTTTTTATGTAATTTGTCACTTCTGCATGACACGAATAGACACCTCTGTTTTTACCGTTGACCGGCACATCTACAGCAGCTGTCCTTACTAGACTGTCATTTATTCCTGCAATCTTGTCGCCGACAGAATCCGTAACCATAATCCTTACACTTTCATTTCCTGAAGTCTTATGTCGTCCGCCCCAAAACAAGCTTGCATACAAGATTTCTATCTCGTCCTCACATGTTATCTCTTTGGGAATATCTACAACAAATTCAGCGTAGTTGGCATTGGTTGTTGTGCCGCTGAACAAATTTGCCACATTGATGGGAACTATTTCTCCATTCTCCTTTGAACGATCTCTATCAATAGCACCAGGCACGACATCACCAGCCAACTTATGGTTTGTGTTTCCTACGGTTATGAAACCAATATTACCGTCGAATTTCTTTTCTGGAGACAAAGTCTCGGCATGCATACCGACAAAGGCGCACAAGCAAAATATAAATGCTACAACAAATTTCCTCATTGTTACCCTAACAACTCTTAATGTTTCAATATCTTCTATAAAAGAAGCTAATTTCGTGCCAAAGTTACTAAAAATATCGATACATCAGCCAAAAATTCAACTATTCGCCGATAATTGTCAACTCTCGCACATAACAACAAGGAATAGACATCCCACGCCTGCTCAAACAAAGAAAGTAGTCGCATGTTGCCATACGACTACTTTTCAAACTAATTATGCTTTACAATAATTATTTCTGATTCAGAATAGGACGAACCCAAAAAATTCCATCATCTACTATAGGAACTATTTTTACTTCATTTTCAGTTGCAGATAAAGCATATATATAACGATCACTATCTGTAGAACTACTCCAATATGCTCCCAAATATTCAAAATCCTCTCCTATTTCCATTCCAAGCGTAGTATACATTGTGGGAAAGAAAATATAATTACATCCATCACTTGCTGATGACTTGGATGATACCTTGTAACCTTTCTTTCCATACATTGTTGTCAACTCCCAATCGCAATATGCTAAAAGTTCCTCAAAATCTGCCTTAGTTGGCATTTTACAGTTCTCGCCCCAAAGCTGAGTGGCTATATCATAAGCAGCAACAAGATCTCCATTTGAATCCAAGTATCCTTTTGTTTGCGCCTCATCTATGTATCTTATACCATTAAAATAACCATTTGATGATATCTCTGTTGCTCCCCAATGGTAACCCTCTCCAAATATATCTGACTTTGTTGCACCAATATTATATTTTGCCCATTTCGTTCCGCTTGGCAAACCGAGATCTACAAATTCATGACCATTGACAACCTCTACATCAAGTTCATCATAAACCGCATTGACTATCAAATCAGACTTGACATTTTCGAATGACTTGTCCCAGCCTTTGAACTTATAGCCACATACCACAGGCACTTCAGGTGCTACAGCACTATTGCCTTCATCTACCTTTTGACTTTCGATGAGAGCACCATCCATATCAAGGAACTTAACCGAGAATGATTTCGCGATTGTCTCGCTGGCATTACCCACTATAGGACGAACCCAAAAAATTCCTTCATCTACTATAGGAACTATTTCTACTTCATTTTCAGTTGCGGATAATGCATATATATAACGATCACTATCTGTAGAACTACTCCAATATGCTCCCAAATATTCAAAATCCTCTCCTATTTCCATTCCAAGCGTAGTATACATTGTGGGAAAGAAAATATAATTACATCCATCACTTGCTGATGACTTGGATGATACCTTGTAACCTTTCTTTCCATACATTGTTGTCAACTCCCAATCGCAATATGCTAAAAGTTCCTCAAAATCTGCCTTAGTTGGCATTTTACAGTTCTCGCCCCAAAGCTGAGTGGCTATATCATAAGCAGCAACAAGATCTCCATTTGAATCCAAGTATCCTTTTGTTTGCGCCTCATCTATGTATCTTATACCATTAAAATAACCATTTGATGATATCTCTGTTGCTCCCCAATGGTAACCCTCTCCAAATATATCTGACTTTGTTGCACCAATATTATATTTTGCCCATTTCGTTCCGCTTGGCAAACCGAGATCTACAAATTCATGACCATTGACAACCTCTACATCAAGTTCATCATAAACCGCATTGACTATCAAATCAGACTTGACATTTTCGAATGACTTGTCCCAGCCTTTGAACTTATAGCCACATACCACAGGCACTTCAGGTGCTACGGCACTATTGCCTTCATCTACCTTTTGACTTTCGATGAGAGCGCCATCCATATCAAGGAACTTAACCGAGAATGTTTTAGCGATTGTCACGCTGGCTTTGCCAACTACAGGACGAACTGTTAGTCCAGAGTAACTACTATTATAATTAGATTGGAGGTACATGTTTTTTTCATCGAATACTAGCGAGAACGATGTCTTATCTACAGTAGTTGATCTTTGTGGCATTTGAGAAGTCCAATAAAAGCCCTTCACATCAGAGCTGATAGTTCCCTTGTCAGTTTGCCCGTTAGATGCAGGAAGGAATATCCATTTACCATTCTCCTTGCTAATTACCTTGTAACCTACAACTCCGTTGAACGTTGTCCATTCCCAATTACAATTTTCAATCAATTCGTCGAACTCATCAAATGTTGGCATTCTCCAGTTCTCACTCCAATTCTGATTTGCAGCGTCGTATGATGCACTCAACATACCATTCAAATCTAGCACTCCATCATTCTGCAGTGTATTATAATTACCGGAAATAGAAAATTCTGACTTTGAATATACTTCCTTAGTCCTAACTTCTCCCCATGAATAATAACAACCACTTCCATCAGGTTGTTTGGCACCTATATTCATAGTAGCCCACTTTGTCCCACTTGGCAAACCAAGGTCAACATATTCATAACCGTCAACTTCGCCAGAAACTGGATAGCTCAATTCATCGCCAAGTACAAACCTTACATCCTTGACATCGTCCAAAAGGTACTCCTTAGTATCTTCATAGTTAGACCCGTCTCTCTTGAAATGAACAATCATGTATGTTTGAGGTTTCTCTGACTCACTTTCTCCCTGATATACTGGACGAATTTTATAACCTTCATGACGAGGGCTATACCCAATACTATTACTAGTAGAAGAAACAACTAGTGCAACATTCTCCCAGCTACTAGATTTAGTATTTAGTTCGTTTGATAAATAGAATGTGACACTTTCATAGACAACATCACCTTGTTGGTGTCCTCCATTAGGGAAGAATATTGTGTTTCCGTTGATTTTACTTGTCATCAAACGACCTATAAAAACGCCATCCTCATCTGACACTTTTTCCCATTCAGTATAAGCCAGCAATTCACTAAAGTCTGCAGCACTTGGCATTCTCCAATCTCCTTTCCAATTTACAATTGCTGCGTCATCCTCAGGAAGAAGAGTCGTTAAACTATCCACTTCATAATCCTTGTGTGTTGAGGTTCCAGTTACTGAATATTTAGTTATTTTATAAGATTTAAACCACTTGTAACTATCATGAGAGTACACATCCTTAGGCTCAGTCTCTCCCCAAGCAAAGAAATCACCTGACTCCTCTGGCTTTGTCGCTCCAATATTATAAGTAGCCCACATAATACCACTTGGAAGGCCTAGATCCACATACTCGTAACCACCATGTGTGCCAGAAACTGAAACACCATGCGGAACTTCTTTCTTTCTCTCCTCGAAAGTTACCTCGACAACATCGTCAGCGTTATAGCTGTCTGTCTTTCCATTATAATCTACATGCATATATGTGTCTGCCGAAGCAGTTCCAAGACATGCAAGTCCAAACAATGATAGTAAAAATTTCTTCATACCTTACTTGCGAATTACTTTGAATGACTTGTCTGCCACTGTTAGGACATAGACACCCTTGACCTGTGGCAAACCTACTGTTGCACTTCCCTCGCTGTCAGTCTTTGCCGACAAAACAACCTTGCCAGTTGCATCGACTAGTGACACGACTGCAGAAGCCTCTGCATTCTGAACCTTGATTGTTGACTTGTCAACATAGACAACTCGAAGACTGTTTGCAGCCACTTTCCCAAGGTCTGTCACAGTGTTTGTGAAATGATAGTTCTTCACTCCGCTGACTGCATAGGATGTCTTTGCATCTCCGTTTACAACAAGGTCTCCTTTACTGAATGTAAACACCGGATTCTCTGACAACAAGAAGTCTATCTTGCTGCCGCTTTTCTGCTCTATTGTCACATAGGTTGGGTCGGCCTGAACCGCCAATGAACCAAGCAACAATGCAATAGAAAAGATACTTCTCTTATAATTCATTGTTTTAGATATATTGTCCCAGATATATAAAATTTTGTGCGAAATTAAATAAAAAAGGTCATACACAAAGGGGGGGATACAAGATTTTTTATCCCAACTCACCATTTTTTTATACATTTCACCATTTTTTGTTCATTTTTAATACTAGACAAATTTCATTAGGCTACTCAAACATTTATTTGACAATGTTGACAACGAGAATGCAAAAAAAGAATTTATTTTTATATCAAGTCATATTCTTTTGAAAAAAAACAAAAATCATTTCTGTGTCAAACACATTTGAGAGCAAAAAGGAAACTTATATTTCGCATTCAATAGTAATCTGAGGGCAAAAGGAAAATAAAATTTCACTACTTGTATGCCACTACAAAGAAAAAACAAGTTGCAAGGCTCCTCCAAATTTTCTGTTATTAAAAAAGAAACCCCACTCCATTATGGAGCAGGGTTCACCTGTTTTCAGCCTATATGTTCGTTCGACTAGTCGAAGTCGTCCATCATCATATCATCGTCTCTTGACGAATCAGTGTCCTTGCCCTTCTTTCCCTTCTTGTCCTTGTTGCCAGTACCGAAGTTATAAGTTGCAGTAAACGCCAATGTACGGCTGTTTCTCTTGCTGATAGACCTCTGATGGAACTGCTCGCCATAAGTAACGACATCTCTGTTTCTAGAATTGGTGATGTCTCGAACAGACAATGAAAGGTTAAGCTTTCTGTCAAAGAACGGACGCTTGAAGCCAATGTTCATTACAAACTCCTGCTTTGTTGTTCCCTGCGCAGCAACCCTTGGCGAACGATAGTTCAAAGAGAACTGACCGCTAATATCGTAAGGCAGACGGATATCAACGCTCTCCTTTGCGTTCCAAGTGAAACCATGACGCTCGCGAAGCTCGAAATACATAACCTCTACTCTACCGTCATCCATAAGTACTGCCGCACTATCAACTCCTCCCACAAGATTATAGTTGTAGAGGTTGAAGTTAGTTGTGAATGTGACAGGCTTGAACTTGTTCTTTGCAATTAGCTCGAGACCGGCAGAATGTGACTTGTTCAAATTCGCATAGGTACTCTTGAATGCATTTCCATCAATCCAGCTGTACTGCTCGACCACATCGTCTGTAAATCTGTAATAAATCGAAGCTGTATAGACATGGTCTTTGGGTGTTGTGTGAAGGTAGTTCATCTCTAGTGACGTAGTACGCTCAGGCATCAAATCCGGATTTCCGTAAGAGATGTTACTCGAGTCACTCATGTTAGGGTTCGGATTCAGCCTGAAACCACGAGGACGGGAGATTCTCTTCAACCCACTGAACTGCAGTTCGTCGCGGTCAGAGAACTTGTAGCTGACGAACAACGAAGGGAACAGGTTAGTGTAAGGCTCGATATTGTCCTTGGAATTTGTACTCTTCTGCTTCCAGGAAACATCGGAAAGCTCTCCACGGAGACCTGCCTTATATGAAAAACGCTTGTATGTCTGGCTCCACATTCCATAGAACGCATAGATGTTCTGGTACAAAGTGAAGTCACTTGTCAAACCCGGATGGATTTCATAGTCCGAAGCACCGCCAAGCTTCTGTCTGTAAACAACATCATTGCTCTCAGTCTGGAGGTTGGCGTTCAATCCCAACTCCAACTTTGAAAGCTGGCCTACAGCCTTTGTGTAATCTACTGACAGTAAAGTGTTGCTGCGAGTGCGCTCATTGTCCTGAATCTGCTGAGAATATCGGTCAACCAACTCCTGACCTGTCAAGTAATCGTAATACTCCTGAATGAAATCAGTGCTGTTGTCCGTATTGTTCTGCGAATACTGGGCCTGGAACAAGATGTCTGCTGTCTTTGAGAAGTTGTGGCCATAGTCCAACTTAAGGTTGAACATGTTTCTCGGAGACTCTCCATCTCCCAAACGATGGGAAAGAAGATTCTTTTCATAGACAGAACCAAAAATGTTTCCATACTGATAGTTCAAGTCCTCGGCACGATTGTTCTTGCCCAAAGAAAGAAGTCCCGAAACACCGATTCTGTTATTATCGTTGATCTGGCAGTCAGCACTCAACCTTCCAAAGAACGAATTGATTCTGAAATCCCTGAATCCGTCTGTATAAATGAAAGTTGTGTCCTCGTCCTTGTAGTTCTCGCGCTTGATGTCACTTGTTCCATGGAAAGTCTTTCTCTGCCATCCTAGAGAAGCAATGTAAGTCCACTTTCCCTTGGTAACTGTAAGGCCAGCGCCAACATTACCTCCGACCTTACCTTCCCATGGATATGAAACACCTGCGCTTATTGTTCCGAACACTCCTGGTTTTGCATCCTTCTTCAATACGATATTGATAATTCCGGCAGAACCTTCGGCAGAATACTTAGACGACGGATTGGTTATGATTTCAACCTTCTCGATACTTCCAGCAGGGAACTGCTCCAACAAGTCTCCCTGTGTTTCAGAAGAAAGGCCTGCACTCTTGCCGTTGATAAACACCTCTACATTCTCGTTGTTACGGAGAGAGACATTACCATCCAAGTCCACATCAACAGTAGGAATGTCACGAAGAAGGTCTGTAGCAGAGACTCCGGCTGTCATTGCTGACTCGCTGACCACAAAAGTCTTCTTGTCCACATCCATCTGAAGGTTTGTCCTTGTTCCGACAACCTCATATTCAGTAAGAAGAGATATATCCTCACGCATCTTGATAGACAATTTTGCTCCTCCCTCTCTCTTCAACATCACCGGAGTGACTTTGTTTGCATACTCTTTGTATCCTACAAACGAAACCGAGATTGTATATTCGTTTTCTTTAACATTCAAGAACTCGAATTTACCATTGTCATCTGTCAATGTTCCATACACAGCAACATTTTGAGCGTCTAGCAGGGCCACAGTAGCAAACGGTATTGGCTCTGTAGTCTTTGCATCTATAACCCTTCCACGCATATAGTATCCCTGTGCAAAAGAAGCCAGAGTGCTGAAAATAAACGTCAGTAGAAAGAAAATTTTAGTTCTCATACTTTGTTTGTTTTTATTGTCCTTTGTTTTATGTATTAGTTTACCCTTTACGGGATTGATAAACACGAAAACAAGAGAGAGGGCACCCCTACTCTCTTTGTTTCTGCTATTCTTTTGAATCTGTTTTCTCTATATTTGATTCCTCGCTCTCGCTTTCGCTTGACTCGGAATCAAAGGAATCTTCGGAAGAGTCTGCCTTTTCCTTGGCAGCAATTTCCTCATTCTCCTTGATTATCTCCTCGGCACGAGAAGTCCATTTGCGCTTTCCGAATATGCGCTCAAGATCCTCGGCAAAAATCACCTCCTTCTCTACCAGAAGCTCAGCCAACTGACGGTGGCCTTCCGCATTCTCCTCAAGAACCTTCTTAGCACGCTCATACTGCTCGTTAATCAATTTCTTGACCTCCGAATCAATAAGTTGTGCAGTACTGTCGGAATATGGCTTAGTGAAGGCATAACTGTCTTGAGAATCATAGTAGCATACATTCTTCAAACTGTCGCTCATACCATAATAGGCAACCATAGCGTAAGCCTGCTTTGTAGTGCGTTCAAGGTCATTTGCAGCTCCTGTGCCAATAGAACCAATGAACAAGTCTTCAGCGGCACGACCACCAAGCAAAGAACACATCTTGTCAAGCAAATTCTCCTTTGTAATCAGCTGTCTTTCCTCCGGCAGATACCATGCAGCACCAAGAGCCATACCACGCGGAACAATAGTAACCTTGACCAAAGGGTCAGCATACTGAAGCATCCAGCTTATAGTTGCATGACCTGCCTCGTGTATAGCAATAGAACGCTTCTCCTCCTTAGTGATAATCTTGTTTTTCTTTTCAAGACCTCCGATGATTCGGTCAACTGCGCTCAAGAAGTCATCCTTAGTTACAGTTTTCTTATCGTGACGCGCAGCTATAAGAGCCGCCTCGTTACATACATTAGCAATGTCAGCACCACTGAATCCCGGAGTCTGTCGAGCAAGGAAATCTACATCAATGTCAGCATCAAGCTTCAACTTTGACAAATGAACATTAAAGATAGCCTTTCGGTCATTGACATCAGGAAGATCAACACTAATCTGTCTGTCGAAACGTCCTGCTCGAAGCAATGCCTTGTCAAGAATATCAACTCGGTTTGTAGCCGCTAGAATAATAACTCCGCTGTTAGTACCGAAACCGTCCATCTCTGTAAGCAGCTGGTTTAGAGTACTCTCTCGCTCATCATTTCCTCCCATGCTTGGATTCTTTCCACGGGCGCGACCTACAGCGTCAATCTCATCGATGAAGATAATACATGGTGCCTTCTCCTTAGCTTGACGGAACAAGTCACGAACACGGCTAGCACCAACTCCGACAAACATCTCTACGAAATCTGAACCTGACAAAGAGAAGAAAGGAACGTCAGCCTCACCGGCTACAGCCTTAGCAAGCAGAGTTTTTCCTGTTCCCGGAGGGCCGGCCAAGATAGCACCCTTAGGAATCTTTCCTCCAAGCTCCGTATATTTTGCAGGATTCTTCAAGAAGGCAACTATTTCCTCAACTTCCTGCTTTGCCTCACCAAGTCCGGCGACATCCTTGAATGTAACTTTGTTGTCTCCGCCCTTCTCAACAAGCTTGGCACGACTCTTTCCGACACTGAAAACACCTCCAGGTCCTCCACCGCCAGTCATTCTGCGCATTAGGAAGAAATAAATGACTAAAAGGAAGATGAATGGCCCAAACGAAAACAGAAAACCTTTCACCCAGTCTTCATTCTCTGTGAACGTAACCTTAACCTGATCAACGCCATTGGTCAATTCCCACTCCTCAAGATTCTCAGAAAACTTGTCTGCAGAAGGAATCTTAACCATCACTTTCGGATTGTTTCTGTACTTTGAGGAATCCTCGCCTGCGAATGCTTCGTACATCTTTCCATCCTTAATCTTCGCCATCGCTACACGTTCGTTTGTCACAACGGTAATAGACTCTACCGCATTGTGCTCGACCAAGGTGCGAATCTCGTTATAGCTCACTTCCTTGCCGGAAGGAGCGTCACCAGTGAAGATGAAATAGGCAAGCATCACAGCAATAGCCGCATACAGCCAACCATACCACGGAGAACCTAGGTTCGGTTTTTTAGATTTATTTTCAGTATTATTGTCTGAAGCCATACTCAAATTATCGAATTACTTGTTTTAGTCCAAATCAGGCACAACAACCTTCTTACCATCAGCCCACAACTCCTCAATAGCATAGAACTCGCGAAGCTCAGGCAACATGATATGCACGATAACCTCACCATAATCCACTGCTATCCACTGAGCGTTCTGGTATCCGTCAGTTATGATTGGATGAACCTGAATCTGCTCACGAACGTAACGGCGAACCGAATCAGCAATAGCTGTAACCTGAGAAGTTGAATTACCCTCACAGATTACGAAATGGGGACAAGAATATGTATCAAGCTCGCTCATGTCCAAAGTGACAATCTTCTTCGCCTTAACTTCCTGCATTCCCTCAACTATCTTTTCTACAAGTATATCTGTCTCTACAAAATTCATATCTTACATATTAAACGGGGACTTTTACCCCTTATATTACTTCAATAGCGAAGTTTTTGCTGCAGCAACCTTATCAAAAGAGAACTCTGAAATAGTCTTGTTCATAAGTGCCACGATTCCATCATTACGAAGGTTGCCGATACTGCCCTCGTGTGTGTGATGAATATTCTTATTAGGTTTAAATTCACCAGCCTCGCATTCCAAACCTACTTTCTTGTAGGCATCACGGAATGGCATTCCCTCCAAAGCAAGACGGTTCACCTCCTCTACAGAGAAAATGAAATCATACTTAGGGTCGTCAAGAATATGCTCGTTTACCTTAACTCCTTTTATAGTGTGTATAGCCATCTTCAAACAGTCAAGCAATTCTGCGAAAGAAGGCATAAAGATTTCCTTAATAATCTGAAGGTCACGGAAATATCCACTTGGCAAGTTGTTGACAATCATCATTATCTGCGACGGAAGACTCTGAATCTTGTTACACTTTGCTCTTGTTAGCTCGAACACGTCTGGGTTCTTCTTGTGCGGCATGATACTTGAACCTGTTGTGCACTCGTCAGGCAGCTTCAAGAAACCGAAGTTCTGTGATGTGAACATGCAGGCATCAAAAGCAAGTTTCGAAAGGGTTGCTGCTATGCTTGACAAAGCGAAAGCGACAATCTTCTCCATCTTACCGCGTCCCATCTGAGCATAGACCACGTTGTAGTCCATAGAGTCAAATCCCAACAAGTCTGTTGTCATCTGGCGATTCAAAGGGAACGAAGAACCATATCCTGCGGCTGAGCCAAGAGGATTACGGTTTGTTATCTTCCAAGCTGAAAGCAAAAGTTCCATATCGTCCGCGAAACTCTCTGCATACGCACCGAACCACAAGCCAAAAGATGAAGGCATAGCTATCTGAAGGTGTGTATAGCCAGGAAGAAGAACATTCTTATACTTTTCACTCTGCTCAATCAGAGTGTCGAACAATTCCTTGACAGACTCAGAAACTTCCTGAATCATATCTCTGGTCCAAAGTTTCATATCAAGAAGCACCTGATCGTTACGGCTTCTTCCGCTGTGAATCTTCTTGCCAAGGTCACCAAGCTGACGTGTAAGCATAAGCTCCACCTGAGAGTGAACATCCTCGATACCCTCTTCGATTACAAACTTGCCTTCCTCTGCCTGTTTGTAGATCTTCTTCAACTCAGCCAACAACACTGGCAGCTCGTCCTTGCCTATCAAACCGATAGATTCAAGCATTGTGATATGGGCCATAGAACCCATCACATCACTTTTAGCAAGATACAAGTCCATCTCGCGGTCGCGACCTACTGTAAACTTCTCGATTTCAGCATCTGTAGCCTTACCCTTGTCCCAAAGTTTCTGAGCCATCTCTTGTCCTTTATTGTTATTCGGCGATATTCCCCGAATGTATTAGTCTAAAAATCTCTTGTTGAAGAATACGTGCGCTACAAGACCGCATACAAAAAGCAAAGCTGCAGCAACAAGCCACTCGTTAGCAATTGCATCTGTAGCCCAGTAGATAAACAACACAAGAACACCTAACAAAACTAGTACAGCGCCAAGGCTTCTTAATAACTGATTCATATTTCTAAACTTTATTAAACATAAGATTGTGCAAAACTACACACTATTTTTTGATTTTTTAGTGATTATTGCAAAGAAAAACTCAAAAATCACTCAAAAACGATTTACAAGTGTAGAGTAATGACTGCAAAAAGCCACTACTCCACACTCATATAACTGCATATTCCAGCGGAAGGAATTAAGCTAGCAAAGACTTAACCTTCTCCGATATTTCCTTTCCGTCAGCCTTTCCAGCCAATTTCTTAGATGCAACGCCCATAACCTTGCCCATTTCTTTTGCAGAAGTAGCGCCCACCTCTGCGATAATTTCCTTGATCGCAGCCTCAAGTTCAGCGTCAGAAAGCTTAGCAGGAAGATACTTCTCGATTACAGAAGCCTCGGCAAGCTCGTTCTCTGCCAAGTCAGCACGATTCTGCTCTGTAAAAATCTGAGCGGACTCCTTGCGCTGCTTCACCATCTTCTGAAGTATTTTCAACGCTGCATCGTCAGTAAGTTCACCTGTAGAGCCCTTTGCCGTCTTTGCCTCTAGAAACTCTTTCTTTACGCCACGCAATGCCTCAAGAGCTACTTTGTCTTTTGCAATCATAGCCTTCTTGATGTCCTCGCTTATTATGTCAAATAATGCCATTTTTGTTTGCTTTTATTATTGTTGAAAATATATTTTGTCTCTATTGTTCTTCCTTGTATTTTGACCATCATCTTACCGCAGCCAATTCAAACATGATTCAAACCGGATGATTATCAAACAGAGGAATACGATTTTTTTCTAGAAAAAACATTTGTCTTTTCCTCATCAAAAATCAATCCGGCTTGTCTGTCAAATACTTGTTCTTGTTCGAGATTGTATTTGTCGAACCATCGAAAGTGAACGTAGAGTATGACTCCTTAGGGAACTGTGAATACTTGGTCTGCTCGCCGCCAAAACGGTGGAATGCAGGCGTAGAGTTCACAGCCTCGTTCTCTCCGAACTTCTTTGGTGTCACGTGCAATGGTGCTGGCTGAGGCTGAGTCGGCATCTCTATGGTTGCATTGACAGGCTGGCTCACCGGCTGCTGAATGTACGATGCCTGCGGCTGGCTGGCAAAAGCATTCTGTGGCTGTCCGGAAGGCATACCGCTATTGCCGGCAAACTTCTTCTGCATTTCCTGAAGTTCAGCCATCTGCTTCATAAGTTCCTGCTGTTTCCTCTGCATCTCCTCCATCATCTTCGAAGTCTCGTCTTGTTCTGCTTTGACAAGCTCATTCTCCAAAACTCTGTCATAAGGGTTCTTGGGCTGAGTGACAACGACCTGAGGTGTAGGAGCTTCGTCCAGTTCCTCCTTCTTCAAATCCTGACCAGTTAGTACGATGGTCACGCCAAGTTTTTCGCCTAGGCCTTCAACCTTTGTAAATCCATAGATTGCGTCTGTTCCCTCGTTAGTCTCCTCGCTCAAAGTTTCAAGAATCAAGCCAAGTTCATCCATAGTAGGCTCCTTGTCTGTATATGAAATATTAAGAAGGAATGACTTGGCGCATCTGATCTTGTTGTTTATTAGAAGCGGAGACTGAACAGCAGCGTGGACAGCGTCATAGGCTCTGTTTTCGCCCTCTGCAACAGCTGTACCGAACAAGGCGTCACCACTGTTGCGCAAAGTTGTCTTGACATCGTTCATATCGACATTGACATATCCCTTGCAAGTGATGACCTCTGAAATTCCACGCACAGCAGAAGTCAATATCTCGTCAGCCTTTTTCTTTGAGCTCACTACACCCAAGTTAGGATACATCTTGGTAATGCGCTCGTTTGCAATGATTACCAAAGAGTCAACGCTCTGCTTGAATGCCTCAAGACCCTCGGCAGCTTTGGCAGCCACGATAGCTCCATCAATACGGCTAGGAAGTGTAACAACTCCAACTGTAAGGATACCCATTTCCTTGGCTATTTTGGCTACCACGGGACCTGCACCGGTACCTGTACCCTTTCCAAGACATGCAGTGACAAATACCATTTCCACATGGTTGCCGATATATTCGCGAATAGCCTCTGCATCTTCTTCTGCAAGCTTTCTTCCCAACTCTACATCACCACCTGTTCCGCTACCGTCCTCACCGATAAGCAGAGAACATTCGATACCACAATACACCAAGGCAGCCTCATCAGTATTTATAGCCATATAGTCTATTGCCTGAATATTTTGCTCCTTCATGTTCTTAACGGCATTGCAACCGCCACCACCTACACCTATAACCTTGATTATAGGAGCTTCAGGAGCATTGGGAATATTTAAAGAAATTTCTTCCATAGCTATTACTGATTATTGTCGTTGTCAAGATTAGTAAATGTACCCCAAGTCATTACAGGTTCTTCCTCTGGAGTCGACACTGGCTCCGTCTCTGCCACTGGGGCAGTTGCCTCCTGTTGCTGCTGACCGAAAGAACTGTTTGCATCAAGTTCGCTTGGTCCGCCATATATTTCGTTTATCTGATCCTGGGTAAGCTGGGGATTGCTGGGTTTGAACACAGGATTTGCGGCAGGCGTATTGGGAACTGATGTCTGAGCGCTGATATTAGCGGAAGTAACATTCTCTCCCAAATAATTCTGTGTTTGGGCATCCTCTATTCTTTGCGCTTCCATCTGGCGGTTGCGCTGTTCAATGAGTTTGTTTGCAGACTTGTATCCAAGCTCGTCATCAGTCATCTCAAGACCTACCAGTATAACAGTAATCTTTAATGCATCGCCAAGGGACTCATCCACACGCATCTGAGTGACAATGTCAGCCTGCTCATCAATCTTGCTCTGCAAATAGTTCTTGATGTCTAGAACCTCCTGCTCTGTAGCCTGATACTCTGTAGAGAAAGAGAAGTCAAGGATAATATGCTTTGCCTTACTGAAGTTCTGTTTAGCCAGCAACGTAGAATCAAGGGCATCGGAAAGAGCGCACTTAGCTCGATCTATACCGGATGCTTTACCTATACCTAGAAGTGCATCACCACTGTCCACCATGATGTTGCGAACATCGGTAATGCTGATGTTTTGAATTCCAAGCTGAGATATCATGTCAGCCAAACCTTGAGCGGCAGTGGCTGCCACACGATTTGCTTGATTGAAAGCCTCAGAAACAGCAAAGTCACCGAACTCTTCCTTGATGCGTTCGCTTGTCACGACAACGATTGAGTCAACATTCTTGCGCATCTCCTTAAGTCCGTTGATTGCCTGAGTCAAACGACGAGGGCCTTCTGCACGGAAAGGAATGGAAACAATACCGATTGTCAGAAGTCCCATTTCCTTTGCCACTCCTGCTATTACCGGAGCTGCACCTGTACCGGTACCTTTTCCTAGGCAAGCAGTTACGAGCACAACTTTGGTTCCATCGATTAAATTTTCTTTAATTTTATCTATACAGAACTCTGCAGCCCTCTTTCCCATCTCTGGGTCGTTTCCGGCACCGAGTCCTTTCTCTCCTAACTGAATTTTTTGGGGAATTGGGCTATTACTCAAAGCCTGCTTGTCAGTATTGACAATCAAGAAATCTACGTTGGTAATATGCTCATTATACATATAGTTAACGGCATTACCTCCACCTCCACCGACACCGATTGCCTTAATTTTTGTCCTATTCTCAACTGAGTTAGGATTATTATGGGCGTCTGGAATGATTGGTCTGATTAGTTTCGCCATATTTAATATAAGTTCTTTGTTCTTTGTAAAATATCCAAGACTCCCGACAGCATGCACTGTCGGTTATACTATGCATTATTTGTTTCGTCTTCGTCGTTGATCAGTAAGTCATATATTTTCTTGCCCCAATCATTGAACTTGTTTTTCTTTCCCTGCTTAGGTCTTTCAACTACTACATTAGCCGCCTTTTCGAAAGACACAGAAGATACAAACTTGCCAGACAGCAAACCAAGACAGACAGAGAAATCACTTATCTCGTTTGTTTTGTTGAAATACTTTCCGTACTTGTCAACATATTCCTGTTTGATTTGGCCGAATTCTGCATCCCTGCCAGTAAAAGACTTGACCTTGTCCTTGAACCTATTAAGTTTTGTAGCACCTCCGGAAAGAATCATTTTGAAGTTGTTTGGAACTCCTCCATCACAGGCTTCTCCTTCAATGAATCCTAAGAATTCCTCAACACGAGCCTCTATGATACGAGCCAGTTCCTTGACATTTATCATTTTTTCTTCTGTGAGTCCCTGCTCTCCCTTCGGCACACATACATAGCCTTTACATCTATCCGCATTTGCAGTAGCAAAGCCCATTGCCTTTTTCAACTCTTCAGCAAGTCCGCTGGAAACAGCAAGAACCTCCTTAATGTCGTTTGTAAGGACATTACCGCCAAATGGAAGTACACGATAATGACGCAACAATTTGTTATGATATACGGAAACTGTAGTGGTACAAGAACCCATATCAAGCAATACACATCCACACTCCTTGTCATAATCGGATAGAACAACCTCTGCCAAGGCTTCGTTGTTAAGGACAAATGTCGAGTCAACATTTCCCAAAGCCCAGTTTGCATTCTCTCTTGCAATATCTTTAGACTCAAGCACAAGATATCTACCGGAAATCAAATTGTTACCCCACGCACCAACAGGAGTCATTGTATCCTCATCATCTACATTGTACTCAAGCGTATTTATCGAGAACACGTCATTCTTCTCTGAAGCAAGAGTATTTTTCACCTGCTCGTACAAGTCACCGACAATAGCTTGAGAAATTCGCTCTCCATTAAGGTTTCTAGACTTGGAAATATGTCTGCTTATGATATTTCCCGAAAGAGACACCTTGCAATCCCTAATTACAACAATTGGCTTTGGTTCTCCTGGCAACATGTCCTTAAAGATCAGGTTGCTCAAACTGCAGGAAATCTTCTTTTTCAATTCATCGAGCTTCTTCCCTGCCTCCTCTGCATTTGATATGAAACCTTTGCTCATACCGGCAGACGCAACAGACGCGACAGCAAGAATCTTTTCGACTCCTCCGTTTTCATCAACCAAAGCCGCCACGGCACGAAATTGAGACGAAGACAGATCCACCGTCACAGTTATTCGGTTTTCGTAGGGGTTAGTGTAGATATTTGAGATTATTTCTCCCATGAAAAATAAGTTCTTTATTCTTTGTTTTTATACTCCTCTTTTCGTACACACTACCTGGCCTTTGTATCTCAAGTCAATCTTGGAATATTTGCTCCATCCGATCTTAGAGAAAGCCTCATCATACAGAGTCCTCAATTTCTTGAGTTTAGACCTATAGTTTTCTGTAGTTCCAAGAATGATAACATTGTCTCCCACCCTCGGAATAAGTTCTATTACGCCACTGCGCTGAACATAAATCTGCTCAATTTGAGTTCTCCAGAACTTGTCGTCATCTATATAAACGACAAAGTCAAGAAGATTCTTTCTGACATAATCCTCCGTTAAATCGAACTCACCCGAAGCTATCGGCACGTATGCGGCATAAGCAGTTGACAGAGGGAACTTCTTACCTTCCTTATCTATATAGAACCCTCCTGCCGAGCCATTGGAAACTCTTAGTACTGGTTTGCGTTGCCTTATCTCTACGTTCACTGTTCCGTTCGGGGAGAAATAGCACTGAGCCTCCTTAATGAAAAGATGTTTTTCAAGTTTCTTTTCTATACATCTCAGGTCTATATTCTTGAAACTTTGTCCGTAAGGGTTGATTTCGCACCTGTCCAAATAACTCATTATCTCTTTCTTGGAAACGAACTGTGCGTTCAAGCTGTCTTTTATGACAGGCTCTGTGTTACGGCAAGTCGTATCTCCGGAACGAGTCGAAAATAAGCACAACAAAGCAACAATAAAAGCTAAGAGCGCTACAAAGATAATATTTCTTGCATTTTTTCTTAACTGCATCAGATATTTTTTTTCATTTTTTTGTATTACCTGCCCATTTTTGCCTACGGATATCCAAATTTACTTAGAAAGCAGGATATTCTTGATTTGAGGCAGAAGCAGGTCAATATCTCCGGCACCGATAGTTGCAAGCACTTCAAAATCATGCGAACGAACATAGTCTATAAGCTGTTCCTTGCTCATCATTTTCTTGTCCTTTGCAGTAATCTTGTCAAAGATTATCTTACTTGTCACTCCCTCAATAGGCTCCTCTCGAGCTGGATAGATATCCAACAGAATAACCTCATCAAGTGACGACAATGCAGAAGCAAACTCGTCAGCGAAATCTCTTGTTCTTGTATAAAGGTGAGGCTGGAACACTCCTGTAATCTTCTTGTCCGCATAAAGCATTCGGATAGAATCCACACTTGCCTTCACTTCGTTTGGATGGTGAGCATAGTCATCAACCAAAACCTTGTTCTCCTCTTTTATATGGAAATCGAAACGACGCACAACACCGCTGTAGCTTTTTACTGCATCACGAATCTCCTGATGTGACAAACCTGAGAGGATTGCCATGGCCATAGCGGCTATACTGTTCTCTATGTTCACATATACTGGCACTCCAAGTTCAACGTCCTTGATAATTCCCATCGGATAGACAAAGTCAAAAACAATAGTTCCATTTCCGATTCGGATGTTCTCAGCATGGAAGTCTCCTTCGTCCGTGCTGTAGTCATATACCTTGACACCTTTCTGGAGGTTAAGATTCAAAGGCAATCCCTTCTTTATTACCAAGACACCGTTCTCTCGAATCAAGGCAGCGAACTGCTCGAAACCTTTCAGATACTCCTCGTAAGTTCCGTAAATGTCTAGGTGATCAGCATCTGTAGCAGTAATCACAGCCATCTTGGGGGACAATGTCAGGAACGAACGGTCAAACTCGTCAGCCTCAATTACCACAACATTGCTTTTCTTTGAAAGCAGAAGGTTTGTCTCGAAGTTCTTTGAAAGGCCGCCAAGAAATGCGTTGCAATCAAGAAATGAATTATGGAGAATATGGGATGTAAGTGTTGTTGTTGTTGTCTTGCCATGTGTTCCGGCAATACATATTGCGTCCTGACGCTGAGTGATAGCGCCCAACATCTGAGAACGCTTCAAAATGTCAAATCTGTTCTTCTGGAAGAAAAGAAGCTCTTTCAAGTTACTTGGAATGGCCGGAGTATAAACCACAACGGTAAAATTCGGGTTCTTGAAATCCTCTGGGATATAAACAGGATCATCTTCGAAATGAACCTGAATTCCCTCAGCACGCAACTGTTCCGAAAGTTTGGACTCAACTCTGTCATAGCCTGCCACCGAAAAGCCATTTGCATTGAAATAACGCGCCAAGGCACTCATTCCAATACCACCTATACCCAAAAAATATACGTTCTTTATATTCTCCAACATTTTTGACATCCTTTTAATATTCTCAACCTATAATAAGTAACTGATGATTAGCAGTTTTCGATAATAATGTCAGCAATACGGTCTGCAGAATCCTTTTCTGCAAGCTTGAAAACATTCTCTGACAACGACTTGAGCTGTTCATCGTTCTTGACCAACGCCAAAGCCTTATCGACAAGTTCGTTCACAGCATCTGCATCCCTTACCATCACTGCAGCATCTCTTGTTGACAATGCAAGTGCATTCTTGGTTTGATGGTCCTCAGCAACATTTGGCGAGGGAACAAGGATAGAAGGCTTGCCCAACAGACACAACTCTGATATCGAGCTTGCTCCTGCACGGGAAATTACCAGGTCAGCAACCGAATATGCGTAATCCATGCGTGTCACGAAGTCTGTACATACAAGCAACGGATTCTGTGACTTGTCTGCATTCTGTTTTGCAGACTCGAAATAGTACTTTCCTGTCTGCCAGATGAACTGAACACCACTCTCCTTAATCTTGTCAAGACCTGCGATGATGCTGTTGTTAACTGTTCTTGCTCCAAGACTTCCTCCGATTACCAGCACAGTCTTTTTCTCGGGATCAAGTCCAAAGAAATCGAATGCCTCCTTGCTCTTGAATGGCACACCCAAGAAATCTTGGCGAACAGGATTTCCTGTTATGATTATCTTGTCTGCTGGGAAGAATTTCTCCATACCGTTATAGGCAACGCATATCTTCTTCACACCTTTCTTTGACAAGAACTTGTTTGCCACTCCTGCGTATGAATTCTGCTCCTGGATGAAAGTAGGGACATTAAGCTTGCATGCTGCGTAAAGAGTTGGACAGCTTGCATAACCACCGACTCCGACAACAGCTGTAGGGTTAAATTCCTTAATGATGGACTTTGCCATTCCATAGCTCTTGAAGAAATCCATGAACACACTGATGTTCTTGTACAATCCCTTCCAGCCACGTATCATTCCTCTAACTGGCAAACCTTTGATTTCATAGCCAGCCTTAGGCACACGCTCCATCTCCATTCTGCCCTCTGCTCCCACAAAAAGGAACTTTGCATCGGGGAACTTCTTCTTTAGTGCATTTGCAATAGAAATAGCAGGGAAGATATGACCTCCTGTACCTCCTCCGCTTATTATAAATCTCTTTTCAGCCATTGTAAAAATTATTTAGTTCTTTGTTTTTGTTATCTTTATTATTCAGTCTCGTCTGCTTTGGCAACCTTGACTTTCACTTTCTTTGTTTCATTCTTCTTGTCCATTTCAGCCTTAATAATAGACTGGACAAGTGCTATCATTACAGCACATACGACCATTGACTGTCCTCCTTTACTGACGAAAGGCAGAGGCTGTCCTGTCACAAAGGCTCCGGAACCCACAAGCATATTCACCAAAGCCTGGATAGTTATCATGACTCCTGTTCCAAACAGTATCAGTGCGTTCCTTGGGCTTTCGGTTCTCAATGCCCACCGGATAGTTATGAAGAACAAACTTCCATAGAGCAGAAAAATTAACACTGCCCCTATCACACCTGACATTTCAACTATAGAGGCAAAGATAAAGTCTGAAAATGCCAAAGGCAGTACCGAGCGCTCAGTATTTCCAATAACACCTCTTCCCCATCCTTTGCTTTGTGCCACTGCAACCTTTCCATGATTAGCCTGTTCATCCTTCATAAAGTCAAAGTCAGGTCCTATAGGATTGCTGTCAGCGTCACCGGCGTTTTGAATACGATGGTACCATGTCTCGCACCTGTGCAATATACCTCCCTTCTGGAACACACCTAACTGGCTGCGTCCATTATCATCAAGCTGAACCAAAAAGAATCCAGCTACCAACGCTATCGCTGCAAATATGCCTCCAAAATAAACTATAAAATGCTTGAACGGCACACCTGCCAACATTGCTATGCAGAACAAGGCGAAACCTATCATTACAGCCTGGGAACCATTCTCCACTCCTACAAAGATACAGACTATTGAACAAACCACTATCCATAGCCATTTAGGAGGCGTCATCTTGAAGATATTTCCTTTACTCCAGGTAAAGCCCTTACCCTCATTCTTCATGCTCATTCCTCCTGCCATACACATGGCAGAGAACACAATCAGACAAGGCTTGATACAGTCCGAAGGCTGTATTCCCATTATTGTTCGCTTGGCTCCGTTTATGTTGGCTCCGAATACAGGACAAATAAGAACTAACAAAAAGAAAGCCATTCCGAAAACCAGCAATATTGAAATAATCGGTTTTGGCGGCAATCTGTGCAGTACAAGCATAACAATCAAAGCTAACGCCATTGATGACACATGACTTAGGTACTGTCCCCAATAATTATAACCACGAATCGACTCCAGAGAGCCGTAAACTGAAACAAACGATATAAGGTATAGGATACCGACAACCCACCAAATTCCTTTCGAACCTTGGCAGAGATTATTCAAGAAGGATTTAATTCCTGTTTGTGCTGTCATTGTAATTCTTTGTTATTAAAATTGTTCTTTGTATAATGAGGGAAGAATAGAACAAACGGGGAGTTCTCTTCTTCCCTTTTTATTCCTTATAGATTCTTCACACAATCCTTGAACTGTGCACCTCTGTCCTCGTAACTCTTGAACAAATCGAAGCTTGCACAACAAGGTGAAAGAAGAACAGTATCGCCTTTGGCAGAAAATGCGAAACATTTCTCTACTGCCTCCTGCATTGAGGAAGCATCAGCGATGTTAGGTACCATTCCGTCAAATACTGAATGAAGCTTGCTGTTATCAACTCCAAGACAAACAATAGCCTTGACTTTCTCCTTTACAAAAGGAACGATCTCTGAATAGTCGTTACCCTTGTCCTTACCTCCTAGGATAAGTACAACAGGAGTAGTCATACACTGAAGCGCATACCAGCATGAATTAACATTAGTAGCCTTAGAGTCATTGATGAACATAACGCCACGAACCTTTGCCACAGGTTCAAGTCTGTGCTCCACACCAGTAAAGCTGGAGAAGGCGTTACGGATGCTCTCGTTAGTAATATTCTGTACTTGTGCAGCAATACCAGCTGACATTGAGTTATATGTGTTATGCTGTCCCTTTAGCAAGATATCCTCTATATTCATTTCGAACTTTGTGTTATTAGCGTTAATTATCATTTTATTATTCTCTGAGTATGCAGACATACCGTCCTTCTCTGTTATAGAAAAAGGATGCATTTGAGCCTTGATGTCTCTCTTTGCTATCTCCTTCTTCAAAATAGGATCATCATTCCAGAAGATAAAGTGATCGTTCTCTGTCATATTCTGAACGATTCTCATCTTTGAGTCGATGTAGTTCTGGAAACAATGGTCGTATCTGTCCAAATGGTCTGGAGTAATATTCAATAGTATTGCTATGTCAGCCTTGAACTCCTTCATTCCATCAAGCTGGAAGCTTGACAACTCGATGACATAGATGTCGTGTGGATCCTCTGCTACCTGACGAGCCAAACTGAAACCAATATTTCCTGCCAAAGAAGCATCAAGACCTGCACGAGAGAATATGTAGTGAACAAGCGTAGTAGTGGTAGTCTTACCGTTACTACCTGTAATACAAACCATCTTTGAGTTAGTATATCTGCCTGCAAACTCTATCTCTGAAATGATACTGGTTCCCTTAGCCTTTAGTTTAAGAATAAGGGGAGCTGTCTCAGGAATACCAGGGCTCTTTATAACCTCGTCAGCATTAAGGATCAGTTCCTCAGTATGCTTGCCCTCCTCCCAGGAAATGGCATGACGGTTAAGCTCGTCCTTATACTTGTCTTTGATTGCAGACATGTCCGACACAAACACGTCGAACCCCTGCTTCTGTGCCAAGATTGCAGAACCTACTCCGCTTTCTCCTGCTCCAAGTACAACAATTCTCTTCATTTTTCTCTATATCTTTATCTTTTATTCTCTTTTATTTTGACTCTACAAAATAACATTCAATTCTATTATCTGATCTTCAATGTTACCAAAGTCAGTGCAGCAAGAAGGATACCCACGATAATGAATCTTGTCACAATCTTTGACTCCGGTATTCCCTTCTTCTGGTAATGGTGGTGAAGCGGAGACATAAGGAAGATTCTTCTGCCCTCGCCATATTTTTTCTTTGTATATTTGAAGTAAGACACCTGAAGCATTACCGAAAGGTTTTCTACAAAGAACACACCGCAAAGGATTGGAAGCAGAAGCTCCTTACGTATAATCATTGCAACCGCAGCAATCACACCTCCTAGCATAAGGCTTCCTGTATCTCCCATAAAGATTTGTGCTGGGAAAGAGTTGTACCACAAGAAACCTAGTGTTGCTCCGACGAAAGCACAAAGGAATACCACTAATTCCTCCGACTTCGGTATATACATAATATTCAGGTAACTTGCAAACTCATGATGCGATGACACATAGGCAAGAATACCAAGCGCCACACCTATTATCGCAGAAGTTCCTACAGCTAGTCCGTCAAGTCCATCTGTTAGGTTTGCTCCGTTACTTGTTGCAGTAATCACAAAGATTGTTACAAGGACAAAGAATATCCAGCCAAGAGTCTGCGCATTCTCACCGGCAAAACTGAATATCGAGGAATAGTCAAAGTTATGGTTCTTGACGAAGGGGATAGTTGTCTTTGTTGACTTCTCGCTCTTGGCGTACTCAACAACCTCCACGTTCTGCTTAACTGTAGCTGTATTCTCTCTGATTACAACATCATTGTTCATGTAAAGAGCAAGGCCAATTATCAAACCTATACCAACCTGACCTACAATCTTGTACCTTCCAGGAAGTCCCTCCTTGTCCTTCTTGATGCACTTGATGTAGTCGTCAATACCACCTAACGCTCCAAGCCACAAAGTAGTAATGAGCATTATTATCATATAGATATTGGAAAGATCACCGACAAGGAGGCAAGGAACTACAATACCACCGATGATGATGATACCTCCCATAGTTGGAGTACCCTTCTTGGACATCTGTCCTGCTAGATCCAAATCTCTGACAATCTCTCCCAACTGGTGTTTCTGCAACCACTGGATAAGTCTCTTGCCGAAGCAGATAACAAAAAGCAAAGACAATACAAAAGCAAGACCAGAACGGAAAGTCACATAACTGATCAAGTTTGAACCTGGTATTGAAATCTCTCTTAACAAACTATAGAACATAATCTTTTTCCTCCTTTTCTTATCTCATATATTTTCTAATAACCTCGTGATCGTCGAAATGGTGCTTTACCCCTTTTATCTCCTGATAGTCCTCGTGACCCTTTCCAGCGACAAGCACTACATCGCCTTTCTGAGCCATCATCATGACAGTTTTGATTGCCTGCTCGCGATCAGGATTCACCATAACAGACTTCTGCTGCTCAGTGTTCAAACCGGCAAGCATGTCGTTTATAATGTCCATAGGCTCTTCGTTTCTTGGATTGTCGGAAGTAATCATCACGATATCGGAAGCCTTGACAGCCTCCTGCGCCATGATAGGTCGCTTGCCTTTATCTCTGTTTCCGCCGCAACCGACGATTGTGATCAATCTTGAATCGCCATTCTTCACCTCGTTAATTGTTGATATAACATTCATCAAGGCATCCGGAGTGTGTGCGTAATCCACAATAGACACGTAGCCGGAAGGTGACGTAATTGCCTCGAATCTTCCGTTCACAGGAACCATAGTGCTCAAAGCCACCAAAGTCTCCTGCTCCTCCTTGCCTAGCAACCTGCATGCGCCATACACTGCAAGAAGATTAGAAGCGTTGAATCTACCCACAAACTGAGTAAATACACTCTTGTTCGATATTTCAAGCTCCATACCCTCGAAGCTGTCACAAACAATCTTTGCCTTGTAGTCTGCGATCTGCCTTACTGAATAAGTCTTGACATTAGCCTTAGAGCATTGTGTCATTACCAATCCGTTCTTGTCATCCACATTTGTCAAAGCAAAAGCATTCTTTGGCAAAGATGTAAAGAAGCTCTGTTTTGCCTTGATGTAGTTGTCAAAAGTCTTGTGGTAATCCAGATGGTCGCGAGTAATGTTTGTAAAGATACCGCCATCGAACTGAATACCGGCGATTCTCTTCTGGTCAGCGCTGTGCGAGCTAACCTCCATGAACGCATATTCACATCCAGCCTCAACCATGTCAGCCAAAAGTTTCTGCAATGACAATGGATCTGGCGTAGTATGAGTCGAAGGCACTGCCTCAAGGTTGACATAGTTACAGACTGTACTTAGCAGACCTGCCTTGTGTCCGAAATAAAGGAACATCTTATAAAGCAACGTCGCAATAGTTGTCTTACCATTAGTTCCTGTCACACCAACCAAAGTCAAGGACTCAGACGGATAACCGTACCAAGCAGAGGCTATGAGACCAAGTGCCTCTGAAGAGTCTGCAACCTGAACATAAGTGCATTTGTCAGACAAGTCCGACGGAAGCTTCTGGCAAACAATAGCAACTGCACCATTGTCAATGCAACCTGCAATAAACGAGTGGCCATCGACCGCAGTTCCTACAGTTGCTATGAACAATGCACCCTCCCCAACCTTTCGGGAATCGGCACACACAGAAGTAACCTCTACTTCATCAATATTTTTGCCAACCACTTTAAGCGGTTTGATTCTTTCTATTAGTTTACCAAGCTTCATAAGCACTTAACTTTTTAAAACAATTCTGATAACTCCGCCCTTAGTTATCGTGGTTCCTGGCGAAACGGACTGCTGGACAACTTTGCCACGGCCTTGCACCTCCACCTTCAAACCTCGGTTCTCAAGCATGTATATCGCATCTTTGGCACCCCAGCCTATCACATTAGGAACTACTGACATTTTGGTTGTCAACGGCTTCATTACCTCGACGCTATCCCTATTCTCGACCAAACACCACTCGGAATCAACATTCGATGATTTCGTTTGCAGGTCAAGTTTGTCAAGAAGATAATCCACATCCTTTGTTCTGCCATGTTTCACCTTTGCAATATAAGGTTTTGCTCTGTATTCATCCTCAGGACGAACAATCTCCTTCTCTCCCATTGCATAGATTCGCTCAGCTATTTTACCGAACGCTACTGAAGGGCTGACGCTTGTATGATCCTGCCACATCACTACGATGCAGGAGTACTTAGGCTCGTCGGCAGGGAAGTATCCACAGAACGAAAGCTGATATCCGACCCTCACGTTCTTGACATACATCTGAGAAGTTCCGGACTTGCCTGCAAGCGGCAAAATGCTGGAATTGGCAAGTTTTCCCGTACCGTTGGTAACAACGCCCCTGAGCATATCCTTCACTTTTAACAGAGTACTGTTGCTGCACAGCTTTGGATTCAGCACCTCTGTATTTACGCTCTTCACTACTCTTCCGTCCTTTTCTATTGTCCTGACAAATACCGGCTTGATCATCTTGCCGTTATTGGCCAATCCATTATAGAATGTCAAGGTGTAGATAGGAGGAACCTGAACACCATAGCCTATACTCATCCATGGCAACGACATTCCCGACCATTTGACTCCCTTGTCCGTAGGATGAGGAATGTTTGGCTTTGCCACTCCCGGTATTTCGAGATTAAGTTTCTCGTTGAGCTTCATGGAATATAATCTATCCACGAATTTTTTTGCTGAATCCCTGCTTAATCCGAACACCTCTCTCACCGGTTTCGAGATACCGATGTTTGAAGAAAACCAGATAGCCTGAGCAAGAGAAATCTCTCCGTAACCGCCCTTGGTATAGTTGTGGTCTCGCATTGGCTTGTCCCAGTTTGGAAGCTGCCAAATTCCTTCACCTGTATCTATTCGGTACGAGGTATCAATTCTTCCTGACTCCAAAAGAGCAACTACTGAAGCAACTTTGAACGTAGAACCTGGCTCGGTCAAGCTGGTCATAACATAATTCTCCTCATCAGAGAATTCTCCCGAAGAATTCATTTTCAGGTTGCTCATAGCCTTTATTTCGCCAGTCTTGACATCCATCACTACTGCACAGGCATGGTCAGTATGGTCTTTAGTCATTACCGACTTCAGCTCGGACTCGACAATATCCATCATCTTCACGTCGAAAGTTGTAATCAAGTCACAACCCTCCTCAGGCTCAATCATAGAAACGTGATAGTTTCTGTTTCGGATTCGCTGCTTTCTTGCGACGCCTGTCTTTCCCTTCAGTTCCTCATTATAATAGAGTTCCAAGCCGGAATTTCCACCCTTGCCCTCTGTCTGGGCATCTTGATATACACCACCAAGAGTACGGCTACCCAATGTAGCGAAAGGCTTCTCTCTCTTGATTCGTTTCTCTGTATAGAAACAGTTGTAGTCAGAGATGAACTTGGAATTGAACAATGCGTTCTTTGTCGGATGATCTATCTCGGATATTCCAAAAATCTCGCATCTTCTGTTTCTCTTCCGCTTGGGTTTCGACAGCTCGTCAAGTATTCTGTTCTTCAGCCTTGTCCTGTCAACATTCAGGATTCTGGATGCATGAATACAAAGGGAGTCGATATCGTGCTTGAACTTGGCTTCGTTCTTGCAAAGCTTTTCAGCGTCGAAATCCACAAAAACCTTATACTTTGGCAACGAACTGACAAGGAGGTTACGATTGCAGTCATAAATGTTTCCTCGCGGAGGATACACTGTAATCGTATCGTTCTTTGCAGTGGCGTGACTTCTCCAGAAATCACCCTCGACAACTATAATCTTATAAAGACCGAATGCAATCCAAAGGACCACCAAGAAGAACAAAAGCAACAAGAACACCAACCGGACATAGAACGAATTATATCTTTTTTCTGCCATAACCCATCCTAATTATTTGTCCAACACATAGGGCGGGTAAGTACTCTCGACCAAACGCAATCCCTTCTCGTCCACCAAGTGCTTGACATGGCTTTGCTGTATCTTCTTTGTCAGCTGAGACTTTTTTGTAAGAGCCTCGAACTTGTAATTCTTCAACTGCACTTCACATTTTGCAAGCTGCGAAACATAGTCGTTACAGACATACTGGTTGTGAATCAACAGCACACACAAAACAACACCAAACATAAGTTCGCCAGCATACTTTGACAGCAATTGCGAAAACGTGTAGCCGCTCTTGATCTTCTTCCAAGAGAATTTAGAGAGCCAGTTAGATAATTTTTCTTTCATCGTTCTTTGTTTATTGTTAAATTAAATTAGTCATTGGCGGTTCTCTCGGCTACTCTCAACTTTGCACTTCTCGAACGTGGATTCCGTTCGATTTCTTCATCATCAGGCCCCGTAACCTTTCCTATCGGTTCAAGCGGTCTGACCGCATTGCCGTAAAAGTCTTTTTCCTGTTTCCCGTCAAAGTTTCCTACCTTGACGAAGTTCTTCACAAGTCTGTCTTCTAGCGAATGGTAGGTCAAAACTACCAGTCTGCCACCCTCCTTCAGCGCTCCCGGCACACTTTCGAGCATTCGCTTCAGCGTATCCATCTCATCGTTCACCTCGATTCGGATGGCCTGGAACACCTTAGCCAAATCTTTCTTTTGCCTGTCTGCTCCAACCATTGGTTCAAGGATGGCGTTCAGCTGGGAAATCTGAGTCAATGGCTTAGACGCTCTGGCTTTCACTATTGTCTGGGCTATCTTTTTGGCGTTGTTCATCTCGCCATACAGACGGAATATGTTTGTAAGCTCGTCCTCTGCGTATTCGTTAAGGACAGTCTCTGCACTTTTCCTTCTGTCTCTGTTCATCCTCATGTCCAAAGGCCCGTCGAACCTGAACGAAAAGCCTCTCTCCGCCTCGTCAAAATGATGGAAGGAAACTCCCAAGTCCGCGATTATACCGTCAATCTTGGGGAATCCGTAATAGTCAAGGAAATTTGCGAAGTAGCAGAAATTAGAGTGGCAGAAAATAATTCTGTCGTCATCGGGCACATTTGCGTACGCATCCATGTCCTGATCGAACACTATCAGCTTTCCCTTCTTGCTTAGTCTGCTAAGTATAGCTCTGGAATGTCCGCCGCCTCCGAAAGTCAAATCAGCATAAACTCCGTCTGGGTTTATGCTAAGGCCCTCCATACAAGGCTCAAGCATTGCGGGAATATGATATACAGTCTCTGCCATTTCCATACGTTTACTTCATTATATCCTCAAGAGCTGCTTCCAAATCTCCCTCGTCAAGCATAGTAGCCTCAAATCTGTCTCTGCTCCACAACTCAATATAATCACCGACTCCGGCAAACACCACATCACCATCAACACCCAGAGCCTCCATATTCTTTTTCGACAACAGCATACGTCCGTTCACATCAAGCTCGATATTTTCAGCCATAGATGTGAACTGGCGGTAAACAGCCTGGTCCTTCTTGTTCCAAAGATTAAGCTTGGACTTCAACTCCTCATTAATCTTCTCCCACTCGGACACAGGATAAAGTTTTGCATAACCCGGATCTGCAGTCAGACGCAACACCAACGACGTATCCTCGCCGAGAATACGACGGAAAGACGCAGGAACGAACACGCGTCCCTTGTTGTCCACCTTTGCATCTATGTTGCCTAAAAACTGCATATCGTTAATAACTTTTTATTGCGTTACAAAATTACAACATTTTGGTTAATTCGCCCCACTTTTACCCACTTTATTTTTATCAACCTTAAATAACACAATTTCAACAGAGTTATCAACATAGTTATTAACAAACTGTTGATAACTATAAAATATACATATTTGCTGATTTTCAATAACTTAGATACATTTTCATGATATTTCAATAAAAAGTGGGTTAAAGTGGAGTCGAAAACCGCATTTTTGGAGCAATTTCTTCCAGGTTACTTTCACAAAATTTCATATTAGGTCGAAAAGGCAAAACCTTTCGTTTTGTGATTTTCAGAAAGCATCCCAAACAAGACATGGATCAAACCGAAAAATGAGGACGACTGCAAAACCCGACAAGCAAAGTTTTTTACAATACAAAGCTTAATACAATGCTTCCAAAATGAAAAAGAGCGAACTGCAAAACGCAATTCGCTCCTCTAGTATTCCTCTTGAAAAAATTATCCTAATTTCCTTGGAATCAGCACCAAAGTTTTTAGGCACATATCGAACAGCACGAGCTTTGACTGGCAGTTTCGGCCAATGCTGACTATAGCGTCAGAAAAAATCTCCACAAACTGGGGAACCCTCTCCTCAAACAAGAACGGCATAAACTTAGAAACAAAAACTTTCAAGTCATCGCTCAAATACGAGACCTCTGACGCACCAAGCTTCAGCATCTGAATCTCGCGAATTATGTCTATGAACGACTCTAGCATTCCTATCTGTTCTTTTCTGGAAAGCTTTGAAACATCGTCATTGCACCATTTCAACATCGAGTCAACATCCTTCTGGAAGCTCCACCTCATCAACTGAATGAAAGCCTCGTGATTACGTGTCAGCTCCTCGCTTCCTTCCATCAAGTGCATTGCACTGCACATATCACCATGGCATATACTTGCCACATTATCAGACGCTTCAGGAATCAGTCTTTTAATGTCCGACTCCGTCAATGGAGGAAAGTAAATACGCTGAAGACGGCTGATTATAGTCTCTAGAATATCGTTTGGATGGTCGCTCACAAATATAAATATGTTTGCTCCCTCCGGTTCTTCTATTGTTTTAAGGAGGCGGTTTGCACACTCAGCATTCATAAGCTCAGGGCAAAGAAAAATCACGACTCGCTTCCCTCTTGCAGGCTTATTTTCAACCCTCTCAAGCAAAGAAACTGCCTCTGCATTATATATGTTCGGCATTTTGCCATCCTCGAAAGCATAATTTGTCCAGTCGTCCAAAGAAAAGAATGGTCTCTGGTTATAGAACTCCACAAAAGTCTGCAGATGGTCTTGACTTAACCTTTTGTCGTTACTATCCTTCTTTATAGTAGGGAACACAAACAACAAATCGGGATGAAACAGATTTGAAGTCATCTTACATGAAGGGCACTCTCCACATGGCTCTGAGTCCTTACTGTTCTCACAAAGCAACAGTTTTGCGAACTCTATTGCCATATACAGTTTGCCGGCGCCACGCGGCCCTGCGAAGAGCATTGCATGCGGCACCTTGCCTTTTCGGTATAGTTCAGTAAGTCTTTCCCTTATTTCTTTTTGTATCTGCTTCATAAAAAATTACAATCGGACAATAAAAAGAGGTGGGAAGAACCACCTCTTTCAAAAATAGTCATTATTCTTCTGAGTCATCGTCACTAGAATCATCATCGTCATCTTCGACCTTTTTTCGACTTCGACGACTTCGCTTACGCTTCTTTGAAATGCTGTCGTCATCTTCATCGTCGGTTATCTCCGCATCATCTTCATCAACTTGCGGTGTCAAGACTGTCGGAGCTGCCTCTGCATCCGAGTTAGACGTTACTGTTGGGAATAGAGGGAACCTGTGCCTCTTTGATTCCTCTTGGCGAAGGCGCTCCTCTTCCTCCTTTCTCAAACGCTCTTCCTCTTCCTTGCGTTGTTCCTCCTCCAATTTCTTGCGGGTAGCACGGTCGATACGTTCCTGTAGTTCCTGACGCTGGCGCTCCTTTTCTCTCAACTTACGAGCCTCATGTTCACGGTCACTTTCGACCTCAAGGCTGTCAAGAACCAATGAAGAAGCATCGATAGCCATCTTCAAACGCTCCAAAGAGTCAGTCAAGAACTCGATGTTCTCGTCCACAGTATCTTGCATTGCCGCAATCAAAGAGTCATAAGGAGAACCATCAAGCTCCTCGATAATCTTTCTTCTGTTTGACGTATAGAACTTGATGTTTCCTATAGGCTGATAGTATTCGCCGGTAGGACGCACCTTGGCAACAATCTTACGCTGTCTTCTGTTCTTGTAGAACACCTTGATTTCACCGGTTGATAAATACTCAAGGTTAAGTTCCGTCATGATTGAATCAACCAAAGTGTCTATCGGACCGTATTCCTCAGGCAACAGATGAGACACGGAATCAACCACAGTGTTGAACAACACTCTGCGGTATTTGGTGTTTCCAACCTGCTCCATCAAGTATTGAGCAACAACACGCGTGCTGTCGTTGATGTTATAGAACTTCTTCTTGTGGAAATACCTCTGATGCCAGTAGTACAAGAAGAAATCATAGTCGTAAATAAAGCGGAACTTGTCCCTCTCGTAATGAACCTCGTTCAAATATCGGCACTTAGGGATTTTCACCTTAATGACAATCTCCTCGCTCTTGCCTTCCTTTTGAGCTTTTTCTGCAGCCTTCAAATCTGCGATGTTCTGCATTTCCTGTTCAAGTTCAGCCAACTGTTGAGCCAACAGAGAACTATCCTGAAGCGCATAGGCACGCAAATCATCAATGTCAATGCTATCCTCACCTTCTATGAACTCCTCATTATTCAGTGAATCGGCGTTCATCTCACGGGCATTATCACTCTTCTCGTTTTCTGCTGAAGGCGACGACTCGTAAGGATTTTCATTTGCACCTGCAGTGGTGTCAGCTGCGGCAGCACGGGCTATAGAGTCGGCACGGGCAGCTTCTGCCACGGCTTTTTGCGCCGCTTTCTTTCTTCTCTGCAACACAGCTTCGATAGTAGCTCGCGTTGGATCAACTTTTTCTTCTGGCTCCTGCAAAGGTGTTTCCTCTGACAACTCACCGTTATCCGGATGCTTTGCCACCACTTGAGGCAACTTCTTCAGTCTCTTGGCGCTGACACCGACCATTGCAGTAGAGTCTCCTTCGGCAATAGCCTTTGCCAAAGCATAATCTGCAGAATCCTGAGCCGCCCTATCAAACTCCTTCTGACGTCGGTCCTCCTCGTCTGCCAATGCCTTGTCCTGAGCCTTTTGGATTTTTGACTTGTTCTTGTATATCTTTTCCGCCTGCTTCCTTGCTTCCTTTATAGCCTCTTCCTGCTTCTTTGCTTCAAGCATATTGCGTTCCTGCTTTTTCAGCATTTCCGCTTCTGCAACCTTACGAGCCGCCTGAACAGAGTCACGCTTCGCCTTCAGTTCAGCATGTTTCTGTTTCTGTATTTCTATTTCTTCACGGCGTCTGGCTTCTTCCTCTCTCTTTTTCTGACGGTTAAGCATTTCCTGCTCCTGGCGCTGGCGGTGTTTTTCGCGCTGCTCAGCCATCTTGTCTATTTTGCGCTGGCGCTCTTCTTGTTGCTTTTGGATTTTTTGCTGGCGAATCTCTGCCATTTTCGCCCGGCGCTCAGCCTCTTTCTCTGCCTCACGGGCTTTTATTTCTCTCTGCTTCTGCTCCAAAGCCATACGTTTCTCGCGCTCGCGCTGTTTTGCCTCCATCTCAGCAGCCTTCTTTTGGGCTTCACGCTCTTTTATGGCAGCCTTGCGCTCCTTCTCTTTTTGCAGCTTTGCAGCACGGATTTCATTCTCTTCACGCTTCTTTTCAGCCCACTTCTCCTTTAGTTCGGCTTCCTTTTCACGCTCCTTCTGTTTGCGGAATTCTCGTTCCTGTCTCTGCTGTTCCAGCTTCTCAGCAGCTAGTCTTTTCTGTTCCTCTCTATGCTGTTTCAATTGCTCCTCACGTTCCCTCTGCTGCTCTTTCAAAGCTTCTGAACGTCTGGCGTTTTCCTCTCTGATACGTTTGACATTGGCCTCACGCTCAGCCCTAATACGTTCAGCCTCACTTGCATAGGTCGGAGGCTCCTCCTCTTTCTTCTCTGGTGTTTGTTGGATATTTGCAGCCTGTCTAGATCGCTGTATTGCCTCAAGCTGGGCACGACGACGATCATTTTTTTGTTCCTCTCGCTGCTTCTTTTTATTTACAGGCTCTTCTGCAGCGACTGGATTCTCTTCTGTATCTTGTAGGGAAGACTCATCTTGTGCAAAAACCATAAGAGGTATCTGCACCACGCATAATAAAAATATTGCTAATATCTTGATAAGTCTCCTTAATTCCACTATTCCTAAAAATTTCCTTCCATACCGCTTTACCACTTGGGCAAAGTTCGCATAGATATGCAAAGATAGAAAAAATGCACAACAAAATAAAAAAATGTGGATTTTTTCTACATGAGTGAACGATTTTAGGACACGAGACTCGCGCATTTGCATATTATTTCATAAATTTGCAGAGATTTCAAACTGAGACTAAATGAAACAAGCTGTAATCATAACCGGTGCTGCAGGGGGAATTGGGCAAGCATTTGCAAAAGAATATGCCAAGGAATCCTCAACACTTGTCCTCGTTGACAAGAACGAAAACTCTCTGCAAAAACTTAAGAACGACTTAGGACAGGTTGAAGCATTTACGTTATCGATTGATCTTGTTCAGCAAAATTCAACTGAAACAATACTGGATTTTTTGAAATCAAACGGCCTTATATGCCGTTCATTAGTTCATACAGCTGGACTGTTCAGCTACCAGGACATAGACAAGAGTGACATGAACAAGATGTTGCTGATTCATCACCTTCACACAACACAACCATTACAACTTACTATCGCACTTCTGCCTCAAATCGAGGAGGTTGGAGAAGGAGAAATTATCGCAATGTCAAGTTTTGCTAGACACACTCCAATGCCAGGACTTGCGATATACAGTTCAACAAAAGCTTTTGTTGGCAGGTTCATGGAAATTCTCCACAACGAAGTGTATGAGAAGGGTGTAAAAGTAATGAGTTGTGAACCTGGAGCGATAGACACCACCCTTTACGGACTACCTAACAAATACAGGAAACTGGCATTGTTGCTACATGTCTCAAGAACTCCCGAAAAACTGGCAAAAGACGCTATAAGAAAAGTCAGGAAAGGCAAGACTCACTATACTCCGGGCTTGTTATACTCAGTCCTGCTGCCAATAATAAAGATTCTGCCAGACCCTCTAGTCAGATTTATCGACAAAAAGATTTCAAAATACAAGAAATAATATGGAAGAATACCTGCCTTTCATACTTATGGCTATTTCAGCTTGCGGAGCAGGAATAGTGCAGAGGACTACGGGATTCGGATTCGGCATATTCCTAATTCCGCTACTTACACTCATAGGCATAGGCGAATGCTATGCAGAAACGATCTCTCTCTCGACAATGCTCGCCGCCACCCTTAGCCTCATAACCGTTATAAAACTTAGGGAATATGTGGCATTGAAAAGAGTTCTACCGTTGCTTTTCATCTTCATGCCCATTTCATATTTGGCTGGGGAATACATGCTTTCAATGAAAACAAACACGCTGAAGGTTGTACTTGGTCTCACTCTGATTGCACTCAGCATCTATTTCACATTCTTTCAAAAGAACATAAAGTTGACAATAAACAAGTGGGTGACTTTAGCCTGTGGAACGGTAAGCGGAATTATGGGAGGAATGTTCTCTATGCAAGGGCCTCCTCTTGTTCTGTACTACCTTGCGACAGAACCAAGCAAGACTCACTATATGGCACAATGCCAGACAATATTCTTTTTAGGAAACTTGTTTATGACATGTCATAGAGCTACGGAAGGCATCATTACGTCCAACGTCCTAAAACTGTACCTCATTGCGATTGTTGGCACGCTAATAGGACTTAGAATCGGAGAAAAGATATTCGACAGGATAGACACCACTCTTCTGCGCAAAATTGTCTATGCCTTCCTTGCTGTTTCGGGAGTGATAATATTAGCAAAATAACAAAGGCACATTTCAAAATGTGCCTTCTATTTTTATTCGAAGAAGATTGATTTTACTATCGTCCAAATAATTAGAATTATCTCATAAAGCATAAATAACACTAAACCCAAAATAATAATGTAAAGAGCCCATTCCTCAAACTTATTCCTGAACATCTTGTCATTACCCTTGCCTGTGTTTATATCTTTACCAGACCTTGTTTCCACATCAGATTTATTGTCACATTCATCATCTTTCTCATCCCACACTTCTGGTCTTTTATAACCTTGAGGCAACTGCTTTACAATCTTTGCGTTAGGCAGAACCTCAGCAATCTCATCTTCGTCCAAATCACAGTGCAAGATAACCTTTTTGATATTGTCACAACCGGCAAAAGCTTGTGGATCAAACCAAATTATTGAAGCGGGCAGTTCTATCTGCTTCAAACTAGTACAATTTTCAAAGGCATATATTTCTATATCAATGAGTGATTCTGGAAACTTTATTGATTTCAAACTTTTGCAGTCACCGAATGTTGATACACATATTCTCTCCAATGTATCTGGTAGAGACACGTTCTCCAAACTTTCACATCCAGAAAAAGTTAAATCCCCTAATTCTTCAATTCCTTGAGGCACTGAAATTGATACAAGACTCTTACAGTCTTTGAAAGCACTTGGCAAAATATCTACACCCGAGTCAGGAATCTCCACTTCTGTCAAGTTCACACATCTCTGAAATGCGCCAATTGCAATCTCGGTTACTGAATCGGGAATCTCGACGCTTAAAATATCTTCTCTACCACAGAAACCATTGACACTTGTTGTGCCATCCTTAATAACAAGATGTCCGTTTTCTAGTTTAAAATTGTCAGCCATAATATATTTCCTTATAATTAAGATAGTACTGTATAAACAAAAATATTAAATCTTACAAACTTAAATTATACCACACAAACAGGACGAACAGAATATTCATAACTTATAGGATAAATGTCAACTACTGCACTGGAATCATTAAAACAACAAAAACATGACCATTTATATTACCAGTGTCCATTGTCTTAAATTATTGTTTTATAATTAGAAAGATATATAAAACAAATAACTCACATGCAATATAAATATATTTTAAAAAGCTTATTATTAAATAAGGAGATTTTGCAGAATCTTACAAATCATATCGAGAAAAAAACACCTGCTACAATGAGCAGGTGTTTTTTATTTTGCCTTTATCTTCTAAAGATTAGAACTTAAGAGCGTCGATATCAGCGTTAGATATCTCCTTAAGCTTTAGGTAGTCAGCAGAAGCATAAGCAGTCTGGCCATTGAAGCTAAGAGTAGCCCAACCGTCCTTAACACTTGAAACCTCAACCTCTGTACCCTTAGCAAGCTTACCAACGATCTCGCAAGATGTGTTAGGCTCCTTTCTAACATTCAAGTTAGAAGACTGTGTGTTTACAATATAAATTGCCATTGTTACAAAATTTTAGTTGTAGTTAAAATAAATAAAGAACATTGGAGAAATCTCCAATGCTCTCCGTACTTATCAGGATAACTGATTAGTTGTTCTTAGACTTTACAAGATCAGCGATCTCGTTAAAGAAAGTCTTGATAAGACCCTGCTCCTCCTCGCTCATGTCAGCAGCCTTACTCTCGAACTGAGTCTTAACCTCTGCAAGCTTAGCAACTAGAGAAGCAACATCCTCCTTTGTAGCATTTGCAGCAGCATCCTTAATAGCAACAAGAGCAGTATTAATCTCCTGATATGCAGCGCTCTCAACAACAGGAGCAGCCTGATCTGCAGCCTCAGCAGCAGCGTTCTCTACAGCAGCCTCAACCTGAGTAGCAGACTCCTCTACCTTCTCAGCGCTCTTCTTACAAGAAGTAGCAAGTAGTGCCAAAGCAGCAGCACTAACGAATAAAATCTTCTTCATTTCTAAATTAATTTATAAATGTTAACTATTTTTCTAACTTTGAAGTGTTATCATGCAATAACGTAGGCAAAGATAAGAAATTGTTGAAATTCACGCATATTTTGCAACTATTTTTTAAACCAACATCTAAAAAAAAATTGGTCATTAAGTTCAAAATATGCCTTACAACTATTTTTTAGCCTTTACTGCCGACGATTTTGTAGTTTTCTTGGCTGTAGTTTTTTTCTTAGCCTTAGACTTGTCCTCAGCAGAATCCTCTGTTTTAACCTTTGCAGACTTTCTCACAGGCTTTGCATCCGGCTGCTCTGCCACCAATTTGGCACAAATCTCCGGAGTAAGGCTCTTCGGATCTGTATCCTTAGGAATACGATAGTTAAAACCGTTATAAGTGAAATATGGGCCGTATCTTCCGTTAAGGATTTCAACAACACTGCCGTTCAAGTCAAATGAAGCTATGTTCTTGTTAGCCTCCTTCTCTCTCTTGTCCTGGATTAGAGTTATTGCTGTGTCCAAGTCGATAGACATTGGATCGTAAGCCTTTGGTATTGTTGTAAACACCTTGTTATGCAATACATACGGACCATAAAATCCCTTGTTTACAATAACTTCCATTCCCTCGAACTCTCCGAGTGTACGAGGAAGCTCGAACAACTTCAATGCGTCATCCAAAGTTATTGTATCTATTCTCTGTCCTTTGCTAAGCGATGCGTACTTTGGTGTAGAATCTCCCTCTGCAGTTCCGATTTGAACCATTGGGCCGTACTTTCCAAGACGTACTGAAACCTGAAGTCCGGTTTTTGGGTCCACTCCAAGCACCTTCTCTGAATTTTCTGGTGCGACATTGCCTGCATTCTCCACTTGCGGATGAAAACCTGCATAGAACGAAGCAATGTCCTTCTGCCATTCTATCTTACCCTCTGCCACCTCGTCGAATCCTTTCTCGACTTGAGCGGTAAAGTTATAGTCCATCACGTCCGGCACATTGTTCATAAGGAACTTGTTTGTAACCAAGCCTATATCTGTAGGCAGCAACTTGTCCTTATCCGCACCTACTGTTTCAACCTTCACCTCGTCAGTGATGAGATTAGCCTTTAGTGAAAGCTGGTTGAACTCACGCTTCACGCCCTCCACATTGCCTTTCTCCACATATCCGCGCTTCAACACCGAGGAAATGGTAGATGCGTATGTTGAAGGACGACCTATTCCGATCTCCTCCATTTTATGCACCAAGGAAGCTTCTGTATATCTTGCAGGTCTCTGTGTAAACTTCTGTGTGGCAGTTATAAGCTCAGCCATGCCTATCATGTCACCCTTGTTCAATGGTGGAAGCATTGCTGAATCCTCCTTCTCCTCGTCATCAGTGCTCTCCATATAGACTTTTAGGAAACCGTCGAACTTGATAACCTCACCCTCTGCAACGAACTTGCGGCTCTCTCCGTCGAAACCGATTGTCACGGTAGTCTTCTCGAGTTGTGCGTCAGCCATCTGCGAGGCGATTGTACGCTTCCATATCAAGCTGTAGAGCTTCTTTTCCTGCGCAGTTCCGTCAACTGTTGCGTTTGCAAGGTATGTAGGTCGGATAGCCTCGTGAGCCTCCTGGGCACCCTTACTGTTCGTATGGTATCTTCTTGTTTGTGCATACTGGCTTCCATAGTTTGCGTCAATAGCCTGACGCGCTGTATTTATCGCCAAATCTGACAAGTTTACCGAATCTGTACGCATGTATGTTATCTTTCCGGCCTCGTATAGCTTCTGGGCAACGCTCATAGTCTGCGAGACAGAAAAGCCAAGTTTTCTTGACGCTTCCTGCTGAAGTGTTGAAGTTGTGAAAGGTGCTGCTGGAGAACGCTTCGCAGGTTTTACCGAAACATCCTCAATCTTGAAGTTCTTTCCCTTGCAAGCCTCAAGGAAAGCCATGGCCTCCTCCTTGGTCTTTAGCTTGACATTTAGGTCAGCTTTGATCTGAGTCTTCTTTCCGTTTGAAACGACATTAAAGATTGCCTGAACTTTGTACGAAGACTCGCTCTTGAAGTTCTTTATCTCTTCTTCTCTATCTACAATCAGACGGACTGTTACAGACTGGACACGACCGGCCGAAAGTCCCCTCCTGATTTTCCTCCACAATACAGGCGAGAGTTCGTAGCCTACGATTCTGTCAAGGACTCTTCTGGCCTGCTGTGCGTCAACAAGGTCAGTCTTTATGTCTCTTGGATTTTTTATTGCGTTCAAAATGGCATCCTTGGTGATTTCATGAAAGACAATTCTTCGTGTGTTTTCTTTCTGAAGTCCGAGAACCTCGAACAAGTGCCATGCTATAGCCTCTCCCTCGCGGTCTTCATCGGATGCTAGCCAAACCAAGTCGGATTCTTTTACCAGTTTTTTCAATTCTGCCACGAGCTTTTTCTTCTCGGGGTCAATCGAATATATAGGTTGGAAATTATTTTCTAAGTCAATCGATAGATTTTTCTCATTCAAATCCCTAATATGGCCCATACTTGACTTGACAGTATAACCTTCTCCCAAGTATTTCTCTATTGTCTTCGCTTTTGCAGGAGACTCGACTATGACCAAATTTTTCTGCATAAAAACCTATTTTTGTTTGAGCCTAAACATCTTTTGTGGTGCAAAGTAAGTAAAAAAGTATATATAAACGCACACAAAACAACATTTTTTTTGTATTTTTTTATTTTTGGCTACTTTGACCCGATAAAATAAAACATTATAACTAATTTTGGCTCGCTTTTAACTCTTAAATTTAATTTGGAACATGAACATAGAGATAGAACGCAAATTTCTGCTAAAGAACGACAACTGGAGAGGACTTGTCGAGGGCACTCATTACGCGCAGTGCTACCTTAACCAGAAGAAAAGCACAATCAGAGTGCGTATTGCCGGCGAGCATGGTTACATTACAATAAAGGGAAAGACTCAGAGTTTCAGCCGAAAAGAGTTTGAATACGAGATTCCTCTGGAGGACGCCAAGGAGCTGTTCGAGTTCAGCCATACAGCCGTTGTCGAGAAATTCCGCTACAAAATTCCATTCGCAGGGCATATATGGGAGGTTGACGAGTTCCTCGGCGACAACAAGGGACTTGTTATAGCGGAAATCGAGCTTAACAGCGAGGACGAAGAGTTCGACAAGCCCGAATGGATAGGCGCAGAGGTGACCGGAGACAAACGATACTACAACTCTCACCTCGCAGAGAATCCATACAAAAACTGGTAAAAGTAAAGGCGACAGATGTTTCTGCCGCCTTCTTTATTCCAATCAATGCACTACTTACTCTTTTCAATTCACAAACACGCGACCACGAAACGCGTCTTCGTCAACATAGACATTCTCTTCATAGTTGTCTACATATAGGATATAATAGGCAAATAATGTACTATCCTATGTCTATAATAATATACTTTCTACTAATCAGTATTCCATTTATTAGACTCGTCCCCTTCATATGCATCGAGAGGATCATCATAATCATAGTCATGACAGGAACCCAAAGAAAGCTCATATTCAGTATAATTAAAATTATCAATATACTCAGAATCTACTAGCTCTATACTTCCATCTGACCATAATCTATATTCATCACGTCTATAGTCATCACCAAAATATTCCGTATGAAAGTTTATGATAACATCTTCGGTAAATGCATAATCTTGGTCAAAATCAAAAGGAATTATAATTTCACCAGAATGATTAATATATCCAAATCGCCCAACATTTTTTGATATCTCCTTGTAAACACAAGCTAACCCATTAGAAAAAAAAGGGATCACAAGTATGTACATTCTCGGCATTATCAGGATTATTATAATCAAAGCTAAATGGAATAATTAGATTACCAGAGACATCCATAAACCCAATTTTGTTATTTCTTCTAACACCAAACAATCCTTCTCTACAATCATAAATCTCATCATACTCGATAGAGCATACTATACCACCATCCAAATTATAAACGCCATATTTATTATTTCTTTTCACTTTTACTAACTTCCCACACAATGGTTCTATTGAATGAAACATTGTATTAAGAGTGACTTCTCCTTTTATATTTACAACTCCTTTATTTGTTTTGAACTGCCATATATTTGTAAACTTGCAAAAATGCTACCTTTCGGATAATTTTTAACTTCATCTGGAGTTCTTGATTCTCCGAATACGAAATATTGAAATGCAAAGTGAGCATATAAAATTCTATGTGGATCGGAAATAAAATTAAGTAATGCACTTACAGAATTAATTGATATACTATCAATTCTGGAAGCTAATTCTAATAGTTCAGTTTTATTTATGTTTTCCGCTTTCATAATAAAAAATCCAACTTTATTCTAATACATGCAAAGGTGAAAAAAAATCTTTTGTACAAACAGGATGTAAACAAATTTTTCTTCCAAATTGCTGAATCTCCATTTTTCCTGCAATCTTAATAATAGGAGACTGAACATAAAAAAACGAACTATAAAATTGACCGTAAAAATCAGCTTGCTGCAAGCCACAGACCGAATTTGAAGATATAATTAAAACAAAAGCAGAAGGGCAAGTTATTTCCTGCCCTTCTGCCTGCCTGATATGGCTTCTTTATTTTGTAAAGCCTATTTCTTTATTATCAAACCCGAATCTCCGTTTATCTCGTATCGGTACAGACCGTTCTGTAACGAAGATATATTTATCGAGCCGACCAACTTCGAGTTTATGACCATTCTGCCGTTCATATCGTAAAGTCGAACAACATTCTCTCCGTCAGCATTCGGAACGACAAAATACACCTCGTTCTGCGCGGGGTTTGGATAGACACTAACCTTGTCCGCCATAGTTTCCGGCAAGTCTGTAATAACGCCAACTGACACTGTCAAGCTTCCGTTTCCAGATATCCAAGCAAAGTCTTTTGCTGTGTATGTTCCAGGGGCAAGCGAGCTTGAAGTTCCATCGTCATTAGTCACAGTAGCGTAGTTGACTGTCAAATTCTTGTTCAATACCAAAGAAGCAGACTCAGAAATCACTATTGCCTCGGTAGTGTTTACTGCGTTGTTAACCAATGTAGCACCGCTAGAAACCTCTGCACCGCTCTTTCCTATAGACTCATCAGCATTAAGGTACAACAAGCCTGAGCTAACGATATACTTGCCTGTAAAGTTCTTGGCCGACATATTTATATCAAGGGAACCGACATTTGACTTGATGATATTTCCAGAGCCATAGATTTCGCCACCCTTCAAAGTCAAATGGTTGTCAGCAGACTTGCTGATGGAAATGCTTGCATCCTTAGCCACTTCCATCTTGGCAATGTTCAAGTCGAATTGCAGTGTAGATGAAGCGACACTTATTCCTCCGCCGTTAAACAAGACATCCGAAAGTGTTGAGTTTCCACGCACACGCAACTTACCTCCATTGGCTACCTCTATCCTCTGCGCATAGGAGCCGTTAATGTCAACCTCTCCGGTTGTAATCACAGCAGTGTCAATGCTCGAAGGCACTACGCCGCCCACCCAGTTGTTAGAGTCACTCCAGTCAGAATTCTCTGCAGCACGATTGAACACTCTGCGAGCTGGCTCAATCTTGACCGCATTGCCCGGTGTGTAAATGTCGGGCTGAGCAATCTTGTCCACACCTCCGCCTATATAGTTTGACAAATGAGGAGGCTGGTTGTACGAAGTATTCTGCCAAGCCACACCAAGACGATATACATAGTCGTGCATAGGTGTGAACAAACGGTACTTAGTCTCTATTGTAGTTGTATAGATGTTTATCTTGCTCGGGTCGTTTGCATCATAAAGTATCACCTCCTCACGCCAGTCTCCGAAAAGGTCAGCAGTAAGACAAGGAGTTGACTTTGTAGTGTTGCACGAAGAACCGTTTCCGTAGTTGCCAAGCACTACCATATCCTGCTGTTTCTTTGATGTTGCATTGAACTTTGCAATCTTTGCACCTGTTCCCTGACCGTCAAAGATTTCGTCCTGAAGATCTCCATCCCAATATAGTCGGAAGTTCACGCTTGAACGTGAGCCTACCACTTCTCCAGCCTTGTTGTAATAGTTGCCATCGGCTGTACTGCAGAACTCAAAGCCTGGATTGTTCGGGTCAACATCTGCGGCAAAGCCACGGCCGTTGTCTGTACCGGTCTTCTTTCCGAAAACAACCTCGTTTGTACGAAGGTTTCTCAACTCATATCCGTATGCGCTTGTCTTCTCTTCGTGAACAAACCATCCGTAGAAGTCGTTGTCATTAGGGAACATTCGGCTTACATGCTGGGCATCTCCGTGTCCGTAACCTGTGCGGCTGTATAGATTTCCATCATGGTCAATAGTTGCCGAGCCATAGATAATCTCATCAAAACCGTCATTGTCAATATCAGCTACCGAAACATTATGGAAACCCTCACCGTATGCTCCTTGTCCACTTGTAGGGGAATTATGGTACCATCTTTGTACAAGCTTTCCGTTCTTGAAGTCCCAGGCAGTGATAGTTGAACGAGTATAGTAGCCTCTGCACATTACAATGCTCGGATGCTGTCCGTCAAGGTATGCAGTGCAGGCAAGGAATCTGTCAACACGGTTTCCGTACTTGTCTCCCCAACTTGACACAGTACCACGCTCCGGATAAAATTTTACTGTATTTATCTCTGCACCGGTAAAGCCGTTGAATATTGTCAAATACTCTGATCCAGAAAGAATATAGCCGTCACTGTTTCTATTGTCAGCCTTAGGGTCGTCATTACCCATCAAAACATACTTTCCTTGGCCATCCTTTGTTCCCGGAGCGGTCTTCATTACAACCTCGCACTTTCCGTCCCCGTCATAGTCATAGACCTGGAACTGAGTGTAATGGGCACCCGCACGAATATTCTGACCTAGGTCAATTCTCCAAAGCATTGTACCGTCAAGCTTGTAGCAGTCGATGTAAACATTACCTGTCACACCACTCTGGGAGTTATCCTTTGAGTTGCTTGGGTCCCACTTCACGTATAGTTCATAGTTTCCGTCTCCGTCAGCATCTCCGACACTCATGTCGTTAGGTGTATAAGTGCAGCCGCCTGTACCGTTGGCAGGGCGAGAAAGCTGAATGCTCTTGTACCAATCTGCCCATGGCTTGCACGCATCGCTCTGTGCCACCTCTTTGCCATTTACAACAGTCTTTACTATATATGAAGAGGAAGTGCTACCGCCTGCATCCACAAGGTTTGTGGCACCAGTAATAGGCGAAGAATTTACAAGCTTGCCATCTCTATAGACATTGAAAGCTGTTCCCTTGGCATCAGTACCGAGAAAGCGCCAAGAGATATAAACTCCGTTACTTGTCTTTACAGCGTGTACTCCGCGCGACAAGTTCTCCATCTGTCGTGCAGCGAAAGATGAAGATAGCGGCAACAATGCTGCCCAAAATATGGCATAAAGTCTTTTCATAAGCTTTTCAGATTTTATGTATTAGAATTAAGTGTGCCACAAAATTGTCAAAAAAAAGTAATACCAAAAGGGAAAATCGTACCAAATAAAAGTAATTTCGTATTATCTATGTTGTAAGACATAAATACGCGACTAAATCTATGGTATTTCTATCTCTTTTCAAGGTCTTTTTCTAAAAATAAAAAGGTCCAACCTTATAAAGATTGAACCTTTATTCAAACAACTATTGATCTAATTTGTATTCATTCATTATACTTTTACATTGATCCATGGTTTCATAAACAATCCTGGGCCAAGCAAATTTTTCTGCCTCGTCAATAGAAGTATAATCATCGGAATTATATGTATTCCCCCCCCGTCAGGGTATATGATTGTCCAGGAGATTGTAGTGTCTTGTCGATTGATCGTTACTTCCTGTCCATCCCTTTTCAATATTGATGTGTAGGATGTTTCATCATATTCCGTAGAATCATTATAAACTGGAACTTCGTTTTTTGAGCAATCAATCTCATATATAAATTTTCCATCTTTTGAGTATTCTTTAACGGATTTTGAGTTACTAGCAAATCCTCCTCCAAATTGTCCGTATTCTCTTTCTTCGTAACCTATTATACCATTGTCATAGTAACATTCAAGTTTATCACCGCCCATGTCACCACACGCATCATAAGAATACTTCATGATCTTTATTCCGTTTCTGTAGGCAAACATTGAATCTCCGTGGCAACCAGAATCATCCTCCCACTCTACTTTGGTCACTACATACTCTGCATTTTCGGAATATTCCCAATCATTCAACAGACATGATCTGATATCTATTCTCAACCAATCAAAAACACTTCTGTCGGCGTCCTTTAACAGGAAAGTATCTGTAATACTAATCGCACTATCACCATCCGATACTCGAATCACAGTGTCACTTTTAATGTTATTATTTATTGAAAGCTCCACTACAACCGTATCTTTTGAGCCAACCACAATAGAGTCCTGCACCTCTACTTCCTTGCTCTCAACATTCTGTCGGGAACAGGACACAACTGCAAGCAGACATGAAACAATCGCTATAATATACCTCATAATTCAAACTTTAACGGAACAAAGATAGATATTCTGTCGGAATAACTACAAAAAAAGAGACGCGATTTCTCGCGTCTCTCATATTTAATGATTCTTTAATCAGAATTATCTTCCAAGACGAGCATTCATAGCCTTTGTAGCCTCCTCGTAACCTGGCTTGCCTAGTAGAGCGAACATGTTCTTCTTGTAAGCCTCAACACCTGGCTGGTTGAATGGGTTAACACCAAGTAGGTAACCAGAGATACCACAAGCCTTCTCGAAGAAGTAGAACAACTGACCGATGTAGAACTCGTTAAGTGAAGGCAAGTTGATGTGTAGGTTAGGAACACCACCGTCTGTATGAGCGATGATAACACCTAGCTCAGCCTGCTTGTTAACGTAGTCAACATTCTTTCCACCTACGAAATTAAGACCGTCAAGGTTCTCAGCATCCATAGGAACCTGGATCTTCTTTGATGGACGAGCGATTGAGATAACAGTCTCGAAGATAGAACGCTCACCCTCCTGAATCCACTGACCCATTGAGTGTAGGTCTGTAGAGAAATCTACTGCAGCTGGGAAAATACCCTTAAGATCCTTACCCTCTGACTCACCGTAAAGCTGCTTCCACCACTCTGCGATGTAGTGCAACTTAGGGTTGTAGTTAACCAAGATCTCGATCTTCTTACCCTTCTGGTAAAGCTCGTTACGAGTAGCAGCGTAGATAGCAGATGGGTTCTTTGAGAATGGAACATCCTGAGCTGTTAGCTTCTCCATTGAAGCAGCACCAGCAACAAGCTTCTTGATATCGAAACCAGCTACTGCGATAGGAAGCAAACCTACTGGAGTAAGAACTGAGAAACGACCACCGATGTTGTCAGGAATAACGAAAGTCTTGTAACCCTCCTTTGTAGCAAGTGTGCGAAGAGCACCCTTCTTAGCGTCAGTTACAGCGATGATTCTCTGACGAGCCTCGTCCTTACCAACCTGCTCCTCAAGCTGAGTCTTAAGGATACGGAATGCAAGAGCAGTCTCAGTTGTTGTACCAGACTTAGAGATGTTGATGATACCGAACTTCTTACGATTCAAGAATGAAGAAAGCTCAGCAAGGTAATCCTCAGAGATGCTGTTACCAGCGTAAAGGATTGTTGGGTTCTTTGAACTCTTCATGTATGAAGAGAAAGAGTTAGAAAGAGCCTCGATTACTGCGCGAGCACCAAGGTAAGAACCTCCGATACCAGCAACAACAACGTATTCACACTTCTCTCTCAAAACCTTAGCAGCAGCGATGATCTCGTCCATAAACTGCTCTGTGATAGAAGAAGGCAAAGTCAACCAACCTAGGAAGTCGTTACCAAGACCAGTACCCTTGTGAAGCATCTCCTGTGCCTCAGCTACAGCCTGCTCGTAACCCTTTACAGCAGACATTGAAATGTGAAGATCCTTGCAAACGAAGGCGTTCTCCACGTTAAGTTTCATGTTTTCCATTTATTCTTTATTTGTTTTTATTTTTCTTAAAATTAAAATTTGCAATGATTAAAAAGACTCAAAGTTTTTATTTTTACTAACCAGAGTAACACGTACTGTGTTGACAAAAGTACCATATTCGACAACGGCCTCAACATCTTCCGGGAAATCTGCAGGCATTTCTACGCCAACCAAAGTTCCACGTTTGATATATTTTGTGTTAGTGTCTATATCGTTCTTTTTCTTTAAATTATAGATTCCATAGACCTCTCCACGTGTAAACGAGCCATCTTCATTTACTGTCAACGTCACAAGCCTGCAAGAAAAATTCTCCTGAGTAGTTTGATTGATGACACGAATGTGTTTGTACCACCTCGATGCACCTTCCACCATAAAAGTGGTCTTGGCTTCTATTGAAACAAAAGTAAGAAGCGATATGATAAATAAAACAAGTCTTCTCATACCAAATTTACTTTAGTTTCGCTGTCAATTTACGAATCTCGCTTACCGCCAACTGCTTGTTGTAAAGAATATTATAGACAGCCTCAAGAATAGGCATATCTACATTATACTTCTTGTTGATTTCTGAGATGCACTTGGTACCGTAGTATCCTTCGGCAATCATCTCCATTTCAACCTGAGCAGCCTTTACTGAATAGCCTTTTCCTATCATTGAACCGAACAGACGGTTTCGTGAGAACTTTGAATAACCGGTAACAAGAAGGTCACCTAGGAATACAGGCTCGTTGATGTTGCGAATCTTGTTTGTAGCAACGTGCAAGAATCTATCCATCTCCTGAATAGCGTTAGAAATAAGCACAGCCTGAAAATTATCTCCACATTTCATACCATGACAGATACCTGCAGCTATGGCATACACGTTCTTCAAGACCGAGGCGTACTCTATTCCAAACACATCGTCAAGAATACGAGTCTTCAAATAGTGGCAGTTCAAAATTTCACCGATCTCTCTTGCTCTCTCCTCCGAGCTACAGCCTACAGTAAGAAATGACAATCGTTCCATAGAGATTTCCTCAGCATGAGTTGGTCCGGAAATGACAAGAATATTTTCATCCTTGACACCGTATTTCATCTTGAAATACTCGGAAATAATCATGTTCTCGTCAGGTACGATTCCCTTGATGGCAGACACTACAATCTTATCCTCCAAAGAAGCATGAAGCTTCTCCAAATGTGACTTCAAGAAAGGAGAAGGAGTGGCAAAAATAAGAATATCAGAGTTTTCTACGACAGCATCAATATCAGAATAGAAAGTAATTCTGTCTATATCAAACTGTGCTGATACGAGATAAGAAGGATTATGTCCATGCAATTTGAACTCATCAATCTGCTCTTGTCTGCGCATATACCAATTGATGTGTCTGTTGTTGTCAGACATGCAGATTTTAGCCAAGGCCGTAGCCCAGCTACCTCCTCCCATCACTGCTATTCTTTTCGTTGTATCCTGCATAATTTGTTTCTTATAATCAGGGATTAGAAATCAAGCGCTAGCCCAATTCCTAACCCGTAATAGTTTTATTAGGCTTTTGACGCCCACTCGGCAACTTCCTCCTTAGTTGGATTAGCCAAGTCAAGCTTAAACTTCTTGTTCAATCCGCAGATATCCTGATGAAGCTTGTTAGGATTGCACTCCTTTAGGCTCTCGACTGTCAAGAAGCCAGCCTTTTGGATAACCTCAACCCAAGCCTCAGGAATACCAAGAGCAACGTACTTTGAAGCTCCGTCCTTAGCCTGTGTAGTCTCCGGCTTCATCTGAGGGAACAACATAACCTCACCGATAGCGAACTTACCAGTCATAAGCATTACCAAGCGGTCAATACCGATACCGATACCGAATGTTGGAGGCATACCGTACTGAAGTGCGCGTAGGAAGTCATGGTCGATAATCATAGCCTCGTCGTCACCCTTGTCCGCAAGCTTCATCTGGTCGATGAATCTCTGTTCCTGATCAATTGGGTCGTTAAGCTCTGAATATGCATTAGCAAGCTCCTTACCGTTGACCATAAGCTCGAAACGCTCTGTCAAACCTGGCTTAGAACGGTGCATCTTAGTAAGTGGAGACATCTCCACTGGGTAGTCTGTTATGAATGTAGGCTGGATGAATGTACCCTCGCAAGTCTCGCCGAAAATCTCGTCTATAAGCTTGCCCTTACCCATTGTTTCATCAACCTCGATACCAAGTTTCTTTGCTGTCTCACGGATCTCATTCTCGCTCATTGGATATAGGTCGTAACCTGTCTTCTCCTTAATAGCATCAAGGATAGGAAGACGACGGAATGGAGCCTTGAATGAGATAACCTTACCGTCGATCTCAACCTCTGGCTTACCGTTGGCTGCGATACAGATCTCCTCAAGCATCTTCTCTGTGAAGTCCATACCCCAGTTCAAATCCTTGTAAGAGACGTAAAGCTCCATACATGTGAACTCTGGGTTATGAGTCTTGTCCATACCCTCGTTACGGAAGTTCTTGCCCATCTCGTAAACACCCTCGAATCCACCTACGATTAGTCTCTTCAAGTAAAGCTCTGTAGCGATACGCATATACATATCCTGGTTTAGAGCGTTGAAGTGAGTGATGAACGGACGAGCCGAAGCACCACCTGCGATGCTCTGAAGGATAGGAGTGTCAACCTCAGTGTAACCTGTGTTGTCGAGGATGTTGCGTAGAGTACGAACAATTTTAGCACGCTTTAGGAAAGTATCCTTAACTCCATCGTTAACGATCAAGTCAACATAGCGCTGACGATAGCGAAGCTCCGGATCATCAAAAGCGTCGTAAGCAACACCATCCTTGTATTTTACGATTGGAAGTGGCTTAAGGCTCTTGCTCAACACAGTAAGTTCAGCACAATGTACCGAAATCTCACCTGTCTGTGTGCGGAAAGCGTAGCCCTTAATACCAACGAAATCACCGATATCTAGAAGTTTCTTGAATACAGTGTTGTACATCTCCTTATCCTCGCCAGGACACAAGTCGTCGCGAGAGATGTAAACCTGAATACGTCCTTTGGAATCTTGAATTTCAGCGAACGAAGCCTTACCCATAATACGGCGGCTCATGATACGACCTGCAATGGAAAGCTCCCATTTCTCAGCGTCGTCCTTAAACTGCTCTTTGATTTCTGTACTGTATGCAGAAACCTTATACTCAGCTGCAGGATATGGCTCAATGCCCATATCGCGCAATGCCTTAAGACTTTCGCGTCTTAGAATCTCCTGTTCACTTAAATCTAGTAAACCCATATCAATATATTGTTTTCTATTTTTCTTTACACAAACCAAATGCAAAGTTAAGAATAAAGTTAAATAAAAAGGCAAAGAAAATAGATAAAATAGCACTCATTCCATAGAAAAGTGGGCGGAAGGGCATTTTATATGGAGTAAATCGACATTCCAAGACACATTTGCTCCAAAATGTCAGCATCTGGGAAAACAAAAGAGGATGCTGTTTTGCATCCTCTTTTGTCATTATGTTTCTATATGGTTTTTATTTTTTGCCTGCCTGCTCACGAGACTTTACTCCGAGATAACCACCATGATGTCTCTTTGCGTATTCCTCGTTAGTGAATTTTATCTTCTTCATTGTTCCGACCACCAATATGTCTCCGATTACAGTCATCATTGTAGTAGAAGTTGTTGGAGTCAAGCCAAGTGTACAAACCTCTGCAGGATTGCCTGTATAAAGGCACACATCGGACTCTTTTGCCAACTGGCTCTCATTGTTTCCTGTAATGACAATTATCTTGACGTCAGGTCTCAATCCTCTAGCCAGGGAGATAAGTTCGACAATCTCTCTCGTTTTCCCAGAATTAGAAATCAAAAGCATTATGTCATTGGGCTGCAACACTCCCAAATCACCATGCTGCGCTTCACTTGGATGAAGGAATACAGCCGGAGTTCCAGTAGAACTGAAAGTTGTCGCAATGTTCATCGCTATTTGGCCAGCCTTACCCATTCCACTAGTCACAAGCTTGGCTCTCTTATTGTGGACTTGCTCTATAATTAGGTCAACAGCCTTCTCATAGGAATCATCTACAGGCAGATTTAGAATCGCCTCAGCCTCATGCTTGATTATGTTCTTGATATCTTCAATCATTATGCTTTCTTTTTTGACTTCAACAATTCGAAAAGACAGACAACAATATAGAATAATATTATCACTGGAATCACGCTATACACTTTCACATTTTCCATAAACAAAGTGGATAACATGGCAAGTACTGCGAAACCTATCAAAATGAACTTATCTTCATTACCCTTAAATCCCCCGTGCTTAAACTTAAAAGAGAACATAGGAAGTTCCGAAGTCAATAACAATGAAAATCCAACAACAAGCGTAACCATGTACCAAGGAGACTCCTTCAAGAATCCATACATATCGTTACTTGTATTCGCAGCAATCAATGACGAAAAGAATATTGCATTTGCAGGCGTGGCAAGGCCTATGAAAGATGATGTCTGGCGCTCATCAACATTGAACTTCGCCAATCTTAGCGCTGAAAATGCCGTTATCAGGAAAGCAATGCACGGAAGCAGGCTTCCTCCGAAATTGGACGCTGTCCAGAAATAAACGACAAAACCGGGAGCTACACCGAATGTCACCTGGTCTGCTAGCGAATCCAGTTCCTTGCCAATCGGAGATGTTGCATTGAGCAATCTTGCGGCAAAGCCATCGCTGAAATCAAAAACAGCTCCTACGAATATAAAGCACATTGCATAAAAAAAGAGCAGATTCATCGCACATACCACAGCGAAACAGCCACAAAACAGGCTCATGCATGTTAGTGTGTTGGGAATACTCTTTTTTATCGTTGTAAACAAACTCATTTCTTTAACCTAGCTATTACAGTCTGGTTTGCCGTAACCTTCTGCTTTAGGCCTACCAAGATTTCTGCATCTGTAGGCAAGTAAAGATCCACCCTCGAACCAAACTTGATAAAACCTAACTGCTTATTCACATCGCTCTCGTGTCCTTCACGAGCATAAGTGACAATTCTTCGAGCCAAAGCTCCTGCCACCTGGCGAAGAAGGATTCTGACACCGCTATTTGTCTCTATGACCAAAGTGGAACGCTCGTTCTCGGTACTGCTCTTTGGCAGGTTTGCCTTCATGAACGCGCCGTCAGTATGTGTGTAATAAACAACCTTACCATTTGTCGGGTACCAATTGGCATGAACATTCAAAACGCTCATGAAAATTGAAACCTGAATCTTGTCCTCATTGAAATACTCAGACTCATGCGTAAGTTCCGAAACAACAACAGTTCCGTCTGCTGGAGCAACAATCATTCCTTCCTCGAAACCGGCGAACTCTCTCTTAGGGTTACGGAAGAAGTTAAGGAAGAAAAGAAAGACCACAGCAGCCAATCCGAATATAGCGTATGCGACGGTCATATTAGTGTCTCCGAAATAGATGTATGCGACTACATCTACCAACACTATTATGACGAACAACGCCAACAACATTCCTTTTCCTTCCTTATGTATAGTCATAAATCTGATTATATCTTTGTAGTATGAATTCAATTTTGAGGGGCAAAATTACCTTTTTTTCTCAAATTCTTAACAAAAAAGCATAACTTTTCTAACATTATGCATAAAAAAACATAATTAGAAGAGCAAATGCAAATGGAGCAGCAACCAACGCACTGTCGAATCTGTCAAGGAAACCTCCATGTCCGGGAAGCAAATTGCTTGAATCCTTCACTTGGAAATATCTCTTGAACAAACTCTCAACCAAATCACCAAGTGTGCCCAAAACACTAACTAGCGCAAAAAATATACAATACTCAAGCGAGTAGAGTTGCCTGTCATTAATATGAGGATTGTAGTCACTGTCAACCAGGAATTTTCCCAAAAAATATCCAACTAAACAAGCTAAAACAAAACCTCCCCAAAAACCTTCCCAAGATTTCTTGGGCGACACCCTTTCATACAGTTTATGCTTTCCTATTGTCATTCCAACAAGATAGGCTCCTGTATCAGATACCCAAATCGCAATGAAGAAACAGAGAACGAAGAGTCCTCCCTTCCATTCTCCGCCATTCCATCCGCCAAAGCTTTCCATAAGGCATAGACAAGAGAATGGCAACGATATATAAATATGGCCGAGTATAGAAAGCGCAACATTTAATATAGGAGAACCGTTATTCCTAAAAATCTCTACAACAAAAGTTCCTGTAAAAAACGGCACATACATCAATGGAATCAACCACAACTGCTTCAAGTAGATGCCGAAGAATACGGCGGAGAACATCATAGCTCCACCTACCATTGCCCATTTGGAAATGGGTTTCGTCTGCTCGATATGGTATGACATAGCATAAAACTCATACAAGCAAAGCATGTTTATAGCCAAGAACACCGCTCCAAAACCAATCGCCGGAGTCAGTATTGCCCAAATCATTATTATCAGAAGCACTAATCCTGTTAATGCTCGCTTAAAAAAGTTCTTCAAAATACCCCCTATTTAATTTTTATTCACGCAAGCACAATCCGTCAAGAAACGCACAAGCGAGTGCAAAAATATCTTAAATCAACAATTTTGCAAAACGAAATGCTATTTTTCCACAAGTAAAACGACTAAACTTGCTATTTTTTATGTTATATGGCAAGTTTTAATTGTATTTTTCAACTATTTTGAGGCACAGAGAAGCAGCATAATTCCTGCTGAAGTCAACATTTCTCCCTTTACTTTTCACGGCATAAGACAAAGTTGGAAGCATATTTTTTCTTTTTTTTAGAAAAATCCAGTATTTTTTATCAAATTTGTTTGCGAATTAAAAATTAAGATGTAATTTTGCATCGCTTTTGAGAAACAAAGCGATTCGAGATGTAGCGCAGTCCGGTTAGCGCATCTGGTTTGGGACCAGAGGGTCGGGGGTTCGAATCCCTTCATCTCGACAAGGGGAAGTCAAATGAAAGTTTGACTTCTTTTTTGTTTTATCCACTTCTACAAAAGAAAAAAAGATGCGTAAAACGCATCTTTAATTCCTTATCAACGAGAAATGGCCTGAATAGTACCTTCGTATTTCATTAACATTGAGGACATACCAATAGTCGGCACTTGGCATCGGCTTTCCGTTGTACGTACCGTCCCAGTCGGGATTGTCATTATTCAAATATGCCACCTTCTTTCCCCAACGGTCATACACTGTCATTTCCGTGTTCTTGTATTCGAGCATGTTGTTCGGTATGGAAATCACATCATTCTCTCCATCCCCATTAGGTGTAAAGAAAGGCATAACCAAAAGCTTCGGTTCATCTACTACAATGTTCGTGTCGTTCACGCAACCATCGACTTCGCTAATCTTTACATTATACTGGCCGGGCGACAGTCTTCCGAAATCTCCGTCTGGGAATTCAGTCTTTCCTATTGAGTATATCAGTTGCTTGCCTGACAAACTTGAAGCAGAGAGTTTGACATCTCCCATAGAGGATTGCTTGATCTCGTTTATTTGAGGAATAGAGCCCACATTCAATGTATGGGTTTTTGTAACAGTGCATCCGTCTCTGGTTATAGTTACGGAATAATCATTCGTACCAATTTCAGGACTTGCGGAAACTGTACCTGTTGTTTTACCGTTAACTTTATCGTCAGTAGAACTCTTCCACTCGTACACAGTTTTTGAATCCATGTTAGGGACAGTCAATAACGACTCTTCTCCGTAACAAATCAAAGATGGTCCAACAATCTCAGCGTCAAAAGGCCTTCCAACTATTATGCTTACATTGTCAACAGCCTTGCGCTTTGACGGGTCAGCACATACGTCAGTAGAAGTAAGCGTTGCGGAATAGAGAATCTCTCTGGACAACTCACCTGGCTTCCAGTCTTTTATGTTCGGTTTTATCTTGATTTGCTGAGTAGTTCTGTCTCCGATAATGTCGGGATTATCCTCCCACTGGATTGTAAACCTCGAAGGCGGCACTGTATATACGCGGTTCACCTGCACTTCTCCACCAATACAGATGTGGCTTCCATAAGTTTCAACGTAAAGCTGCTCTCCTAGTCCTCCGCCATCCATGACATCTACGTTCAACTGGTCCATAGGCCTTCTCTCACAGCCGTCACAAGTAACCTTATATAGTTTGTTATAGGAGCCTTCACCCTTTGAGTCGAAGCGAATCTTCCCGTCAGTAAACTTTTCTGACACTCCCTCCAACTCAATAATGCAACCCTGCGTATTCATTACCTCTATGTATGTTGAGGAATTAGGACAAGCCTGGACAACGCTCTCCTTTAGCTGAGGACGCTTTTCTGCTGAGGCCTCGAAGGAATACTCCGATTCGCATCCATTCATATACTTTATAGTATAGACGCCGGGGGCAACTAGGCTGAAAGGGGTTCTGTTTGAAAAACTTTCTGTAGAAGAAACTCCACTTGGCAATATCAAGGTGTATTCGTCTTTAGTGTGTTCCAAGTCAAAACGAACCTGCTGACCGCTACAATAGGCAATATTGAAGTTCTGTTCTTCTACATTTATAGTTTTGACCGCCGCACCCTTGTGTAAGGCTGATATTGTTCCCTTTGCCTCTTTTTGTCCAACAGTCAATGTCTTTTCAATTGACTTGCTACACACCTTAGTGCTAGCTGTAAGTGTCACATAAACAACATCTTCCTTGCCGACACAATCAATCATAGTTCCGCTCAAGTTGGAAGAAACTGTTGCATTGCTTGGCGACACGTTCCAAGTGTAGCCAACAGATCTGGAATCCAGAGCCTGCGACTTTGCTGACAAGGTCACCACTTCATCGGGACAAAGCAAAGAGTCACCGCTAATCTCAAGGCCTAACGAATCAACCAAGACTTTCAGTTTGATAGGTTCCCCGAGACATTTTGTCTCTTTACCGCTCTGCGACAATATTACAGTATTTGGATAGAAGGAGAACTCGTTAACGTATTTGTCTATTGCAGACAAATCGACCACCGTATTGGCCAGCTCCTTATCCTTATCGTCAGTCCAAAAACCAGAAGGAGTACCAACCAAATACGAACTTAAGTCAATCGATTGCGTTTCATCCTTACAGAAGGAAACCTCATTTTTAGTCAGCTTTGCGCCTTCAACCAAAGGTCTTGTCAAAGAGACCTCGAAGGACAAAGGACATTCATTCTCATAAGAAATTTTGTAAGTTCCCCACTCATCTGCTTGAAAAGAAGTAAAAGGCATTGAAAACGGGCAATCCTTTGATTTTCCCGATGGATACACGACTTTTATTGCATAGCCTGTATGCGGAACATCCACAATAACTCGTGAATTTAAGTTACATGACCTAAACTGCAGTTTCTCCGAAGTTTCGTAACTGTCTATGGAATTATCATCCCTAGCAATCTTCACTGTACCCTCTAAAGAAGGGGTATTTACAGTGAATGCCATAGGATAGTCATACTTGCAAGAATATAGTGAAATTGTAGAAGTCAAAGTGAAGTCTTTGGCCTCGCTGACCTTGATAACATTCTCTGTGGAATCTGCCGAATAACTGCACTCAACCCACGAAGGAGCCTTATCCCAAGTTACGTGGCTGTCCTTGTTATTTCCTGATGAAACCAACTTCAAAGGACTGTTCAAGCAGACACTTGTTCCTTCGGAAACAGTAGGATTCAAAGCTACTCCGGTAATAGTCAGCGGAACATACTTGGAATAGCATTTTTCTCCGCTTTTATCGGAGAATATTCTTGCATAGAATTCCTTATCTTCACCATTGCTGACAGAAATGCCTGTTGAAGAAGCTAATGGTGACTTTGCCGCATCGTACCACTCAAGGTTTGAATATCCTTCACTGTCAAGATAGTTGTTCAAATTCAGGCTGCAAGTACCTTCTTTTACATGAGCAGACTTCATACCTGGCTCGCTTACCTGCAAAACAGTCACATTGAACGAAGCCACTCCACTCATAGCACCATCCAATCTGACCTGGCGCAAGTAGTATGTATGAACGCCCGGTTTACCACCTACGGTCATCAAATCAAGGTTTTCTTCACCTGGCGCACCTTTTATCGAAACAGAAAAATCCGGTGTCTCACTCAATTCCAAATAATAATTCGTCTTTTCATCGAATTCAGAGATTGTGTTGATTGTAGCTTTATGAACAACAGGGAGGGCTACCTTGCTTTCGTCATAACACATATTCAAGTCAGCGACATCGGGAGGAGCAAGTTTACTGCATACAATAGTATATGGTGTCAGAGGTCCATATCCACATCCGCAATCCTGAGAAACATAAGCCACCGTCATAGTCTGTCCTGCTTCTGCCCTTGGTTCGGGCTTATATGGAGATGTCAGTTCCTTCTTCTCTGGTGAATACCATTTGTATTTGCAGCCTTCTCCATCGGCAAGCAATCTACCATTCATTTTCAAAGACTGCTGCTGCACATCATTTTCGTAGTCTTCATCGGAAGAATATGTCACAAAAGCATAGTTCAAATCAGCCGGAACTTTGCCATTTATGTTTAGTGTTAGCTCCAGCTTATCACTCAAGCACTTGCCATCTTTTGCACTTGCAAAATACGTATAGCTGCCTGCAGGCTTTTGCGAAATAGCCAATACCTCTGCCATTCCTTTGATAGACTTTCCATTTTCATCGTACCAGCTGTACTTGTCTGTATCAAAGAATTTTGTCAATGTTAGTGCAGCAAGAGTGCCTCCTCCAGCACAAAAAGAAGGCATCTTTATCTCTGTTGGCTGAGGAACGTATCGGGCAACAATAGTTATTTCAGACTCCTGCACATCACCCGTCTCAACATATTCGGTAACAACCTTGAATGTTCTGCTCTGGCTTGTCTGTGCAGTCCTTACATCAAACATACTTGAACGCACGTTATACTCGGCACTTGAAATCAGAACATTGTTCTTCTCCTTGATTGGAGCTGACATATCAACTTCCGTAGAATTTATCGGTGAAGCGTACCATTTCACATTGACAGTAGGCTCTTCCCCGCCTCCCGTCCAAACAGGCATAATCCATAGTCCGTCCAGATTCTGACAAAGATAATACTCTCCGTTCTTGTCATGACCGACATCTGTTGTCAGAAAATAGTCTGCAGCAGAGACATTCACCCCTGCCGACAACATCATTAAAAGTCCAACAAATATCTTTTTTAGATAAATCATAAACATCTATAGTATAAAGTGTCTTACAAAAGCAAAGATAATAAGAATCACTCCCCGACACACACTTTTTCACGCTAAAAGTTTAACATTCACGCGAATTGTTAAGTCTTTAGCTGGAATAGGTTAATTGATTTCCTTGCTTAGCAATAGTTTTTTGCGGAAACTATAAATTCTTCTCTTTTCGGACTTGCCTGTTACTCCGCACAAGATCTCGCCCACAGTCAGCAGAACTATGTTCACCGCATCAATAATCGGTCTGTGCCACGACTTCCCCGTTATTTCATAGAACAGTCTGCGGCTCTGCTCCTGCAGTTTCTCTCTTGTCTCCTTGAGAGAAATTGATTTGCCCTCAAGGTGGACAATCTCCGCATTGGGCAAGGAAACCACACGCAAGCCTTTCATCCTAATTCTTCGACATAGTTCGTTATCCTCGAAATACATAAAGAATCTCTCATCAAAAGCTCCCGTTTCATCGAGAATATCCCTCTTGCACATCATTGCCGCACCACACACATAGGCGACATCAAGCTCTTTGCCCGTATAGTTATGCTCCGCATTTCTGCCGTAAGCTACCTTTGCAGGTATGTGACAGAGCGCATTGCTCAGCTCAATTCTCACTCCATAGTCAAGACGTCTGAACGAATGAGCAGGCTTGTCGTCAGCATCAAACAGTGAAGCTCCAACACAACCGACACCATCATGACCAAGCAGGAATGAAATCATAGACTCTATGCTTCCCTTTCTGCAGAGCGTATCCGGATTCAGGAACAAGACTATCGGAGCGCTTGTCTGCTCATATCCCCTGTTGTTAGCGTATCCGAACCCATAGTTTCTGTCCAGCTGAACATAATTCAAGCCATCAACCTGCTTGAGCTGTTCCAGACACGCATCGGCGTCCGAACAGTTATCGACCACAGTCACACGAAACCCGTACTTGCCACATGCCGCGTCAAGCGTTCCAACCGAATCTAGTATCTGGTCGGCGGTGTTGTAATTCACGTATATTATGTCAACTGTCGTCTCCATCAGAACACTTTTATTTTGCGAATTGAGGTGTAGTCCTCCACCTTGTCCAGGATTTCAGATTCGAACGGCACAAAACTGTGCATTTCATCGGGATTTCTAAGCTTTTGCAGCTGGTCGAAATACATCTGTGTCGTAGGGTTTCCGAGCTGTCGCCCCAAGATTCCCATCACAAACCTTTTCAATCCCTTGCGCAGAAGCACTCCCATATAGTTGCTTCCAAGATTCTTCAGATTTGACTCCGGTGAAACCTTATGGTAATACTCGGCAAGCATGCTCTCCTCCACATAGTACTGATGAACTGCATCCAGATAGTTCTGCGCCCTTCCAAGGCTCATGCCCTCCTTACTCTCTATGCTCAAACCGTGCATCAGGCTGTTTTGCTCGTCAACGACCTCCACCTTCCATTCCTTCAGGTAAAGGCGCCTGAACATTGCATGGTCAAGCATGTCAAGCGGATACCTCTGGGGGAAACCTCCACAATCCTTCAAAGCCTTCACGTTCCACATAGTTCCGCTGTTGAAGGCGTATGGAAGTTCATGGCTCTTCAGTTTGTTCAGGTCATCGTTGCCTAGAACCGGCTTATGGGAATGATAGAGTCCCTTTTCAATGTTATAGTATCCCGGTGAAAGATGGTTCGATTCGTTTCTTACCAAAGGAACATACGCCCCAACTTTATCCGATGGAGACGCCGATTTTCCAATCATAGCCCTTATATACGAAAGCGTCACGGCCGTGTCCTGGTCAAAAGTCACCAGGTAGTCGATTCCGTCCCTCAGACACAAAGTTGCCGCCAAGTCATACGGCTCAGCTAGTCCCCTGTTCGAGTCTGACTGATAGACCTCAAAGTCCCAGCTAGGCACTATGACCACATGCCTGCTGTTATTGATTACGACGACACGAACTTCAGCGCCTGCCTCCTTGAGCGCAGACCTTAGTGTCTGTATTGTCCTGCTCATATGGGGCTGGCACTCGTATAGTACAACCGCTATTAGTAGATTCGAGTTCATCTGCTTTGATTTGATAAGCAAATATAAGCATTTTATCTAACACAGCTCACTTTTTTATAACAAATATGGAGGCTGAAATTACACATTGATACTTTTACCACGCAAAATACCAACTTTTAGGTATTGCAGACTTTTACGAACGGCAGTAATTTTGCATTGTCAAAAGTGAAGAATTACACACACTTCTCGCCGAAGGTGTGAGCCATAATAAAAAGTTAATGTTAATAAAAAAGAATCCCCCGTGAGGAGGATTCTTTTTTGTTTCGCGCCTGTTCCAAAAATATATTCATTGCACATCCATTACGGCGCTGTATAGTCGCGTCCAATATTAGCTTTTCTTCGATTTCATCACGATTTTTTTAATCAGCCACTTCAACAGCTCTATCAAGTAGTCGTATGCCAGAAGCACTACCAAAGGCAACAGATAAGCTATCACCGAGAACAGTATCGTTCTTCCCGTCGAGCTCTCGCTCTGGTGTCCGTAGAGCTCCTCGCCGAGCGCATCCTCAAGCTTCGGAATCTTGTAGGCGCTGAACTTTCGCGTTATGGTTCCGTCCTTCATGATTAGAAGCTCCGGGTTGCTCCTCGCCACGCATTCGATTATGCTTTTCTCGAACTTGACAATGGGATACTCCGCACATTTGCTCTCTATGATGTACTCGCGCATCTCGTCCTCAGTCACCTCCTCGCCTATCAGACACACGAACGGATATCCGTGCCCCACAGAGTACTCGTAGAGGGTGTTGATTTCGTCCTTCCTCATCGTCGATGCGTCCGGCAGGTGTCTGCTCAGCAGCACGAACGAGTATCCCGTGTCCGCCAGGCACTCAAGCTCCCTACCGACCTTAGCCGTGTCCATTCCCAGAGCCTTGGCTTCTGTCAAAAATGCCGATTTCATCGAGTTTCCCTCTTTTGCCGCAGTCGTGTCCAGCATCGGCAGACTTATGTAGCAGTGGGCGGCGAACAAGACCGAGAACGCAAAGCTATACAGCTCTATCACCCATTCCGTCCTCTTGGTGTATATCTTTACCGAGTGCTTGCGCCAATAGAAAATCAGTGCGCCGAGCAGTATGAAGGCCACGTTTCTGGCTATGAGCCACGATGTAGGGCTATCGAGCTTCACAAGTACAAAAAACTCGATGAAAAGGTAGATTATTAGGTTCATGGCGGCTACCCCGACGTTTGTTCCCATCAGCAGGCAGCACCCAACACTGACCTTGAACGAGCCGACTATGAATGCCAGAACCAGGCTCAAAGGCATGAGCAGTCTGAGTCCTAGCTCCGAGATTATGCCCTCTGCGACGATTCCGCTTCCATACGGGTCATTGACTATCAGGAAGCCGTCCCTAAGCAGAACGAAGCCTACGACAAGTCGGAATATGACAATGACTATGCGTCTGAAGGTCAGGTTCTCTAGCGACTCCACAACCCTGTGATATGTCTTGGCCAGTGTGCTATTCATACGGTTTCATCGTGTTTTTTCCTCGTCCAGCTTGATAAGGTAGAACATCGCATAGTTGAGCATATCCATGTAGTTGGCTTCTATGCCCTCGCTGATTAGTGTTTCGCCCTTGAGCGACTCTATCTGCTTCGTGCGGTATATCTTCATAAGTATGAGGTCGGTATAAGAGCTTGTTCGCATGGCTCTCCAGGCCTCGTCATAGTCATGATTCTTCTTGAGCATGAGGCTGCGAGTCGCCTGCATGTGCTGGTCATAGAATTCGATGGCCTGCGCTTCGCTGAGGTCGTCCTTCTCGCTGTACCCCTTCTCGAGCTGAACCATTCCCATGACTGCGTAGTTCACGATGCCTATGAGTTCGGGCTTGATACCCTCTCCGACAAGGCTCACACCCGTAGTTTCAAGCGTGCGGACTCTGTTCGCCTTGATATAGATTTGGTCGGTAATGCTTTCCGGACGCATGATTCTCCATGCGGCTCCATAGTCGTGATATTTCTTGATGTATATGCCGCGGCACTCTGCTATAGCCTTGTCGAACTGTTCCTCTGTAGTCATAATGTAAGCTAAATAAAGAGTGCATAACTCAAAATTCCCGTTGGAATGGCGGTTATTTGTGAATTATGCACTGTGTTTGAAATAAAGTTCTAGACTGTCTTTACGTTATAGTGGCAACGCACCTTACCCTTCTTCATGCTCTCGATTTTGCCCTTGTTCATGGCTCTTCGGATAGGAGAGATTCTGTCGATGAAGACCTTGCCCTCCAGGTGGTCGTACTCGTGCTGGATAACCTTGGCATAGAAGTCCTCGAACTCGTCCTCATGCTCCACGAAGTCCTCGTCCTGGTACTTCACGCGCACCTTCTTTGCCCTTGTGACGTTCTCGTTAATGCCTGGAAGCGAGAGGCAACCCTCGCCGGAAGTCTCGGTTTCATCGGACATCCATGTGATTACGGGATTGATGAACGTCTTTTTCACACCCTTGTACTTAGGCTCGTCCTCGCCCATCACGTCAAGGTCCACGATGAATATTCGGATGGGCAGGTTGACCTGCGGAGCCGCCAAGCCGACGCCTTCGCTGTGAGTCAAGGTTGCGTACATGTTCTCAAGCAGTTCCTTGAGGTTCGGATAGTTTTTGTCAATCGGTGTGCAAACCTTTCTCAACACGGGCAGGCCGTATATTGTAATTGGAAGTATCATAAACAACTAATAATTAAAGATTCATAATTCATAATGCAAAAATAATGCATAATTCTTAATGCACAATGCATAATTCACAATTTATCGCATCGCTGACACGGAATTGTGAATTGTGAATTATGAATTGTGAATTGACTCCATGTATCCCTCCAGGATAATGGTTGCCGATACCATATCGACCAGCTCCTTGTTTTCCCTGCGCTCCTTCCTGCCCTTGCCGGACTCGAGTATCGCGCGGTTTGCAAGTACCGAAGTGAACCTTTCGTCGAAGTATTCGACGTTTATGTTCGGGAACTTGTTCTTGAGTCCCTTGACGAACGGTTCTATGTACTTCATGCTTTCGCTGGCTTCGCCCCTCATAGTCTTGGGCAGTCCGACGACGATGGTTTCGACGCTTTCCTTTGCGACATAGTCCTCCAAAAACTTAAAAATATCGCCAGGGCCCACTGTTGTGAGTCCGTTGGCGATAATTTTAGAGGGGTCAGTCGCGGCTATGCCAATCCTTTTCTTGCCATAGTCAATCGCAATTATTCGACCCATTGCTTAATATAATAGTTTGAGAATCAGTCTTTTGTTATTCCTCTTCATCAGCTGTCAAAAGCGCATACTCCTCCTGAGAGTACTTCTGAAGCTCCTCGTCAGTAAGGTTTGAGCCGTACTTTGCAACGACATTCTTCATCACCTGGTCGGCGATTTCGTAGGCGTCAAGCTTCTGAGCGCGCTGTTTCTGGTAAAGGGCCTGTCTTTCCTCCTGAGTTGCGGCATCGTTAGGGTTTTTCGCCTCACCGTCCTCGCTCTTGATGTTGTTATAGACCATTTCCCTGATGGAACGGCTCATTTTTGCCTCCTCGCTGTCAATTTTCTCTGATGCTGACACTGGGAAGTTATGATCCTTTACAGTTGAAAGAGGCTCTGGCTCGTCACCTGGCTCCGGTCCGGAGTTCTTGACAGAGATACGTATTCTCTCGACGAATCCAATCCATGCCTCAAGGAATTCGTTCACCTGCTCAAGTCTTTCAACCTCGCTCTCGATAGTCGGGCTCAGCTCGTAGTTCTCGATGCTGGCCTTGGCGATGATGTCGAACACAAGTGCGTCAGTCGATTCGCGATAGACAATCTGCGCCTCGATGTTCTTTATCATAAGGTCCTCCATCATCATGAACTGGACCACGTTGCGAAGCTCTTCGCAGAGGTCTCTTGCGTCATCGACCAAAGCCTCGGCGGCACGGCTTTCCGTTCCGGCCCATGCGTGCAGGAATCCGCTCACAGCCTCAAGGTATCCCTTGTTCTTGATTTCCGGCATCACGCGAACCTCGTACGAGTGAACCTCTACGGCCGCACCCTGGTGGCCTGCCTTGGCCTCGGAAACTAGAATGCGGTAAAGTGCTGACATTACGCTCTTTAGCATTCCGATTTTGGAGTTATAGACTTCCCTGTTGTGGTTCTTGCGACAGTTGTTGATGTTCTCTACCTCGTTATTTACTAGCTGTGTAAGTAGAGGGCGCTTGTTGTCGTAGAGTCCGATGGGCAAAAGGTCGATGAACTCCATCATGAAGTGGGCGTGGTCGGCGTTGCTTAGTCTTTTGATGAACGAGCTGCCGACAACGTTGATGACTCTGTATGTCTTGTTTAACTTTTCTGCCATAACTTTGTTTTTATTTTAAAATCGATTTTGTGCAAAGATACGAATAAAATTCTTTCCGCAAAGAAAATTCTTGACAAAAATCAAAAAAAAGATGTTTTTTTATGTAAAAGACCGAACTGACATATAAAAAAGGGTCTTGACGCAAGGAAAACACGATTTGTAGATGTGCAAGAGGACTTTTCCAACTAGAAAACCCGATTTGTAGATGTACAAAAGGACTTTTCCAACAAGAAAACTCGATTTGTAGATGTGCAAGAGGACTTTTCCAACGAGAAAACTCGATTTGTAGATGTACAAAAGGCTTTTTCCAACAAGAAAACCCGTTTTGTAGATGTGCAAAAGGACTTTTCCAACAAGAAAACCCGTTTTGTAGATGTACAAAAGGACTTTTCCAACTAGAAAACACGTTTTGTAGATGTGCAAAAGGACTTTTCCGCAAGAAATCCCCCTCTTGTAAATCCACAAAAGCCTTTTTCCAAAAATAGAGCAAAAAATAGATATATATATAATAAGGTATCGGATAAAATGACTAAATTTGCAGAACCAACTGCCGCTGAAGATGTAAGCCGGCATAGAAACTAACGAAAACAAGAAAACAGATATGGAATACAAGGTCACAAAAGATTTGGAACTAAGGGAACGAGTAAGGAGAGTCAAGGAAATGCTTAGGCTTTCGATGGACGGCATCACCGCGCAGAGGCTTCGCAACCTCGGCTACAAGCTCGTATTCGGTGTAACATACCCTAGGCTCAAGGAACTTTCAGCCAAAATAGAGCCCGACTATGAACTTGCGATGAACCTGTGGAACCTCCATCAGAGAGAGACCATGATACTCGCGACAATTATCATGCACCCGATAGACGAGTCCGTAATCCCCTACCTCATCAAAGACACATTCAACGAGGAAATCGCGGAATACTTGTCACGCAACCTCCTAACACGTATCTCAAACCCTTGGAGCATCATAGAATCAACATACGAAGGCGAATACTTCGACTATATCCGCTACTCGCTAGCCTCCAGACTGCTCCTAAGCGGCAGTGACAGCGAATCAGTGACCTCGCTCATAGCCGAATCCCAAACAAAGACGCAGCAGCTGAACGAGAGACAAATCTCCAGCATAGCCAGTCTCCTCAAGCGAGCCTATCCAATCCACAAACTCCAAGTCGAATCAGCCCTTGAAACCATAAGCCACCAACCAGACGCCAAAAGCAAATGGCTGACAGAGGAAGTCAAAACATACATCGAATTCACATCATAACCCCAAACCAACAAAAAAGGAAGAGACCGCAATCTCTTCCTTTAATTTTTCTCGATTTCATCGCACATTTCCGCAACCACCATAAGCAGAACAGCACAAAAAAAGTGGCATTCTCAATCACGAGAATAACCACTTGGTAACAAACTAAAACTATAATTATGAAAAGTCAACTTAATTACTTGCTAACCTGGAACAATTTCTTGTTCAAATCAACAAGCTCCACTTCCTGAGAGGATGTTGCAACCTTGTTCTTAGAGCACAAGTAGATGTTGCTATCCTCCAAAGTTCCGCAGATATCACCCACAGAAACAGCACCGGCCACAGAACCTTGAACCATGCACTGATAGACTGTAGTCTGATTAATCGCTTCACCCACAACTCCACCTATTGAGTAGGAATTCTTTCCGGCCTTGATGTCACAATCAACCTCGCAAGTTCCTACAAGTGTGTTATAGGTCTCTCCGCAAATAGAACCTAACCAGCGGTGACCGTTCATTTCGCCCTGAACAACACAATTCCTTACTTCAGAATTTGCCGCATAGCCGATTATGAAACCTGCATCGTAATTAGCTTCAATCCTTGCAGAATATAGCTCTACGTTTTCAATCACCGCTCCATCTGTATATCCAAACAAGCCCAAATAACTTTGATCAGGAGTTATGATAGAAAGATTTATGATTTTATGACCGTTTCCAGAGAAATGTCCTTTGAAAGGCATGTCTGGAGCTCCGATTGGAATCCAACTTGTATAGCCACGGCTGACAAGTTTTTTCATATCGATATCTGCACCAAGCACGAAATGGCTGTTCTTTCCGCCAAGTTCCATTTCAGAATTATGGTACGGAGATCCACCTCGAATTGCCTTGCTCAGCTGAAGGAAGTCCATCTCATCAGCAATCACAAAAGGGTGCTCATAAGAGCCATTCTCATAACCGCGCGCCTTTACTTGGCTGACACCGTAATGCGAATATGTTGAATGAGCGAACTGCGACCAAGTAGAAGGCATTGTATCTGTCACTGCGCAACTACATATTACGGAAGTTCCTTCATTCTGGCAGATATTGTTTATTCCCAACGCCTCGCTGTTCTTTGTGTCCAACAGTACATTCTTGATCTCGGCATTATCTGCATTACCGAACAAGACAAAAGGAGTTTTGTTCTTTTTGCTGTCGAAAATGATCTTGTTACCCTTACCGTCGAATTTTCCCTTGAAAGGGACTGCCTCAGTACCAATTGGTGTCCAACCATGCTTGCGAAGCTGGTCATTCTTTGTCAAATCAATATCCTGAGTCAATATAAAGTATGCACCTTCGGCACCTTCAGTCAACTCAGCCTTGTGATAAGACACTCCTCCGTTAACTGCTTTCTGCAGAGCAATCAAATCATTCACAGAGGACACAACAAAAGGGAAGTCTCTGCTGCCATCCTCTACAGCCATCACTCCAATGGGCAAAACAGCCAAAGAAGTAAGAAATATGTTCTGTAATTTATTGCTCATTACCCGTCAAATAGTTAACCATTTTGCAAATATAGAGTAAAATCCAATACATAGCAAACAAAATCATCATTTTTTAAATTTATTGTCGATTTTATAACATATAATGTATATAAATATACAGTATAGTCAACAAAAAAAATAAAAAGAACAATCAACACCGAGATGCTTATCGCTCTTTTTACTGCCACGGTTTCCCGCAGCGAAAGGATTTAATATTAGGACTAAACTACAAAAGGCAAGTCAGTTTTCTCAAATTGGCTTAAACCTCTACTAACTACAATGCAAAAAGCGTGCCAAACTACACGTTCCAAAGCCCAAAACTAGACAACAATTGCTTTTTTTATGAATTTAAACTTGTTGGCTATAAAAATAGTATTCGTTGCTAACGTTTTTTCTTACAAATTAAACCAAAAGACTCACAGAAGAGAAAAACCAAAATTAGAATCATTGGACTTATTCCAGACTAAAAGAAAGGCAAACTGAAATTTCATTTTTGCAATTTGACTGTATAAAAAGAACATCAAAAACTGGAACACAAATTATGGCCAACAAATTTCTTCAAAAATTCTTTGCATTAAAAAATAAGTTGTATCTTTGCAGTCGAAAACACCGTGGACGGATTTGTGCGATTGCAACCACAATAAAAAATGCTAAAGATGAGAAACATGCTTCTCAACTGCAAAGACATTTTTTAATTATTTTATGGATGCAGCACGCCGAAAAGGTGGAGCTGTTTTTTTATTTAATAGTTAAATCATTACAAACTATGAGTTACTTTTTTACATCTGAGAGTGTTTCCGAGGGACATCCAGACAAAGTGGCCGACCAGATTTCCGATGCCATTTTGGACAACTACCTTGCTCAAGACAAGGATTCCAAGGTAGCTTGCGAAACACTTGTCACAACAGGTCAAGTGGTGCTAGCCGGCGAAATCAAGAGTTCGGCTGTAGTCGATCATCAGCGTGTGGCTCGCGAAGTAATCACAAAGATTGGCTACACCAAGTCAGAGTACAAGTTCGATGCAGAGTCTTGCGGCATATTCTCTGCGCTACATAGCCAAAGTGCAGACATCAACCGTGGTGTCGAGCGCGAAAACATCGAGGAGCAGGGAGCTGGAGACCAGGGCATGATGTTCGGATATGCCACTGACGAAACAGAAAATTACATGCCTATAACTCTTGACCTTTCACACGCAATTCTTCGCGTTCTTGCTGACATTCGCAAGGAAGGAAAGGAAATGACCTACCTTCGTCCGGATGCAAAGAGCCAGGTTACTGTGGAATATGGAGACGACAACAAAGTGAAAAGAATCGCCGATATCGTCGTCAGCACTCAGCATGACGAGTTCGATACAGACGAAAAGATGGTCGATAAAATCACAGCTGATGTCAAGAACATACTACTTCCAAAGGTTGCAAAGATTTCCAAAGTCTATGCAGACCTGCTTAGCAAGAACGACTACAAGCTGTTCGTAAACCCTACAGGAAAGTTCGTTATCGGCGGTCCTCACGGAGATACAGGTTTGACCGGCAGAAAAATCATTGTTGACACATACGGAGGTAAGGGCGCACACGGAGGCGGCGCTTTCTCTGGCAAAGACCCAAGCAAGGTTGACCGTTCTGCAGCCTACGCAGCTCGCCACTTGGCAAAGAACATTGTAGCCGCAGGCATTGCTAAGGAGTGTCTTGTTCAAGTTGCCTACGCTATCGGAGTTGCCGAGCCTATGAACCTTTACATCAATACTTACGGAACATCAACTGTTTCTCTTACTGACGGAGAAATCGCAACAAAGATCCAAATAAGCGGACTGTTCGATTTCCGCCCTAAAGCTATCGAGGACAGACTAAAACTTCGCGAGCCGAAGTACTTGGAAACTGCTTCATACGGACATCTTGGCCGTGAGCCGAAGGTTGTAACAAAAACATTCACAGACTCTTTCGGCAAGGAATACAAGAAAGAGGTCGAACTTTTCACTTGGGAAAAGACCGACAAAGTCGAGGATTTGAAGAAACTTTTCAAATAAAAATCCTCCACAATCCATAAAAGAGACGGGCATTTATGTCCGTCTTTCGTTTATTTATTAGCAAAACGAAATGATACAGCTAAAAAAGTTCCTTTTCATCGCATTTTCTTTTACTTCAATTCACTTCCCCTCATGCTTCTATGACAACAGATTGTCACAAAATACCATAGACAAATATGGCCAATCATTCAATAAAGAGAGGGAAATAATTGGACTGACTCCACTAACAGACGAATTCAAAATGATAGAAATTACACCTACCAGTCCTAAGGAAAATTACGGATGCATAATCTGGGAAAAGTCCAGAACTGAATCATCAGAATCAATATGCAAAAGAATAGAAATAAGAAACGACACTATTTTTTCTGAATCTGACACCTACCAAAGCAAAGAACTATACAATACTATTGACGGGCACCTTAATGCCACATTAAAAATATCCTATCATTTCGATAAAAAGAAATGCTTGCAATATGAATATAATGGATTCTTTGTAGACTCCGCATCTAAAGAAAGAACTTTATTGGTCATTAGCGTCGAAGAAATCGAGAAAGTAAAGGCAGATTCAATTATAAAATCGTGGGGATATTAGAATATAGGCAACAAGTAACCAGAAATTGAAAAAAAATGTCTATATTTGCAGACTAAATAGTAAATTCGGATAATTAGATAAGAACAACAATTAAAAAATGAAACGATTTCAGTTTATCAACAACTTGACTGGTTGGGTTGTTTTTGCTATATCGTTAGTAGTTTATCTGCTTACGATAGAGCCGACAGCAAGCTTTTGGGACTGCGGAGAGTTTATCAGTACCGCAGATAAAATGGAGATAGGACACCCGCCTGGAGCACCTTTCTTTATGTTGATGGCTCGTTTCTTCATACTTTTTGCAAGTGAAGCAAGCGAAGTAGCCAAAATGGTGAACATATTCTCGGCAACAATGAGTGCGCTGACTATTCTGTTCCTGTTCTGGACTATTACACACATGGTTCGCGTAACTATCTGCGAAGACAGATTTGAAGTGTCAAGCAACAAGACAATCGTAATCATGAGTTGCGGTGTTATTGGTGCTTTGGCATACACTTTCTCTGACACATTCTGGTTCTCGGCAGTCGAGGCTGAGGTATATGCTTCTTCCTCAATGTTTACAGCCGTGGTGTTCTGGGCAATATTGAAGTGGGAGGATATTGCTGACAAGCCTTACGCAAACCGTTGGCTTGTGCTTATTGCATACTTGATGGGACTTTCAATAGGTGTCCACCTTTTGAACCTGCTTTCAATTCCAGCGCTAGTACTTGTTTACTACTTCAGAAAGAACAAGAACACAACAACAAAGGGAATCATCTATTCATTGATTTTCTCATGCTTCCTTTTGGCTGTAATCCTTTATGGAGTGGTTCCAGGTTTCGTGACTACAGCAGGATGGTTCGAACTGTTCTTTGTAAATACGCTTGGATGCAGTTTCAACACAGGAACTGTAATATATAGTGTAGTATTGATTGCCTGCCTAATCTATGGCATCTATATTACATTCAACAAGGGAGATGAGCTAACAACAAAGCAGATTGCCTTCTTCGTAGCTTCTGTCGTGCTGCTTGGCATTCCGTTCTTTGGCACACACATATTCCTAGGAATTGTCCTTACAATAGGATTGGCAGCATTCCTATTCTACAGCCAGAACTCAAATGTAATCAAGAAGCCTGTAGTATTGCTAAACACAATCATGATTTGTTTGACAGTGATACTTCTTGGCTACTCTACCTATGCAGTGCTAATCATCCGTTCGTGTGCTAATCCTACAATGGACCAGAACTCTCCGGACGACGTATTCGCACTAAAGAGCTACTTGAACCGTGACCAGTACGGCGACACTCCGCTTCTTTACGGAGAAAGCTATGCATCTGAATACAAGAGAACCCGTTCGGGAACAGTTGCCTACGACGAAGGCTACAACCTTTATGCAAAGGCTATCAAGAAGAACGAAAACGAAGCTGACAAGTACATTGTTTACGACACAAAGAAAACATACCAGTACCAGTCTCAGTTCCAGATGCTGTTCCCTCGTATGCATAGCAAACAGCAGAGTCATGTCAAGGCATACAAGAGCTGGGGAGGTGTAAATGACAAGAACATAATCAGAGCTGACAACGGCAAAAAGATTGCGGCTCCGACACAGGCTGACAACATGCAGTTCTTCTTTACATACCAAGTGGGATTCATGTACTGGAGATACTTCATGTGGAACTTCGTGGGAAGACAAAACGACATTCAGGGACATGGCGAGATAACTAACGGAAACTGGATTTCGGGTATTCCTTTCATTGACAATCTATTGGTTGGAGACCAAGAGTCACTTCCTGATATTATGAAGGAGAACAGAGGTAGGAACACTTACTACTTCCTTCCTTTGATTTTGGGAATCTTTGGTATCTTGTCTCAATTCAGCAGAGGCAAGAAGGGTATGCAGAGCTTCTGGCTTACTTTGGTGTTGTTCGTAATGACTGGACTTGCTATCGTAGTATATTTGAACCAGACACCATACCAGCCACGTGAACGAGACTACGCGTATGCAGGTAGTTTCTATGCGTTCTGTATATGGATTGGCTTCGGTGTACTTTACATAGCTCAGCTTTTGAACCAAATAATCTCTAACAAGAAAATCTGCGCTGTCATTGCATTGGCAATGTCGTCATCAGTTCCTACTGTTTTGGCCGTTCAGAACTGGGATGACCACGACAGAAGCGGAAGATTCATTTGCAGAGACTACGGTGCAAACTACTTGAGGTCTATTCCAAGCCAGGGTATCATATTCACAAACGGAGACAACGACACTTTCCCTCTTTGGTACAACCAGGAGGTAGAAGGCGAGGGAACAGACAAGCGTGTGGGTAACCTTTCTTACCTACAGATGGACTGGTATGTTGACCAAATGCAGAACGACGCATACGATTCAAAGGCTCTTCCTATGGGACTGAAGTCTGCAGACTACTCTAACGGAAAGCTTGACGTTGTTTACATCGACGACAAGTTCGAATCACTAACTATCGATCAGGCCTTCGAGTTCATGCTTAACACAAATTTGTCCAAGAATCTTGGATATAGAGACAACATCAACATTCTTCCTACAAAAAAGATTATCGTTCCTGTTGACTATGACGCTGTAATCGCTGCCGGTTTCAAACCAACAGTTGATGACATAGACACTACAGGCGGAGTTAAGAAGATCAAGCCAATGGTTTTAGACTTCTCTGGAAAGAATTATCTTGGCAAGCAGGATTTGTTCATTCTTGACTTGATCCGCTCGAACAAGGACTGGAAGACTCCTATATACTTCGCTGTCACTGTAGGAAGCGAAAGCTATAGTGAGTTCGAGAGTGTTGAGCAGAGAGTCGAGAACGGCAGAAAGTTCGTTGACCAAAACGGCAAGCCTGTAATGGGAGACTACAGCTATCTAAGACTTGAAGGTATGGGCTACCGCGTGACTCCATTCAAGAGAATTGACGCAATCGACACAGACATCATGTATGACAACATGATGAACAAGTTTGCCTGGGGTAACGTCAAAGACCCTAACACATACATGGATGAGAATGCCATGAGAATGGGTAAGACTTTCCGACACATGTTCCTAAGATTGGCTGACGGCCTAATCGCAGAGGGCAAGAAAGACAGTGCAATTGCAGTACTTGACAAGTGCATGGAGGAGCTTCCGACATATAATGTGTACGCAGATTATTCAAATGTTCGTATCTCGAACATGTATCTTGGTCTTGGCGAAATAGAAAAAGGCAAGGCTCTACGCGATGAAATTACTACTACTTGCAAGCAGTACAGAGACTGGTTCAACAAGCTTAGTGAGAATCAGAAGAAGAGCGCATCCAACGATGTTGCGCAGTACTGGAGCATGTACGACTCTTTGAACGAGTCTGCCAAGAGAGCTGAAGACACAGAGTACTCTGATGCCAACACTCAGACAGTCAATGACTTTTACAGAGAGCTTGCCAAATATTTTAGTAAGAGATAATGTTTATTGAACAACCTCCAGAATTCGTCCGACACCTCTTGTACAAAGAGTCTGTCTGGAGAATAAACAGCAGCGAGAAAAAGGTTTATCTCACTTTTGACGACGGACCTATTCCCGAAGCTAACCCATGGATTCTGGAGACTTTGAGAAAATACAACATTAAAGCCACATTCTTCTGCGTGGGAGATAATGTGAGGAAACACCCGGAACTTTTCGCAAACATTCTCAGCGAAGGGCATTCCGTGGGAAACCACACATTCAACCATCTCCAAGCATTCAAGGTTAGCAGTCAGCACTATTTCAAGAACATATATGAGGCCGACAAGCTAATAAACTCGAATCTTTTCAGGCCCCCACACGGACAGCTTAGAAAGATTCATGCCCTGATACTAAGAAGAACCCGCAGGATTATAATGTGGGATGTGGTGACCAGAGACTATAGCAAAAAACTGACTGCGCAGGATGTGTTCGACAATGTCAAAAAATATGCACGAAACGGATCTGTTATCGTATTTCATGATTCGCTGAAAAGCATTGACAAACTCAAGACAGCACTGCCACAGTCTATCGAATGGCTGAAATCTCAAGGCTACTCATTCGAAAAAATAGAGATGAAACCTCTATTCTAAGTTCAAATTCATTAGGTTTATCCAGATAATAATTATAAGACTATGAATATACTATTGTTAGGAAGCGGAGGACGCGAGCACGCTTTGGCTTGGAAAATCAAGCAAAGCCCTAAAGTAGAGAATCTTTATGTAGCTCCAGGAAATGGAGGTACAGCAGGATTGGCTCAGAATGTTAACATCAAGGCTGACGATTTCGAAGCTATCAAGGCTTTTGCCATCGAGAAAAAAATCGACATGGTGGTTGTTGGTCCTGAAGATCCGCTTGTTAAGGGTGTATATGACTTTTTCCAGAACGACACTCAGTTAAAGAGCATTCCTGTTATTGGACCTTCGAAGCAGGGTGCCGAATTGGAGGGAAGCAAAGATTTTGCAAAGGCATTCATGATACGCCACAACATCCCTACTGCCCAGTACAAGAGCTTCACTTCTGCAACTTTGGAGGAGGGAAAGAAGTTTCTTGAGACTCTTGAAGCTCCTTACGTCCTTAAAGCTGACGGTCTTGCTGCCGGAAAGGGTGTGCTTATCATCCCTGACCTTGAAACAGCCAAGTTAGAACTAGCCAACATGCTTGACGGAAAGTTCGGTGCAGCCAGTGCTACTGTAGTGATCGAGGAGTTCCTTTCTGGCATCGAGTGTTCTGTATTCGTCCTAACTGACGGAGAGTCATACAAGATTCTTCCTGTTGCAAAGGACTACAAGAGAATTGGAGAGGGTGACAAGGGATTGAACACAGGAGGCATGGGTGCTGTCAGCCCTGTTCCTTTCGCAGACGCAACATTCATGAAGAAGGTTGAGGAGCGTATCGTCATCCCTACAATCAAGGGATTAAAAGAAGAGAAGATCACATATAAGGGATTCATATTCCTTGGCTTGATAAACGTCAAGAACGAGCCTATGGTTATCGAGTACAACGTTCGTATGGGAGACCCTGAAACTGAAGCTGTAATGCTTCGTATCAAGAGCGACCTTGTTGACTTGTTTGAAGGCGTAGCTGAGGGCAACCTTGGTTCAAGAGTGTTGGAGGAGGATTCACGCACTGCGGTTACCGTAATGCTTGTTTCCGGAGGATACCCTGAGGCTTACGAGAAGGGCAAGGTCATCACAGGACTTGACAAAGTAGAGAACAGCATAGTATTCCACGCAGGAACAAAGATTGAAAACGGCAACATCGTAACAAGCGGTGGCCGCGTTATGTCTGTCAGCTCTTACGGAAACACTAAGGCTGAAGCACTTGCTCAGTCGTTCAAGAACGCAAACACAATCGACTTCGAGAAGAAATACTTCAGAAGAGACATCGGTTTTGACTTGTAAAACATAATACAAATAAGGAGAATTCATGGATTTATCCGCGAATTCTCCTTATTATTATCTATCAGACAGAGGATGAGAAATTGGACAAATAAAATAGAACCAAGCATTATCAACTATACAATATGGATAGTTGTTACTATAGCTTTGTGGCTTACTCTACCTCAAACCATAGCCTTAACATCCGAGGACGAAACAGCCGGATCAGTATTGTCTCAGGTACTTTACTATGTCAATTTTGGCGAAAGCTTCAGAGACTATGCCAACCTGATCGGAGCGCTCCTGATTTCATACCTGCTTTTCATCATAAATGAAAAATTCAGCCTTATCAGAGTCAGAACGCTGCTGCCTACGATTACAGGCGCCTTTTTCCTTACTTTGTTCACAACACACGACATGGCCAGTGCGGGCGGAATACACGCTCTTATATTGCTTATTGCAGTCATTCTGGCACTGGCGTACGTTGACAACCGCTCAGAGCTAATTTCTTTCAATATAGGGGCTCTAATAGCATTGGGGTCGATAAACTTTCCTTTGTTTATTCTCTATGCTGTTCCTATTGCGTCATTTTTCAGATTCTGCAACGCATTTTCGGTGAGAACACTACTCTCCCTTATAATAGGCTATCTGGTGACACTGCTGTACTCTATTCCCATTCTGCTATATATTGGAATAGACTTCAGCACTATAGCCACACCAGTGCTTCAGCTTGTATCGCTTGACGGCTACTACGATTTGAGCATAATAGAGAAGATTTACTCACTTTTCGTACTTCTTCTTTCAATATACTCCCTATTCAGGTTGTCCATATTCTTCACACATGAAAGTGTTAGGCAACGAGGAATGTTCACACTGCTTTTCGCAGTGTTCTTCATAAGTATTCTGTTCGTCGTGATATTCAAGGACGGCATCGGTTACGCACTGCATACAGTGACAGCTTTCGGAGCATTGTTTCTGGGATGTATGCTGAGCGCTCTATTCGACAAAGACCTAATTTCCCGATGGATAGCCATAATTTTGGCAGTAATCAACGCTGCGTTCGTTATTATGCAGTATATCGAGTAAACAAAGGCAATGGATTTTCTTGCTGAATACGGTCTATGGGGAATGTTCATTGCAGCATTCCTGGCAGGAACAATAATCCCTGTTCCTTCCGAGGGCGTAATGACAGCACTTATCTTCGCCGGAGCGAACAAATGGCATCTGGTTTGGACAGCAATAGCAGGAAACACTATAGGCGAAATGACCTGCTACTGGCTCGGATACATGGGAAAAACAGAGTGGCTTGAAAAATACTACAAAATAGACCATACGAAAGTGGAGAAAGCAAAGGTATGGGTTGACAAATATGGAGTATGGCTAGGGCTCATTTCTTGGGTGCCGGTTCTTGGAAACATAATAGTTGTGACACTTGGATACATGAAGGTTTCGCAATGGAAAGTTTGGATGACAGTCCTATTGGGAAAAACAATCAGATATGTCAGCTGGATGTATATCTCAGTTTATTCCATTTCTTTATTCAATTGATTCCGAATCTTGCAATAACCAAGAAATATACGATCAAACCGATGTTTTTTAACTTCACCAACAGATACTTGAAACACAAACTACACTAATTATAATGATAGTAAGGAGAAAGATAACAAACAAGACGAAAGCACTATGCGCCTCGATTCTTTTGGGATTGAATCTTGCAAATGCGCAGCAGATAAAATACTCCGACATGGATTCATGGGAGAAGAGGCTTATAGAGGAGAGCTTTATAATCGGAAACGGTACCAAGGAAGTCTATGAAATAGGAAAGCCAGGTACCGTAAAAGGGGCAAAAGCCAGAGAAAGAGGTGACTCGCCGTGGGAGACATCAAGCATATATGCACACGTTTCCGGAATCGACAAGGGAAGCAGTACTGTATTCCCTGAGAAGAGAGGCAACGGATATTGTGCACGACTTGAAAGCGTACTCGAAAGCGTCAAAGTTCTCGGAATGATCAACCTTAGCTGTCTTGCAACCGGAAGCATATTTACTGGTTATCTTGACGAGCCTATCAAGGACGGGGACAAACCTATGCAATACATGATGCAGGGAATTCCATTTACCGGAAAGCCGAAGGCATTGAAGTTCGACTATAAGGCATCCATTGGTGGCAAAAGACAAAAAATAACCGTCACAAAGACAACGGACCTAGAAGGCAAGAACGAGGCTGAAGTGTCGGTAATCCTCCAAAAGAGATGGGAGGATGAAACGGGCAAACTACATGCTAAAAGAATTGCTACAGGCTATATCAGAATAAAGGAAAGCACAAGCGACTGGGTTAACGACTACACATTGCCCCTGAAGTACGGAAACATCGAGAAAGAGCCTGACTTCAAGGACTATATGGGTGCAAACTATAAGGGATACCCTATATGGGGCAAAAACAGCAAAGGCAAAAAAATGAAGATAGACGAGGCTGAATACGGAACTATAGACGACACGCCGACTCACATCATCATCCGATTTTCTTGCGGCTACGGCGGAGCTTTTGCGGGCGCTATCGGCGACAAGTTTTGGGTTGACAACGTAGAATTAGTTTACTAACAACAACAGATATGGCAGAAAACTTAATAGGAATAGAAAACGTCAGCAAAAGATTCGGTGACAGAGAGCTATTCAACGGAGTTTCCTTCACACTATGCGAAGGAGAAAAGACTGCGCTTGTCGGAACTAACGGTTGCGGCAAAAGTACGCTGATGAAGATAATTCTAAAGCAAGAAGAAGCTGATTCAGGCAATATTATCTATAAAAAGGACTTGCGCATCAGCTACCTGCCACAAAACCCAGAATTCGTAGCCGGTGAAACTGTCATAGAAGCCGTACTTAGGAACCAAAAGGAAACCGCTAAAATAATTAGACAGTACGAAGAAGCTATAGATAAGAATTCGGACGAAGCCCTTATTTTGAAGCTAACTCACGAAATGGACAGGCTAAACGCCTGGGACATAGAAACCGAAATAAAACGAACACTTTCCCAATTAGGAATAAAAAACCTCGATGAAAAGGTAGAAAATTTAAGTGGAGGCGGCAGAAAAAGAGTTGCTTTAGCTGCGGCACTTATGTGCGATTCGGACATACTTATCATGGACGAGCCTACAAACCACCTGGACCTTGCCATGGTTGAATGGCTAGAAGATATTCTGTCCAACCAGAAAAAGGCAATCCTCATGGTAACCCACGACAGATATTTCCTTGACCGCGTATGCAACAAGATTATCGAAATAGCAGACCTTCAAGCATATTCATATATCGGTAACTACAGCTACTATCTTGAAAAGAAAGAGCAGAGAAGGGAAATCGAGGAACGTACAGAACAGCATCTCAGAAATGCCTACAGGCGCGAAATCGAATGGGTGAGAAGACAGCCTCAGGCTCGTGGCGGCAAGGCCAAGTACAGACTTGACAGGTTCCAAGAAATCGAAGCTAGGCTCAAAAACAAAAGAGTTGAGGAAGACCTTTCACTGAAGCAGAGCAAGTCATACATTGGAAGCAAGATAATCGAAGCCCAGTATATAAGCAAAAAGTTCGATAAAAAGGTCATTTTAGACAACTTCTACTATAACATGGCCCGTCATGAGAAGCTTGGAATAACTGGCGAGAACGGATCTGGCAAGACTACTCTCCTAAAGATGATAACAGGAGAAACAAAGCCAGACAGCGGACAAATTGTAATAGGAGAAACCGTCAGAATCGGTTACTATTCCCAAGAACTAAAACCCGAAGAAGAGGGCAAAAAAGTGATAGATGTAGTAAAGGCTCATGCTGATGTGGTTGACCTGGGAACAGGACAAAAATTCACAGCATCGCAACTGCTGTCTCAATTTCTGTTTTCTCCTTCACGCCAGCAGGACTATGTATATAAATTGTCCGGAGGCGAAAGGAAAAGACTTGCACTTTGTGAAGTACTGATGAGCAGTCCGAATCTGCTTATTCTGGACGAGCCTACAAACGACCTTGACATCACTACATTAGCGATACTTGAAGAATATTTGGCCAACTTTCCTGGAAACGTGATTATAGTCAGTCATGACAGATACTTCATGGACAAGACAATTGACCATCTTCTTGTGTTTAAAGGTAACGGCATAGTAAAAGATTTTCCTGGAAACTACTCAGACTATAGGATATACACTGAAGTGGAAGAACAGAAAAAAGCTGAAGAAACCGCAAAAAACAACAAGTCTCAACAGGAAGTTCCGGCAAACAGCTACAAGCAGAAAAACCCAAGCAACAAGAAACTTTCATACAAGGAGCAGAAGCTTCTGGAACAGCTAAATATAGACATAGAAAGCCTTTCAAAAGAAAAAAAGGAGTTGGAGGAAATCATGTCATCCGGCACACTTTCTTCCGAAGAAATCGTTGAAAAGAGCAAGCGTTTCGAACATGTGTCGAATGAACTGGATGAAAAGGAAATGATGTGGCTCGAACTTAGCGAAAAAGCAGAAGCATAATGGGAAACAACGAGAACAAAAAGGTAGTAAAAAATGCTGTTTGGCTAACTATATTTCAGTTTGCCAACTACATTATTCCGATGCTAATAATCCCGTACATATCACACAAACTCGGGGTTTTAAACTTTGGCAAAGTAACATACATACAAAACATCGCTAATTACGCTACTATACTCGTAAACTTCAGTTTTGAATACTCAACAACCAAAGAAATTGCCTTATACAAGAACGACCGAGAAAAACTAGGCCAAATTTTTTGGAATACAATCACAATAAAAAGTGTATTGCTTCTGGTTACAGCACTGATATTCATTCCCTACAGCATTGCTGCCGCAAACAGTCAGGAAGAAGTTACCATGTACATTGCAGCATGGATAATAAATATTGGATGGTGTCTATACCCTTCCTGGTATTTTCAGGGGACAGAAAAGATGGGGGTGATGAGCATAACAAACTTCCTGATTAAATTAACTGGAGCAATACTTATAGTGACATGCGTAAGAAGTGAAAATGACAGCTCAACTTACCTTGTCACATATTCACTACCCTACATCTTAGGAGCTGTCGGCACACTATACTATTGCATAAAAAAGGAGAATGTAATCACAAAAAGTCCCGATAAAGAGGGCATTATTTATCTACTAAAAAAATCTTCACCTATATTTATAGCTAATCTTTTCTCGTCTATCACCCCAACTCTTGCACTTACACTCGTAGGGGCCAGCAAATTGAACCCTTTGGACATAGGGTATTTTTCAGGGGCCTACAAGATTATATTTGCTATACTTGCAATAACAAATGTTCCTGTTTCCATGGCAATATTCCCCAAATTAACGAGAGAATTCGCGCAAAGCAAAGAAGCAGGAATAAGATACTTTAGAAAAAGTCTAATAATTGTGATAGCCTACTCTACAGCAATTAGTTTGCTAACATATTTGTTCGCACCACTTGCAGTAAAGATTCTGTTAGGGGCCAGGTTCTTAATGTCTATAGAATACCTGAGAGCCTATAGCACTGCTCCACTGCTATGCACAACTGCATTGTTTCTGACAGTCCAGGGGCTCTATGCAATGAACAGACAAAACATAGCTTTTGCAATCAGCATAATAACACTAACTGTGTGCTTCACCTTAACAAACGGATTTATCGAATCTATCGGCGCACAAGGAGCAGCCTACGCTTACTTAATAGCAGAAGCATTGGAGATTGCAATTTCCGGAAGCATTGTTCATTACTACAACAATAAAATTTTAACGGTTTCATCAGGAAAACAGAAAGAATCATGAAAGAACATGCACCTTTAGAGAGCTATCACACGTATGGAGTTATAGAAGCTGGATGTGACGAGGCTGGCAGAGGACCTCTTGCCGGCCCTGTATATGCAGCTGCAGTAATATTACCCAGCGACTTCTATTACAAGCCGCTAAATGACTCAAAACAACTTACAGAAAAGCAAAGATACGAACTTAGACCCATCATCGAGGAGCGTGCCATTTCTTGGGCTGTCGGCATAGTTACAGCAGAGGAAATTGACAAACTTAACATTCTACGCTCTTCAATTCTTGCAATGCACAGAGCGTTGGAGCAGTTAAAGCCTCAACCACAGCATATTATTGTCGATGGAAACCGATTCTATCCATACAAAAACATTTCACACCACACGATAGTCAAGGGTGACGGCAAATACCTTTCCATAGCTGCTGCAAGTATCCTGGCAAAAACATATCGAGATGACTTCATGAACAAAATTGCAGAGGAGTATCCTATGTACGGCTGGGCAAAGAACAAAGGCTATCCAACCAAGGCACATCGCGAGGCAATAGAAACATACGGGCCCTCCCCATACCATAGAATGTCATTCAATCTAACTGCAAGGCAACTTAAAATAGACTTCGGAGAGGAATAACACAACCAAATAGGGGCCCCCTATTTGGTTATGTAACTCTAGAATATGGTAGGATTTTCCTCTCCTAACAAACGCCAGACTTCATTTACGATTACAGTCCTGGCAAAGGATCCACACTTGATACCTTTACGCTCGCAATACTTGTGAAGCATAGCCTCCTCCCTTTCCGTCAGAAGGACAACAAGTCTTCTATCTTTGGCAGGTTTACGGCCGATTGAACCTGGAGTTTTAGTCCCGTTATTCTTCATGACATTACTTTAAAGAATTAAGGAACTCTTCTTTCTGCTTTAGGATACGAAGTCTGCCGGCATAAACTTTAGCAGAGACTCCGTCATTTTGCAATCCTCCAACAAGTAGCAGTTCTCCCTTTTCAGAAGTTACGAAAACACCAGACTTTGCTATGGCTCCAACACTTTCAGAAAAATCTTTGTGCCAGTCTTCACTCCAACTCAATCCACTGTTCTTGGAACTGTAGCACTTGTTATTGAGTATATTGTCTGCATCATATCCACCTATAAGTCCAAGCGTCTCACCATAATTGAATACTATAGGAGACTTACGAATTGGCAACACTCCTTTAGAAAGGCACACGATATTTCCATATCTGTCTATGCTCCACACATCGGCTTTAGAATCTGTAAAGCAATATACATAACCTAAAGTCGTGTACCCAGAAGCTGCAGAGAAAGCCTTGAACTCACCTGAAGCGATGGATTTCTTAAAATCTTCTGGCATTTCCTTGCTCACTCCTTCTTTCTTCGACGAATATGAACAGATGTTATTTCCTGAGACAAACCAAACTTTACTATCGATAGTGAAAAGAATCCTATCTACAACTGAAGCAGAACCTAATGAAGCAGTCTCGAAAGTTTCACCACTTGCAGGAGACTTGACAACAACATTGTCCACTGTAGTAGCAAATAAGGTATCGCCACAAAGAACTAGGTTCTCAAAATCCAAATCTGATGGAGAAGTAACAGCCTTCTTTGTCCAATCCTTGCCATTTGTGCTTTTGAACACCAAGCTTCCATGATTAGTTCTGACAAACCAACTGAAAATATTACCATATAGGATAGATTTCTCAGAATAAATAGTATCTCCATCCAAATCAAGAGTTGCTATCTCGTCCCAGTCGAATGCATCTACATCATACTTGTGAACTCTAAGGTCAAAAGTATAGGTCTTGTTATGTCTGCCATCCTCCGATGTAGAAACCACAGACAAAGGTCTAGACAAATCCAAGGAAGCATTGTTCATATAAAGTGTTAGGATGTCTGAGTTCTCGTTCTTGATACAAACAGGCAAATCTGTAGAGGAATAACCATAAAAATAAGGCACAAGAGAATCCACTCTGGTACCGTATGGCAAAGAATCATAATTGAAAATTATTCCTTCTGCATCATTGACAACAAACTCGTAGTCCGAAAACTCAGAAATCATTACCTTGCGAACACGAGGATCATCGCTCAACTTTTTATCATCGTCATCATCCTTGCACGAAGACAGAGAAATGCCAGCAAGCGCTGTCAATAAAAGAACGCACTTACACGATATACTTGATAAGTTCTTACTTAATTTCATTTTATAATACGTATTTGTCTGCAAAGATAAGAAAAATAAATTTATAAACCGATTATGACGACTAAAATTGGGTGTTATAAAAAAAGAGAGGCCTCCTTTTCACAAGGTTGCCTCACCATTAGTAAATCACTTATCAAAAATATAGCTTGTTTTAATTAAGCCGAACTTAAAACAAATTACGCTCTCAGCGAAATTTGATACAAAAGTATGCACTATTTTTATAAATACCAAATTTAATTATCAACAATCGTCTTAAATTGATAATTTTTAATGTTTTATATACGATAAAACTGTTTTTCCTACTGCTTCAAGCGTAGATTTTGAAATATTTTCAATTACATCGTTATGTGTATGCCAAGTTTCTGGGAAACCGCCTCTCGGATCATAGTAGTCGATTATGTCTATGGTTGGAATACCTGACAATAGGTTGACGTAATAGTGGTCGTCTATCAAGCCGGCACCATTAGCATCGGTTCTGAACATATCTGAGTAGCCGAGTTCCTTTGCATTTTTCCAGACTTTCACAGCCAAATCGTTTGCATAGTGGTTGGAAACATAGTCTATACAGAATCTGGCATCCTTGTCTCCGACCATATCAAGCAAGATACCGGCACAAGGCTTTTTATAGCGACCAAAATCCGCATTTTTTGACCAGTACTGAGAACCCAAGCACCAAGACTCGTTCGAACTATCTCCTGTAATAAAAGAAGGCTCACCCAAATCTTCTGCGTCAAAGAACACTACGTCAAGCCCATACTTGGGGTTACAGTCCTTCCATTGACGAGCAATTTCAAGGATAACACCAACTCCGCTTGCACCGTCATTAGCTCCATCTATTGGAGTGCGGCGTGTACTTTCATCCGCATCCTTGTCAGCGTATGGACGAGAGTCATAATGAGAGAACAGAACTATGCGATTGGCGAAAGAATCGTCTCCGAAATGGGCAATTACATTCTCGGCATTCCACTTCTTTTTCGCCCAGTCAGTAACTTGACACTTCTGCACTGAGACGTCCCCACCAAACTCTTTAAGTTTTCCAACCATATACTCTACGCACTTGTCATGAGCTTTAGACTCGAGCAAACGAGGGCCAAACGAGCATTGCTTAGCCGTATATGAATAAGCTGAATCGGCTGAGAAAGCTATCTCGACCTTCTTAGGTTGTTTTACTTCCCTCTTTATCTCCTTCTCTGCTGTCTTGCCAGATGAAAGGCATGACGAAAAAGCAAACAGAGAAAACACAAGCATATATAGACTAGAATGTTTCATTTCTGCAAATGAAATTATACAATTAAGGTAGTGAAAACGTGTTCCACTACCTTAATTTTATGTTATTTAATACTAATCGTTATTTGCAACAGACTTTGACGATAGCGCATCAAACTCAGCCTGGCTTGGATAGAACCTCATCACTACTGCGAAAATTATGCATATTACAGCAGGAATCCAGCTCATAAGCATTACGATACCAGGTACTGCCTCGCGAATAGAATTTGGATCTGTTCCTTCATAACCGAAGCCTGCCAACACCCAACCTATGATTGCACCTGCAATACCGCCACCAAACTTAGTAGCGAAACTTCCCGCAGAGTAAACAAGACCAGTAGCACGACGACCAAACACCTTCTCTCCATAATCTGCAGCATCTCCCAACATTCCGAAGAACAAAGTAGGAAGAATAGCGGCGAACAACTCCGACATCAAACCTACAATAAAGATTCCTACGATCTGATTTGGCTCGAAGACGCACAAGAAACTGTTGATTATTGAGGTGATAACCATTGAACCAAGGAACACATTCTTCTTTCCGAACTTGTCACAAAGAGCAGGTGTGATTGAAGCTCCGACGATACTGACAAGCATCAATGCTATGAAGTAAACGCCAGCAAGCATTGGATTACCCATATAGTGAGTAAAATAGAATGGAATGATGATTGTCTTCATGTTGTTGTAGATATTGAAACCAAGACCAACAACCAACAAGATAACCCAAGGCTTATTTTGAATCAAGTTCTTTAAGTCTTCCCAAAGGTTATTCTCCTGCGTCTTTGGTGGCTCAACTCTCTCTCTTGTTCCATAGAATGTGAAGAACATACATAGAGCAAGAATTGCACTTAGAATATACATACTCTTGCTATAACCTGTACTCTGGTTAACCAAAGAGAAATCAGATGTTTCCAAATCTTTCTCGCCTGTTACAACGAAAGAATAAGTTTGATTTGCATCAATAGCAAATCTTATTCCCTTTCCGACCTCTGAGATTTCTCCCAAAGTTTGATTTGCAGAATCAGAAGTTTCAATTTCTTGGAACTGAGCGCAACTTCCATATAGGCCAAGAGGGCCATGAGTAGTTTTTAGAATAGCGCTTTTTACATTCTCTGGAGAAGTAATCTTAACAACATATTCTGTTTCGGCCTTCTGCTCTAGTTCGATATTAGAGTTAATCTCACCAAAACAGTTTACTAGCATGAACAAAGCACCCTGGACAAGCATACCGCCGGTAAATGCTCCCGCCATACGGAATGCACCAAGAGATGCACGCTCGTTCTCACTTGGAGTCATTACTGCCATCAAAGCACCGTAAGGGATGTTATTTGCAGTATATATTAAGGTAAATAATATATATGTAACATAAGCATATGCAATCTTCATTGGCTCACTCCAGTCGGGAGCTGTGAACAGCAAGGACAAAATAACGCCAAGAGGAATGGCTGTCCAAAGCACCCAAGGGCGGAAATGTCCGTACTTGGACTTTGTTCTGTCACCAACGACACCCATGAATACGTCGCTGACGCCGTCTCCGGCACGACATATCAACATAATCATAGCTACAGTGGCTGGTGTTAAGCCGAAAACATCTGTATAGAAAATTGTAAGGAAAGCCGCAACGCCACGCCATGCAATATTTGCACTTGCATCTCCTAGCGCATAACAAAACTTCTCTTTAAATGACAACTTGCCGCTATAAGGCATGTTCATTTCGTTGCTCATGATATTAAACTAGATTTACTTAAAAAATTTATTACGTTCGGGCAAAGTTAAGACAATTTGAATAAAATTGAACTATTATATGGAAAAATCAATACAAAATCAGTAAAATGAAAACCCTAGACAAATCAAATTTTATTGTTTTTTTGAAAAATTCCAAAAATCGTAAAAGTTAAACCACTGCTCCGGATTATTATTCACCTGAGATTCAAGCACCTCTAAATATTCACCCAACAAAGCACTTTGTCTGCCCTTCCTGTCTGCTTCCAGATATTTTGAGGCTTTAACGGCAGAAATTCTGTACTTCATGCCATTCTGTCTAACTACGAAGAAAAAGAACACGTCCACGCCCATTTTTGCTCCTAGCTGATAAGGGCCTACTGGGAAGCCGGCTTTTTCTCCAAGAAAATTAACGTTCTCTACCCTTTCATCGTTAAGGTATCTATCTCCCTGGAAACAGACAAATTCCCCGCTATTGAGAGCAGTATTTATTGCGAAGATGTGGTCAATATTGTCCTTGCTTACTGGTATGACACCAAAGGTGCGCTGTCCCATAACGTCCTCAAGCTTCTCCTTAATCTTTTCATACTCGGCGTCAAGCATCACAACATTTATTTTTTTGCCGAACTCTTTCATGAACACACGGCTAACCTCCCAGTTCCCAAAGTGAGCTCCGATCATAATCGCACCCTTGTCTGACTTAAGTACTGACTCCATTTCATCTACTCCATCAAACTCAAAGGTGTATTTCGACTCCAAGCCTGAAGATGTGGCAACCTTGTCAATAATTACCTGACCGAATCTGTAATAGTGCTGAAACAATCTGCAGAAACTCTTGAACACACCTTCCTTGTGTATTCTTCTCCAGTATCTCCACGAAGAATGGGTCGCAGAGGGTGCAAACACAACAAAATAAGGCACAACAAGCCAAAGCAGGGCATAAGCCGCCTTAACTCCGCAGTGCTTGATTAAAAATATAAATATAGCATAGCCGGTGCTACCTCCACGTGTCTTACCTTTCCACTGAGACATACCCAAAAACAATTTTGGACGCAAAGATACAACTTTTTTCAATGCAAGCGACACTCATATTCGAATACATTTGCATTACACAAGACAAAACATGCACTATAAATGTATATACTTGCATTAACGAAATTATTTTTGCAATCCCAAGTTTCTAACCAACAATTACACTTTGTCAGCACATATCAAAAAATCAAATCACAAAGACAGCACATCACGAGTTTAACAATACAAAATGCAACAAACGAATAATAATTCACAATAAAAAAAGAAAGGTCAGAATTGCATAACGAAACATATTTTCCTTAATTTTGCAACGATTTTTAGAAAATAACATAAAGTAAAATAAATTAAATTCTTATGTCTAACGAAAACATGTCAGCACCATCTGCTCCAAAAGAAGAAAAGGGCAAGATGATTTGTTTGGCTATTTGTATCACTATCGGACTAATAGCTTGGTTTTTACCACCAGAGCTTTGGGGATTCTCAACACCGCAGCCTGATGGTGCAGCCATTCCTTATTCACCAACAGTACTAGAGCAGCGTGTAATCGCAATCTTCTTGTTTGCGGCTGCAATGTGGATTACTGAGCCAATTCCCGTTTGGGCGACTTCAGTAACAGTTATCGTATTGATGTTGCTTACAACATCTGACAGCGCACTATCGTTCATGGCAGACCCAATGATCGAGAAGTTGGATGATGCAGGAAACGTCGTAATGAAGGGCGGTGAGCCAGTAATGGTTCCTTCTGGCGAGTATTGTGGCAGAACTTTCGGTGCCCGCATCAGTTTCAAGACAATCATGGCTACATTCGCCAATCCTACTATCATGCTTTTCATGGGTGGATTCATCTTGGCAATCGCAGCTACAAAGTATAAGATGGATGCAGGTCTTGCCAAGGCAATGCTAAAGCCTTTCGGAACACAGTCAAAGTTCGTCCTTCTTGGCTTCATTTTGATTTCGGCTATCTTCTCTATGTTTATGAGCAACACAGCAACAGCTGCAATGATGCTTACAATCCTTTCTCCGGTGCTTGCAACACTACCAGCAGAGGGTAAAGGAAGAATCGGTCTAGCACTAGCAATTCCTATTGCCTGCAACGTAGGTGGTATCGGTACTCCTATCGGAACTCCTCCTAACGCAATCGCTCAGGGTTGGTTGGCAGACAACAACATTCAGATCGGTTTCGGACAGTGGATGGGATTGATGATTCCAATCGTGTTCATCATCTTGTTCTTCGCATGGTTCTTGCTACTAAAGATGTTCCCATTCTCACAGAAGAACATAGTAATTGAGGTGCCAGGCGACTTCGACAAGAGTCCTAAGGCGATGATTGTTTACGTCACTTTCGCTGTTACAATCTTCCTTTGGGTATGTGGAAAGCAGTTATGGAACCTTGATGCAAATGTAGTTGCCTTGATTCCTTTCGCAGTATTCGTTGCAACAGGCGTAATCACAAAGAAGGATTTGGCAAGCGTTGATTGGGATGTTCTTTGGCTTGTAGCAGGAGGTTTCGCTCTTGGTGTAGGTCTTAAGAATACTGGTTTGGACAAGCACCTAGTTGATTCAATTCCATTGGCATCATGGCCAACACTAGTAATGATGATCGGTGCAGGTGTGCTTTGTATAGTAATGAGTACGTTCATGTCTAACTCTGGTACTGCTGCCCTTCTTGTTCCGCTATTGGGAACACTTGCAGTAGGTATGGGAGACAAGTTGGATGCGCTTGGCGGTGCTTCTTCACTTCTTGTTGGTGTAGCTCTTTCAGCATCATTGGCTATGGCATTGCCTATCTCGACTCCTCCAAATGCACTTGCCTATGCAAAGGGATTCATCAAGCAGAAGGATATGGCTGTCGTTGGTATCATCGTAGGTATCTTCGGTTTGGCTGTAGGCTATTGCGCTTTGATTACTCTTGGTAGCACAGTATTCGGAAAGTAATAGAAGAAACAAATACAATGTAGAGGCGCAATTTTGTGCGTCTCTACTTTTTTATTCACAATAAAATGAAAAAAATTTTACTATCAATCTTGGTCGCTTGTGCGTCTCTTGGTTCATTTGCACAAGACAAAGCTGCTGCTGACACAGCAAGAGCTCACCGTCATCACCACCATCACCGCAACGGCGTAGTGTTCGAGGGTAATGACAAGAAGCCTAAAGTTCAGCTTTATGGATTCGTTCGTAACTACTTCACTTACGATTCCCACACAGCACAGACTGTGAACGGAGGATTGTTCCTTACTCTTCCTAACGACGAGAACCTTAACATCCTAGGCGAGGACTTGAACAGGCAGCCTTCTATGCAGTGGATGGCTTTCACTACACGTCTTGGTCTTAACCTTAACGGCCCAAGAATAAGCGAGAACTGTATGCTAAGCGGAAAGATTGAGATGGATTTCTGTGGCTACAGCACATACACATACCTTCTTCGTATCCGTCAGGCATACGCAAAGATGGCATGGAAGCAGAACATGTTGACTCTAGGTCAGGCTTGGCACCCAATGTTCAACTCAGACATGATGCCTGGTTGTATTGCACTTGCCACTGGTTCACCTTTCCAGCCATTCAACCGTTCGCCTCAGATTCGCCACGACTTCAACTTTGGAAAGAAAGTTAACGAGGAGACAAACAAGACTGAGGGCTACTGGAGAATGAGCACTGCCCTACTATGGATGCTTCAGTACACTCCTGTAGGTCCTGACAAGGACGGTTTCGGTGCAGGTACAACTGCAAACATCAAATTCGAGAACAACTCTTGCATTCCAGAGCTATACTACGGACTTGAGCATGTAGGCAAGAAGGTTACTATCGGTGCAGGTGTTGACCTTACAAGCCTAAAGCCTCGCCAGACAAGACAAGAGAAGATCGTGCTAAACGGTGTTGACACTGTCTGCACAGTCAAGTCAAGCGACAGAATCACATCTGTTTCCCCTGTTGTTTACTTCCAATACAAGAACGAGAACAAGTTCAAGCTAATGGCTAAGGCATTGATTGGAAACAACACAGCACACTTGAACATGCCGAGCGGATATGGTCTTTCTAGTGTAAACGAGGAGACTGGAGAGTGCGAGTACACTGCACTAGGAGTATTCAGTTCATGGATCAATCCGACATGGACAATCAACAGCAGCAAAACAGGTAATGTTGTAAAGCTAAGCTTGTTCACAGGATACCAGAAAAACTTGGGTTCAAAAGATCCTATGATCGAGGAGTACGTAAAGTACACTTCACTTCAGCACAAGGGCGGAAAGACTCTTGACAACTGCTTCCGTATCGCCCCTGCATACATCTACTCAATCAAGTGTCTTGACCTTGCTATCGAGTACGAACTAACAGGAGCAACTTATGGCGAGGAGGAGAAGAATCAGGATGGTCTATTCTTCGGCAAGGTTGTAGATGGAACTTGCAATACTGTTATAAACAACCGTATCTGTGCTATGGTAAAGTACAACTTCTAATTCCAACATAGAACTAAGGAAAAAAGCGATGAGAGAATCCTCATCGCTTTTTTATGTCTTGTACAAAAGGTTATTTTTCTTGCAAGCATCTTCCTTTAGGCAAAACAAAGAAAAATTTTCCTTCCCAAGATTATGGGAAGCTTAAAAACGACTTTATTCACAGCGCAAAGAACCATCCCAAAGGAAATTCAAATTTCTTTTTCTATGCAAATATAAATGGATGGAAAAATAAATTTCACAAAAGCTTGCCAAAGGGAATAAACAGCCTTTCTGAAAAAATAAATTGGCATTAAATTGTTCTATGATTAAAAAAGAAGAAAAGACAGTAAAATAATCTATCTAAAATTAGGATTGTTATATTTTTTCTATACTTTTGCATCTAGTTATCGTTGCAGAAGCCTCTATGTTAGGGGCATTATGAAGCGGTAAGGGACATATTAAAAGGCGTTTACTTACGCTTTAGTTTGGACTACCAGAATTCTCGCAAAATTCTCAAAACCAAGTCGGAACTATTGCAACGGTAGATGTCTCATGGGTGTGTAATATCATGCCTGCTATTTTGTTCAAACAAAGTAGTTGGTTTGGTTTATGCATAGCGTGGGGCTTCTGCGTTGCTCGTTCAATGACTTGGTGGGCAATGCGAGAAGCCTTGGTAGGAGTGGAACTGAGCAACGGTAAAGTTCTCCACGCCTTTTTTTGTGCTTATTATTTGCCGAATCGGGGGAACTATAGGGCAAAATTTCGAGAATATGGCAAATATAGACTATAAATTGCTATTTTTAGAAAAATGCAAGAATGATGATCTTCACATTCTTATTGACTATCTTACTCATGATAAAGATGGCAGTACAAGAATTTCAGAAGAGTTAACTGGCACTTCTTTATATAGAACGTGTTACCCTAACAATTTGAACAGGATGTGGAGTGAAATAGCTGAAGAATTTCAAAAATTTGGAGGAAACACTTTTGTAAATATGTTTCGCGGAGGAGGACCAGCTTATAAAGAAATCCTTATGGATGTATGTGACAAATTAAAAGTAGCATACAACAAACAATCAACAGTAGAATTAATAGAAACAAATTTACTTCAGTCTATACTTATTTCTACTTTAGACGAGATGAATGAAGAAGAATTACAAATTCTTATTAAAGAACTCGGGAATCCCAATACTGTAGGATCAAAACCAGCTATGATAGCCACATTACAAATAGCTATCAAAGCAGGTGGATTTGGAGCATATAAAGTAGCTATGATAGTAGCAAATTGGGTTGCTAAAGCGATACTTGGTAGAGGATTAGCGGTAGGTGCAAATGCAGGTTTGACACGTATTATGGCTGGCTTTGCTGGACCTATTGGTTGGATAATTACAGCAATATGGACAGCTATAGATTTAGCAAGTCCAGCTTACAGAGTAACTATTCCTGCCTGCATTCAAATAGCATATATGAGAGCTGCTCTTAATAAATAACAAATACTACATACCTAAAAGTAAGAGTGGCTGTCTAAAAAGGCAACCACTCTTCTTTTTTCGACTGTATTTAATTAGTAATAGACTATCTGACGGGTCTTTGTTCCAGTTAAAGTTCCCCAACGACTGGATTTAGCCTCCTGAGTCCTTGAAATCCAATGCCCTTTGCTGTCGTACTTATATGTATTTGTAGCAGTGTAGTTTGCAGTCGAAAATGACTCATTAGTCAAATCTCCATAAGCATTGAATTTCTGCTCAAAAGTTGGATTGCCGCTAGCATCGAAGCCTTTGTTTAAAAACATCTTCTTGTTCTTGTATGTAGTTACTACCTTACCTTGTAGTTTGTTATTAATAAACCTTTTTGTTGCACAGGAATTGCCGTCAGCAGTCCACGAAGTCTGAAAGCTAAATGTCTGAAACACACTTCCTTCCAAGTAGTAGTCTGCTTTTGTCAAATCCTTACGGGAATTAAGCGTTAACAGAACACTGTCACCCATTTCCATGTCCGGAGCATAGTAAAAATTCATTGTGATATTTTTATCGTCCTTGAAATGGAAAAGAATACATGTGTTGCTGTCGTTTATCTGCGGTGCTGGAGTTTCTTTGCCATAATAGAAGAGCAGAACCATATATTTCCCCGAATCTACTATTGAATCGGAAACCAACCTGCCCTCCTTGTCAAAATGAGCTACACTTTCCAATTCATCATTGTTTCTAAGAACCTTTATCTGCTTGACTCCCTTATAGTTCTTTGAATAGTCCAAGTCAACAATATTATAAATGTTTGACACGATGGTATTCTCTGCCCATAACATAGAGCTCACAAAAAAAGATACTAAAATAGTCAACAATCGTTTCATAAAACAACCTTAATATTCGTTAAACATTGCAAAGATAAGTGCTTTATAATCATTGCAAACTGCATAGAAACAATTTTTGAAACGCTTTAACATTATTTAACTATAAAAAAGAAGCAGTCCGTAATTCTCTACGGACTGCTTCTGGAAAATATGTAAACAAGCGTTTAATCAATATTTGAAGCTGCTTCCTCCCACAAATTCACGAAGAAGAGATGTCTGCGGAATCTCGCTCTCTGGAATAGCTGCGAAATAACCTAGGAACTTCAACAGTCTGACAGCCTCCATATATGCAGGACTTGACTGAGGAACAAGGTTGAGCGGAGCAAGTGCGTGCTGCTTCAAAACACCAAGCTCGAATATCATAGCCGAGTTAAACATTGCATCTGCCTCCTCCTGGAAAGGAACAATCCACTTCTCCTCGCCTCTCATAACATCAGGCCAGCGCATGATAGTATCCTCTGCCGAATAGCCACGATACTTGTAGTCACGAACAATGCGACGAATAAGACGGTTGTCTGTAGTCGGAATACAGTTGTGGTCGTCAAGAGAAATAGATGTAAGTGCAGAAACAAATATCTTGAACTTGTTCTCTGCCGGAATCTTCGCTGTTAGAAGTGGATTTAGAGCATGAATACCCTCAAAAATAAGCACACAACCCTCTGTTAACTTAACCTTATTTCCGTTGTATTCACGAAGTCCAGTCTCGAAGTTGTAACGCGGAAGCTCAACCTCCTCGCCAGCAAGGAGTTTGTTCAAGTCGTTGTTGAACAACTCCAAGTCTAGTGCATACAAACTCTCGAAATCGTAATTTCCCTTCTCGTCACGCGGAGTTTCAGAGCGTGGAACAAAATAGTCGTCAAGAGAAACCGCAATCGGTTTAAGTCCGCAAACTGCCAACTGAACAGAAAGTCTCTTGCTTGAAGTCGTTTTCCCGGAAGATGATGGTCCAGCTAGAAGAACGATTCTAGCTTTCTCCCTCTTTGCTATTTCATCGGCTATTTTTGCGATTTTTTTCTCTTGAAGCGCCTCAGCTATCTTTATAAGATTGGAAGCGGAATTCTTGTTCTCTAGTATTGAAAGATTCAAATCTCCGACATTCTTCACACCCAAAAGTGAGTTGAACTCAGTATGCTCCTTGAATGCCTGGAACAACTTAGGCTGGTCTTCACCGACAACTACTTTTGAAGTGTCATTGATGCTAGGCAAAGACAACAATACCGAGCCATGATATGGAGTAAGGCTGAACTTGTCAAGATAGCCTGTACTTGGGACAAGACAACCATAGAAAAAGTCTCTTAGGCCTCCCAGTCTGTATAGCTCAGTATAAATCTCGCCCTTAGAACGAAGAATGTTCACCTTGTCCTTCAAGTCCAAGTCATTGAAATACTTGATAGCGTCCTCCGTAGGGACAATCTCCTGCTCGAACTCGATGTTTCTCTTTACAGTTGCCATCATCTTCTCCTTCAACGAGTCGCAAAGAGCCTGGTTAATGTCACCAAGACCAGAGATCTCGCACAAATAACCTCCAGAAATAGGATGCTCGATACGAAGCTGAGCCGAAGAGTTCATACTATATATAGTGTCGAACAACAAGAACGAGAGACTGCGCAGATACGCACGCTGTCCCTGCTGAGTATCCAGACCTAAAAACTCCACCTGCTTAGGCTTATAGACACAGAACTTCAAATCACGCACCTTTCCATTCACCTTCGCCACTACTGCGCCTACCTGCTGTGGACAAATATCCTCATATATGTCAATGAGAGATGTTCCGACAGGATAGGACTTAGTCATGTCATTGTTCAAACAATGAACCAATACCTTCTTTTCCATGTCAATTACGTTTTTTATTGTTTTACTGATGTGAAGATAGAGAATATAACTGAAACAAAGTTAAAAATTATAGGCAAAAAAGAACAAAACATGACGAGAAACATAAAAAATAACACTTTTTTGATAATAAAGTAATAAAAAGTTTTAGTAATTAAATAATTCATTTTATTTTTGCACCCGTAAATGTCGTCCAGTTGGATGATTATGAAAAGGAATTTGAAGACTCGACGAAACACTACAAAAACTTAATTACACTAAATAAAGAAAATTGACTATACAAATATGAAGAAATTTTTATTCCTATTGGCGTCGCTATTTGCTGCTGTTCTTGCAGTGAACGCACAAGACAAGAGCATTACAGACTACTTCAACGAGGGTATCGACAAGTACCGTGCAGGTGAATACAAGAAGGCTATCCAGAGTTTCAATAAGGTTCTTGAGCTAAATCCTAAGTTCATCGAGGCTTACGGAAATATGGGTAACGCTAAGTTCCGCCTAGGAGACTACAAGGGAGCCAAGGCTGACTACGATGTAGTTCTTGAGTCTAACGACCAGGACGCTCTTACATTCTACAACCGCGCAATCGCTAGAAAAGAGCTTGGTGACATTCAGGGATCAATCGATGACAGCAACACTGCAATCAAGATCAACCCTAAGTTCTCTGAGGCTTACTTCAACCGTGGAAACTCTTACGCAGAGCTAGGTGACGAGAAGGCTGCTTTGAAGGACTACAACAAGGCTATCGCCCTAACACCTCAGTTCGCTAAGGCATACTACAACCGTGGTCACCTTCGCTACAAGGGTGGAGACGTTGAGGCTGCTGCTCTTGACTGGGAGCGCGCTGCATCTCTTGACTTCTACAAGGCTTTCGATTCTTTGAAGGAGTATTGTGGTATCGGCACACAGGAGACTAACTGCGATCCAACAGTTGGACTTAAGTAATTGAACCAAACAAACAAAACATAGGTCAGGCGAAAGTCTGACCTTTATTTTTCAGTTACATAAACAGTCCAAAAAACAAAGAATAGCACCTATTTGTAAAAAATATCACAAAAAAGTTTGCTATTTAGAAAAATAAGACTAATTTTGCAATCGCAATCGAGAACACTGCACGAGAGCAGCTTCTAAATTGCTGGACCTGGTACCTTCGTCTATCGGCTAGGACTCAAGATTTTCATTCTTGCAAGAGGGGTTCGATTCCCCTAGGTACTACAAATTAAAGAAATAAAGAATTTAACATTTATCAAGAAAATGGCAAATCACAAGTCTTCTATCAAGAGAATTAGACAGACAGAGGCAAGAAGATTGCACAATAGATACTACGCTAAGACTACTCGTAACGCAGTTCGCAACCTTCGCGCAACATCTGATAAGGCTGAGGCACAGGCTCTTTATCCAAAGGTAAGCTCTATGCTTGACAAGCTTGCAAAGATTAAGGTTATCCACGCAAACAAGGCTTCTAACTTGAAGTCAAAGTTGGCTATCTACATCAACAAACTCTAATCTTTCGCCAAATCTAAATCGGAAGTTGAAACACAACATAAAAGGTTGCACTTTGTTCAAGGTGCAACCTTTGTTGTTTTACATCGGTTTCTACCTGTCAGTTTATCTCTTAACGACTTGTTTTATTAAGTCAAAACATCAATACTACCAAAATTATTTACTAACTTTGCGCCCGAATCTTATATATACAATTCATGGATATTGTTGACAAAGTAACGAACGAAGATTATAAATACGGATTTGAAACTCAAATCGAGACCGAGCTATTCCCTAAGGGAATCAGCGAGGACATCGTGCGCATGATTTCCAAGAAGAAAAACGAACCTGAGTGGATGCTTGAGTTCAGACTTGAAGCCTTCAGATATTGGAAGACTCAAGAAATGCCTCATTGGGCGCACCTTTCAATTCCAGAGATAGACTATCAAGACATATACTACTACGCAGCTCCCAAATCAGAATCTTCAAAGAATCCTGACGATGTAGATCCGGAGCTTTTGAAAACTTTCGACAAGCTAGGAATTCCCCTAAGCGAACAGAAAATGCTGTCAGGCATGGCTGTGGATGCTGTCATGGATAGCGTTTCAGTAAAGACCACTCAGCAGGAAGCTCTGGCTGAGCTTGGCATTATATTCTGTTCAATCGGAGAAGCGATAAAGAACTATCCGGAGCTAGTAAAGAAGTACCTTGGTACAGTAGTCAATTACACCGACAATTTTTTCGCAGCACTGAACTCTGCAGTGTTCAGCGACGGAACTTTCGTATATATTCCCAAAGGCGTGCGCTGTCCAATGGAACTTTCCACATACTTCCGTATCAACGCAAAGGGATCAGGTCAGTTCGAGAGAACACTTATCGTAGTTGATGACGACAGCTACGTATCATACCTTGAAGGATGTTCCGCACCTATGCGTGACGAGAACCAGCTCCATGCAGCTATCGTCGAACTAGTAGCCTTGGAAAATTCAGAAATCAAATATTCAACTGTCCAAAACTGGTACCCAGGAGACAAGGAAGGCAAGGGAGGTATATACAACTTCGTTACAAAGAGAGCACTTTGCAAGGGAACTAACTCAAAAGTTTCCTGGACTCAGGTGGAGACAGGTTCTGCAATAACTTGGAAATACCCGAGCTGCGTGCTTATGGGCGACAACTCTGTGGGAGAATTCTATTCTGTGGCTGTCACAAACAACTTCCAGCAGGCCGATACCGGCACAAAGATGATTCACATCGGAAAGAATACTCGTTCGCGCATTGTCTCGAAAGGAATCAGCGCAGGTCAGAGTCAGAACAGCTACCGCGGTCTTGTGAAAGTTACTGCCAATGCAGAGAACGCAAGAAACTTCTCACAATGCGACAGTCTGCTTCTTGGAGACAGGTGCGGTGCGCACACATTCCCCTACATGGAGATAAACAATGAGACTGCAGTCGTCGAGCACGAGGCTACTACTTCAAAAATCAGTGAAGACCAAGTGTTCTACTGCAACCAGCGAGGCATCAAGACAGAGGATGCTATAGGACTTATCGTGGGAGGCTATGCCAAGGAAGTAATAAACAAGCTACCTATGGAGTTCGCTGTAGAAGCAAAGAATCTGCTAAGTGTGTCACTTGAGGGTTCTGTGGGATAATTAAAGATATAAAAAGAACAAGATATGCTATTAGAAATAAAAGATTTACACGCTATAATAAAAAGCAACGGCAAAGAAATACTTAAAGGTATAAACCTAACAGTAAATTCTGGCGAAGTACATGCTATCATGGGGCCTAACGGAAGCGGAAAGAGTACTCTTTCTTCTGTTCTTGCCGGACACCCCGCCTACGAAGTGACTGGAGGCGAGGTTATATTCAATGGAAAAAATCTGCTTGAGCTTTCCCCTGAGGACAGAAGCCACGAAGGCTTGTTCCTTAGCTTCCAATACCCTGTTGAGATTCCAGGCGTGAGCATGACTAACTTTATGCGTGCAGCAGTAAACGAACATCGCGCATACAAGGGCGAGGAAGCGCTTTCAGCATCGGAATTCCTAAAGCTGATGAAGTCAAGAAGCGAATATGTTGAACTTGACAGCAAGCTTGCCGGAAGAGCCGTAAACGAAGGATTCTCTGGCGGTGAAAAGAAGCGCAACGAGATTTTTCAGATGGCAATGCTTGAACCAAAACTTTCAATTCTTGACGAGACAGACTCTGGACTTGACATCGACGCTCTTAGGATAGTTGCAGGCGGTGTAAACAAGCTAAAGAATGCAGACAACGCAAGCATTGTTATCACTCACTACCAGCGTTTGCTTGACTATATCGTACCTGACTTCGTGCATATCCTTTACAAAGGAAAAATCGTAAAGACTGCAGGCAAGGAGTTGGCTCTTGAGCTTGAGGAGAAGGGTTACGACTGGATTAAAAAGGAACTTGGCGAGTAATATCTTACGGCTATGGTAGAACAGACTTACAAAGACATATACAACAAGTTTCACGATGAACTTCTAGGCAATAGTCCTGAAGTTCTGAATTCGGTCCGAGAAGAGGCTTTCGAGGTATTCGAGCGAATGGGATTTCCGACTATGGACCAGGAACGCTATCGAAGAAGCAACATCCCGTCATTATTCGAACCCGAGTACGGCGTGAACATAAAACACCTGATGGTCCCTATTAACGGACAGCCTTTCCGATGCGAAGTTCCCGGTCTGCACACATATACATTCTATGTTGTGAACGATGTATTTGCATCAGATGTCAACAAGGAGGAATACAACGCTCTTAAGGAAAAGGGTGTAATTTTCGGCTCACTCAAGACTATTGCAGAGGAGCATCCTGAATTGGTCAAGAAATACTACGCAAAAATAGCTCCTCACAAAAGCGAGGCTGTCATTGCCTTCAATACAACTTTTGCACAGGACGGCTTTTTCGTTTACGTTCCAAAGAATGTGACTATAGAAAAGCCAATCCAGCTTATAAATGTGATGCACGCAGACTTCGACTTCCTTGCCAACAGCAGAAACCTTATCATACTTGACGAAGGAGCAGAGGCTAAGGTTATTGTTTGCGACCACAGCGAAAAGGACAGGAAATTCCTTTCAAACAGAGTTACAGAAATTTACATCGGAAAGAACGCGAGATACAGCCACCACAAGATGGTTGACTCGGCAAGAGCAACAACAAGTATAGGCGGTGTTTACATCAAGCAGATGGAGGGTTCGACTTCAAACATTTCCGACATTGTGCTTAATGCCGGTTTCGTAAGGAACGACGTACATATTGACTTGGCAGAAAAATATGCCGAGACTACTCTTTGCGGAGTATGTATCGGTGACGAGCATGACCATATCGACAACGACACGTTCATCGAGCACTCCGCGTCAAACTGCAAGAGTACCGAGCTATTCAAGTATATTCTTGACGACTGTGCCGTGGGTTCGTTTGCAGGCCGCATTCTGGTTGACCAGGACTCCCAGAAGACTGAGGCATACCAAAGCAACAAGAACATCTGCTCTAGCACTCACGCCAAGATGTACACTAAGCCCCAGCTTGTCATTTACGCCGACGACGTAAAATGTTCGCATGGTGCGACAGTAGGACAGATTGACGACGGCGCACTATTTTATCTTCGCTCAAGAGGTATATCTGAGAAAGAGGCAAAAATGCTTCTGAAATTGGCATTCACCAACGACATCATAGAGAAGATCGACATCGAAGCTCTAAGAAATCGAATCAAGGTTCTTGTAGAGAAAAGATTCAGAGGCGAACAGCACAGATGTACTATCTGCAATTCATGTAAATAAAACAGCACTAAATGGTCTTAAACTATATTTGGATAGGATTCTTTCTAGTCGGCATGATAGTTGCTGTCATACAGTGCTTCCTAGGAGACTATACCGTATTCGAAAAGATTGTTGCCGGCACTTTCAAGATGTCGCATTTCGCTGTCATGGGAATAGCTCTTCCCCTAACAGGAGTGATGACTTTGTGGCTTGGACTACTAAACATCGGAGAAAAGGCTGGCGCAGTTAGATTCCTTTCCAAAATCATAGGACCTTTCTTTTCCAAACTGTTTCCAGAGATTCCCAAGGACCATCCTGTAAACGGACAGCTTCTGATGAACTTCTCTGCAAATATGCTTGGACTTGACAATGCCGCAACCCCTATGGGGCTGAAGGCGATGAATTCACTACAGGAACTTAACCCAAACAAAGAAGAGGCATCGAATGCACAGATTATGTTCCTTGCCCTGAACACTTCCGGTTTGACTCTCATTCCGATTATGATTATGGGACAAAGAAGTGAACTTGGTGCAAGCGACCCTACTGACATACTTATTCCACTGATTCTCACGACATTCACTTCCACTCTTGCCGCAATTCTGTTTGTTGGCATCAAGCAGAGGCTGAACCTTCTTAACCCGGTTGTCATCAGCTGGATTCTGGGAATTTGCGCATTCATTGGCCTTGTAATGTGGGGAATGTCCGAACTAAGCCCGGAAAACATCAGAGTTGTGTCAAAGCTTGCAAGCAACTTCCTTCTGTTTTCAATAATCATCTGCTTTATTGTCGCAGCACTGATAAAGAAAGTAAATGCCTACGAAGCATTTATAGAGGGTGCCAAAAGCGGATTTGAAACATCAATTAAAGTCATTCCCTACCTTGTCGGCATGCTTGTAGCCATCGGAGTATTCAACGAATCCGGAGCAATGAAATACATAACTTGCGGACTAAAGAGTATGTTCGAGGTGTTCTCTATCAACACAGATTTTGTGGATGCCCTCAAAGTCGCCATCATGAAGCCATTGAGCGGTACAGGTGCAAGAAGCCTTATGATTGACACCATGAAGAACTTTGGAGCAGACAGTTTCCCAGGCAGACTGTCATGCCTATTCCAAGGAGCGGCGGACACTACATTCTATGTAATAGCACTGTATTTCGGCTCTGTAGGAATCAAAAAAACACGATACGCTGTAACAGCAGGACTATTCGCAGATATTGTCGGAGTAATAGCGGCAATTTTCATCGCCTATTACTTTTTCAAATAAATTTTAAGATTTTTTAAGATATTCGTGATATTTTATAAGAAAAAAATAGCCAAACTCACGATAATATATATACATTTGCAAACACAAGCAACAAAGAATACACTTCTCTGGCTTGTACACAAATGTTGAATAATAAAAATTTAAGAATATGGAAAGAGCAAAATTTTTAGTCATTCCGATGGCGTTCGTTGCTTCCTTGGCAACTGCTCAAGTAACAGCATTTCATACTACTAACTTGGGGCTTGAGGATCCCGTTTTAGGAACAGCAAGATACTCTGGAATGGCCGGAGCAATGGGTGCACTTGGTGGCAACAGTAGTTCAGTTAAGGACAATCCTGCAGGTCTTGCAACAAGCACATTGAGTGATGTAGGACTTACTTTCAATGTTCACTCGGACAGCGAAGGCAAGTGTTCTTTCAACATGAACGACGCTTCTGCAGTATTTAACTTCAACCACCACAGTTCTGGCTTTGTTTCTTCTGCATTGGCTATCTCGTACAACAGAGTCAGAAACTATGCACACAGACTTTACCGCTACGGCACAATAAACTATACTGACATTGATGCTGACGGCCAGTTGATAGGCACTTCATCGGGTTCATTCAGTGACGAGGGCGTAGAGAAAGGCGGTACAGGAGAGGTTAACTTCGCTTACGCCGGAAATATCAACAACATGTTCTATTTTGGTTTGAGCGTCGCTGCAACATCTCTTCACTACAGCCAGCGTTCAATTTACCAGAAGACTTCCCTAGACCCAGTTAATGTTGACGATTGGGACCGCAACTGGCTGTACCCTGATGACTTCTACCGCTCGACAGATGGTCATGGCGTGAACTTCAAGGTAGGTATGATTTTCCAGCCAACTGACTACATGCGCATTGGCGCTTCTATCCAGACTCCTACTAAGTACAACTGCACAGACTACTGGGAGTTCTATCAGGAGAATATGGACGAGCAGGGAAATTCAGTAAATGGCTTGACAGACTCTGAGTACACTTATGAGCTACACCTTCCATTCAAGTTCAATGCAGGTGTCGGTTTCATGATCAACGACCGAGTTAACTTAGGTATCGACTACTCTATGAAGGACTTTGCCAAGACTTGGGTAGAGATGAACGGCATAGAGAACCGACCTCTTGAGGAGGATATCGAGAACCTTGGAAAGAAACAGAGCACATTGAAGATCGGAGCAGAATGCAACATAGTAGAAGGTCTTGACGTAAGAGCTGGATATGCCTTGACAACTTCTCCGATGAAGAATGCAGATGACATGAAGGATTACGCTAAGCGTGTCGGAGGTCTTTACCTAGATGCAGACGCCAATACAGGATTCATCCCTAACTACGGAATTACAATGACTGGCAAGTCACAGTACTTCACTGCAGGCATTGGCTACACTGGCAAGATCGGATACGTTGACTTCGCTTACGTTCGCAGACTTGTTGACGAGCAGTACTTCGAGGCAATTCCTGGAACTGGTGCTGATTTCACTTCTTTGAAGGTTGAGGACACTAAGCGTGGAAGCAACGACTTTATGCTAACTCTTGGCTTGAGATTCTAACAGGAAGCATAAAAATCAAAGCATAAATCAAGTAGAGACGTCAAAAAATTGGCGTCTCTACTCTTTTTTTGTATCTTTGCACGCATTTAGAGTAAGTTATAACTCTCAAACAATTTAGACAGGAATGTTAGACATAAACAACATACGCAAAGATTTCCCTATTCTTACCGCTGAGGTCAACGGCAAGCCACTTGTTTACTTGGACAACGCCGCTACAACCCAAAAGCCACAGTGCGTGCTAGACACGATAATCAAGGGCTATTCAAACCAGAACGCTAACATACATCGCGGAGTACACTTTCTAAGCCAAATAGCTACAGAAGCGCACGAGGCCGCAAGAATCACTGTACAGAAATTCATAAATGCAGAGAAGAACCACGAGATTATCTTCACAAGAGGAACTACAGAAGCTATAAACCTAGTTGCTAGCAGTTTCGTCAGAAGTGACATGATAAATAACGGAGACGAAATCATTGTCTCTGCCATGGAGCATCATTCAAACATCGTTCCCTGGCAACTACAGCAATCCATAAAAGACATAAAGCTAAAGGTAATTCCTTTCGATGACAAGGGCGTACTTGACATAGAGTCTTTCAAGTCAATGATAACAGAGAAAACAAAGCTGGTTTCTGTGACTCATTGCTCTAATACTCTCGGCACGGTAAACCCAATAAAAGAAATAATAGAGATTGCTCATAGCCATAATGTTCCGGTACTTATAGATGGCGCGCAGGGAGTTCCTCATCACAAGGTTGATGTTCAATACCTTGACGCTGACTTCTATGTATTCTCCGGCCACAAGATATATGGTCCAACAGGAATTGGAGTTCTCTACGGAAAAGAGAAATGGTTAGAGAAACTTCCTCCATATCAAGGCGGTGGTGAGATGATTAAGAATGTTTCTTTCGAGCTAACCACTTTTAATGAGCTTCCTTTCAAGTTCGAGGCCGGTACGCCTGACTACATCGGCTCTACAGCTTTGGCTTCGGCTCTTGACTATGTTTCAAATCTTGGTTTGGACAATATAATAGCGCACGAGAACGACCTTCTGGCCTACGCTACGGAGAAGATGAAGACAATAGAGGACATGCGCTTTATAGGCGAGTCAACTAACAAGAGCGGCTTGATTTCTTTCCTTGTCGGAACTATTCACCCGTACGATATGGGAACAATTCTTGACAAGCTGGGAATAGCTGTTCGTACAGGACACCACTGCGCCGAACCAGTAATGCACAGATTCGGAATAGAGGGAACTGTAAGGGCAAGCTTCGCACTTTACAATACAAGAGATGAAATTGACGTGCTTGTGGCAGGCATCGAACGTGCCGCAAGAATGTTCCGCAAGAAAAAATAAATAACTATGGCAACAATACAGGAAAGACAAGAAGAAATAATCGAGGAGTTCTCATTCTCTGAGGACTGGCTTGACAGATACCAGCTTATTATTGACAAAGGTAACGAGGGCGAGGGAATCGACGTAAAGTACAAGGATGACCAGCACCTTATCGAAGGTTGCCAGAGCAAGGTATGGGTAAACGCAGACCTAAAGGACGGCAAAGTATATTACCAGGGAGAAAGCAACACAGAGATAGTAAACGGCATCGTTTCAATGCTTGTCTATATCCTTTCCGGAAACACTCCGGACGACATTCTTAATGCAGATTTGGAGTTCATCGACAAGATTGGCTTGAAAGAACACCTTACTCCAACACGTTCCAACGGAATGCTTGCTATGGTCAAGCAGATGAGAATGTACGCTATGGTATTCAAAGCTCAACTAGAGAAATAATTACATGTCAGATATATTTGTTTGGTCAGTTGCATTAAAAGAGAGTTTCTGCCCTCTGTTCCTGATGTACGCTTTGGCAATGCTCATCATTTCCATAAAGGCGGCCTTTTTTACGCACGGAATGAGCAAGTGGGACCTAGTGTTCGCTCTGCTTGTTGCAAGCGTCTCAGGAGGCTATTTTGCGGCAATTACGGGGATCTATGGGCTAATAATAAACTCGCTGTTCAATATTGTTGTTCCGGCAATACTTTTCAGGTTTCTAGGGGCAGAGAAAAAACCTTTGGTTATAATAACAACCTTGTTCTTTGTCGGTACGATTGTAATGTATTTCTTGAGCAAGGCAATACAATAAACTTCTATGATAAAGAATTTTGTTTTTAGCGCGCTACTCCTTTCCTCACTATCTGCATTTGCCGCAGGTGATTCTCTTGCAATTGACGAAGTAAAAAAAATAGAAATATTAAAAGACTATCAACCTGGGCCTCCGGTAGAACAAATACACATTAATGGTTCTTCTCCACAACTAAAATTTATCGCCTATGTCACTAATGGGAGAATTCATAGAAATACATTTAATGCCATAGAATCGGACAGTTTGGTAAAATTGAATGAAGACCCGATTCTTTCTAAGATAGACCCCAAAAACATAAAAGAATTAGAAATTGTAAGGCTTCAGAATAATGAAGCAATACTATTCATACGAACAAAGAGAGGCAAAAAATTAGAAAAGCAAATTCCTGAGACTTTAAACGAACTATATAAAAAGGGGATAATAGAGAAATAAGAACAAAAGGGGAAGGTGGTAAATGATTTACCACCTTCCCTTTTGTTAATGCAACAACCATTATTTTACAATGTATTTTTCAGGCTTTTGTCCTGCCCTTACGACATATATTCCTTTCGGCAAGTTGTCAATTTCATCTTTATTGTAAGTTGAAAGAATCTTGACACCCGACATATTATAGACATCAATAACGCCATCATAGTCATAAGAAACTATGGTTTCTATACCATCGTTATTACCAAACGGATCTTCTTCTGGATCAAATTCTTCGATGTAGTAATTTTCGTATGGGTAATAATAGACTGCTTTATTATAATAAACGCGATAATTTTTATATTTTTCTTTACATCCAACTGGAACATATAAAACAAACATTACATCTCTTTTTCCAAAAGCATAATTGGTTAATTGAACATCCGGTGGTTCAGCACTATACATTTTTACTGACATGAGATTTGGGCAATCAGAAAATAAATTTTTATAAGAATAATAACCATCATATGTGAAACGGGAAACTCTTCTTGAAAAAGTAACACTTTCTATATTTTCACAACCACCTAATAATACGCCACCACCATAAAAATATAAATCACAAGGGATAAAAATACTTGTTAAACTTTTACAATTTTGGAAAGCTCGATAATCCATACTTTTTACACTTTGGGGTATTTCGATATTAGAAAGATTTATACAACCAGAGAATGCCTCCTCTCCGATTTTAGTTACCGAGTTGGGGATTTCTATGCTTGTTAGGCTTGTGCAACCAGAGAATGCCTCCTCTCCGATTTCAGCTACCGACTCAGGGATTTCGATGCTTGTTAGGCTTGTGCAACCGCTGAATGCCCCATTCCCTATTTTAGTTACCGACTCAGGGATTACGATGCTTGTTAGGCTTGTGCAACCAGAGAATGCCTCCGCTCCGATTTCAGTTACCGAGTTAGGGATTTCGACGCTTGTTAGGCTTGTGCAACCAGAGAATGCCCCATTCCCTATTTTAGTTACCGACTCAGGGATTACGATGCTTGTTAGG